>CAYTYP010000013.1:0-87875 GCA_964441405.1 uncultured Acidobacteriota bacterium
AGCCGCTTCGATCTCCCGTTCGGCGTCGGGGAACGGAACCCGGACTGCGCCGGCGCCCGGTCGAGCTTCGGCGTGGCTGAGCCTGGCGATGCGGCATCCGGCTTTGGAAGCTGCGTCTAAAAAATCCTGCTGTTGCTGCGTAAATTCATCGAAACCGGTCAGCAGGATGTTGGAAGGGAGCGGCAGCCGGTTCACCGCCTTCCTTAGAACATCCACGCTCCGGGCATACTCGATCCACCCTTGGCCTGCGCAAATTTTTTGAAAACGTTTGGCCCAGGCAAGAAAAGCGCGAACATCTTCATGGCCCAGGTTTTCCACCTGGCGCCAATCCAATCTCCATTCGTTCGCCAGACTCCATGCTTCCTGCGCTGCGGACGCCGTCGCATGGACCTGAAGCAACTCGCCTGATTCGGGCGCATTCCGAATCGCCTGCTCCCAAAGGATCCGTTCCTGCCACGGATTCAACAATACTTGCGGATTTTCGCTGACGTACAGGAATTCCTTCCACAGGTCGTTCATCCAGCCGGACCAGGTCAGCACTTTGGGCGATTCCCAGGCTTTCAATCCGCCGGCCGGCTGGAGAGCGTTGTATTCCTGTTGAAGGCTGCGGGCCAGGCGGCGGTTTGCCGTAACGATCGTGGCCCCTTTTTTAAGAGCGTTTGCTGCCTGCTCCTGCATCCGGCGTTTCTCCCCTTCAGGGTTTTTCTCTTTTCAGGATAGGACGCGCCGGTGCATCGGCGGGCGGCTCCGGGTCTGCCGGTTTATCGTTGACGTCGGAAGCCCCGTCAAATTTCAAACGCACGCTGGTTTGTTCTTCTATCCCGTCCGATAAAATATAAAAGGCGGAAGATCCGAAGGTCGGCTTCCAAGTCTCATTGCGGCGCAAGCTTTGAGGAGCGGTCGATACCCGACAGATCAAAAAGCGGTACGTCAAATCCTGGGTGCTGATGGCCTTGCATTCCCAGTGACTTGACACGCCCGAAGCGTAGGCGGCGTTTCGATCCGGTGCGATGAAACTATAAAGCTTCCTGGCGCCGTCGGTTTTCAAAAATAGATAAGGAAGATTGAATGTATAAGCCTTTGTCTGGGGATTCATGCGCGCTTTGACGGGATCATTCATCGTGACATCGACCTGATCCAGGTCGACCTTCTGATCATTGTAAGCCGTTAATCCCGCCTCGGTTGGGAATTCGGAGGCAACCTGAACCATTCCCTGGTCTCCGTCGCAGGCGCCCTTGAATGTATACACAGTCAAGTCCGCTTTTACCTGCTCCAGGCTTTCCCGATACCAGTCGCCCAGACTGCGATCCTCATTGAAGAAGGCGACCGGTCTCCATTCTCCCTTGCGTCCGACAAGTTCGGAACAATGGATCGGCAGGGCGTCCCGAAAGGCGCCCTGGAGATCGGCATTTCGAAATCTCCCGAAAACCGCGCGCAACTGATCGAAAAATTTTGAGCTATAGGCGCTTGCTTCCGATTCCTTTTGCCGGGCCGGCACAGCAGCGACAAAGAAAGCGTTCAAGAGAAGGAGGATGACGAATAGTTTTAGCGGCGTCCGGTTCATTGCTTTAAGGATGCATTACAACCGCAAAGGTTTCAAGGAAGCGGGAAAATTTTAACTGCGTATCAGCGACCACGTTCACGCTCGGAAATGTCCAAACTGGAAAATTCAGAAGCCCAATGAACGGAGTTCTGAAACGCAGTCATGGTCTTTTTGCTGTCGAGGTTCAGTTGTTGAATCATGACGTTGGCTTCTTCCCAGCGCGCCTCTTCGAGGCATTGAGCCAGGGTGAGCAACGGCATAAATTCGTTGTTGGGCTCACGGCGCAAAGCCGCCTTCATTTTATTTTCTACGGGCAGCTGCGTGACGACTTCGCTCATAGGAAGCCCGAGCAAAGCGTCCAGAAGAGAAAAAATTCCGAGCAAGTGAAGGCTTTCGGGATCGAACCCCCAAAAATCATGATCGCGCGCAAGATTCTCGAGAAACATCCCCCGTTGCGCCGAGAGCAGAACCAGTTCCTGCGCATCCTTGCTTGGACTTATATCCGTCAAAAGAAGCACCCGAAGCCAGTTTTTTGTGTTGGCCCAGCCCAACAAAGCAATGGCCTGCTGAATGGATCCGATTTTGCGGGAAAAAGCGAATGCTGCGGAATTCAAATATGCGAGCAGGCGAAAACTTATGGTGGCGTCCGATTGAATAGTCTGCGCCAACTTTGCGGCATCCGGTTCGTTTTCCTCAATAAGTCGCAGAAGTTTTAAGCGTAAAATTTCGTTGGAAGAGAGCTTTCGAACAGTGATTTTATCGGGCGCCTTAAAAAAAGCGCCGTGGAACAAAGAAAACCCCAGGCTTTTACAGACCTCAAACATGTTGCGGTCCTGCACCCGGGTTGCGAGCAATAGGGCATTGTATTTTCCGGCCGAGCCTAAATTTTTTGCCGTCTCGTCTTTCCCTTTTTGGCCTGCTTCGATGGCTATAATGTCGGCCAGGTTGTACACGGCTTCACATTCCGGCCGCCCGGTGAAGTCGCGAATTGCAATGGGGTATCCATCCGATTTCAAGCGGTTCAGCATTGCGACAACCGGCGGCTCTTGACCGGTTTCTTCGCCGACTTTAATTACCGCAAGGACCGGCGGCAGGGCATAAGGAAATCTTTCCAGTATGTTTTTTTCAGAGAAATCGACGATGATTTTTTTCTCGTTCTGGAGAATTTTCTGAAGGCTCAGGTAGGCGCTTGACGCCACAGTAATGGCCGCGTCCTGTGAAGACGGAAATCCGGATCCGATTGCGCCGGAGCACCCGACGCTAAAAATTTCGTATCCCCATAACCGTCCTTTTTCATCAAAAACAGGCTGACGCGCGATGCATGCCGAAACCTCAGTCATTGCCACCTCTGCACTATTCCAAAAATATTATTTCCCCGGCGGTTTTATTCGTCCATCGTCCATTCCTAAACCGGCTCTGCGTTCCAGATGAGATCGGCATATTGCAATACGGCGCGATCGCTCGAGAAACGACCCATGCGAGCGGTATTCAGAATGGATCGGCGCGTCCAATCGTCGGGATTCTGATAAGCACGGCTGACTTCCTGCTGGGCTCCGACATAGGACCTGTAATCGGCGAGCAGCATATAATAATCGCCCTGATCGAGCAAGGAAGCGACGATGGGCTCGAACAGCCTGCGATCCTTGGGAGAAAAGAAACCAGAGCGAATCATGTCCAGGACATTCTGCAATTCCGGATCCCGGCGGCAGTATTCCCGCGGATCGTACCCATGCGCTCTCAATGCGACCACCTCATCGGAATTTAAACCAAAAAGGAAAAAATTCTCTTGTCCGACCGCTTCGAGAATTTCGATATTGGCGCCGTCCAGGGTTCCAATCGTGAGTGCGCCATTCAACGCCATTTTCATATTTCCTGTGCCGGAGGCTTCTGTGCCGGCCGTGGATATTTGTTCGGATAGATCTGCGGCAGGAATTATTTTTTCCGCCTGAGAGACGCAGTAATTTGGAAGGAAAACCGCCCGAAGACGGTTGTGCATGTCGGGGTCGCGGTTTATGGTTTCTGCAACCGAATTGATCAATTTTATGATTCTCTTTGCCTGGTGATAGGCGGGCGCCGCTTTGCCTGCAAATAGGATAGTGCGCGGAGTATAAGATTTGTCCGGACTGGACTTGATTTGGCTATAGAGCGTCACCATATGGAGCGCGTTTAAAAGCTGGCGCTTGTACTCATGCAGTCGTTTAATGTGAACGTCAAACAGGGTTTCCGGATCTACTCCAACTCCGGTTTTGCGAAGAATATAGCGAGCCAGACGTTTTTTATTTTCTCTTTTTGCCAGTTTCCAGGCGGCGCGAAACTCTCCGTCGTCCGCATAAGGAACGAGGCGCTCCAGCTCGGTCAAGTCTTTGATCCATTCGGAGCCTATTACGGAAGTTATCAATTGTCCGAGTCCCGGATTGGCTTGAACCAGCCAGCGTCGCGGGGTTATTCCGTTCGTGACGTTCCGGATTCTGCCTGGAAAGATCCGGTTGAAATCCTTGAACAATCCGTTTTTAAGAATTTCCGTATGCAGCGCTGCAACGCCGTTGATCGCATGGCTTCCTACAATCGCCAAATGAGCCATTCGAACCAGCCGAACAGGTCCTTCCTGGATTATGGACAACTTGGATGACAAATCGGGTTCATCTCCATGCTCTGCGCGCACTTTTTCCAGAAACCTTCGGTTGATCTCAAAGATGATCTCCAGATGCCTGGGTAAAATGCGGCCGATCAGATCCACCGGCCAGGTTTCCAGGGCTTCAGGGAGCACCGTATGGTTTGTATAAGCGAAGGTTTTTTCGCAAATGCTCCAGGCGTTATCCCATTCCAGTTTTTCCTCGTCCATCAGCAAACGCATGAGTTCCGGTATTGCGATCGATGGGTGCGTGTCATTCAATTGGATGGCGATGGAGTTGGGGAAATCATCGAAGGACTGGCTCTGCTTTTTATAGCGTCGGATTATGTCCTGCAAAGAGGCGGAGACGAAAAAATACTGTTGTTTGAGGCGCAGCTCTTTGCCCGGGTCCACTTCATCGCTCGGATAGAGCACTTTCGTAATATTTTCGTTCAATACTTTTGATTGGACCGCTCCGACGTAATCTCCTTGATTGAATTCCTGCAGATTGATTTCGTGGCTGGATTTTGCAGACCATAGCCTCATATTGGTGACATAGTCGTTTCCATAACCAGGGACGAGAATGTCGCAGGCCATGGCCAAAACTATTTCACCATCAGTCCAGCGATAACGGCGCACGCCATCATGATCGATATAAGCTTCGGATCGTCCAAAGAACCGGATCGGAGCCAGTCGTTCGCGCCGCTGTATTTCCCAGGGATCTCCGCGCCGAACCCAATTGTCACACTGTTCCCTTTGATATCCGTCTTCTAAGATCTGATGGAAGATTCCGTAGTCGTATCGAATCCCATATCCGTAGGCGGGCAATTTCATGCATGCAAAAGAATCCATAAAACAGGAAGCCAATCTTCCCAGTCCGCCGTTGCCCAGTCCGGCGTCCCACTCTTCTTCTTCGAGTTCTTCCAGGTCAAAGCCCATGTCCCGGAGAGTGTCGCGGGCTTCCTCAAGCATGTTCAGGCTGATGAGATAGTTTCTTAGAAACTTGCCCGGCAGGAACTCCAGAGACAAAAAATAAATGCGCTTTTTAAGAGTGTCATACAGGGATCTCTGGGTTTTAATCCATTGCGCCATCAAACGATCGCGAATGCAGTACGCGAGCGCCATAAAGCAGGAATATTTATCCGGCATAAGCGGATCATTGCCCAATGTGGATTGAATATGACGATAAATGTCTGCCTGAAGTGAATTGGCTGTGGGAGGGGGCGCCTCTGTGTGGATCATGTCATATCTCTCAGGGTTTTAAGCGTTTTTGGAATTGCGTCTTAGATTTAATAGCACGAAGAAGCTCATTTGACTTCAATTATTTTTGCAATTTCAAAACATCGTTTAAAAATCTGCGTATTTGTTAAGGAGTTAAGGAGAAAAGGAATGAAATATTTAAAAAAAGTCTCAGCGGCTCGGTTAAGAACTGCCGGATATTTGTTGCCGGCCATTTTTCTCATGGGTCTTTCGGTGGCGCTTGGGGCCGATTTTTGGGAAAAGAAAGACTATAAGGAATGGTCGGATAAGGAATGTAAGACAATTCTGACGAAATCCCCATGGGCGGAACCCTATAAAGTGTATGGATCCGGGTTGGGGACCGCTGGAGCCGAAGGAACCGGTTACGTCGAGTACGATATCCAGTTTTATTCCGCTTTGCCGATCCGCCAGGCCATTGCCAAGCTGCAGAAAATGGACGAAAAAAAAGCTGCGGACTTCCTCGCGGACTTTGGCGGTCAGGTCGTCGTTAACGTCAACTATTCAACCAATGTCTCGGCAGCGGATATGGATTTGGACCGGTATTGGCATAGTGCGAACTTGGCTGTATTCCAGAACTCGGTTTTTTTGATTGGAAGCAAGGGAGTAAAAGTTCCGGTTTTGGAATATAAAGTTACGCAAGGATCCGGCCGTTCATTTCAATTTATTTTCCCGCGCACGCGTGACGGAAAACCCCTATTATCGGTTGAAGATAAAAGCCTTATTCTTCAGTTCAATTACCAGCCCGTTCAAGGAATGGGGGATGGAAAGGGCCAGGTTGAATTTAAAGTGAAGAAGATGGTGTATAACGGGAAGATTGAGTACTGAAGCGAGCGAAAAAAATGCCGGTGTCGCTGAAGATAGAGTCCGTAGCGACACCGGCATTTTTGTCTCGGGTTAATATCAGCTATTGCGCTCCCAGGGCTTTAATGATTTCGGTGGCTATTTCCCGATTATTTTTATTTTTTCCGATAGTGACGTATTTTTTCAACAGCTCAAGTCCTTCAGGAGTGGTTTCCGGCTTTCCGGAAAGAATTCTGCCAAGCTCGTAAACGCATTCTCCATAATTCGGATCCAATGCCAGGCATTTTCTGAGGACTGGAATAATTGCTTCCGGCGGCTGGTCTTGATTGATCATAGTTGCGGCAACGGCGAAATGACCTTTGGCGTTGGTGCCTTCGCTCCGCTCAGTCATTTTCGTAAAAACCTTCTGGGCTTCGTCGTTTTCTCCCAGCTTGGTCAAAATAACGCCCAAATTCATCATGAGTTCGGGGTTGTTCGGCTGGTATTTAAGAGCGCTTTCGTAAGATTTTCTCCCTTCGACAAGCTTGTCGCGGTTTACCTCGGGCCCTTCTCCTGCAAGCTTCAAATTACATTCGCCGACCACAGCATAGAGAGCCGCCAGCGCTTTATCGTTTTTCTCGCTGGATGTTTTGGAGAGTTGGTCTATTCCTTTGTTTAACTCTATTATCGCGTCATCGTATTTTTTTTCTTCCATCAGTTTCATTGAATTTTTGATTATGTTGTTTGCCGCTCCGGCGATTTTGTTCTTTTTCTCTATTTCTTCGCCTTGTTTAATCAAATCCGCTTTTTCTTTTTCCGACAATTCCCAAGCCGTTTTGTAATCCTCTCCCGGCTTGAGCTTGAAATTTTCCTCTTTCGATTCTCCTACTTCAGGGGTGACTTTTTCTCTCCATACCGGTTCAAATCCATCTGCATGTACGATAATGCGGAACGTTCCACCCTGTATTCCCAGTATCCACGAATACTCGCCTCTCTTGTCGGTTTTAGTTTCGATGCTTCGGACGACATCCATGCCCTGAAATAAAACCCTTGCGCGGGCAATCGGTTGTCCCTTGTCATCAGTGACCTTTCCGACAATTCTTCGAATCTGGGCGTTGGCGTCTATAACGGGAGCCAGAAAGAATCCAAGCAATACTGTCATCATAAAGAATTTGCGCATTGATATATGCATACGGCCTCCCTATCGCATTAAATACTATGTATTGTTCCGATTCTAAGATTGTAAGGCGTCATTGTCAATAAAACTGGGAATCATAATTAACGGCATATTCATGATTAAATAATCGCTTAAGCCTCCGCCGGCTTCTAAAGACGTCATACTCTAGACCATTTCTTAGACATAATCATTTCAAGAAAGTTCATTATTTGTACATATATGGTAAATCTTTTTCCATAATGGTAAGCTAAATAGCTTGTATGAGATTGACTAAAGATACATAGTAGGGACAGTCCAAGTTAGCCAAAAGGGGATTTCCATATAATTTTGGAATTCGGCTGCTTAGTTTTGTATCGGCGAAACAGCTATTTGAAGAGGGGAGTGGATGGCATCTACTCGGACTCCCTGGTAAAGCTTGAGGAGATAGCCGACCTGCTCTAATAGTTGGTGTCGTATACTACCAATAAGTTGGGATTCAAATGCCGTTTTCCTGGCGAACGGCAAAAAAAGAGTTTGTTACCACTCTATCAAAGGAGAAAGCATGATATGTAAAAAATGTTTGCTCGGAGTGGCTGTGCTGATTTTGTTAGCGTTTTCGGCGCAGGCATTTGCGCAATCCGCCTCCGGCAGCTTTCAAGGCACCGTTAAGGATCCATCCAACGCGGTGGTGCCGGGTGCGAATGTGACGGTGAAAAACACCGACACAAATGTAGAAATGAAATATACGACCAACAACACAGGAACCTTCGTTGCGGCGGGACTTCTGCCTGGGTATTATGAGATTACCGTCGAGAAAGAAGGTTTTTCGAAAAATGTATCCAAATCGGTCCAACTTGGAAACGGCATCCATAAGGTTGACGTCAAGCTGGAAACAGGGAGAATTTCGGATGTTGTTGAGATCAACATTAAGGCAGAAAACATCATTTTGGAAAACGGTTCATCCGTAGGCATGGTGATTCCAGAAGACACGATTGCCAAACTGCCTATGGTTAACAGCAACGTTCTCGATCTGGTAAAGGTCATGGGCGGCGTTATCATGTCGGAAAACCCGATATTCGGCGCCGATGATACGACCCTTGCCGGTCTCAGCGCAGCCAACGTGAATGTTCAGAAAGACGGCGTCACTGCCAATAACGTTCGTTGGGTGACCGGTATGAATACTCCTGTCAACCTCAACCCGGAAATGGTCAGCGAATTTAAAGTGATCATTACGCCGGTTGATGCTGAAATGGGACGCGGATCCGGACAGATCCAAGTCGTTACCCGGTCGGGCGGAAACGCCTATCGAGGCAGCGTTGTATGGAACATTCAAAACAGCGCTTTGGACTCCAGATCATGGAGCGACAATAAAAACAACACAAAAGCCACCTGGCGCAACCAAAATGAATGGGTTGCGCAAGGCAGCGGACCAATCATTAAGAACAAAACCTTTATTTTTGCGTTGTTTGATTACACTCGCTCGATGACCAAAGGTGAAGTCAATCCTCAAATGCCTTCAAAGTGCGCAAAAAAAGGGATTTACAGGTATTTTGATGGTTATTCGAATGGCAACTTCCTCCAGACGGCTCCTGATATTATTGTTGCTGATCCAAATAATCCAAATGTTAAACCATCAACGCGTGGCCAGGCTCCGTTCAGCATCCGGACAGTAAACGGAGACGGCAGTCCGCGAACGGATATTCCTGTGGCTCCTTTTATGCCGGCTACAGGGAGCAATTACGCTCAACTCAGAGCTTTTAATGTGTTTGGCGGCGTATTGCCAGCAGGTTGGGATCCGGCTGTCGATACAGATTGCAGTGAGATCAGTGTAGTCACTGATAAGAATGATATGTACTACAACTTCCCCAGCAATATGACTTTCCCGAGTTACACGGGTACCAGTGCGGGATCTGTGTATGACAAATATCGTGAGCGGGATACGACAGGATATGTTGGCAGGTTCATGGACCTCCTGGAAGAACCCAACAACTACCGGGTCGGCGATGGTCTTAACTGGGGCGGCTACGGCTGGACCATAAGAAAAAAAGGATCGGACAACGTATACGGCATTGGCGAAACGCCAATTCGTAAACAGCTCAATTTCAGAGTCGATCACAACTTCAGCAGCAGGCATCGTGCAAGCGTATCCTATACTTGGGAGAAAAACCAAGGCGATGACGCTACACCGACGTTGCCGTCCGGTTACGGTGGAACGGTAAACCGAACTCCGCAAACGTTGTCGGCTACTCTTACGTCTACCCTGAAACCAAGCCTTCTCAACGAATTACGTGTTGGATTTATGCGCACGAGTTCCTGGGTTAACGGCCCGATGCAGCAACCGGAGACGGGAGCTGAATTGCGCCAATTGATATATGATTTGCTTCCCACTAAAGACTGGCCAGGTCTGCAGGGCGCCAAAATTGATATCCCGGTTTTGGTTTCGCTTGGTCCGAAATTCCCTGTAGGGGACAGTGCAATGTACCATCCCTACGGCTCCGGTCGCGGTAATATGGGACTTGACTGGGGCAGCACCGATCCGCGGTGGACTTTTGCGGATACGATTACCTGGCAATTCGGCAGGCATTCGTGGAGAATGGGCGGGGAGATGCAACGAACAAAGTCGGATCTAAGGGAGAGCGGCAACAGGAACCAAATGGTTTTTGGCGCTCCTATTGCTTCCGTCTATCCTGTCGTTTCTGGAGGCTCTGCTTCCGGAGCTACGATAACCGGCTGGGATCCCACTACACAGTGTGAAGGTACAATGTTTTGGGGCCAATGTTATTATGTACCGCCACTGGGCGGCAACTGGATCCCAATAACCATGTCAACCGCCTACTCTTTCCTCGGACAGGTAGGCAATAGTGATTCGCACAACCTGCAGGGCGCCGAAGATATGTTGAATTTATTCTCCGGCAGTGTGAATCAACTCCAACAATATTTCTTTATCAATTCGCCCTACCAGACAAGGTACAACAATATTAAGGACGGCGAAACCTACAAACAGACCATTTTCTATCAGAATCAGATCAACTGGTTCGCGCAAGACAACTGGAGAGTTACGGACGACCTTACACTCAACCTTGGAATGCGTTGGGAATGGTATGGAGTTCCCTATCTTGGAAGAGGGATGACCGCCGGGTTCAAGGGCGGTGCACTTTCAGCTTTTGGAGTATCCGGTCGTGGGTTCAATAGCTGGTTGGCTCCATTATGGGATCCCTTCAGCGGAGCGCCGAAAGAGGATGCTTATAAGAACTGTTTGGGAGCCGGCGGTGTAACGGTGGAATGCGAACCCACAACTCTGACGTTTATTGGGCCGGATTCGCCGAATCCCGACCAGAATTTCTATAATGACGATTTCAACAACTTTGGTCCTGTAGCGGGTTTTGCCTACACACTCCCGTGGGGAGGGAAGGGTAAAACGGTATTGCGCGGCGGCATCCAAATCAATTTCATGACGTTTGGACGAGCCGACAATGCGATCGCCTACATGCCTGGGTTGCAACAGGAATACTCATTCACCAAACCTGGGGGCTCCTATTGGGATCTTTCGGATGTGAAGGAATACATTCCTCTAGAACTCCCAAGCACCATTAAACCGCCGACAGATGGCAAGCTGGCAACTCCGATCGACCAGCGCAGGATGAGCTTGACGGCGTATGATCCGAATATTCGGACTCCATATACCCAGAGTTTGAACTTGAGATTGACCCGGACAATCGGATCGAGCCTGACGGTGGATCTGATCTATGCCGGAAACTTGAGCCGGAAATCGTCAACCTCTATAAACCTCAACACTCCCAATATGATCAGCAATGGAATGTTCGAAGCGCTTAAAATTGCACGTGCGGGCGGCGAATCTCCTTTGCTCGATAAACTGTTTGGGAATATCAATATTATGGGCATTGTCAAACCGCCTAATGATCCCATGCCTTCCGGCGCGGAACAATTGCGCCGATCCAATGGTCAGAGGGCTAATCTTGCCAACGGCGCTTTCACGTCGATCGTCAATTGGCTGGCGACAGCGAATGTCGATACTGCTTACAACCAAGCCCTTCCGTCTGCCCCAACTGATACCAAGGGTCAGATTCTGCGTATAAATGGTTTCCCTGAAAACTTCATTTGGGCAAACCCACAGTACAATGCCGTTTCATGGAATGGAAATTTCAATAAATCGAATTATCATTCCATGCAGGCGCAGATATCACTGCGGCCGACTCATGGCTTGATGCTCTCAGGAACCTATACCTGGAGCAAAACCATGGGGTATAACGGCATTTCCGATTACAGGAACAGGGATCTGGACTTCGGAGTAACCGGCGGTCGCGCCCATGCTCTGAGTTCTTACGGCACGTTTGATTTGCCCTTTGGACCCAATCGATGGCTATTATCCAGTGTTTCTCCGAGCGTACTTGGAAGGATCATTGGAGGATGGCAAATGAGTTGGATCGTATCAATGCAATCGGGCGCCAAGCGAAGCCTCACCGGATCCAATTATCTCTGGGGTGGCAATCAAGTAAATATTGTCAATCCATTTGATTTTGATTCCGGATATGTTGATTGGAAGCCGGGCGCTACCACAGGCGACTACTTCGGCGCCCTGTACACAAGCGTTCTGGATCCTCAGTGCACCGAGGGTACTCTTGTCACGCCTAATCTAAGGCCGGTCTGCACTTTGCGTGCAGTAGTGTCTAGAGCAGATCAGAAAAAATGGCTTTTCGTAAACGCCATCCCGGGAGAACGCCCGAATATGGGTGGATTTAATTTCTCAGCTCCCATGCAGTGGAGCACGGATGGAGCGTTATCGAAATCGGTCAGAGTTACTGAAGGCAAGAGCTTCCAGATTCGTATTGACGCAACCAACATTTTCAACCATACCCAGCCTGCTTCTTATTCTCTTACCATGACGAACACTCGTCTTGGTCAAATTGACTCCAAGAGCGGCAACAGGAAATTCCAAGCCAGACTTAGATTCGATTTCTAAGCCTTAAAAACCCGAATCCGCCGTCTCTACGGCGGGTTCGGGTTGGATATGAATGTATAATAATGATGCAGGAGAAACTCCCCGGCGGTTTAGGGGAGTTTCTTATTTTCAAAGGTGATTCCTAAACCATTAATAATACGGAAATATTGCTTCGCGGATTAGTTTGTTTTACACATGCTGGAATAAAAAACCTTTTGACCGGCACTAGATAAAAAGTATCATCGGAGCGCTTAGGAGGAATTCATGATAAGCAAAAAGTTTATCGGGGTGTTTGCGGCTTTTTTTTGCTTTTCCGTTTGTCTCGGGGAAGCCGGAAAATTGTTTGCTCAAGATATGGCTGTGGATATTACTGCCGCACAGTTAATTGCCAAGCATCTTAATTCAATTGCCAAACCGGAAGTTCTGTCCACTATGAAGAACCGAGGGATGGTCGGCAGGGCTGCATTTGAGTTTCTCCAGGGACCCAACGGGAGCAATAGTGACGGCGAATTCATGTGTATTTCCGAAGGGAAAAACGTAGGACTGCAGATGAAATTTTCTGATATCAATTATCCCGGAGAATATTTCGCCTACAATGGAAAAGAGGCGACAATAGCGGACATTACGCCGGGGACAAAATCTCCCTTGGGATCTTTCCTTTTTAAATATAATGCCGCGATAAAAGAAGGATTTATGGGCGGCGCTATGTCGGTGGCTTGGCCTTTGCTGAGCTATAAGGAAGGCGAGCAGAATTTTATCGTAAAGCGGGAAAAGATCAAAGATCGTGATTTCTACGTACTCGAAAAAATGTTGGGAGATATTAAATTAAAGTTATTTTTCGATACCGCTTCGTTTCGCCATCAAAGGACTGAATACCACGTTCGAATCAAAGAAGACATCAGCGCCAATAAGACGCTTAATTTTGCGCAGGAGCCGGTAACGGTAACGGCGGACACCCCGGCGCCGAGTCGCATAGGAGATCTTTCACCAAAAGCGACAATTCAAGAAGCTGAACCGGATACCATTTATCTGCTTGTCGAGAAGTTTGATGATTTCATTGAGGTCGATAAAGTGGTCCTTCCAAGAAGCTATGGCATCGAATTTTCGGCGGAAGGGCATGGGGCGTCCGTTGTCGCTCAATGGAGCGTGATAGTCAAAAACTGGATGAATAACACCAAGCGCCCTCTCGACCAAAACTTTTTTGTTGCTTCCATTTTGCAGCCCAAGTCGAGCGCTCAAGCCAAACCGGCGACGCTGCCGGCTGCTAAGTAAGAAGTATTCCAACTGTCGGGATTCGCCGAAGAAAAAATAAGCTCAAATGATTATCGTTGGATGATGAAAAGAGCTTGACTTAAATCAGGATGAAAGGATAATAGAGCCAGTTCCCTGGCTGAAATGAATCTAAAAATAGGATACAAAAGCTTACGAACTTTTAGGGCTGGCTTGTTATTATGAGTCGCTTGCGACGAAATTTTGTGACGGTATGACACAACCAAAACGTATAGGGGGACCACTGATGAGAAAGCTTGTTCTTGTTGCAGTAATCTTGTTGGGTTTTTCAGCAATGGCAATGGCCGGCGATGAATTCCCGAAAGTGGAAGTGTTCGGCGGATATTCTTACGTTAGATGTGATAACACTTTTTTTGGAAGCAGAGATGTGACGAAACCATGCAACTATGACGGTTTCAACGTTTCTGCCACGATCAATGCAAATAAATGGCTCGGCTTCGAGGCGGATATCAACGGATCTTTTGATAGAAATTTTGATAAACCCGCGGTGATGCAGTTCCCGACTGCCACCTACCCGCATCCCAGTTTCAGGCATCACCAGATATATAGTTTTCTTTTCGGCCCGAAAGTCTCTGTGCGGGCAGGGAAAACTACTGCCTTCGTGCACGCCCTGCTTGGGGACTCTCGCGTATCGCCGGGAAAGTGGTTTCCATATGATAACAGCTTTACCATGGCGCTCGGCGGCGGTCTGGATATAGCAGTTTACAAAAATGTCTCCATACGCCCGGTTCAGATCGACTACTACACGATAAAGGGCGGGCAGCCTCTTACCGACAATCTCCGGTATAATGTTGGAGTTGTTTTCAAATTTGGCGAATCCGGCAACTAATGGAATAACAAATTATGAGGACGGCCTCTGAGCCGTCCTCATAATTAATAAAGATACAGCCAGGGCTGCGCCTTTTAAAAGTAGAGTGAGTTACAAGGTAGTGCTAATATCCCTCCATGGCGTCCGAGAAACCGATCGAGCTTCTTCATCAACATACCTATTTTTTCTTCCCTTTTTCGATCGATAAAACCACAGTCGTCGAAAATCATAGGGAGCTGTGGTCGGACTATAGCCATTGGATTGATGGCCTTGATGAATGGATCGGCGCACATCATATAGGCTATCCAAGCCTTCTTCTCAAACACCTGGGCGGCTGGCGCCGCGATCCGTATACTCGATTTGATATGGAGTCTCCTGCGTATCAGGATATGGTTTTTTACCATCCGTTTGTTCGGAGGGTTTTTTTCGATACCGGGGAAGCCAATAAACAAGCTGGTGAGCGGGAAGCGCTTTTATGCTGTTATACTATCCCGATCTCCGGGGGCAAAAAGCTTTGGTTCTATGCGGAAGATGTCAAGGGTCGCGCTGCGTCAGTCCAGATCACAGATCTGAGACTGTTTCTCTTTGCCAATGGAATAGGAATACTGTCCATCGGGGTGGAAGCTTTTCATTTGCCTGCTTCGGAAGCGCTTTGGATCAACGAAGCGTTCCGAAAAGTTTATCCTTCGAGCGGGCGTCAGATTCGTGAAGGACGCGGTCCCTCGCGTATTCAACTGATCCTGGAAAAAGACGGTCAGCGTCAAATCCTTGCGGAAGAGGAATTCAAAAAGACCGCCCTGATCGGATATCTCCCTCCGCTGGCCAGTACGATCGCTTCCCTGCTCTATTTCTGCGACTATTCGTTGCAGGAGTTCGAGCCGGTTCTTGACGAGCGCATGCTCGTCTATACGTATGCATGTTTGGATCCTGCGTCGGTTCCGGAGGATTTCATCCATTCGGAAGCGTATAAGGTTTTTTTAAGCAGGTTATTGTTTGTCGATCTGGCCGGCGATACCTATCGATACGATCCTGAATTTACCCGAAAACAACTAAAACGGCTCCTGTATTGCCGATGGGCCCATGCGGGCACCTACTACGGATTCACCAGTTACAGTAACGTGACCGCTACAATCGGGACTTTTGATTGCGATGAGCATGCTTTGAAAGAAGGTTTTCTCATTCACCGCATGTTCAGCTCCCGATATTACCTTATGGGCCTGATTGCATTATTCTATCGGGCTACCCTGCTCGACTTCGCAGAACGTACAGCGTTGGTTTCCAAACGCATTTATCGGGACTGGGAGGATGCGAAGCTCAGTAAAGGGAATGTACTCATTGCAACCGATCTGAGAGCTGAATTCCTTCACTTCTCCAACTATTGGTATTTCGATGAGCTTGCCAATAAAGATGAAGAATTTGAACACTTTGTTATGAACTGCCGCGCCTTGCGCATCCAATCCGTAAAAAGAGAAGTGGATGAAGAAATCGAAAAGCTGAACACTTCCCTCCAGAGCGCCGCAAATTCGCGAAATACGGAAGCGGTGAACCGATTGGCCATCCTGAGTTTATTTATAGGCGCCGGGGCAATTCTGACGGGATTCTTCGGCATGAATTTCGGCCATATATTCGAGAAGGTGTTCTTCCGGCCGGATTCTACTACGTTGGGTTTTCACTATGCCGCGGTAGCGGTCATTTCGATCCTGGTGCTCCTGGCGCTTGCCTTCGGATTTTACATGGTGGTCAGAAATTGGTCGGATTATCGTGACGTTTTGGTTCCTAAAAGAAGAACCCGCCGAGGCGATCAAGTTGAAAGCAGTTTAAAACGCGGCCCATCCGAATGGCCCAGCGAGGAAGATTTTGAATAGCGCTCATTCCCGGAATGCGGGCGGAACGCCGATGCCGCGTTTTTTCGCCGCCTAGCGGCGGGATGAATAAAGCCCGGCCTTCGATTGAAGGTTTTTATCAAATGAGCCGCAGAATTCTTTTCAATGCTAATGTCCTTACAGCGGATCCTGGAAATCCCCGAGCGGAATTTATTGTTATAGAAGGAAACAGGATTTTATTTGTCGGAAAAGATGAAGAGCCGGGGCATTGGAAAGGATTCGGCGATGAAATGATTGATTGTGCGGGGATGACGCTGATCCCCGGTTTTATAGACGCCCATTGCCATTTTTTTGCCTATGCGGAAAGCCTTGTTTCGCTCCGGCTTTCTCCTGCCGCTTGTGTCTTTTCCATCTCGGATATCCAACGTCTAATTCGCGCCGATTGCCAAAAAAAAATCCCGGGAACATGGATACGGGGGAAAGGTTATAACGAATTTTATCTGTCGGAAAAGCGCCATCCTTCCCGCTGGGATCTTGATAGCGCTGCTCCGTTGCACCCTGTCAAACTCACGCATCGTTCCGGCCATGCGCACGTTCTAAACAGTCTTGGCCTTCAAAAAGCCGGGATCACAACCGAGACAGGCGATCCTCCCGATGGGTTGATAGAACGGGACCTGGAAACGGGGGAGCCTACCGGGCTCGTCTTTGGCATGGGACGCTACCTCACCGAAAGAATACAGCCTCTTGGAGACAAGGAATTGGAACGCGGAGTAAAACTGGCGAACGATAAACTTCTCTCTTATGGAATAACATCCATTCAGGACGCTTCGCCGGCAAATGATCTCCGGCGCTGGAGCCATTTTGATTACTGGATAGCGGAGGGGATCCTTAAACCGCGCATTTCTATGATGATTGGCTTCGAGCAATTTTCCAGACAGTGGCAGGGAGCCTCGAATGCCGGCGGCGACAATCTCAAGCTTGGAGGTGTAAAGATAATTGCCGATCAAATAACGGGCAGTCTTTATCCCAATCAAGAAGAACTGAACGAAATGGTGGCTGCCGTCAACCAGGCGGAGATTCAAACAGCAATCCATGCTATTGAAGAGCCGGTGATTGAAGCTGCCTGCAATGCCATCCGACACGCCTTAAAGCGCCATCCTCGGAGGGATCCCAGGCATCGAATCGAGCATTGTTCCATCTGTCCCCCACGCCTTCAAAAGAAGCTTGAAAGCAATGGAGTCATGGTGGTGACGCAGCCTTCTTTTATTTACTATAGCGGCGATCGTTACCTCGCAACTATACCGGAGGAATCCAGAGAGCATCTATATCCGATAGGTTCAATGTACGCCGGCAAACTGCGGATTGGCTTTAGCTCCGATTTTCCAATTGCCGATCCGAATCCGTTCGTAGGAATTCAAGCAGCTGTCCTCAGAACAAGTGAGCATGGGGCTGAAGTATCCGGAGGTGAAAAGATCGGCATTGCCGAAGCCTTGTCTATGTACACTCTGGGAGCCGCATCCGCGAATTTTGAAGAAGGGATCAAGGGATCGCTGGCGCCCGGGAAATTTGCCGATATCGCAGCTTTGAATGAAGATCCTTTTGCCAAGGATCCAAAATACATGAAAGACATCCGGGTCATGATGACTATCATCGGAGGTCGCATTGCCTGGTCCTCTTAAGAATGTCTTTCCTCAATCAGAATTAAAAGAATAAAGGCGCTTCAGCTCTTTGTCTTGTTCCTCGTCGAGCTTAGTAAATTGGACCCCGATTCCCTGAATCCGGAAAGGCGTTCCCCAAGGAACATAGCGAATTACCTTTCCCTCGATTGCTTTTTTGTCCGCCAATTCCTGAATTTGAATGAATACGGCGTCTCCTGCGTTCCACTCGCGGGACGTATGAATGAAGCATCCATGCTGCGAAAAATTGGTCATAAACGTTTGATCTGATTCCGCCAGATCCGGAGTAGGAGAGATCAAAGTGTTCAATATCGTAGATAATCGGTCGCTTTTCCTCAGGCATCGAGGAGGGAAATGGGCGCAGATAGCCAGAAAAGCAGCAATCGTTTCCATCCGCCCGCTGCGGGAGGATATAAGAGCGAATGTTCCTTTCGCTCTATTCCAGCGTATTCGAGCAACCGGAAATACTTGTTCCAATGTCTGGAGAAAGGTTTTGCCGCCGTGGTCGAGTCCTATCAGGGATGCGATGCTAAACAGAATCCCATTGCACGGCTGCGTATAAAGATTTTCCTTCAGATCGTGAATGTTGGCGGCAAAATTGAATAATATGTTGGAGGAACTCAAAGCTTCAGCGAGTGTCTTTTTCTCCCCGGCATCCGCCGAAAATATCGAGATTAAAACAGATTCGGACATTATTTCCCGCCCCCATTTCAGTCGTCTGACCACCGACCACTATAATACTCCCATGGCTGCAAACGAATCGTATTCGACTTCAGAATGTTTTAGGAGATCCATTAGGACATAGCGATTATCCTGCCCCAAAGAAGGAGCAGGCCTCCATCGCTCCGGTTCTTCTTTCCACGGCCAAAAAACAGACTGCTCCGGGCTGAAATCCTCGAGCAAATCCTGCAGATCCGCGCCGGTCGCCTCCACATCTACAGCGCTTGCGATCAAGGCGGTTCCCGCCATAGCGCAAAGCGATTCATACGCGGAAATGTCGATGTGCCGGCCCTCACCTGTTTTGTTTCGATCCATTACTGCCGCCAGAATTGTCAGGACAGAGTATAGAGCGGTGACAATGTCGGCGTAGGGATGCTGAAGGTTCGCAGGCGAATTGGAAGGGTGCGACAAGATTGACAACAGTCCGGATAGAGCATGAAAAGTAGGAGCAAAGCCGACATAGTTTTTCCATGGACCAGTCTGGCCCATTGCGGAGATACTTGCCATGATCAGGTTTGGATTCGCCTGTCGAAGCCTGGAATAATCCAATCCCCAGTTGGCCATAACACGCGGAGAATAGTTTTCCACCACAATATCGCTTATAGAAACCAGGCGTAGAAAAAGATCTCTTGCCTCAGGATGGCTTAAATCGAGGCTTAAGCTCCGCTTGTTGCGATTCCAGATTTTAAAAGAAGCCGCATCGTTCCGTTCCGCGCCCTGAGCGGTTGCACTGGATTGAATTTTTATCACTTCGGCGCCGAAATCAGCGAGAATCCTCGTCGCATAAGGGCCGGAGAGCATCCGGGTGAGATCGACTATCCGCAACCCCGTCAGGATTTCCTCTTTTTTTAGCGATGCTTGCCTCGTTCGATGAATGCTACTCGGCCGTTTTTTTATTAAGGGAATCGGATCCTCCAGGATTTGTCCGGCTTCTCCCGGCAATGGCGCAGGCTTGTAATGAGGTAAAGCATCGGAATTGAATCGGTAAGGCGGGCCGGGGAATGGGAGCGCCGGACCTTTTCCGGGCAATTCGGTTGGAATAAAAAAACCGCGGGCGCGAAGCTGGGGGCTTTTAAGAACTTCTGCGGGATCTTCGACAGAAGCCCAGGGAAAACGCATCGACTGGCCTAGATGGAAAAGCTCTCTTTTCTCATGGCGTCGCGTCCAGGCTGCCACGATTTCGGCGATATGTTGAATGTTGCTTATCCGGCAACTTTCTTCCTGCCATTCTTGCCCGGTCAGGACGCCAGCCATTTTCTCCGCATCCATTAACTCCAGCAAGGTTTCCCAGTTTCTCAGGATGGTTATCTGAATGAATCCATCCTTGCAGGGAAGGATGTGAAAGAGTCCGGTTTTTTCATCGTCGTCCGTTATAGTTTTTCTGTTGGAAAGATTAATGTGACAGCCTTTCCCTGTGATCTCTCGCGACTGGAGACTGAGAAGGACTGCAATGGCTCCGTGGAGTGATGTGGGATAGGAAGCATGGCCGGGTAGCGAAAGGCGAATCAGCCCGGGATTGATACGATCCGGAAATCCGGGGGCCGGCGTTAAAGCCTCAAAATTTCCGGTTTCCACCAGGACATCGGCTTTTGTCAATAATTCTTCAAAAGTCTGTTTTCCCTCCGGCGTCTTTGGATCGAGGACAAGTCCGTATTTATTGGTGTTGTTATAGGAAAAGGAAAGGCTCCGGGATTGAAAGAATGGACCTGCCTTTCTTCCCGGATCGTTATCAGGCGTTTCAATTTTAACTACTCTGGCTCCCAGATCCGCCAGAAGCTTTGAACAAAAGCTTGCTCGTCCATCCGCGAGATCCAGTACAGACAGGTTGCTCAGCAAGATTTTTCCCCTCAGCGCCAGGCATTGCATATACTGTGCCGACCTTGAAAGGCCGGCACAACATCCCAGTTATCAGCAGATCTTTTCAGGCGAAAACCTCAATCCCATATGCGGAAAATGAAGTGTCCGTTGTTACGACGGGCAAGCGCCGCATTTTTGCCGCTGCAATAATAAAGCGATCGCAAGGATCTTTGTGAAGCGGCGGCAGTTCGGCCGCGGCAACACAGACGTCCCAATCCAGCGGTTGAACCGCCAGGCCATGATGATCCACCACGGCCTGAAACCATTCTGCGGCAGACATTGGCAACTTCAATTTCCCGGATCGGCATTTGATCCCGATCTCGAACGCGCTGATCGAAGACACATAGACAACCGGCGCATTCTCGATTCGAAGGCGGGCTTCCTGCGAAAGGCGATCCCCGCCTTCCGCAAGCCAAAGCAGAGCGCAAGTATCTAAAATCATAGGAACTCCTCAAGCGGCCATTCATCTGCAGTCAGCGGCTCGGTTGCATCGTATCGGAGGCGAATGCGCCGTAATACTGGATGAGGCTTCAGCCGGCTTTTTTTCACATAGGGCGTCAGATCTGCGACCGGATGTCCGTTCCGGCATATCAAAAACGTTTCTCCTTTTTCCTCCACTTCCGCCAACACAGCCGACAATCGGGTTTTCGCTTCATGGACATTCAGAGTTTTCATGGATGCACCCTCCCTCTCCTAGTCATTAAACTAAACCATATTAGTCAACTTATCAAGCTGTTCCGCGCCGCTATTCCCAAAATGCTCCTGCTTTTAGGGCGTAGTATCCGTACTGACCGGCTCCTGGCTGGAAGCGGCCGCATAATTTGGAATCAGTGGTTGCAATGAAAACCGACACTCAAATAGAATCTCCGGATGGGAGGAGTGTTCCAGATGGGTTCGCAAGGTTATGAGGTTGTGGATTTGGCTGCGATTCATTCGGAATCGGAATGGATTGAATTATGCGAACAGCTTGCCTGGAATGAAGAAACGAGAGTTGTTGTCCTAATTTTGAACGGAGGAATAGAGAGTTCCTACGCCAGGCATGTTTCTCAGATAAAACAACCGGTGATCGCGGCTATGCCGGGAGACGCCCTGGGACCCTGTCTGGAACTGGCGCTGGCTTGCGATCTCCGGATTGGAACAGAATCCTCTCGTTTCGGTTTGTCCCAAATCATGGAAGGACAAATGCCTTCCGGCGGAGGGACCCAGCGGTTGCCGCGCATTATAGGGCCCGGCAAGGCGATGGAGATGGTCCTGACAGGCATGACTATTGATGCAGGCGAAGCTTGCCGTATGGGATTGCTCAACAGAGTCGTTGCTAAAAAAGATTTAATAGCTACCGCGATAAGCATTGCTGCAGACATGGCGACAAAGTCGCCTTTATCTCTGAACTACGCCAAGGAAGCGCTTTATAGCGGAATGGATCTCACACTGGATCAGGGATTGAAGATGGAGATGGACCTCTATCTCCTGCTATTTACTGCCGGCGATCGGACCGAAGGCATAACTGCTTTTAATGAAAAGCGACCGCCGAAGTTTGAGGGAATCTGAAAACCCATGGGTGGATTTAAAACCGTCATTTACGAAAAAAGTCAATCCGGCGTCGCGCATATAACGCTGAACAGACCTCAAGCCCTTAATGCCTACAACGTTCAAATGCGCGATGATCTATATGAAGTTCTGAGCGCCATCAGGATCGATAATGAAGTGCGCGTGATCGTTTTCAGCGGCGCAGGAGAAAAGGCATTCTGCGCTGGAGCCGATTTGAAGGAATTTTTGACCGCTCCCTCGGTTGTGAAAGCGAGAAGGATAAGGGCTGTAAGGGATCTCTGGAACCTCTTCCTCAGTATTCCGCAGCCTATAATAGCCGCCCTGCATGGATATGTGCTTGGCTCAGGGGTAGAGATTGCATTATTCTGTGATATTCGGATTGCATCTCCGGAGGTACAGTTGGGTCTGCCTGAAGTAGGTTTAGGGATTCTGCCGGCGGCCGGCGCGACTCAGACGCTTCCGCGCGTTCTGGGATTGGCGGGATCGCTGGATATGCTCTTGACCGGACGTCGCTTGACCGGGCAGGAGGCTCTGGCTGGGGGATTGGTTAATCAGCTTGCGCCTCGTGAAAAGCTTCTCCAGACGGCAATCGAGATGGCTGAGAAAATTGCATCCCTCGATCCGGAGGTTGTGCAAATCGCTAAAAAGGCTGTTCGCAGCGGCTTGGATTTGCCTCTTGAACAGGGGCTGGAGCTTGAATCAAGGCTTGCGTCGCAAGTTAAGAGCCGTAAAAGTCCGGATAAATAGCACGCTTGCTTGCGTCGTATTGCGTCCCAAGCGTTTAGGATAAATAGGGAATTCTTATATGAATAAAGTTGTAGCTGGTTTGGAAGATGCTTTGTCCGGTATTGAAGATGGAGCCGTTATTGCTATCGGCGGTTTTTTTGCCGCCGGCGTGCCCAGGCTTCTCCTTAAAGCCCTGATAGACAAGGGGGTGAAGAGCCTTACTCTTGCTTGTGGATCCGGCCCTTTGCTGGGCGCCCAAAATGAATTGCATGGGCTCGTAAACAAGGGGCAAATAAAGAAGCTGATCGATTCCTATGGGCTTTTTCGTTCTGCCACCAAAGGCGGACAGCACCCGTTTGAGAAACAAGTCCGGTCGGGTGAAATTGAGCTGGAAGTTTATCCCATGGGCACGCTTTGCGAAAAATACCGGATGGCCGGCGCCGGCATTCCCGCCTTTTATGTTCCGGTTGGAGAAGGGTCTTTATTAGAAGAATCGACGCTCACGAACATTGAATCGAATCGCAAAAAGAAAGAGACGCGTGTCATTAACGGACAAAAGTGCTTGTTGGAGTATGCGCTCAAGCCCGATTTCGCCCTTATCCATGCTTATGAGGGAGATTCCGAGGGCAATCTGCGATACCGGAAGACCGCGCGCAACTTCAACCATGTAATGGCAATGGCCGCGCGAGTGACAATTGCGGAGGTCGAGAATCTGCGGGAGACGGGCGATCTCGATCCCGATTCGGTCCATACGCCCGGAATTTTTGTCCAGAGAATCGTGAAAGTCGACAGGGTCGCTTTCAATATTACGAATTTATAGGAAGCGCAAGGAGGAGAAGTTGGAAAGATTTGAAGGATTGCCCCGCGAAATCATCGCTTTAAGGGTAAGCAGGGAAATCGAAGATAATTCTTATGTGAATTTGGGAATCGGAATTCCCACGCTTGTAAGCAACTGGCTTGAAGGAAGAGATGTAATACTCCAGTCTGAAATCGGCATGCTGAAGACCGGAAGCCTTGCCGAAGGATCGGATATTGACCAGGATCTGATCAATGCCAGTTGCCAACCGGTCCTGGAAGTTCCCGGGAGCGTATATTTCGACATATGCGAATCCTTTGCCATGATAAGAGGCGGCCATGTGGATGTTACGGTAATGGGAGCTTTTCAAGTCAACGAGACCGGTGATTTCGCCTCCTGGCTGAATCCTTCCAGGGGATTGAACGGCATCGGGAATGTCGGCGGGTCCATGGATCTCGCTTTTGGCGCAAAAAAGCTTTTCATCGCAATGGAACATACTGCCAACGACGGTTCGCCAAAGATTGTGCGCGCCCTGACTTATCCCGCTACTGGAAGAAAAAAAGTTCATAAGATCTTCACGGATCTTGCTGTAATCGAGATAATACCCGAGGGATTGCTTTTAAAAGAGATATACCCGGGACTCGGGGTGAATGACCTTCAATCGGTAACAGAGCCGAAACTTCTTATATCGCCCGATTTGAAGGAAATTGAGTTGTAGCCTGGAGGGAGGCATAGTCAAATGGCAAATCAAGTAGGCAAACGGTATAAATGCGCAAAATGCGGTGCAGAAGTCATTGTGACTCGCGGCGGCAATGGCACGGTAAAGTGCTGTGGACAGCCGATGGAAATAAAAAAATAGCCGGGGAATTAATATGAGTCAGCTTGGTAAAAGATATAAATGCGAAGTATGCGGGACTGAAGTCCTTTGCACCAAGGCCGGAGAAGGCGTGTTTGAGTGCTGCGAAAAAGAAATGAAACTGGTGGAGCCGCGGCCTCTCCCTTCCTCGGATTAATCGATAGCCGGGGCGCCGCCACGGAAGAAATACGCACGGAAAACACGGGAAAGAATCTGTTTTGTTCCGTGCTTTCCGTGTTCTTCTTTCCGTGGCAAAAGCTATCATTGCTTGATACCTGCATGTAGCCGTTTACATCTTTTATTTACCCACAAGGCGGAGAGCATTAAGGCGCAGCCGGCAAGAAGCCGTGTGTAGCTGGTGGTTTCCCCAAGAATTGCCAGGCTTGCGACGACGGCAACTGGGATTTTCATATTATTCATGATGGCAAGAGTTCCCCGGCTTACGGCGCGCGCCCCCTTATTCCACAAAAAAAAGCAGATCCCCGACGCAACTATCCCCAAATACAAAAGCGCCAGCCATTGTTGCGGCTGGATCGGGAATGGATTTTTAGCTTTAATCAGCCAGAAAACTCCGGTTACGAGAACAGCTCCCCCATACATCAGGCCGAAAACATTTCTGTCCTGCAATGCAGGTCTTGAAGCCATCCATTTCTTATAGGCGACCTGGCCCACAGCGAATGCGGCATTCGATATTTGGATAAGAACAACGCCGAATACATTTACGGCAGGGGGCTGATTCGGGAACTCAAGGATCGCCCCCCCGGCCACGGCAAGCAATGCGGCCAACAGGGAAGCGCTGTGAATGCGCCGATCGGCAAGATCGCCGGCAATTGTGACAAATATCGGGGTTGTTGTGGTCAGAAGCGCCGCTACGTGAGCCGGGAGATAATGGAATGATGCGATATAGGCAAGATACATGAGGCCGAATTGCAGGCCCCCGATAATCATGAGTTGCAGCTTTTCAACCCGACCTATGCCGGATATGCGTACAAAAGGGAGAAAAATCGCCAGCGAGAGGAACAGCCGGACAAAGGATACAAAAGCTGAATCCAGCGAGACAAGCGATCCTTTGATGATGATAAAAGAAAATCCCCAAACAATCGAAACAGCGATAAGGTATGCCATAAATGCCCAAATCGAAAATCAGCGTTCGTTCGCGTAACTCAGCGGTAAAAATAGTATGTTTTTCCTGCAATTTGCAATTGCTCTTCGGCCACAGGATATGACACACTGCCCCCTGCCCAGCGTATCTAACAATTAACTATTTATGGAGCGACCGGCAATGAAATCATTATTTCTCTGCCTTGCAGCTTTGTTTATTATCCTTTCCATTGAAGCATGCCAGTCCAACAGAAAGGACCCATCTCCTATGACCTCATCCGTTTTCGGAAAGCTTCCGGACAACCGTGAAGTTCTCCAATATACTCTCACGAATCGCGCCGGCATGTCCGCGCAAGTCATCAATTACGGAGCTACTATAACATCGCTCCGCGTTCCTGATCGCTCGGGAAAAATGGACGATGTCGTCCTTGGTTATGATTCGGTGCAAGGATATATGGATGGAACGTCCTATTTTGGCGCCATCGTCGGCCGATACGGCAATCGCATCGGCAAAGGGCAATTTCAGTTGGATGGCAAGCAATATCAGGTGACCGTCAACGACGGCGAGAATCATCTCCATGGCGGAAAGATCGGATTCAACAAGGTTCTGTGGCAATCCAAGCTTTTAAGCCCCTCTTCTGTGGAATTGCAGTATGTCAGCAAGGATGGCGAAGAAGGCTATCCGGGCGCTGTGACGCTGAAAGTCACCTACACCCTCACAGATAAAAATGAACTGCGCATCGATTATGAAGGAACGACCGACAAGCCTACGATACTGAATCCTACCCAGCATTCCTATTTCAACCTTTCCGGCTCTTTTACAAACACAATTCTCGATCATGTTTTGACGATCGAGGCGGATCGGTTTACACCGGTGGATAAAGGGCTCATCCCAACAGGACAATTGGCTGAAATTGCAAATACGCCATTTGATTTCCGCGCGCCCACGGCAATTGGCGCCCGGATTAACGATCCCGTTGAGCAGATGGCCTTGGGCAAAGGCTATGACCACAACTGGGTTCTGAGAGGCGACGCCGGTCAGTTGCGAAAGGCTGTAGAGCTTTATGAGCCCAAGAGCGGACGGCTGATGACGATGTTTACCGATCAGCCGGGAGTTCAGTTTTATTCCGGCAATTTCCTTGACGGCGCGGCGCACGGAAAGAACGGCGTCGCCTACCAGCACCGGACCGGTCTCTGCCTGGAAGCCCAGGCTTACCCGGACACGCCTAATAAACCGCAATTCCCGTCTGTGACGCTCAAGCCCGGACAGGTTTATCGTCAGACTACTGTGTACCAATTTTCGACCAAGTAAAGTTTATAGGAGATTGTTATGACCAGCGCCCTACAATCCATTGACTGGATAGTGATTGTTGCTTATTTCGCGTTGATTGCGGGAATTGTGGTTTGGGTTGCTAAAAAACAGAAAAAGACTTCCGACAGCTATTTCCTGGCCGGAAGACAACTGGGCTGGTTCGTGATCGGAGCTTCGATCTTCGCTTCGAATATCGGCTCGGAGCATTTAGTAGGATTGTCCGCATCGGGTGCAACCGATGGCGTCGCAATGGCGCATTACGAACTCCATGCCTGGTGCCTGCTGGTTTTGGGATGGGTCATGGTTCCCTTTTATATGCGCTCGAGAGTATTCACGATGCCGGAATTTTTGGAGAGGAGATTTTCTCCGGCTTCGCGCACCGTCCTTTCGGTTATTTCACTTGTCGCCTACATTCTTACCAAAATCGCGGTAGGAATTTTTGCCGGCGGCGTAGTGTTTGCGGTGCTTATGCCGGATGTGAATTTGTGGGGTCTGGACAGCTTTTGGATCGGATCTCTCCTGGTGGTAGTGATTACCGGTTTGTATACGATCGTCGGCGGCATGACTGCCGTAGCTTATACGGAGGCTGTGCAGACAGTTGTTTTAATCGTCGGATCAGCCCTGGTTACGATCTTTGGATTAAGTGCGCTCGGCGGCTGGGACGAACTGAGAAGCATCGTTGGTTCGGACATGTTCAATCTTTGGAAACCTTTAGTCCCGGCAGGACTTCAGGGCACCTGGGCCCCGGTCCATACCGCAGAAAAAATGGCCTGGTATTTTAACGACAACTACCCATGGCTCGGAATGCTCATCTGCGCTCCGGTCATCGGCCTTTGGTACTGGTGCACCGACCAGTATATCGTTCAGCGCACCCTGACGGCGCCCAACGAGACCCAGGCGCGACGCGGTTCCATTGCCGCAGCTTTCTTCAAACTGCTTCCGGTGTTTATCTTTATCATCCCGGGAATCATCTGCTATGCACTGGCCGTTTCCGGCAAATCGTCCGAGTTCCAGCAGCTCTTGATCGGGCCCGATGGAAAAATCATCCGCGATAATGCTCAGCAGGCGTTCCCGCTCATGGTGGCTCATGTGCTGCCGATCGGGGTTCGAGGCATTGTCGTTGCAGGCCTGCTGGCGGCTCTGATGAGTTCTTTGGCCGGGGCCTTCAATGCATGCGCCACGTTGTTCACCATCGATTTCTATGGACGGCTGCGCTCGGGCGTATCGCAGGAAAAACTGGTGTGGGTCGGGCGTATCGCAACTGCGGTTATGGTTCTCATCGGCATCTGCTGGATCCCGGTTATTCGCGGAGGTCGCGGGCTGTACGACTATCTGCAGGGTATGCAGTCCTATCTGGCGCCGCCCATTTTCGTCGTGTTCTTCCTCGGAGTTTTTTATAAGCGTTTGAACGCCAAAGGATGTCTCTGGGCGCTTATCACAGGATTTGCGCTGGGCCTTTTCCGGCTTGCTGTGGATACTCCGGTGAAAATGATTCAGGGTTTTCAGTACACGGATGGATCGTTCCTGTGGATTGTGAACCACATATTTTTCCAGTATTACAGCATGATCATTCTGGCAGTTTCCGCGATCGTTATGATTGTGATCAGCCATATGAGCGAAGCGCCTGATTATGCCAAAATCAGCGGGCTGACCTACGCTACGAGAACGGATAAAGACAAGGCGGCTTCCAGGGCAAGCTGGTCGGCGATTGACGTTATCTTGTCTGTGGTTGTGATCGTTCTGATTCTCGCGGCTTACCTGTATTTTGTCGGATAGAAAAGTATAACCGCGGATTTTCACAGATCTGCACGGATGATGTAAATCTGTGAAAATCCGCGAATGAAAATCGGAGAAGCGATGTCGCGGTACGCGATCGGACTGGATTTCGGCACTAACTCCTGCCGGTCTCTTCTGGTAAATGTCACTACCGGAAAAGAATTGGCCACCCATGTTTTCCCTTATCCTTCGGGCGAGGCCGGAGTCATCATCGATCCCTCTGAACCAAATCTGGCCAGGCAGAATCCGGCGGACTACCTTCAAGGGATTGAATTTGTAATAAAAGGCGCAATCAGGGCGGGGAAAGAAGTGGATCCGGAGTTCGACCCCAATGCCGTTATCGGCATTGGAGTCGATACAACGGGGAGCAGCCCGATGCCTGTCGACGCATCCGGGCAGGCTCTCTGCTTCCAGGATAGGTTCAAGAACAATCCGGCCGCAATGGTATGGCTCTGGAAGGATCACACGGGCTATAAGGAAGCGGCCCAAATTACGGAATTGGCCTCGGCGATACGCCCTCAATATCTTTCTAAAATCGGTGGAACTTATTCGTCGGAATGGTGGTGGAGCAAAATCCTGCGCTGCAAGAACTCTTTCAAAGACGTTTTTGAAGCAGCTTATAGTTGGGTTGAAATATGCGATTGGATTCCTGCCGTTCTGACCGGCGACTTGAATCCGCGACATCTGAAGAGGAGCATCTGCGCCGCCGGACATAAGGCCATGTTCAATCCGGACTGGCAGGGATTGCCGGATGAGGAATTCCTCGAAAAACTCTCGCCTGGTTTGGGCGCATTGCGCGACAGGCTTTATGAAAAAGCCTATACGGCAGATCAACGAGCCGGTGAGCTTTCGGCCGAATGGGCTCAAAGGTTGGGACTGTCTCCGGCGACATCCATAGCGGCAGGCGCCTTTGACGCGCACATGGGCGCCGTCGGCGCCGGCATATGCCCGGGAACGCTTGTGAAGATCATCGGGACGAGCACTTGTGACGTCATGGTTCACCCGAACAGCGAAGATCTGCAGGATATTCCCGGCGTATGTGGAATTGTCGACGGATCCGTTATGGGCGGTTATTACGGCATCGAAGCAGGGCAATCCGGAGTCGGCGATATTTTTCTTTGGTTTGTAAATAACCTGGTCCCGGAAAAGTATGGCAGGACTCAATCGGAACTGTTCGCTTCGCTTGAGAAAGCTTCCGCCGCATTAAAACCCGGAGAGAGCGGATTGCTGGCCCTTGACTGGAATAACGGAAACAGAACGATTCTTGTGGATGCGCGGCTCACTGGATTGCTGATCGGACAAACCCTTCACACGCAACCCCATGAGATATATCGCGCACTGCTCGAAGCGACGGGTTTTGGAGCTCTCGCAATTATTGATCGTATTCAGGAATATGGCGTTGCGGTCAAAGAAGTAATCAACTGCGGAGGGCTTGCCGCCAAGAATTCGTTATTAATGCAGATCTATGCAGATATCACCGGCCGTCCTATGAAAATCTCGCGCAGCGAACAAGCGCCCGCTTTAGGCGCCGCCGTTTTTGCGGCGGTAGCAGCGGGCGCCGATTCCGGAGGCTATGATTCCGTTCAAAAAGCTCAGAGCGCCATGACGGGAACCGGCAGGGAATACAGGCCTATACCGGAGAACAATAAGATATATAGACAACTCTATATCCTTTATCGCCAATTGTATGATGGCTTCGGCATGCGGCGCTGGTCCGGACGTATGTCTAACGTTATGAAAAAACTCTTGGACATTCGGGACGAAGTGCGACTGTCATAATAATAGGAACGCCACCCTATTATTACGAACTGGGAACCGGGAACCTTCTTGAAATGTATAAGCATCTTAAAGCGGAAGTTTTCAAAGCAAATATTGCACTGGCGCGCTACGGCCTTGTGACTCTTACCTGGGGGAATGTCAGCGGTGTGGACCGCCGGCTCAAGTGCGTCGCGATCAAACCGAGCGGGGTCGATTATGAATCCATGACTCCCCAGGACATTGTGATTGTTGATATGGAAGGGAATGTTTTGGACGGGCGTTTTCGTCCCTCTTCCGACACCCCTACGCATCTTGAATTATACCAAGCTTTCCCGTCAATTGGCGGGATCGTTCATACGCACAGTATCCATGCAACCATGTTCGCTCAGGCATGTCGTGAGATTCCGTGTTTAGGGACCACTCATGCCGATCACTTCAATGGCACGGTTCCGGTAACGCGTTTCTTGACCGAGACTGAAGTACAGGAAGGATATGAGCTCGCGACGGGCAAGGTCATTGTTGAACGGTTTGCCGGATTGAATCCGGTGAGTACGCCGGGAGTTCTGGTAGCCGGTCACGCTCCTTTTGTATGGGGAATCAATGCGGCGGATGCGGTCAGAAACAGCCTCATTCTGGAACGTATTGCGCAGATGGCTTTTGGATCGCTGCAGTTGAATCCAACGCTTTCGGCCATCCCTTCCTTCATCCAGGAAAAACATTATCAACGAAAACATGGGCCCAAGGCTTACTATGGCCAAAAACAATAAGGAAGTATTGCTATGCAAAATATACCTGTAATTAAATTAGGCCTCATCGCAGTCAGCCGAGATTGTTTTCCAATTGAACTGTCACAAAAACGCCGCGGCCGCGTCGTTGCATCCTGCAAACAAAAAGGCGTTCCGGTTGTAGAGATTGAGACGATCATCGAAAATGAAAGCGATGTACTCAAAGCCCTGGATGAAATTAAGCAGAAGGGGATCAATGCTCTTGCTGTTTATTTAGGCAACTTCGGCCCGGAAGGGCCCACGACGCTTTTGGCTCAGAGATTTTCAGGTCCAGTCATGCTTGTCGCCGCCGCGGAAGATAGCGGAAAGGATCTGATCAATGGCAGGGGAGATGCTTATTGTGGGCTGCTCAGCGCTTCCTACAATAGCGGGCTTCGCCGGCTTCGCCCTTATATCCCGGAGTATCCGTTGGGCGATCCCGAAGATGTCGCCGCCATGCTTGAGGAATTCATACCTGTTGCACGGGTGGTGAACGGAGTCCGAAATCTGAAAATCATTTCTTTTGGCCCGCGCCCCTTTGATTTCCTGACCTGTCACGCCCCCATCCAGCCGCTGTACGATTTAGGCGTCGAAATTATGGAAAACAGCGAATTGGATCTTTATGCACTGGTTCAGGATGCGAAGGGGAGCCCTGAAATCAAGCGCATCGCCGGTGAGATCTCTGCAGAACTGGGGAAAGGGAATACCTACCCTGATATGATTGATAAGCTCGCCCAGTATGAATGCACTCTCGAAAAATTCATGGAGGCGAATTTGGGGGCTTCCCGGTATGCGGCGTTTGCCAATAAATGCTGGCCGGCTTTTGAAAAACATTTCGGCCATGTCCCCTGTTATTTGAATTCCCGGCTGGCGGCCAAAGGCATTCCTTCCGCCTGCGAAGCGGATATATACGGCGCTCTTAGTGAATATATGGCCGTTTGTGCAACCGAAGTCCCTCCGACCTTGCTGGATATCAACAACTCTGTGCCTAAAGATATGTATGCGGAGAATAAGACGGTTATCGGCGATTATCCGATTGAGGATTTATGGATGGGATTTCATTGCGGAAATACGTCAGCCGAATGCCTGATCCAGCCTACGATGAAATACCAGTTGATTATGCATCGTCTGCAGGAACCGGAGAAAAAGCCCGATATCACCAGGGGAACCCTGGAAGGACAAATCAAATCCGGACCTATTTCTATTTTCCGCATTCAATCTACTTCCGAGGCGCACATCCAGGCTTATATTGCGAACGGAGAAACGCTCAGCGTTAATCCCAAGTCCTTTGGCTCGATTGGAGTGTTCGCTATCAAAGAAATGGGGCGTTTCTACCGGCATGTACTTCTCGAGAAACGTTTCCCTCATCATACCGCTGTTGCGTTCCGCCATGCAGGCAAGACGCTTTTTGCAGCGTGCAGAATGTTGGGCTTGGAGGATATCTATTTCAATCTTCCCAAAGGAGCGTACTATCCGACGGAGAATCCTTTTTAAATAGGAGGCTTCCGATTGAAAACCTTCGGTTGGGATAGGGAATGCCGGAACAGGAAACGAGTGAATGAGAAAGATTGAAGTGCCGGAGTATATCCAGGGGCTCATTTTTGATTGCGATGGGACCCTGGTAGATTCCATGCCCGCGCACATGAAAGGATGGGAACACGTCATCAAGGCAAATGGCGGGGCGTGGGATTTTGAATTTTTCTTTTCAAAGAAAGGCTCCCCGGAGGAGCGAATCGTACAACTGTACAACGAGCATTCCGGCATGGCGTTGAATCCTTTGGAAATTGTAAGAATGAAGCATGAATTTTTCCGATCGAATTCAGCCCTTGGGCTAAAACCGATTCCCGAAGTCGTGGAAGTTGTTGAGATATACCGGGGGAAGATTCCGATGGCTGTCGCTTCGGGCGGCGTTCGAGAAATCGTGGATTTTGAATTGGAGGCTTTGGGGATCAAGGATTTTTTCGCAGCGGTCCTGACCGCAGATGATCCTATCAAGCCAAAACCTGCCCCTGATATTTTCCTGGAGTCTGCGCGACGGCTTGGGATTGCTCCGGCCTATTGCCAAGTGTTTGAAGATGGAGATTTTGGGCTGGAAGCCGCCCGATCCGCCGGCATGCTGGCTACCGATATCCGGTTGTTCGCCAATGACCGGGTCCGGACTTGAGAATATAATTTTTTATATTCTCAAGTCCGGACCCGTTTTTTTAAGGAGTTGTTTTGATGGCGCTGTTGATTGTCGATAAGGACAAATGCAAGAGAGATGAGATTTGTGCAAAGGAATGCCCGGGATTGCTGATTCAGCTCCACGAAGGCGGTTATCCTGAAATAAGGCCCGGAATGGAGGGTGGTTGCGTCGAATGCGGGCATTGTGTGGCGGTTTGTCCGCAAGGAGCTCTCAGTCATAAAAAGATACGAATTGAGAACTCGCCTGAAATTCTGGAAGAACTCAAAATAAGCATGAGACAAGCCGAGCAGTTCCTGAGATCGCGTCGTTCTATTCGGGTGTATCAGGCAAAGCCTGTTGATCCAAATACAATCAGACGGCTTATCGAAATAGCCCGCTGCGCCCCTACAGCCGGCAATAGTCAATTAGTGGAATGGCTTGTTGTGACCGATCGCGCCGGAATTAAAAATATTGCCGGGCTCACAGTGGAATTTGTGCGCAAAATGATGAAAGATCCGCAGGTAGCCGCTGCCGCTCCCTATCTGCAGATGATGGTAGCCGGGTGGGATGCCGGGTTCGATACAGTGTTGCGGGATGCGCCTGTAATCGTTGTTGCGCATGCGCCCAAAGAAGCCATGAATGGTTTAGGAGATGTGACTTTGGCGCTTTCATACCTGGACCTTATGGCGCCGACGATGGGGCTGGGCACATGTTGGGCAGGGCTGCTGCATGGAGCGATGCTTACGGAGCCTTCAATAAAAGAAGCCGTAGGAGTTCCGGTGGATCATCCGCACCAATACCCGATTATGCTGGGCTATCCCGAGGCGAAGTACTATCGGGTTCCCGAAAGAAGAACGCCCAAAATAATTTTTGCTTGAGATGAAGACCGGAATCCGATCTATATGATCTCGCTGATTTGAAATTCCGGTTTGATATCGGAAAAATTAACCAGGTCGGCGGCAAGCTCCGGGTCATGGGCTTGCAATCCCTTCTCCATATCTTCCATGGTTTTAAAAACCAGGTGTCCTATAGCGATAAAAGGTGCGGTTCCAACGCCTTTGTTGACTTCGGTTTGGACCAGTCCATAAGGATCGAGTAATTTATGAACCAGCTTCATGTGTTGGTTCGTGTAATACTCGAAATTGAATTTTCCGCCTTGAGGATACATAACCGATACACGCATCATATGATTTGTTCTCCTGTTGGACTGGATTCTATACCGCGGTGATCGATCACGGCAACTGTCGAGGCATAAAAATGATAGATTCATTCCTGAAAGCCGCTCTTGAAGAAGCGAAACTGGGACTCGCGGAAGGCGGGATTCCGATCGGGTCGGTTTTGGTTGTTGAAAATAGAATTGTCGGACGGGGCCATAATCGCCGCGTTCAGCGCGACAGCGCCATTCTGCATGCGGAAATGGATTGTTTTGAAAATGCCGGCCGGTTGACAAGCAAAGAATACGGACGCGCCATATTATATTCAACCCTCTCCCCATGTGATATGTGCAGCGGAGCGGCTTTGCTCTATAAGATTCCCAGGATTGTGATCGGTGAAAATAAAACCTTTCAGGGGCCGGAAGAATATTTGCGCTCCCGTGGCGTGCAATTGGATATTCTGCAGGACAGCGAATGCATCCGCTTAATGGAGGAGTTTATGAAGGCGCAACCAAGTCTCTGGAATGAGGATATTGGGGTGTAGGCTCAGGAGCCTGTCCGAGAAGTAGGATGGGGCATATCCTAATTCTCGGACAGGCTAGGTTTCTTCAGGGTGGATCCATTTATCCACGAGGGCTGGTTCCCAGGTCGAAAGGCGGGTCAGCAGGTCCTCGACGCTCTTTGCATCGAGTATTAAAGATCTATGTTGGGGCCGCAACAGACGTGTTTCGACAATGTGATCCAGGAATTTGAGAAAATGGTTGTAAAATCCGGATATATTAAGTAGACCGAAGGGTTTTTTGTGAAGGCCCAATTGCGCCCAGGTGAGAATCTCGCAAAACTCTTCCAGAGTTCCAAATCCTCCCGGCAATGCAATGAATCCGTCCGATAGCTCGGTCATAAGAGCTTTACGTTCGTGCATGGAATTTACTATCCGGAGCTCTGTAACTCCATGATGCGCAAGCTCTTTGTCTACAAGAGCTTGAGGGATTACACCAATCACCTGACCGCCGGCGTTCAGGCCGGCGTCCGCAATTACTCCCATCAGCCCTATATTTCCTCCGCCGTAGACCAATCCGATTTTTCTTTGAGCCAAAGCTCGGCCAAGAGACTCCGCTGCAAGGGTGAAGGCTGGATCATTTCCAATGCTTGATGCACAAAATACGCAAAGTTGTTGCATGAATATCTCCAGTTCAGGTTATAGCACAATTTAGGTAGACCAGACCCGCATTCAAGTTTTTCTTGACGTCCACGCTTGGAACGACGAAGCTATGCAGCAACTGGAGGATCGAAGATATGAAGGGCATATTGGCGTTTTTGGTTTTTTGTACCTTTGCATGGAGTGTCGGCCCAGGTGAAAGTTACTGGCCATACTGGCGCGGGCCGGCTGCTGACGGCATGGCGGCAGGAGATGCTCCGCTACACTGGAGCGATACCCAAAATGTCAAATGGAAGGCGGATGTTCCAGGACGTGGCAGCTCCAGTCCGGTGATATGGGGCGATCAGATATTCGTGACTACTGCCATTCCAACCGGCGCTGCCCCCAAAACGGAACCCAAGCAGGCAACGCCTGCGGCGCCGGCGCCGAAATTCGGCAGGAGCATGGGTTTTGGCGGGCCGCCTCCGGTTGAGCAGGATTTTGTAGTGATCTGTCTTGACCGGAAAACAGGCAAGGAATTATGGCGACGCACAGCCGTAACGGCGACTCCGCATGAGTCTCATCATGCTCAATATGGAAGTTTTGCGTCCAATTCACCTGTTACGGACGGCAAACATATTTATGCATTTTTTGGATCGCGCGGAATCTATTGTTACGACATGAAAGGAGAATTGGTCTGGAAAAAAGATTTCAATGTGAAGATGCGGATGAGAATGCAATTCGGGGAAGGGATGGCTCCGGTTCTTTCCGGCGACCGGTTGATTTTAGTCTTTGATCATGAAGGGGATCAGACCGCAACGCCCGCAACGTCTTCCTTTATGGTTGTGCTCGACAAGAATTCCGGGAAAGAGATCTGGAGAGCGGACAGGGACGAAAAAACCAATTGGTCGGCGCCTCTTGTGGTGGATTTCAAAGGAAAGAAGCAAATTATAGTCAGCGCCACCAAGAGGGTGCGAAGCTACGATTTTGAGACAGGGAAAGAGACTTGGCAGTGTGGCGGCCTTGGTGAGAATCCGATCCCCCAGCCTGTGCGCCAGGATGATTTGATCTTCGCCATGACAGGTTATGGGAGGAGTCCCAAATTGATGACAATCCGGCTCGGCAGGGAAGGCGATTTGACCGACACCGACGCGGTGGTATGGAGCCAGACTAAGGGAAATTCCTACACGCCGTCTCCAGTGATTTACGATAATAAGTTTTATGCATTAACGGACGACGCCAAGTTCAGCTGCTATAACGCCCGCACAGGTGAACCTTATTATCATCAGACCCGAATTCCCAATGCCGCCAATTTCAAATCCTCTCCAGTGGGAGCTAATGGCAAGTTGTACATGGCGGACGAAAGTGGCAATATTTTTGTTCTCAGGATGGGCGAGAAGTTTGAGGTTCTTGCGACAAATGCCATGCCCAACGAGATGTTTATTGCCACTCCGGCCATTGTGGGCGGCGAAATCTTTCTCAGAAGCATGAATCGCCTTTATTGCATTCACGAAAACTAAGTTTCCCGGGAGCACGGGCGTCACGCCGACGCTCCCGGGGCAAGGATAGATATGAAGATTGTTGTTGCCGGCGGATCGGGATTCATTGGCTCTCATGTTGTGGATGCTTTGATGGAACGTGGTCATGAAGTGCTGATCTACGACCTCGAAGCGCCGCATTACAACCAGCCGTGCGGCTTTGTCCGGGGCGACACGCGTGATATAGACCGGATGACGCAAGTATTGAAAGCCGGCGATATAGTGTATTTAATTGCGGCGGAAGCTAATGTGAACCGATTTTATGAAAGCCCACGGTTCTCCAATGACATTACAGCCAATGCAACTCTCTCGGTTCTGGAAGCGGCCCGTCGAACCTCAGCTTCAAGAGTGATCCTTGCATCCACGGAATGGGTCTATGGATCGCTTCCGGAATCTGAAGAGGAAAGTGTCATCACAGAGGAGACGCCGTATACTGGAAACCCGGATCATATTTATACCTCCTCGAAAATAGCTGCCGAGCTGTTCTGTAAAAATTACCTGGGGCTCTATGGTGTGAACTACACCATAATGCGTTACGGCATCCCTTTTGGGGAGCGGGCTCGTCCTGAAACGGTCACTCCCATTTTTATCCGGCGCATCGTCCGTGGCGAGCCAATTACAATCCATGGAGACGGCAGCCAGACCAGGCAATTCATTTATGTCAAAGATCTTGCTCAAGGCAATGCTGCCTGCGCCAGCGCTGCAGCGGAAAACCAGATTTTCAATCTCAACGGTAAAAAGAAAATCAGCGTTATCCAGATAGTGAGAACTCTGGAGGACATCCTTAAGAAAAAGGCTAACCTGAGCTTCGTGGAGGATCGCAAGGGGAATTTCAAAGGACGTTTTATTTCCTCGGAGAAAGCGCGTAATCTTCTTGGGTGGTCGTCGGCGCTTGACTATGAAAATGCTATGCGCACGTATGTCGAATGGTTTTTGAAGAATAATCTTTAAATTTGGTTCCTTGAATGCGGGATCTGCCGCTGGGCTCCTGCAATCCCGGGTTAAAAAATGAAATATGCTATTGAGCGCCTGGATCGACGAACTTCGATCCAGAAAGCAATTCAGTTAATTGAACGCAGTACATTTGATGCGGCTTTTGTTGTTGATGAAAAAGGCATTTATCTGGGCGGCGTCGCTATGGCGGAGCTGCGCCGGTTATTAATCAGTGGCGCGCCGGGAGAGGAAGAAATCGGCAGCTGTCCGTTGAAGCATGAATACAGGCTGACGGAAAAGATTCTAAGTGATCGGAGCAAGGCCAACAGGATGCTTTCCGATATGGAACTGGTTGGCGTGCATTTTCTTCCTGTTGTGGCGCCGGACGGGACTATTCGCGATATCCTTTCAGCGGAAGATATCGGTCGTTTGCATGGATTGTCCAATTCGTGGACGGCTGGACCTGCCCGGAGGGTTTTAGTTGTCGGGGGAGCCGGTTTTCTGGGCAGCGTTCTTACTCAGAGGCTATTGCGCTCTGGATTCCGCGTGCGAGTGTTGGACAGCTTCCTTTATGGCCGGAGGTCACTGGATCTCTTGTCCGGCGATGAGAATCTTGAAATAGTTGAGGGAGATCTTCGCAACATTCATACATGCGTAAATTCTCTGGATGATATTGATGCCGTTACACTATTGGCAGCCATTGTCGGAGATCCTGCTTCGAAAATCCGCCCGACCGAAACGATCGAAACCAATGTGCTTGCCGCCCAGGCGTTGGCGTCCGCATGCAAGTTGCACCATATAAACCGATTCCTCTATGCCTCGACCTGCAGTGTGTATGGCGTGGGCGGAAATCTGTTGGACGAGGAAGCGCCGCTCAACCCGGTGTCTCTTTATGCACGCACCAAGATAGAATCAGAAAAAATCATCCTCGGCATGAGTGATGATTATTTCAGCCCAACCATCCTGCGTATGGGAACCCTATACGGATATTCTCCGAGGATGCGTTTTGACCTCGTGGTCAATACGATGAGTATGAAGTCATTCGTAGAGCAAAAGATTCAAGTGTTTGGAGGCAGGCAATGGCGGCCTTTGCTGGGAGTGGAGGACGCAGCGGATGTCTACATTCGCTGCTTGGAAGCCGACCTTCAGAAGGTTGGAAGCCGTGTCTTCAATGTAGGTTCGGACGACCAGAACTACAGGATTGAAGAAGTCGCCGAGATTATAGGGGAAGCTTTGGGAAAAATCCCTATATCAAGGGACAATTCCAACCTGGACGCCCGTGATTATCGCGTATCTTTTGCCAGATTGGAGCAGACTCTTGGATTCCAACCCCAGCAGACGATTCACAAAGCTGCGCAGGATATTTTTGAAAAATTGAGCGCCGGCGTGATTCGAAATCCGACTCAAAAAATATACTATAATCATTATTTTGATTCTGCCGAGGAATAACGAAGAGAGAGCAGCCTGAAAATATTTTATTCCAGGAATTGCCCTAGGGGGGCTTTTTGGTGTAGACTTCTTCAAGCAGCGGATGCCTCTTTTGGGCGTCTGCTTAGCTGCTGAGGTTGCAAAAAGATTTACGACGCCAACTCAATAACATGATCCCGAGTCAATACGCATGATAACCCAAACCTCCCGCATTGGTGGAGAACGTGCGTCGATTTGCGTATTCTGGGGTTTTAAGGGAGAGCAATGCCTGTACGTTTGTTTGTGGGGAACCTTCCCTACGATACTACTGAACCAGATTTAAGAGAATTCTTTTCAGCCGTTGGACCACTCTCGAATGTAATCATTCCTGTGGATCGTGAAACAGGAAAAAGACGAGGGTTCGCCTTTGTGGAATTCAGCGACCCGGCGCAAGCCGAGGAAGCGAGCAAACGTTTAAACAACCAGCCCTATAAGGGACGCAATATAACAATCAATGAAGCCCGGGCGCGGGAAAACCGTCCCGATGCCGGAACCGGGGCTCGTTCCCCGATGCGGCCGGCCGGATCATACCCTAGACCAGGTTTCAGCCCAAGGCCTTCGCTGGGCGCCCCGGATTTTTCCCAAAATCCTCTGGAAAATGGCAAGGCAGGGCGCTCGGAAAGACGACGGAATTTTGGGGCTGACGCCAAACCCGTGAGAAAGCGTAAAGTTAGTTACGGCGTTAAAGGGGAAATGGGCGGCAAAAAAGGTCCAATTAGAGAACGGGCTGGAGGTCAAATCTTCGGCTATGATGATGCCGCGGATGATTCCGATCTTGATTATTTGCAAGATTTTAAGGAATCAGACGAAGAAGACGTCATCTGAATATTAAATAACAGCCAGTACTTTTATATCAATCCATCCTCTTAAAATTAAGAGCCTGTTATACTTGTGCCTGCGAGCCGCAGCCCGAAAGGGCGCGGCAGCGGGCGCGCATCAGCCTGCCCAGCTCTGTAACTTCGATGATTTCAAATCGGAGTCGGAATCGGCGTTCGAAAGGATCGATTTTCGATAGCGACAGCGACCTCGATTCCGACCCCGATGAATGCCTTAGCTTTGAGACATCTCAACAGAAATGGTGCAAATGGGTGCAAATGGTGACAGGCACGAATTGCACCATTAATAATTATTCCGTACGTTCCGTGGCTGTATTCCGTGGCACGCTTTTACGGATTCAAGACAAAGCTTGAGTCACAGATTATTCAATAAAGTACGGCTGGTGGCGGGACTGCCCGCCGCCATGCCAAAGTGCAAACGCTATTCATTAACGGCCCCTAAGATTCCACCTGGTGAAAAAACAGTTGAGGGCGGCTGGTGGTTAGGACTATGCTGTCAATTCTGTTAATGAGGTTTTTCATTTTCTCCTTGGATTGACGAACGTTCAAATGCGGAGAAGGAGTTGAAAATGTCGAAGATTATAACTGCCCGGGAAGCGGCAATACTGATCAAAGATGGTTCCACCATAGGCGCCAGCACTCAGGGATTATCGGGTTGGGCAGAGGAAATAGCCATCGCTATTGAAGAGCGTTTTCAGCAATCGGGACATCCAAAAGATATCACTCTGGTTCACAGCTGCACCTGCGGCGATTATAAAAAAAGAGGGACCACGCATCTGGGGCATGAAGGGCTGACAAAAAGGCTGATTTGCGGCCATACCTTGACATCGCCCAACATGATTCGTTTAATTGAGAGCAACAAAATCGAATGCTACCTGCTGCCCCAGGGGGTAATTTGCCAGCTGTGGCGAGCGATTGCGGGAAAAAAAATCGGCGTAATAACTTCGGTAGGGCTGGGCACGTTTGTCGATCCAAGAATCGAAGGCGCCAAGATCACCTCCATTACTAAAGAAGATCTGGTTTCCGTCATCGAAATCAATGGGCAGGAACAGTTGTTATATAAACCCTTTCCCATTGATGTAGCGCTCATACGCGGCACTGTCGCCGATGAGAACGGCAACCTTAACATGGATAACGAATCGATAATTATGGAAGCGCTCCCGCTTGCGATGGCGGCAAAGAACAGCGGGGGCATCGTTATTGCTCAAGCGCATGATTTGGCCATGGCCAATACGCTTCATCCTAAAAATGTCAAAGTGCCTGGGACTTTGATCGATTATGTCGTAATTGCCAAACCCGAAAATCACCACCAGACCCAACAAACATATTTCAGTCCTGCATTAGCAGGACATATAAAAGTGCCTATAACCGGCATCCCCAAGCTCTCATTGGACGCCCGCAAAATAATTGGACGGCGCGCAACTATGGAGCTTTCGGCTGGGGATGTAATCAACTTGGGCGTTGGAATACCCGCGGTGATTCCCAGCGTAATCGCTGAAGAAGGAATGACCAATAAAGTTACGACAACCACTGAGTTGGGCGTCTTTGGCGGCGTTCCTGCCATCGGGCTCGATTTTGGCGGCGCCCTGAATGCCGAGGCGATGATTGAGCATGCCTCCATGTTCGATTACTACGACGGCGGCGGGTTGGACGTCACTTTTGTGGGCTTGGCCCAGATGGATAAAATGGGCGACGCCAACGTCAGCAGGTTTGGGAATCGAGTGGCCGGACCGGGCGGTTTTATCAATATTACCCAAAATTCCAAAAAGGTTGTTTTTTGTGGAATGTTTTCCACCGGTTCAGAAGAGGTTGTTGAAGACGGCAAGCTGCGTATTACGAAAGAAGGCTCTGGGAAAAAATTTGTCAACCGTGTCGATCAGATTACCTTTAGCGGTGAATTTGCCCAACGCAGAAAGTACCCGGTCTTATTCATAACGGAACGCGGAGTTTTTAAGCTGGAAAATCGAGAACTCATCCTTATCGAGATTGCACCGGGCATTGACCTGGAAAGAGACATTTTAGGAATGATGGAATTCAAGCCTCGTATTTCTTCCGATCTGACGAGTATGGATCCTTCAATGTTCTTGCCGGAATGGGGACGTCTTGGAGAATCGCTCAAGAAAAAGGCCAAAGTGAACTGACGGCTGCAGTTTAAACTAAAACAACGCTAAACTGAAACAACGCCACAGAATCGAACACGGAGTGCACGGAATTTATTGGTTTATTTCTGTGTACTCCGTGATGGGTTCCGTGGCGTTGTTGTTTTAACCGGTTTATTCGGAATTTCGGTGACTGTCTTTGCTTTTGGTAGTAAGGTTGTGAGAACGGCTGATTGGGATTCCGGACGTTGATTCCCGGAATGGATTTATTTTTCTTAAAATAAGGAGGTCTTGTGAGCCTCAATCATTCACGAAGACAGTTTTTACAGGCAGGCCTTGCCCTTCCGGCGGCCGGTCTGGTTTCATCGGAACTCCCGAAATCGACGCCAAAAACATCGTCCAAATCCAAATCGGCGACCGGGCGGGCTTTCGTTTCGAAATCGGAAGCGCCGGCAGGAATCGTTTATAGAACTCTGGGCAAAACAGGATTGAAAGTTTCGGGCGTTGGCTATGGCATTGGATTCAATCCGGTCCCTGAGGTGGTGGCGCGCGCTATAGATTTGGGCGTCAATTATTTTGATACTTCGCGGGACTATAAAGATAGTGAGTTGGTTTTCTCGAAATTAATCAAGGGCAGAAGAGACAAAGTTCATATCGCTACAAAATCAGGCAAGAGAAAAAAAGCCGATATCCTGAACGACCTGGACACAAGCCTCAAAACTTTAGGAACGGACTATGTGGACATCTGGCATATGCACGCCTGTGATGCGCCGTCAGCTATTCCGGATGAAGCCCTGGAAGCGATGGTGCAATGCAAGAAATCGGGGAAAGCGCGTTTTATCGGTTTCAGCTGCCATGATCCGAATGCCATGGTCGACTTTCTTATAAAAACCAAGGCCTTCGATGTTATGCAGACCACGTACAGTTGGCCTATTGGTTCATACTATCGGGATGAGGCGGTAAAGAAATTGCATAATGCGGGGATTGGGGTCATCGCCATGAAGGTAGTGGTAGGATTGACCGGCTTGCATATATCAAAATTTGACAATCCCCCGGCCAGCAAAGAACCCGAAGGGCCTCTTGCCGGTATCAAATGGGTTTTGAAAAATCCTGCCATCGGGACAACAGTTCCATTCATGCAGAAAATTTCCGAGCTCGAAATGAATATACGGGCCATGACGGAACCTTTTACCCCGGCAGACGAAAAGCTCCTCTATGTCATGAATGAGCAGATACGTCCGCTGTATTGCCGGATGTGTTATGAGTGCAAGGGACAATGCCCGCAGGGGATGCCTGTTACCGACGTGTTGCGCTTCCTGGCTTATAACGACTTCGGAGGCAACTATTATCAGGGACTGGCGAATTTCAGGAATTTGCCTTCCGAAATTCGTAATTTACATTGCAGTGATTGTTCTTCCTGCGCCATTAAGTGTCCCAATGGAGTCGCCGTACGGGACCGACTGATGCGGGCGCAAGAGCTTTTTGCTTAGCAGGGAGATGGTACGTTCCCAACTCATTGCTGCAAAAAGCCGAACCAATCGCGCAAGCTATCGTAAAAACACAAATATAAAAACGCCGCGGATTAACACGGATTTTATAAATTAAAAAAATTTAAATTTGTGGGATTCGTGAATCTGTGGCGTTTTAACTGGTAACGGGCGCCACGCGATGACGAATTTTTCTAAGTTTGATCGGATCCGGCGGCGGAACCTACGGTTTGTCGCTTTCCTTGCATTGTTCCTGTTCAGTGCGGCGGCCAATGCCATTGCCCAGGCCAAACCAAAGCCCGCCGGCCTGTCCGCTGTGGAATTCAGCCGGATGATTCGCAATTTCTCAGAAGAGCCCGGCTATTTTTTCTCCGACAACTTTACCTCAAATGAAGATTCCTATTTGACCGTAGTAGATAAAATGCGGGAGTTGAAAGCGGCGGGGGGCGCCTATATCGGAGTCGGGCCCGAACAGAATTTCACCTATATAGCTAAAATTCGGCCGCGGATTGCTTTTATCGTGGATATCCGCCGCCAGGCGATGATCCAGCATTTGATGTACAAAGCTATTTTTCATCTTTCACCTACGCGCGCGGAATTTCTTTCTAAATTGCTAAGCCTGCCTTTGGATGCGAAAGCGCCTGGAGCCCACGATTCCATTAATAATATTCTCCAGTATTTTTCCAAGGTTTCGCCCAATAGAAAGGCTTACACCTCCAACCTGGCAGCCATTGCCAAGACTATCAAAGAGAATTTTCATTTCCCCCTTTCTCCGGAAGACTATGAAAGTCTCGAATACGTTTATCAAAACTTTTACAGCCGGGGCTTTAACATCGGATTCGATGTGGACGACATGGGCGGACGCTTCGGGCATTTGCCCAATCTGAAGGAAATCCTTGCTCAAGAAGATTTGAAGGGTAAACAGGGAAATTTCCTTGCCGTCGTTGAAGATTATAATTTCGTGCGTGATTTGCAGGAACAAAATATGGTTATCCCGATCGTGGGGGACTTTGCCGGGAAAAAGGCATTGGCGATGATTGCGGACTACCTGCGCAAAAACAAATACACCCTTACGGTTTTTTATCTCTCCAATGTTGAAATAGTGCTATTGGAATGGAACGATCAACACATGTTTTCCGATTTCGTGGACAATGTGAGGAAGCTGCCGTTTAATGACAAGAGCTTGCTCATCCGTTCCACGTTTGCATACTATGGACAGCCGACAACCCTGCCCGGTTATGCTCTTTGCACGATGCTTCAGAGCCTGCCCGTTTTCCTGCGCGATTTTGATCAGGGCCGGTATTTCTCTTATCGCCAGTTAATCAGAACGCACTATATTTCGGCTTATTAGGAGGCCTATCCGGACAGCCGGCAAACGCTGTGAATTATTAGCGCAATTCCGGTAAATTATTATTTCTCTTGACGCAATCCGGAAAATCAATTTAGGATTGGTATATCTAGAGGATCATTTCTCATAAAGCAAGGAAATCAGGAGTTTGTGATAATGAAAAGAGCTCTGTGGTGAGATAAATGACAGCGCTCGTCGTATATATAATAAACAGACTGTGAAAGAGGTGTCGTCCCATGGCTGGAGACAAAAAGAAAGAAGATAAAAATGTTTCAAGGCGAGACTTTATGCGGGGCAGCGGTACTGCCCTAGCCGGAGGCGCCCTGACGGTTATTGCGACAACTACCCCGGTAGTTGCTGCGGATGAGCAGAAAAGCTTTCCGCTCTCAACAAAATATCTGGTTTATGATTCAAAACATTGCGCCGGTTGTTATGGCTGCATGATAGCCTGTTCCATGGCCCATGATGGGGAGGTCAGTTTTTCACTTTCCAGGATTCAAATGCACAGGGCAGTCCTCAATGAATATCCTGAAGACATTATCATACATGTGTGCAAGCAATGTCCTGAACCCCTCTGCGTGAAGTATTGTCCGACAGGCGCTTGTCATATCAGCGCCGAAAACGGCAACATCAGAATGATCAATGCCGAAAAATGCATTGGTTGCCAGACTTGCATTAAAATGTGCCCGCAAACTCCTCATCGCACCATTTGGAATCCTGTAGCGAAAAAATCGACGAAGTGCGATTTATGCACCAATACGCCCTTTTTTAACAAGAAAGGCGGCGTTGACGGAGCCCAGGCTTGTATTGAGGCTTGTCCCAAAAAAGTTCTAAAAGTCGTAGATAAACTTCCATTGGAAACTGGTGGATACGAAGTTGACCTGGCGCCTCCTGCTCCCAAAGGCGGATTCGGCGGATTCGGTGGACCCGGTGGAGCTAAACCTAAACCCAAAGCAGGGATCTAAAGGAAAAGGAGGAAAATATTATGGCAACGCCAGGATTCGGTGGAAAAATTTTATTAGTTGACCTTTCAACCAAGCAAATAACAAGACTGGATACCGACAAATATGCAATGTATGGTGGCGGTCATGGCACCTCCACAGCCATTTTCTGGGAATTTAGCGTGGCTCCGGGAGAATGGGATCTTCAAGACGCCTTTCATCACAGGAATTCCGTTTGCCGCCCGTACCAGCGTCTCGGGAATGTCTCCCCAGTTCTATCCAATTCAGTGGTGGAGTCACAGCAATTTTGGCGGCACGTTTTCTACGATGCTCAAATTGGCCGGCTGGGACGGCGTGGCTGTGATAGGCAAAGCGGACTCTCCGGTGTACATCAATATTGTTGACGATAAAGTCACGATAGAAAACGCCAGGGATTTATGGGGCATGACGACATGGAAGTGCCAGGAGGAAATCTGGAAAAAATCCGGCGTTCGCTACGGAATGGATTGGCAGCAATTGGATGGCGGTTTTACGTTGCAAAGACCTGCAATTGTAACGATGGGAGCTGCCGGTGAGAATATGACACGAGTTGCTTCCCTCGTGCATGGCGGCGGCAGCGGCGCGGGCCAGGGCGGATTTGGCGGCGTTTTCGGATCTAAAAACCTGAAAGCAGTCGCGGTTGTAGGCTCCGGCAGCATCAAAATAGCCGATCCTAAAGCGCTGGTGGATGCCAAAGAAAAATATTTCCGCGGCGGCGGTGGCGGTGGCGGGTTCGGCGGCGGCGCAGCAGATATTTCATCGTGTTGCGCGGGTTGCGGCATGGGCAGCAGAATGTGCCACAACCGAAACCGGGCTTACAGCGCCGATTCCGATGATTGCGCGGAATCGACTTGGTTCTCAATTACGAAAGAACAGTCCAACGGCGTGCAACTCCCGCAAGATATTAACAAAAAAGGGACCGATATCATTCAGCAGTTCGGGATCAATGGCATGGAAACCTGTTTCCAGGGTCCCATGTCATTTTCGACTTCTCATAATAAGGACTTCCCTATCCAGCCGAATATTCCTGCCTACTCAGCGCTGGGCTGGTACATGATGAAGATGTATGAAATGAAGATAATCGGCCCCGGCACCAAGTTCGATACGGCGCCGCTCCCAATGGATAAATTCCCAAGCCAGGAATTCATGGAAATTTATGGACGAGCGATCGCAAACCGCGAAGGCTTTGGCAAGCTCCTCGGGGAAGGGACTGCCCGCCTTGCTGAAGCGCTTGGAAGAACGGATGACTTCAATACACTGGCCCGACAGACTATGTGGGGATTTATGGATCACTGGTCCCTGCCTGGAGTTGAATGGGCTTACGGCAATCTGCTCGATTCCAGGGATATCAACAGCCACGATATCACTTGGGGACGAGTAGGAGCAGATGCTGCACCCACTGTGAAAGCCTATGCAGCCGGGACGTTAAGGAACGAACCGCTATGGTTCGATTATACCTGGCAGGGAGATCAGGCTTATAAAACCGGAATTTATTCCAAATACAAAGCCGAATGGGTCGCCTGGCATCAGCATTACTGGAACTATTATAAAGAATCAGTGGGTTACTGCGATTGGGGATATTGCCAACTCAACAACGGACGCACTCCTACCGCCGAACCTACATTTCTCAATGCCATCACCGGAAGAAATCATTCCTTCAATGACGGCCTGGAAATCGGCCGGCGCGCCTGGACTCTGAAGCGGGCCATTTTCGTAATGCAGGGCAGGCACAAAAAGATGGAGAATTTCTCGGGATATCATTACAGGCCCGGAGCCTCCTATTGCGGATATTCCACAACACTGCCCATACTCAACGGCGATAAATGGGAATTCCAAAATTGCAAGGAGCTCTACTTCTCCAGAGAAGGGGTCGATCAGTTCAAAACCCATTTCTATAACGTAGAAGGCTGGAATCCCGATTCCGGCTATCCGACGGGAAAGACTCTTGGAGATCTGGGTCTGAAGCATGTTGCGGATCATCTCAAGAAGAACAACAAGCTTGGATAAGCTTTAACATCCAAAACTTTGAAGGCCGCCACGAATGCAACGAATTCGTGGCGGCTTTTTTGTTGTCGGCTTGTTCCCAGGAAGGAAAATATTATGCAGTTATTCGGCGAATACGATGTGGTTGTTGTCGGCGGAGGAACTTCCGGAGTAGCGGCGGCTATCGCATCCGCGCGCGCCGGGGCCAAAACCATACTGATCGAACGGCTGGGCGTGCTTGGCGGACAGATGAACGTGTCCGGCCCTCCCGGATTCGCCTACGCCTATATGTTCAACCCGCGCTGCGAACAGATCATCGGCGGCATCATGGAAGAAACTCACAGCCGTTTGCTGAAGGAGGGTCACGCCTGGCCGCATGCCACGCCGGATTTTCGAATAGGATATAGCTTTTCTTTAGTCGATCCGGATTATTGGGGACTTTTGATTTTTGAGATGATGGATGAATCCGGCGTGAACCTGCTGTTGCATTCGCTGGCAGTCGACGTTTTGAAAAAAGACAATTCCGTCCTTGGAGTTGTTGTTGAGAATCCTTCGGGCAGACAGTCTGTTTTGGGCAAGGTTATTATCGATTGCACGGGCGAGGGCGAAATATCCGCCCGCGCCGGCGCTTTGTTCGAACAGGTTTCCAAAGACCAGCTCGAGCCGCATACCATTTCCTTTACGGTGGACGGCGTGGACTGGGATAAGGTTCTGCAATACGTCAGGGAAAACGCCGAATATGAATTCAATCCCATGACGCATCCTTATCTGAACTGGACCCGGGAACAGATCGTTGAAAGAATCCGGCAGGTGAAAGACATCACTGAAATAAGCAACTTTATGGGTTATTACTCCATAAGGGATAAAGCTTTGGCCGCCGGGGAATGGCATCCGTTCAGCGGTTTGGGTTTTTTTATCATGCCCAGAGACAACGGAAGATTCCAGGCGCATTTCCAGCATTCTTCCCAAGTAGGCAATGCGGATCCCACGGATGTAAGAGACTTGACTTATTGTGAAGTCGAGTGCAGAAAACAGGTGAGCATGGCGCTGAAGTTTATCAAAAAATATATGCCCGGATTTGAAAACTCCTATTTGACGAGAATGTGCCCGGAACTGAGAATACGCGAGAGCAGAAGAATCATGGGCGACTACATTCTGACAAAGCAGGACGTTGCAGAAGCTCAAAAATTCAAGGATGTCATAGGCAAAAGCTCATTCTCGTCGGGCGCCAAACACGTCGCGACAAGCGAGACAATATCTTATGAGGGCATCGTTTATCCCAAAGATGGAGGTTCCTACGACATACCCTATCGATGCCTCGTTCCAAAAGTGATCGATAATCTGCTGGTAGCCGGGAAAGCCATCTCCACCGACAGGGATTCCTACGCCAGGTTTCTGCAGGAAACGATGGTGACCGGGCAGGCTGCAGGAATCGCCGCTGCGATCTGCGCCCGGAAAGGCATTACTCCGCGAGAATTGGAGCAGGACGTCTCGGAATTGCAGGAAATCCTTATCAAGCAGGGCGCCATACTGTACGGCACGCACTAGAGTTGCCGCACTCCAAATATCGGTATTGGCCTACCAGACTGCTTTGGGGTAATGCTCGCGGATGCGAAGATCTTTGGTAATGAGCGGATCAGAATCCAGGGATGCCTGGGCAACGATGATTCTATCGAAAGGATCCCTGGTCCAACCTAGAGTTTCTGCCAATTTCGATTAAATCGTCCAGATCGCCTGAAAATACATCAGGATGCTTATGCAGATTGTCGAATTTATCCGGCGGCTCCAGAGAAATAATTTTAAACTTTCTTCCCTTGGATTCGATTTCAACGGACTGGCCTGTTAGAGCTGCCTTATCCAGAATCTTGAACAGATTTTTTCGTAGATTGGTTGCTTTCATACTCGCTGACTCCATCGACAATACATGTACAATAAAAGATCAAGCAATGCGTACATGTCAAATATTTCACGTCAGGATGAATTGAGGCTCCAGGCAATATACAAGCACTTGTGTGATTTTCATGAAATGAGCATCAGTGGTTAACACTGCCAGTCCGTGCTGCATGGCGTTTGCTGCGATCCAGATGTCGTTGGTCGGCGTTGGCGAGCCGGCTTCCCAGAGAGCGTTCAGAATAAAAGCATACCTTTCGGATGTCTCTGCATCGATCGGAAGGATTGCGACGCGAGGCGATGAGATAAAGCGCTGCAGATATCCTTCGTTCTTCCCGCCCTGGCGCCCTTTTCCGAAACCGGACCGCAATTCGCCCAATACGATTGGATTTAAATAAATCTCCTTTGCGCGCTGGAGGTGTTTTTGTACTCCATCATGGCCTCTCAGTAATGCGGAATATGCGGACGTGTCCACCAGAATTCTCGTCATTTCCACAGATCTCTTTCAATAGAACGCTGCCTGACTAAGTTCTTATCAAAAGCGTCCGCTTCTTGTTTGCTCCAAACTCCGGCCAGATCATCCAGATCATGGTGTTCAGACGCCTTCGAGGAAGAAGGAATGCCTGCTTGTTCTTCGAGTAAATCAATCACAGCCTTATTCTGGCTTAATTTCTTCGTACGCATCCGATCGTTTATCACTCGATTGAGAGCGGGCGGGATTTTTCTAAGAGTAACCGTTTTCAATGTCGTTCTCCCGGCTTATGCATCATTCATGCATCATTATGATGCACATTGTAGCAATATCCTTTATTTTTAACAAGCGAGGAATAGTCCTGCAACCCAATCAACTTGACGTGAGAATGGGCAGGGGCTAGGATCGTGATGTGGGGTTTTTCAACTTAGAGATTGCGGGGTGCTTACTATGTCCTTCGTATTTATTCGGGGCGGCGGCGACCTCGCCAGCGGGGTTGCCCTTCGCTTGCATCGTTCCGGTCTGCCGGTGATTATCGCCGAGTTGCCGGAACCGCTGGCAGTGCGTAGGCGAGTTTCTTTCGCTTCAGCTATTTATGACGGCAGCATCCGGGTGGAAGATAGCCTTGCTCGCCGGGTTGACGATCCTATAGACAACCCGTCAATCAAACAGATTATTGCTGAAGGGCAAATCCCTGTCCTGGTAGATCCGGATGGAGATTATATAAAAATTCTGAAGCCCAAGGTTGTGGTCGACGCCCGCATGCTGAAACACCAAGTGGAACGTCACCCGGGCCCGGAACAACTGCTGATTGGATTAGGCTCCGGATTCGTTGCCGGGGTGAATTGCGATGCCGTTATTGAAACCAACCGGGGCAATTCTATGGGCCGCGTCCTATGGAAGGGCGCTTCCGAACAAAGCGCCGACAGTCCCGCAACAGTAGCCGGGCAATTGGAGGCGCACATTCTGCTGGCGCCGGTCGATGGCGTAGTCGAGACCTACGCCGAAATTGGCGATCACATAATCCCGGGACAGTCCATCGCACAGGTCAACGAACATTTTGTCAATGCTACATTCAGTGGCATTCTGCGTGGATTGATCTATTCCGGATTGACGGTCAAAGCAGGCATGAGGATCGGAGAACTCGATCCGCGTGATGATCCTCGTCTATGTACGCAGGTTTCAGATAAAGCCATTGCAGTGGGAGGAGGCGTTTTAGAAGCCATCTCCTCAAGAATCGAATTATCGGAGTTTATATAATAGGAATGAAGCCAGCCAGATCAATAAATTTGAAAGTAAACGGCCAAACCATCGAATTGGATATCGGCAAAAAACCTGGTCAAATCGATCCGTCCGATACCCTGATCCACACTCTGCGGGAGACGCTCGGGCTGACAGGAACAAAATTTTCCTGCGGTCAGGGCGCTTGCGGGATTTGCACCGTTATCATGGATTCCAAGGCTGTCCTTGCCTGTAAAATCCTGACCATCGAATGTGATGGAAAAGAAATCACAACGATCGAAGGTCTGAGAGATCAAAAAACCGGAGCGCTCCATCCGCTGCAACAGGCGTTTGTCGACTATTCCGCCTTTCAATGCGGTTTTTGTACGCCTGGAATGATTATGACTGCCAAAGCGTTCCTCGATGAACATCCCCATCCTGCCGAAAACGAGGTCCAAGACGCGCTTGCTGGCAATTTTTGCCGATGTGTCAGCCACTATCAGGCTTTCAAGGCTGTGATGTCGGTTGCAGATAAGGGGCGATAGCCATGGGCAAGGATTATCGCTACATCGGCAAATCGGCGCCCCGGCGCGACGCGACGGAAATCGTTACCGGTTCCGTGCAATATCTGGATGACGTGAAGTTCCAGAACCTTGTCTATGGAAAGGCGCTGAGGAGCCCGTACGCTCACGCCAACATTAAAAAGATAGATAAGAGCAAGGCCGAAGCGCTGCCCGGCGTGTTGGCCGTGGTCGCCTGGGAAGACATCCCGGACTGGAGAGGCGGCACTCCGCGCATAGTTCGGGTGCTGGATAAAAAAGTCCGTTTTGTCGGCGATGCTGTCGCGCTGGTCGCCGCGACAACGGAGAAAATTGCAGAAGAGGCGTTGAGCCTTATTGAGGTCGAATACGAAGTTCTGCCTGCGGTGTTCAATATAGACGCCGCTCTCAAGCCGGATGCCCCTCTTCTTTACGAGGAATTAAAAAGCAACATCCTTCCGGGCGGAACGCCCATATATGGCCCGAATTGCCTTCAAGGCGTCGTGCATGGAGATGTCGATAAAGGCTTTTCCGAAGCGGATGTGATTGCGGAGGGGACTTTCGGTTACGAGAATATTCCCAACGCCCTTCCTCCTGAATCGATAGGCGCTGTAGCCGTCTGGGAGCCGCCGGACAGGGCGACCATCTACGGAACCAGCCAGGCGCCCTACATGGACAAGGTTACGCTCTTTCACGTATTCAACCGTAAGTTTGAAATCCGCAGCATCGGACATCATGTCGGCGGCAGTTTTGGCACCAAATTTACCTGCTGGCAAGTCCAGGCCTATGCAATCATACTGGCGCGTGCGACGGGGCGGCCGGTTAAAATCATGTTTACAAAAGAAGAGCACATGGCCGCGTTCGCCTTGCGCATCGGATCCCGCATACACGCCAAGGTCGGGATAAAAAAAGACGGATCCATCACCGCAATCCAGGGCGCATGGCATGTGGACACCGGCAGCAATTCCTTTACCACGCAATGCCAGGTGGCGGTCGGGTCCGCCGAGCTTATGATCATGGCCCAGTGTCCCAACTGGGATTTGAAAAGCGCCATTGTAGCTACCAACAGAAACCCCTCGAGCGCCACAAGGGGATTTGGCGGGCAGGAACTGGAATGTTCCTTCGTTCCTGTCTTGAATATGGCCATGGCAAAAGCCGAACTCGATCCGTTGGAAGTGTTCAAAAAGAACTTTGTCAAACCGGGCGGAGGATATTACTGGCGCGATGGCCTCTGGTATAACTACCGCGGAATTGATTTCACCAAAACCATGGATCGAGGAGCCGAGCGGTTCGGGTGGAAAGATAAATGGAAAGGCTGGCTGACCCCGACATCGGTGGATGGTCCGAAACGGCGCGGAGTCGGGGTGGGCGTTCATGGCAATGCGGATATTGGCGAGGATGCAGCGGAAGCCTACGTGCAGCTTGGCTATAACGGGACTGCCACCATTTTTCTTTGCTTTTCAGAGCATGGGACCGGTCAGAAGTCGAACTACCCCAAATTAGTGGCCGAAGTGCTCCAGATGCCGCCGGAGCGCATTTCGATGTCTCCTGCCGATACGCTCGTAACTCCTTTCGAATTCGGCCCGGTCGGTTCCAGAGGGACGTACGCCATAGGAAGCGCGGTCATTAATGCCGCTGAAAATGCAAAAAAACAACTGCTTGAGATGGCGGCGCCCAAGCTCGGCGTGGCCCCCCAGGATCTTGATACGGCGGATGGAGTTATTTTTGTAAAGGGAACTCCCGAAAAAGGAATGAAATGGAGAATGATGGGCAATGACAGGACCATTATGGGATATGGCCGGTTTGAGCCCGATTTCACCATGTGCAATTGCTTCATGAGCTTTGTTGAAGTTGAGGTGGATTCGGAAACCGGCAAGGTGACGCTGGTGCGCGTCGTGAATGCTACCGATATAGGGCAGATAATCGATCCTGCAGGGCTCGACAACCAGCTCAACGGATGTTGGGGCTCCGCCGGAATCGACAGCGCGATTTTTGAAGAATCCATCGTAGACCGCCGGACCGGTCATCTGGTCAACGCCAACCTGATTGATTATAAATGGAGGACTTTCAGCGAATTGCCCACAGTGGACAACGTCGTGCTCGAAACGCCTTTCCCCAGCCATCGTTTCCATGCGATCGGCATTGGCGAAATTGTCACGGCGCCCGGTCCGTTTGCCGCGCTCATGGCAGTGTCCAACGCAGTCGGCAGCTGGTTGCATGAATATCCCGCAACCCCGGACAGGGTGCTCCAAGCTTTTTCCAGAAGAGTTTCATGATGAAATCTTTCAAACATTACAGCGCCCGATCGCTCAAGGAAGCCGCCGCTCTTCTTGCGAAACACAATGGGAAAGCCAGGATAATTGCAGGCGGTACGGACTTGCTTGGCTTAATGAGAGATGGATGCGGTCCTGATTTTCCCGAAGCCTTGATCGATATAAAAACGATCAAAAATCTTAATTACATCAAGGTCGGCGTTCGCGGGGTCCGGATAGGCGCACTGACCAGACTGGCGGATATCGTCAAGTTTCCGGAGATCCGACAGGATTATCCGCTGCTATCCGAAGCGGCGCATTCGGTGGCCAGTCCCAACATCAGGAATATGGCTACGGTGGGGGGCAATCTCGCCCAGGATGTGCGTTGCTGGTACTATCGGTATCCACAACAAATCGGCGGCCCTATCGTCTGCCTGCGCAAGGGGGGAAAAATCTGCAGCGCCATCGCAGGCGACAACCGGTATCATTCCATTTTCGGCGCAGCGCCTGTCGCTGAACGCCACACAAGCATCGATAAGGAAGATGTTTCCGGTTCAAGCCCGATCGAAATTAAAACGGAAGCGCGCCGCCGCCTCAAATACGGATGCCTGGCCATAGGACCGTCCGATCTGGCGCTTGCTTTGGTCGCCCTGGATGCGAGCGTAGTGACAAACAGAAGAACGCTTGGAGCGCAGGCCTTTTTTACGGCAAGTGCGACGAGTTCTACCGTCCTGGACAAGGACGAATTGATCAAGGAAATTCGAATTCCCAAACCCCCCAAGGGATCCCGCCAGAGCTATAAGAAATTCACATTGAGAAAGCCGGTTGATTTTGCTCTGGTAAGCGTGGCCGCCGTGATCACTTCTAAAAAAGGAGTATGCTCCGACGCGCGCATTGCGCTTGGAGCCGTTGCGCCCTCTCCCCTTCGGGCAAGCGCTGCGGAGGCGGCGATCAAGGGGATGCCGCTGGATGAAAATTGCGCCGCAGAGGCCGCACAACTGGCGCTTGCGGACGCCGCGCCTCTTTCCATGAACGCCTATAAAATTGAAATCGCCAGAACCTTGGTGAAAAGATCTATCCTGGGTCAATCAGGATAAAATAAGGCAGCGTCCCCTATTTAGGAGGAGAAGAGCATGGATGCCTATCGGCCTTGGACATGGAAAATACCGGAAAATTTCGAGAAGGACCGGCGCAGGATTTCACGTCAGGACGCGCATGAACGCGTAAGTGGAAAGGCTGTTTTTACCAGGGACGTTTGCCTGCCCGGCATGCTTTACGCCAAAATCCTGACTTCTCCCTACGCTCACGCAAAAATTACCGGCATCGATACAAGCCAAGCGCAGGCGCTTCCGGGCGTGAGAGACATACTCCGATTCGACGACTCCGATATATCCCACGATACAGGCATCGGCGCCTGGTACGAGGCTTCCGGCAATTACAATATTCTTACGCTTCCCGGAACCAGCGATTTTTTTCAGCATCCGATGGGAGTCGCGGTGGTCGCCGATAGCGATGAAATCTGCGATCAAGCGCTGAGGCGGATGGAAATAACATGGGAAGAACGGCCGTTCGTTCTCGATATGGAAGAATCCGTCAAGCCGAACGCCGTCAAAATCATGTCGGAAGTGCAGCGAGTCAACGCCAAAGCCAGAGAGCCCAATACCGTTGTGGCGGACGCCGTGGAATATGGCGATATTGAAAAAGGCTTTGCCGAAGCCGATAAAGTGATCGAATACAAGATAACCCGGCAGGTGAATTCAGCCGCCGGCGTCGAACCGGCTGTTTGCGTCGCGCAATGGCGCAACGATTTTCTGGATCTCTGGATCCATCACCAGGACATTCCGCAGTGGTTTTTGATCTACCCTCAGGATTCAAGAGGAAAGCATATCCCCGCTCTTGCCGATTGGGCCAAGATCACGGTAACGATGCCTTATCAAGGTTCCTATTACGGCGGGTTTTCCTGGCTTGCCTATTCCTGCTGTTTTACCCGCCTCGCCGTCATACTCGCCCGAAGGGCGGATGGCCGCCCCGTCAAACTGACTTATGATGAGAGCAACCATTATGTCCTTGGGGATGACGCCGGGACCTATCAATGCAAAGTGGGCGCCAGGAAGGACGGGACCATTACCGCTTTCCATTGGCATATGGTTGGCGTCAGAAATCCCGCAGTCGAAAAAACCTATGAAGGCACCCAAATACCCAATATCCGGGGCAGCCATGAATGGGGGCTGGTCAATAAAGGGCATTTGATATGTATCCGGCACGGTTCGCATTGCACGGTTCCGCACGCCGTGATGTTCGATCGCGTCGCCGCGGAATTCGGATTGGATCCCACAGACGTCGCGCTGAAGAACGACGGCTGCAGGGGACATGACTGGGACTGGGTCACGCGCTACCAGAAGGAAAACGGATTCCCTCAGCGATGGAGCCTGAAAGAAGTCATAGACAAAGGAAAGGAAGCGATCCATTGGGATAAGAAATGGCATCCACCCGGAACGAAGAAGCTGGCGAACGGTAAAATGCACGGTTTGGGCTTCATGCAAATTAATGAATGGACCTGGCAAGCGCCGGCTCCCGCGATGACATTCGCGTGCTTATCTCTCCGCAACGGCATTGCCTCGATCATTGGAGTGCGCAGCGATCTTGGAGTGGATTCGGAATCCGGAGCGCGCCATGTCGTTGCATCGGAAATCGGTTTGAAGTATGAAGACACGGTCGTTCATGAGCGCCAGGTAGCGACGAGCCAATTCTATATGTGGCAGCCGGGCGGATCCTTCTCAACGCCCTATATGACCACTCAGCTGATTATGGCCGCGAAAGAAATCAGAAAGAAAATACTGGAGTACGCTGTAAAGCAGACTCCGGCTTACAACTCAAGCCATTTTATGAAAACCGAACAACCCCCTGCTTTCCCGGGGAAAAAGCCTGAAGACCTGGACATTAAAGACAGTATGGTTTTTGAGAAGGCCGATCCCGGCAACCGGAAAAGCGTGCGGGAAGTAGCCGACATATTCTGGGATGTCGATCCCGCAATTTCGCATCCTGTCGTCGGCACAGCCAACAGCATGACTATGGATGGGAAACCGGACGCCAACCAGTATGTCATGGGCAGGCAAGCGCATTTTATTGAAGTTGAAGTGGACGCCGAAACCGGCATGGTGGATGTGACGGATGTTGTTTGCGTTAATGACGTAGGCCATCTGTTTAATCCGGAAGGCGCCGCCGCCCAGCAGTATGGAGGCGCCATCATGGGCTTGGGCAGGAGCGGCTCCGAGGAACATGTCTGGTGTCCTCGCACCGGAGTGGCTTTGAATTTCGATCTCATCAATTATCATATAGGCACGATGAACGATTATCCTGTAGTTCAGTGTCGGATTAACGAGAGCCATTTGGGCTACGCCGCTTTTGGCGCGTACGGGATAGGAGAAAATCCCGGCGCCGCTCTGTCGGGAATTACGGCGTCTGCAATATTCAATGCGACGGGAAAATGGGTGCTGGATTACCCCACGACTCCGGATAGAGTTCTTAAGGCTCTGGGCAAGATATAGAAAAAAACGCCACGGATTACACTGATGTTAAAGCCTCTTTTGATCCGTGGAATCCGTAATACAAACATGTAGGTTTTTGTTTTTCCAATTTGTTCCAATCCATGATAAACAATAGGACGCACAGGCTTCCCACAAATAAAGGAAATTAGAATGAACGACAAATTGACTGCGGAGCAGAAGCGGGAAAACAGATTTCAACAGTGGTTGAACCCGAGAGGCGTTGCATTCAATAACGCACAGGCGAAAAATGCATATCAGGACCGGGTCCGGCGTTTTATCCAAGTTATTAAACTCGAAAAACCGGATCGCGTGCCCGTCATTCTGCCGGCCGGATCGTTTCCCCTTTACTACGCCGGCATGACATTGAAAGAGGCCATGCAGGACAATGAACGGACCTGCCAGGCGTACCGGAAATTCATGGCCGAATTTGAATCCGACACGATCAGCAGCCCCATGATGACGCCTTGCGGAAAAGCTTCCGAAATAGTCAACAGTTTGATGTTGAAGTGGCCCGGGCATGGATTGCCGGACGATACCTCGATGGTCCAATTCGTTGAAGGCGAGTATATGAAAGCGGATGAGTACGATCATTTTATCGAGGATCTCTCCGATTTCATCCTTCGCCGCTACCTTCCCCGCAGCCTTGGGGCGCTTGCTCCTTTCGCGGATTTCTCGCCCACTCCATTCGTTCTTGGAATGGCGAACAGGTTCCTGGGCCCGGCCGTTATGCCGCAAGTCCAGGCGGCGTACAAGGCTATTATTGATTACGGCGTGGAAACAGCGAAGTGGCAGGGGCCGATGATGAAGTTCCACTTTGAGGCGACTGCCGCAGGATATCCGTCATTTTTCGGAGGCCAGGCTCATGCCCCGTTCGACATACTCGCGGACACTTTGCGCGGAACCAAGGGCGTCATCCTGGATATGTATCGCCAGCCGGAAAAACTTCTGCAAGCCATCAGGAAAGTGACTCCCATGAATATTGCTTGCGGCCTCGAAGGCGTCAACATGACCGGCACGCCCATCGTGTTTTTCGCCCTGCATAAAGGGGACGACACTTTCATGTCCAATGCGCAATATGAAAAATTCTATTGGCCGACGTTCCGGGAAGTCATTCTTGGATTGATTGAAGACGGAGCCACGCCTCTGCTGTTTGCGGAAGGGAGATATGACAACCGCCTGGAGATCATCAAGGACCTGCCGAAAGGCAAAGTGATCTGGCACTTCGACAGGACGGATATGTTCCGGGCCAAGAAGATTCTGGGCGACAACGCCTGCATCGCCGGGAACGTTCCCGCTTCATTGCTGTGCACAGGCACTCCCAAGGAGGTCAAGGAATATTGCCGTAAGTTGATTGAGGTTTGCGGCGAAGGCGGAGGATTCATCCTGACCGGCGGCGCCAGCATCGACAAAGGCGATCCGAACGCCCTGCGCGCCATGACCGAAGCCGTCATGGAATACAGCGCACGTTAGCCAGATCATCGTTTTATCTTTTCAGTCGCAAGGAGGTTTCCATGGTCGATGATAAGAAGACGGTGCTGTTGGTGGATGACGATGAAGACATGCTGGAGCAGACCCGCATCGTTGTTGAACAAGAGTATAGAGTAGAGTTCGCTCACAGCGGAGAAGAAGCTCTCGAAAAGCTCGGTAAAAATCATTACGACTGTATCGTGATGGATGTCATGATGAAGACGCTGAGCGACGGGCTCGATACGGCAAAAAAAATTAAAGAAAATCCTGCAACGCAAGCAATTCCGATCATTCTATTGACCGGCGTCAACCAACACTTCGATTATCGCTCCCAGATTGACGGAGACTTTTTCCCCAAGGATAGCTGGTTCAGCAAGCCGGTAGATCCGAAAAGGCTCATGGAAGAAATCAGAAAACAGGTTCAATAAAGTCAAGAAAGCGCGCATGGATATTTGCCAGAAAGTGCTTTTTGTTGATGCAGGAACGTCTTATTACCGGATCAATCGATACAAGCTGGGTGATTTTTTTGGTCCTGTAGATCTTGGACTGCACCTGGCGGGAAAATACGACGGGCTCAATATTGGCATCGGTTTATTGGCCGGCTCCATTTTCCCCGGTTCCAACCGGCTCATCTTTACCGGTTTTTCTCCCTGCTGGGGAGGGTTTTATATCTCCTCTATGGGAGGCGCAGGCCTGATCTTTGAACAATTGGGCATTAATATGCTCTCGCTGGTGGGCAAGGCTCCGGCGCCATCCCTGCTTTATTTAAACCGCGTCCATGGAGAGGAAATTGAGGTTGAGATTTGCCCCATTGAGCTCAATGACATTTGGAAGTCCGGGCGTAAAGGCGTCTATAGCTTGATGGATTATGTTCTGGAGCGCTATGGCGAGCGCTACGCAACCGACCCCCGGATCCTCGCGACCGGACCGGCGGCTGCGGCGACCGATTTTGGCGCTATAGGCTCGGCGCCCATTTCCAACAACAAGCTTACTTATGTGGACACCTGGGCCGGCCGGGGCGGTTTTGGAACCAAGCTTCTGCAAAAACATGGGATTGCGGCAATCATTTATGGCGGAACCCATATCGACGAAGATTTTAAAGACAGGAAAGTCGCCGACAGCTGGTTTGAAGAACGATATCAACAGAAGATGGCTGCCAAGGACATTGAAGCTACCGCAAAATACAGGTTCGAACCTAAATTCGAAACGGGCGGAACGCTCGGCGTCAATTTTGCAACATTAGGCGGAAACCTGCTGTCTTTTAATTACACCAGCATCTTTCAAGAGGAAAGTGAGCGCCTGGAGCTGCACAAGCGCTTTATCGTCGAGCATTACCTGAAGCAATTTAACGATGAAACAATAAAAACCAAGCAGCAAAAAACCTGCGGCGAGCCCTGCGTTGCAGTCTGCAAAAAAAACAATGGCGAGTATAAGAAGGATTTTGAGCCCTACCAGGCGATGGGGCCATTAGCCGGCATCTTTGATCAGCGCGCCGCGGAGAAACTAAATCATCACGCCGATGCTTATGGATTTGACGCCATCTCGGTGGGCGGAGTCCTTTCCTGGTTGATGGAATGCCTCTCCCGCAAAATTCTGACGCCGGCGGAATTGGGCGTATCCCGCACACCGCATTTTTCAGCCAAGGATTTTGATGTGACGGCCACTTCCATGCTTAACGCCGAGGTGGGAATTGAACTTCTGGATTCCATTATCTACAAGCGTGGGTTTATGAACCTGGAAGAAGGCGCGCGTAAGTTCGCCCGCAAGCTGGCAAGGGACAAAGGAGACGAGGTCCTCAATTCTTTCGTCTACACAGCTTATGCCCGGAAGGGATGGATGACGCCCAACCAGTATTGGACCCCCGGAGTGCTTTCGCCCATGGTGATCATGGGGAAATATTATATGCATTATGGCGACGAATTTATCCCTCCCAGGGAACTGGGCAGAAAAAACGCCGCCCGGTTTAAAGGCGAATTGATACTCGACAACATGGGGATGTGCCGCTTTCACAGGAAATGGGCGGAGGAGATGATTCCCGATATTATCGAATCGCTGTTTGGACTAAAAGAAAGTTATCTGCAAAACATTGCCATGACGGCAAGCCGTATCAACAGCCGCAATTCCTCCGTTTTTTGGGAAAGCGAACGCAACATGGATTTTGTCCGCACATTCCTGGAACGGGAGAAGAGGATAAAAAATACTCAGAACCCGGAACTGGACAAGTGGATGGATCTTTTCAGGAAAGACAAAAAGGAAGCGGCCCTAAGCTACTGGTATGAAATCCATAAAGGCGTTCAGGAATCGTTAAGGGAATTTTAATTGATCCACTTGCCCCGGAAGACTTAGGTATATAATGCCTTATCGTCAAACCAAGCCAGGAGGCATCCCTATGAAAATTTGGAACCGCAGCTATCTGCCTTTGTTTCTTTTTTCTGTTTTTTTATTCGTTGCAGCCGCCGCTCAAGCTCAACAAACCTGTGAGAGTTTGGCTTCCATTAAAATTCCCAACGTCACCATTACTTCAGCTCAATCCCTGAAACCAGGATGGACGTCGCCCGAGCAAACAGGATTTATTAATGCCAAGCCAACGGCAATCAAAAAGCCGGCATGCAGGATACTGGCCGTTTCCGCGCCCACCGGCGATTCCCATATCGGGATCGAAGTCTGGCTCCCGGTTGCAGAAAATTGGAATGGCAAGTTTTTGGCGATCGGCAATCCTGGATTCATTGGTTCTATTGCAATCGGCGGACTCATCGGCAATTCTGAGAGTGGCTGGGCGACTGCAGCGACCGATACCGGGCATGTGGACGATACGGCCAAATGGGCTCCGGGTCATCCCGAAAAATGGGAGGATTGGGGCCATCGCGCCGTTCATGAGATGACAGTGACGGCCAAGAAATTAATCCAGAGCTATTATGGCAAATCTCCCCGGCATTCTTATTGGAACAGCTGCCACAACGGCGGCAACCAGGGACTCAATGAAGCGCAGCGTTATCCTGACGATTACGATGGAATTGTCGCCGGCGATCCCGCATTTTATATTTCGCACCTGCAGCCCGGTTCTCTTTATATCAGCTGGGTCGCTCTTAAAGATGGAGTGGCTGGCCCCGGCTATATCCCGACTAAAAAACTTGCCGTCATAAATAAAGCGGCGCTCGCAGCGTGCGATACTATAGATGGTCTCAAAGACGATTTAATTACCGATCCTCGGCAATGCAAATTCGATCCGAAAACGCTCCAGTGCCCGGGTAATAAGGATGGTGAATCCTGCCTCACAACCGCCCAGATTGATACGGTAAAAAAGATCTATGCCGGGGCGAAGTTCAAAGACGGAACCCAGATTTACACCGGTTTTGAGCCGGGAAGCGAGCTGACCTGGGCGCCCATTATGATTGAGAAGGAGCCTTTCTTCGTCAATGTTGACTATTTCAAAGGCATGGTTCATGAGGATCTGAATTGGGACTGGCTCAAGTTCGATCTCGAAAAAGACACTCGCAAGGGCATCGCCAAAGCCGGGAAAAAGGTGGACGGGAACAATCCTGATTTGAGCGGCCTCAAGAAAGCTGGCGGAAAGCTCATCATGATCGCTTCGTGGAATTCCGTTGCGCTTCCTCCCAGACGCCTCTCCCAATACTATGAAGACGTTGTCAAGACTATGGGCGGATTGAACAAGACGAACGATTTTGCCCGCCTCTTCATGGTTCCGGGCGCGGGCGGATGTGTAGGATTCATGACTGGCGGCAGGGACTTTGACGCCTTCACTGCAATCCAGAATTGGGTTGAAAAAGGCGTTGCCCCGGACTCGATCGTATACACCCAAAGCCCCCAGGCGGGCAGAGGCCAGCAAGGAGGCGTCACCCGGAGCCGTCCTGTCTGCGCTTATCCTGAGGCGGCCAAATACAAGGGAAGCGGCGATATCAACGACGCTGCCAATTTCGTATGCGCCGGTTCCGGCAAATGATAGAGTTCGCGTAAAAATAAAACGCCACGGATTCCACAGAGTAAAAATTATTATTATTCAGTGGATTCCGTGGCATGCTTTTAAATTTTGGGCGGGGTTATTATGGCGGAAGACCATAGGCCATGGACATGGAAGCCGCCTGAAGGCGTTTTCGGGACCGACAATAGCAAACCGCGCCAGGATGCCCACGACAAACTGTCAGGCCAGGCTGTCTTTACAAGGGATCTGGATTTTCCCGGCATGCTCTATGCCAAGATCCTTGCCGCGCCGTATGCCCACGCTAAAATCGCAAGCATGGATGTCCGAAAGGCCGAAGCGCTGACCGGAGTTCGGGACATAGTAAAATACGATGATCCCGATCTTGCGCTCGAAAACTCCACGGGCGGTTATTGTTCCAGCGAATACAATATCCTGACGCTTCCCGGCGCAAGCGATTTCTATCAGCACCCCATGGGAGTTGTGGTAGTGGCGGACAGCGAAGAGATATGCGATCGCGCGCTGCGATTGATTGATATCCAATGGGAAGAAAAGCCATTCATTTTGGATATGGAGGAATCGTTAAAACCAAACGCCCCCAAGATCATGCCCGACGTTTTGCGCCTGAATCCAGGAGCAAAAGAACCCAATACTCTCCTGACCAAAACAACGGAAATTGGAAATGTTCAAAAGGGATTCGCCGAGGCGGACAAGACAATCGAATATACGATTACGAGAGCGACCAATACGGTGGCGGGCGTCGAAGCGATGGCTTGCGTCGTCCAATGGCGAGGAGACTTCCTCGACATATGGCCTCATCATACGGCGCACATGCAGCCGGTCCTGAGCAGTGCGAGCACGCCCTCGTCCGGATTGTCGTGGGTTGCACTCGGGTATGGAATTCAGCAATTTGATCCTGATTCCAAGGCGACGGACAGGTTTAAACCTCTCGCTCCGATTTGTGAGAATAATAAAATATCCGTAACAGTCCCATACCAGGGCGCCTGGTACGGCGGCATTGCATGGCTGGCATATTCAACGGCGTTTATCCGGATGGCGGCAATCCTGGCCCGGAGAGCCGGGAACCGGCCGGTGAAGCTGCTGTATGATGAAAGCAATTTCTATTGCAATGGAGATGATGCGGCAATTTATCGATGTAAAGTGGGCGCAAAAAAGGATGGAACGATTACAGCCTGCGACTGGCATGTTGTGGGACCGTTCGGAGAACTGCACATTGATAAGACGCATGAATCTACCGGGATCCCGAACCTGCGCAACACGCAGGAATGGGCTTTGATCAACCAGGGCCATTACATGTGTTTCCGGCACGGCGCCCATTGTTGTGTGCCGCATAATGTAATGTTCGATCGCGTCGCCGCCGAATTCGATTTGGATCCTACCGAAGTCGCTCTTAAGAATGACGGATGCCGAGGCAACTATTGGGATTGGGTGACAGAATACCAGAAACAGAATGGATTTCCACCGCGACAGAGCTTAAGGGAAATTATCCAATTAGGCAAGGAAGCGATCGGCTGGAACCGGAAATGGCACGCTCCGGGAGCCGGGAGGCTGCCGAATGGAAGAATGCATGGCCTTGGTTTTGTTTCGATCAACGAGTGGAGTTGGATTGCAGGCAGGATGTTTGCTTGCCTCATATTGCGTGAAGGAAAACTCACAATTGTGGGATTGCGCGCGGATTTCGGGATGGACACCGAATCGGCTTTTCGCCAATGTGTAGCTTCGGAAGCGGGATTGAGATACCAAGACACAGTGATTCAGCAGCAACGGACGGATGCGGGAGCCTACATGTTCTGGGTTCCCGGCGGATCCATGGGAATCAGCCAAACCACTCCTCAACTTGTGATCGCCGCCAGAGAGCTGAAACGGAAAATTATCGGTTACGCCCTGCGGCCTCGCTCAACCATGGCGGGTTTCGGATCCTCTATGTTTCCGGGCAAAAATGCCGAAGATCTGGATGTCAAGGACGGCTTTGTTTTTGAAAAGGCAAATCCGGACAAGAAAAGAAGCGTGAAGGATGTGGCCGCTTCATTCTGGAGCGAAGATCCGGCGATCATCCACCCCACGGCTCCATCCGTGAGCGGATTGACTCTTGATGGGAAACCGCATTCGCAGATGTACATCATGAGCCGGCAAGCGCATTTCATTGAAGTTGAAGTCGACGCCGAGACCGGTGAAGTGGTTGTAACCAATCTGGTATGTGTTAATGACGTCGGCCACCTGTTTAATCGCCGCGGAGCGGAAGCGCAGCAGTATGGCGGCGCAATCATGGGATTAGGACGAAGCGTAACGGAAGAAAAAGTTTATTGCCCGAAAACCGGCGTCGGATTGAATTTCGACAATATCGGGTACCACATAGGAACTATGAATGACTACCCGGAAGTCAAGTGCCTCATCAATGAAAGCCACCTCGGCTATTCGACCTACGGAGCCTGTGGAGTCGGGGAAGATACGGCCGCTTCTCTGTCGGGAATCACCGCAGGCGCAATATTCAACGCCACCGGCAAATGGGCTCTCGATTACCCGCACACTCCCGATAAAGTACTCAAAGCCCTCGGGAAGATTTAACCGCCGATATATGTTTCTCTGCTGAATTAACGGCCGCAACCTAAACTAAAACAACGCCACGGAATCGAACACGGAGTCCACGGAATTTATTGATTTATTTCTGTGTGTTCCGTGATGGGTTCCGTGGCGTTGTTGTTTTAGGCGGTTAATTCTTACGCTAAAAGCTGCTGGGCTTGGATCAAACGATCCCGGACATGCCCGCTTTATGGAGCTGGGCAATTGCCTGTTGTCTGTAAGGCAAGCCGCCAAAGAGCTTCACCGGTCCAATTCAATGTCGGTTTGAGTTATGGCAATGCCGGCGGAACCGGCTTCGGAGATCTCGATCCTTAACGTGTATTTTCCCGGCGGCGCGTCCGGGAACGTCAGATTCAATGCGGCAAAGGCTTCCGAACTGCCGGTTAGGGCGAGTTTTGTCCGGTTTAGTTCCATTGAAGATTGAGCGGACTCCTCGTCTTTTTCACTGATCAGTTTGGCTTTAGCTTCAAGCTTCCATTGATTGACGCTGCTGTTGTCATTGTAGATCTTGAATAGAACTGGAATCGTCGAACCGACCGGCAATTTGTGATTCATGTTGGGAGTGATTTGCATCCCGTTATAAACCAAGGGATCGCTGTCATCCAGCAATTGAGCTTGAATGTCCTGAACCAGGGCGGGCAAAGCCGTCTTTTGGGCCATGACGACCAGGCTGCTGACGGAAAGCCCTTTCTGTGGTTTCGCAGGCACTTCCAAGGACTGCTCTATCGCTCCGAGATTGTTTGATTCGTCGGAAACAGCAAATTTTAAGCGATATTTTCCGGGCTGAAGTTTGAAATAATTGCGATAGGGCAGGTTCATTTTGCGGATATCCTGCTCTGTTTCCTTTTCAAACTTTGTGTTCAGGGTCTCGCTGAATCTGCCGCTTATGCTTCCGTCTTCCGCATAGGCTACGCCCATAACGCTGAGATCGCTTTCCAGCTGATCGCCGTTCTTTTTAATTGCGGCTTTTTCCATCCCGATTTCGGCAAAAACCAAAACTCTTGAAAGGCGTGAGGAATCGTAAAAATAAGCCGGGCGGAAAGAAACCGGCAACCGGGTAGTCGAAGCCGGCGACGCCAGGGCGTCCATAAGTTTCCCTTCCCGTTTAGAACTGGAAAGCATGTCTACAGGACGCCGGTCAAGATAAGCATTCCGGTGCTTGAGTGCGATCCCCTTCTGGTCAATCTTCACCGTCAGTTTGCGCAATTCTCCATTGCGCTTTGGATTATTGGAGCTGAAACCCAAAATGTAATAATTGCTCAACTGCAAATCCAGGTTGGCGAGTTCACTGTCGTACTTGTTTGTGTTGAATATGGACGATCCTCCGGTATCCGAAGCCAAAGCTTTCAGCAGGCTCAACCCGCCGCCTCCGGACTGACCCGCGATATTCTGAGAAGCCTGAGAATCTAAAGAATCCGCTGAGCCGGCGGAAGATGTTTGGGCTCCCTGAGCTGCCGCTGCGGCAGAAGGCGATGTCGAAGAAGACGAGCTGGAAGAGGAGGATGTGGATGTGGAAGTAACCGTTCCCGAGTTAATATTGTTGTTGTCCCATGGGGAAGGCTGCGTTAGCGTCAGGCCGCCGGGGTCCACTGTGTAATAAACAACATTAGCTCTTTTGGCGGATGTCAGGACGGCTTTATATACTTTTTCGACAGTTTTAGGATTGATGAAATTGGATTGTGAATAAATCAGTACGGATTTTTGCCCTTTAAGCCGCTCGATGGAATAATTAATGGCCTGGAGAGCGCTGAGAAAGCCTTCCGATTGATAGTTCATGGATGCCATGCCAATATCCAGATCTCGTGGCGCTCCCGTACCCGGCAGCGATGCAGTGGATCCATCGGACTTAGAGGAGAAATTGGTCGCCGAGATGGCCGGTTGAGCAATGGCCTTTAAAATTTTTTCCGGTTCATTGGTGAGGTTTTGAAGCAAGGTTAGACTATATCCAAACGATGCTGCGGCAAACCAATCCTGGGAATTCATATGATCTTTTACGAACAATGCGGCAGAGTCGCGAGCACGCTTGACATTCTCCGCTGAAAGAGCGCCGTCATCAAAAAGGATCAATACCGTTTTCCCTCCGCGCCGGGCGTTGTCGTCCAATAGAGCCATATTTTGCGGGGACGGCGTTCCTTGCCCTGCCGTCACTTCATCAAAACTCACTATTTCCTGCTGCTTCCCATCTTCATAAAGCTTAAAGCTCTCTTTTTTCAGGTTCTTTACCGGTCGGCCATTTTTGTCCAGCGCCGCTACTTCGACTGCAACCAGTTCGACCTCTGAGCGCAGGACAAAAGGTTTTTCCGACTGAGCTGCAGCGGTGCGCATGGACAGGAAAGGCTGAAATAGAATGAAACAGCTGAAAAGCAGCAGTGCGGATAGAAGGCGGTTTGCTCCGGCGATGGACATGATTCCTCCACTAATAAATTACAATCCTTTATGGTATTTCGACCGTTTTGGACAGAGAACCCATTTTGCCCTGGACGCTCTCGCGTACTACAGCCTTGATTCTGTAGCGGCCTAAAGGAAGTTTGAGTTCGACTCTGGAGGAAAGACCCCGTCGGCGAAGGTCGGAGTAGCTTCTCTCCAGCAGTTTGAAATCAATGGTTTTTTCTACGCCGTCGATATATTGATCGTTTTCATCGTAAGCAGCCAGAACCAGGCTGATCAGGTTTTTACGGCGCGCGTCCTCATCAAGAAAATGCAGCTTATCGATGTCCATGCTCGTCAGGAAGGATACGCCATAAATAGAGGCGTCTTCCCGGTAACAGTTGTAAGAAAGGGAAACGGGAATCTCATTGAGGTTGCCGGGGGCTTGCAGCGCATCCATGATATCCTCTTTCTTTCGCTTCTCAAAAGTCATTTCCTCTTTGGAAGAATAAAATCCTTTTCGATAGGATATTTCCAATCCCGGACGGGAGACGTCCAATTTAATCCGGTGATAGACTCCATCAGGCTTTTGCGAAGAAGTGGCGTACGTCAGGATGTAATCGCTAGACTGGCTGTGAATGATCTGTCGAATCCCTTTATACAAATTGTTATTGTTGGTAAAAAATTGTCCTCCCGTATCATCGGCTAATTGCTTCAGAGGGTTTTCTTTTGCATTAAAATCGTCCAGCCTTTCGCTGACTGTATTGCCGACGGGTATATAATCTACATGCTGCAGTACCTTGGATATCTCATTCCATTGGCTCAGATCTCCTCCCTCCGCGGATACATTGCTGATTTCGTTCCATATTCCGTTTATTTTCTTGGTTGTCATTTCCGTGGCCGGACCTTCTCCCCGTGCATCCGTGGCGCTCAGGCCGGTTTCCAAGCCTCGGATATTCACGCAATTGAAAACAACCCTGGAATTCAGCGCGCGATCGATTACTTCCTGCAGATGATGCGCCGTATAGCTGGAAGATTCAGATAAAAATCCACTGGAGAAAAATATTACCCTTTTCTCCGCATCAAAATGTTTCAGCGCCCGCAGATGCTTTCGAAGAGTGTCCAGAAGGATGCGGATCCGGCTTTCATTCTGTTCGTACTGCATGTTGGCGACACTGGTCGCCATAGAACCCGCGGACATCAGGTTGCCGGCAAAGGCCGCCCCTCGGCTCACACCCCCGTTGGAGAGATCAGAGAAGTCGTCGCTATCATACAGGCCCATACACACCAAGGCCTTCACCGCTGCTTTATTTAGCTCCAGCTTTTCATGCAAAAAAGCGATCCGGTACGCTTGCTGATCTGTTAGATCAGGGCATTGCTTGGCCGGAACATTGCGCTGGATGGCGCCCAAAATACCGGCGATGCGCTCCTGGAGAATCTGCTTGTCATCGGTGAAGGGCACTTGAATTTGCGCCGAGCCTGAAAGAATGGCGATTTGGTCAAAAGGCGCTACATCATGGATAACATATTCCTGGACAGCCTGGATCAGCCGCGGCAGGTTCTCAAGCGAATCCAACATCAAATCATCTATAATGAGTGAAATCATCCTGTGCCGTGTCAGATAAACCGGGGGCTTCAACGATGGGGAGCTTTTCGCGGAAGCAGTTGCGTTTTTAGGGTCTTGAGCCGGTTCCCGGCTCAAAGGGAAAGTTTCCCGGGCAAATGAATTTATTTCCTGCAGTTTCCCATCCTCATAAATCTTGAAATCGTTTTGGTTCAAGTCGGCGACGGGATTCCCCTGTTTGTCTTTTACTGTTGCACGGATGGTCACTATGTTTACCGGAACTTTGAAGTAAGGCGTTTCCGGTTTTTTTTCTTTGTCGCCTTTTTTTTGTTCGGCCGCGGCAAAAGAGCAGAGAATCATGAGCAGCAACAATACAAAAGCTTTCATCGGCTTATCCATAGCGCGCTCCAGGTCTTTCGTTGGATCAGCTCATTAAAAAACTGATGCATGAATGAAGAAATAAGTTCATGCCATCTTCATTGCAGAACTCCTCCGAAATTATTTCTCATGCCGGCTAGAAGAGATTCCCAATCTCGAACGAGCTCTATTTCATATTCCCACCAGGGATCGTTTTGCGAAGTGTCGCCGGACGACAATGTAAATACCTTTTGAAGCCAATGCAATGAGGTTTCGAAATCGCCCCTGCTGCGCGCCAGATAACTCGCAGCCAATAAGGGCGCTTGCGCCATTGGAAACAACGTTGCAGCGCGAGTGAAACATTCGCGGGCTTTCGTATGACGTTCAAGCGCGGCAAATTCATAACCCAGGAATAGGGAGGCGTAATATTTGAGTTTCGGATTCGTTAAGGTTGCATCCGCTTTCTGCAATTCGGCGATTGCCTTTTTATGATCGCCGAGAAGTCCTAAAACTCTCCCAAGTCTGAGATGCGCTTCGTTAAAACCCGGATCGGATTCTATGGAATTTGTCAGGAATATAAGCGCTGATTCCAATTCAGGTATTTTAGCGCCATAGAGATAATGTCTTCCAGGCGGCGGAATAGCGTTTTGGCTTTTCGGTGAAGCGTAACTTTCATGCAGCGCGCCGGCATAAAATAAAAGCTTCGCATCATTCGGGAAGATTTTCAGCGCTTGCTTAAGATTCTGATCTGCATAGATACGGTCGCGACAACTCAACATATGGGCGGTTGTGGAAATGTACCAAAGTCTCATCGTTTCGTCTTTTGACGGATTTGCAGGCAAGGAGTTGAGCAATAATCGAGCGAACTCCCAATGCTGCCCGCCGCTGGTCGCTATTCCAATGCCGTCATGGACCAAACCTATGTCTGAATCGGGGGCATCGTCCCTTCCGGTTTCCAGTCGCAAGACGGAAATATCCGTATGCAGTAAAACCCCACGTTTCAAAATCGGATTGAGATCCTTTGCGAGCTTCAGTTTGCCTTTAAAAGATTCTTTGAATTCAAGGTAGCAGTTTTTGAGCGAATTTGGGATCTCATGGCTGCGCGTCATTTTCTTCCCGGTCTGTTCAACGACAACGCTGATAATGGCTTCTATATCGCTTATGGGCCAGCTCCCGATTTTAACGGCGGCTTCGTCCATGGCGCCCGGCATGTGTTGGGCTGCTGATGTTTGCCAATCCTCTGCTTTTCGGATCCAGTAGTTGAGGTCTTCCACTTCGCTGAGTTTCTTTTCTTTCCCGAATAGTTCGATGAAGGAGGCGCTGACCTCTCCGGGCTTCCTCAGGAGTGAAGCTTTCCGATATTCGGAAATAGCTTTGTTTAAATCTCCCTCTCCGAGCCAGATCCCGCCTAATAGGGCATAGTTCTCCCCATTCCGGGGATCCAGCCGGATGGCTTTTTCCACTTCGGCAATCGCGGCTTTTGTATCCTTTTTTTTTGCAAGAGCGAGGCCAAGTTCTATGTGGTAATTGGCGTTTGAAGGTTCGAGCCGCGCAGCTTCCCTGTATTCGCCTAGGGCGGCATCCGGATTGCTCGACTGCAAAAAGCCCAGCATATAATGCGATTCGGCGTCGTCAGGCTTCAGTCGAACAGATTCCTGATAGGCGGCCAATGAGTCTTTTCTGTTATTGAAGAGCCAGTGAACGAAACCCAGATTTTTCCATAATTCGACGTTGGCAGGCAGGCTTTTTATTGCTCGTCGGTATATTTTGACCGCCTCCTCATAATGTTTAAGAGCTTTGGTTTTGTCGCCGCTGCGTTGGTGCATATAGCCATTGATGATCCAGGCTTCGGCTTTTTGGGCTTCGGAACCGGCCTGCTGTAATTGGGCAATGGATTGAGCCGGATCGATCCACAGCAATGCATTTACAAACAGGCATGCCATGATTCGAGAGAGCCTGGATCCTTTACTGGGGGCGTTTGCATTGCCGGGGGCTTGAATGATCGAATGCATTTTCAGTCTTTTTTTTCGTTGGCGGGGCCCGAGAAATAGCCGGACCGCGCCAGGATTTTTGCCTTGTGGTTTTTGACTCGGATTTTAAGTTGATGCCAGCCGTCACGCGATACGCCGGTTGGCGAGTAAGTCAAAAGATATCGATGGCGGAATTCTTCGAGAATGTCGAGAAAAACGCGACCAAGATCTTGTATTGATTCGACTTCAAGTAAAGAACCGCCGGTTAATCCGCTGAGATCGTGTAGAAAGGTTTTGTTCGGAAGGCGGCGGGTGGTTACGGCATAGACGACGGCAGTGCCGCGAATGGCGCTCTCCAGCACTGCCTTATCGGGCAGACTGCTTGAAGTGTCCAGTCCGTCGGTGAATACGATAACCATCGGCCGATCGCGTTTCGATTCGGCCAATACCAGGCCTGCATAGCTTGCGTCGATAAGCGAGGATTCTCCCAATGGATTGGATTGCGCTTCACGGAGAGTTTTTTTCACATTATTAAAGTCCGCTGTGAGCGGAGAGCCAAGCTTTATTTGGCGGCTGAAAGTAATAAGCGCGGCCCGGTCCTCACTTTTAAGCCCATCCAGCAGCCCGGAACCGGCGGCTTTCAGGTTTTTGAGTTTTTCGCCGGCTACGCTGCCGCTCATATCAAAGACCAGAATGGCGCTGATGGGCATCTGCTCAAAGCTTAAAAAAGCGATTTCCTGAAGCTTGCCGTTATCGCGCACTTCGAAATCGGACGCTTTCAAATCCCGGATCGGCTTTCCATTTTCCGTTATCAGCATATCGATCCGCACCTCTTCAGTTTTAACGGAAATGACTGATTGCGGTGCGGAGGATGGGGCTCCGGCTAGGATTGCAAATAAAAACACAATTGTTCCAAGGAGGCCCTGGACTCGTCCAAGTCGATGCTGAAAGGAAAAACAAAACGGCTTTTTCATTCAGCGCTCCCGCGCGAAGACGGATATTCGTTTTCTGATGGATTTCTCTTAAGCCAGCAGTATGGGGTTTATTAATGAATTTTTCATCATAATTTGGAGTTATCTGCATGATTTAACAAATCCACTCTTGACTCCTGATCCGTCTGTTCCTCCGGAGCCGCTCTCCGGCCAACTTCGAAATTGGGATTATTATGCGGGCTGAGCGATTAACCCGTTAGTAATAGCGCAGCGCTTCCTTGCTTTTCTTTTTCGGGCTCATTATTCTCTTACCGTTTTCCCAAATACATTATTGGAATTATATTTTCAGGGCGGTGTAATGGCTCGTTATGATCAGACCACACGGCAATTATGCCATTGGGATGGGGCCTCATAAAAACTATCGGCAATACAAAGAAACGATCGACCGGCTCACGGACGCGATCGATCGGAAGCGTATCGTAGAGATGCGGTATTACTCAGCTTCCCGCAATGTTCCCGGTGGGTGCAGTCGATAGTGCGAGTCGTCTAATGACGCATGGGTTTGGGTAAAGCGCCTGTCGGCTGGTTGCACCGATAGCGCGTCCCGTTAGGGACGCTATGGATTAAGCCCGGCACTTTAGTGCCGGGTTTATAGGAACCCCCAAAGTTTAGTCCCGTAGGGACGGCTGAAAATATATGGTTTGATTTCCGCCGTCCCGGGACGTGTGCGGAATTGGGCAAGACGCCGATGATGTTCCCAGGAGCGACTTATGGACACTCCATTTATTGACTTGTACTTCCGATTGCACCCGTTACCGGTCGAAGAGCCGTAGGTCCTTACCGGATATGGTATGCGGCTGGAGGGCTCTATTTGATCGGCTATTGCCATAAGCGCCGGGATGTCCGGATGTTTGCAATCGAAAGAATCCGATCATTGGCAGTGACGAACAATCCATGCCAGATGCCCCTGGGGTTCGACATCGAGGCGTATGTTCAGGACGCTTTGGTGGTAATGCGCGGCAAGCCGATCGAGGTGGAACTCGTGTTCGAGCCCAAGGCGGCGGCATGGGTAAAAGATCGCGAGTGGCATGCCAGCCAGGTTCTTTTACCGGTGAAGGGCGGCCGTTTGAAGATGCGGTTGAGTGTGGCGGACACGCCTGAACTTGTCGGCTGGATCCTGAGTTTCGGCGCCGGTGTGCGCGTAGTTTCGCCTGCACGTCTCCGGGAGCGCGTTCTCGCCGAAGCAAAAAATATTTGTGAAAAAGAATAATCTTTGTCCCCGGATGTCACATCCCGGAATTAGCATCGTTTTCGTATTTCGATTTGTAAATGTGACTGACGCAGCCGAAGGCTGGGTGGATGGATTTAAACGCAGAGAGATTTCTTCGATGATTCCTTCTTCGGATACATAAGAATTATCACCGGATTCCAGGTAGTGTGCTATGGCTTCAAGGATGTTGTTGCGAGCTTCTTCCGGCGGGAGTTTTTCGATGCCGTCATGGAGTTCTTTAATGTTCTCATAAATGCAGAATACCGCTGCGTCCGCATCGACTCAAGCGCCTTTGCGCTGGCGTCTCGTTCGAGTTCATGCGATTTACGCTGTTTTAGGCAAAGAAGAATGATCTCTCGACTTAATTGGTTTGGCAGATGACAATAACTATTTGATGTATTCGAGTATTGATGTGAAAAAAACTAAAAAACTATCTTCACAACAAATAGAACAGAACAATGATTGGGTTGCCAATTGTATTGAAAATGAGCCTATTCTGGAAGAGATGCGAATGCTTCGACTTCAGGAAATAGATGATGAAACCGTTCGGAAGACAACTCTTTAGCTGTTCAGCATGTGGCGGCCAAGGGAATCTGATGATCATGGTGCCGGCATGATGGAATAGTGAAAATTTTAGCAAAGCTCCGCCTGCTCGAATCAAAAGGAAGAATCAGCGAGTGAATTCACATCCCAGTAATTTATGAAATGGATTGATTATTTGGTAATTAATTGGATTGGATTAGCTTAGAAAAATTACTTTTGGAATTATTTTGGGATTCGTTTGATTGATCATATGGAGGATTTATAGCAAATGGAAGATTTCAGCAATGATCGAATCAATAATGAATTTCTTCGGAAGGCATTGAGGCTGCGAGAAAGTGAAACTCCATTTCCTTGGCAGGAAGAACTTCTGCGACGATTCCTGCGCGGATCTATACCCCCGGCACTCGATATTCCGACTGGACTGGGCAAAACGGCTGTAATGGCAATCTGGCTTATCGCCCGTGCTGGTGGAGCGGCGCTTCCAAGGCGGCTTGTTTATATAGTGGATCGACGAGCTGTTGTTGATCAAGCCACCGATGTGGCCATTGCGCTCCACGATCTGGTCGATAGCAATGCTGACCTGAAGACAAGGCTCAGACTGGATGATAATCGCTCGCTTCCCATCTCAACGCTTCGTGGTAAACATGTTGATAACCATGAATGGCTTGAGGATCCGTCATCACCTGCAATAATCGTCGGAACTGTGGACATGATTGGCTCACGGCTGCTTTTCGAAGGCTATGGCGTTTCTCGGAAAATGCGCCCCTATCATGCGGGACTTCTTGGCGCCGACGCGCTCATTGTGCTCGACGAGGCTCATCTTGTGCCGCCATTCGAGATGCTTCTCAAGTTCATTGCCGAAAGAGATGCTGATTTTAGGCCAACCGATAAATTACTGGATAAATTGGTGCCGCGATTCAGACTGCTTTCACTTTCAGCAACTGGCCGAACTTTAGGCGAAGACTCTATTAGACTGGAAAAAGCTGATCTAAACCACGAAGAATTGAAGAAGCGCCTCAATGCTGAAAAGTGCTTATTGCTGAAACTAAACAATGAAGATACTGACAGCGCTCAAACTGAAGCTAATATAAACCAGAAGGAAAAGTGGAGCATTTCGGAAGAATTGGCAAAGGAGGCCTGGAAGATCGTTGAGAATGGCACAAACAATACCAGAATCATTATTTTTTGTAACTGCCGTAAGGATGCGAGTGATACGAAGAGCGCCGTAGAGAAACTGGCAAAGGGCGATAAAAAGGCTGGCAAGGGGCCCGTCTTAATCCATTCAGAGCTTTTCGTCGGTGGACGCAGGATTTATGAGCGCGAAGAGGCCAAGATGCGCCTTGTAAAATTTGGTTTTATTGCAGGGAGTGAACAGACTCCTGATCGACCAACATTTCTCTTCGCGACATCAGCAGCAGAAGTTGGCGTGGATCTCGACGCCGATCATATGGTATGCGATCTTGTTGCCTGGGAGCGCATGGTTCAGCGGCTTGGTAGAGTCAATCGAAGAGGTAACTGCACTGCAAATGTTACCGTTGTCATGGAGCCAGAACCAAAACCTAAAAATAAAAAAGAAAAGGATGTAATAAATAAGAAGGCTAGCGGGAAGTCCTTGGAGGAGAAAGAAATCAAAATCTTAGATGCTTTTGAAGCTCGAGTCCGTGAGTGGAAAAACTATCAGAAGCCTTTCAGACATCTGCCGCTGATAAGTAATGGTGCATTTGATGCAAGCCCAGGAGCTCTTTCTAATCTAAAACAGCGTGCCGAATCAGACAAAGAGCTTGGGGAAATTTTGAGAAATGCAACCACGCCCACCCCTCTGCGGCCTGTCCTCACTCGCGCACTTGTCGATGCATGGTCGATGACTTCTCTCAAGGAACACACCGGACGTCCAATGATCGATCCGTGGTTGCGTGGATGGAAAAAAGATGAGCTTCATACAAATATTGTATGGCGTGCGCACCTGCCATTACGGTCATCTTCAAAGCCGCCGGCAAAGAAAGAGATCGAGCAATTCTTTGAGGCTGCTCCACCACATGCCAGTGAAGTATTAGAGGAGGAAACGTATCGAGTCGTCCAGTGGCTTGAAAAGCGGGCTGTTGCGGTGCTGAAGAATGCAACTCATAACCCGAGCACGACTGTACGACCACTCCTACCCTCCTCCGATGAAGTGGTAGCTTTCATTCTCTCTCGTTCTGGTGATTTTCAGGACCACCTTAGATTCAAGGATCTCATAACTACCGATAATGGCGATTCTCAAAGCAAGCAACAAATGCGGCTCCGCCAGACGCTGGGCGGAGCAATTCTTGTGGTCGATTCAATTCTTGGTGGCTTAAAAGACGGGTTGCTTGATGAAAAGGAAGATTCTTTGCCCAAAACCACCGATGATGGTCAAGAGTGGCTCGGGGAGCATGTCGCTGGCTTCCGTATCCGTAGTGTTCGTGCTGATGAATCCCTCGGATCAGATCCATCGTGGCGAGAACGATTTCGCTTTGCAACCAAACTCACGGAGGAGGGAGAACCAAGGCTATGGCTCATCGTCGAAAAGTGGCGGCATGAAGCAACAACCGAAGATGATCGATCCTCGTCTCATCCGCAAATTTTGGAGGAGCATCAATCATGGGCAGAGGATCGGGCCCGTAATCTTGCACAAAAACTTCAATTGGATGAGCCTTATCTCAAAATGCTTGCAATCGTGGCTCGTCTGCACGACGAAGGCAAGCGCTTTCGCCGGTGGCAGCGAGGCTTCAATGCATCTAAAGATGGGATATATGCGAAAACAAAGGGGCCGATAAACTACGCCTTATTAGATGGCTACCGACATGAGTTAGGTTCTCTTCTTATCGCTGAGAATGACGAAAAGATTAATTCTCTTTCTGAGGAATTACGCGAGCTCGCACTACATCTAATCGCTGCCCATCATGGTTTTGCGCGCCCCGTCATTGGCACTCACGGCTGCGAGGATGCCCCGCCATCCGTTGTGGAAACGCGGACTTGTGAAGTGGCGCTGCGTTTTTCACGCCTTCAGCGGCGTTGGGGCCCATGGGGACTTGCATGGTGGGAAACGCTCCTTCGGGCGGTTGACCAGCAGGCTTCTCGCGAAAATGATGCCGCTGAATTGGTGATACAAAAGGAGGAGTTCTGATGACAGAAGCATCCATTCCGGTTGATTTATTCAATCCCGGGCAGGTGTTCGCCTGCCTTGGTTTTCTTGAGGCGGCCGAAATGCTGCTCGGCAATGCGGAGGGCGGCTTCGATTGGAGCATTCATAAGGATATTTTCTTTCGCCTCTGCGCTAAGGGTGCGAAAAATCCTTTTTCAGTCGTTCTACAGTTCCTTACAACCGCAGATATCATTCCACATAGTTTTACTCAGTGTACTTTGAATTCGATGTTTGACAGTAATGGAGCCCCTATCTCTGACATCCAAATAGATTGTTCGGGCACATTCCCTTGTCCGGATGTGGACACAATGACATTACCAATCCACCTTGTTGGATTACTGAACGATGAAAAATATTTGATTAATTTTAGCCACTGGGCTGATGGATCGAGTCGCAATACTTTTAAACTCTATTCCGGCAACCGATCCGCAGCTGATATTTCGCGCGCCATGCTATTGGGAACTCAAAAGAAGTCAAAGAAGAAACAAGGCGAGATGGAAACGTACGGCCTTCGATCCTTATGGAAGGAGCATCGATCAGAGCTGGAAAAAAACCCATTCAATGTTCTAACACCGCTTGGGGGGAGTTTTAATTTTGATCCAAGAGGTGCATGGACAGGAATAGACGCCGGGTATTCTCCAAATGATCAGAAACATGCCATGGCAGCCTCGCCAGTTGTCGAGATCCTGGCGGCTCTCGGGCTTGAGCACGCACGGCCGGATGAATTCAAGACTCGCCAGGTGCGATATGCAGCCTGGAACTCAATAATTCCGCCTTTTCTCGCGAGAGCTGCTCTATCCGGTGCGCTCTTAAACATTCCGCTAAGGAAGTTTCAATTCACCCTTTTTCTTTCGGGGAAGAATAAGGTCATCACATTTGCAAAGGAGGAAATACAATGACGGAAGTAACGGAAGTAATCACTGAGGAGGTTTTGAATAATTGGGCAACGGATGAAAAGGGCCCTGTGGCCCTTCACATGAAACAGAGACTCTTGCCTGTAGAAGTGTTAGATGAAGAGACTGGCATAATATTCCCTCCCACGTATGCCGACATCGGATACAACATCGATACGCTTTTTGACGGCACGAGGGTTGCTACTATCGACAGTATCGGTTCGCAAGCCAACCGACTTGAGCCGAACTTCAAATCCAATTCACAGAACAAGGAGGAGTGGCTAGTTCCGCAAATTGAGATCGTACTGCGTTCGGAACCGTGCGGAGAATGTGAGGCGTGCAAGGAAGTCAAACGCGTAGGTGGAAAGAGCAAAGCAAGCGGCTGTATAAAGCCAAAGCAGGTGAAACGTTCGATCTTCGATCTTGCGCACCGCGCTGCCGATGCCGTTGTCCAGTCTTCCCCTGGACTTAATGGGCTCATCAAAGATGCATTCAAGGCGCTTCAAGAAGGCGATGCCCTGCCTCTTTGTTCATTAGCACCGACATCGCTGGTTTTCGGTGTGTGGGATTCGCGCGGAGGAAGCGGCGAAAAGCGCCCTCGCTTGGTTCGCTCTATTATTCGGGCCTGGGACGTAGAACCGCTGCATGCTGCAGCACAGTTTAATTCTGTCTGGAAAGCTCTCGATGAAGAGCAAAAAGAGGATTTGAAAAAGGAGGCGACGGCAAAGAAGGTCGAGTTGTCGGAGAAAGGCTTCGCGGATGCTCCGGCGGTTTTTCGCAAAACCAAGATTCAGCTATATCGCGAGGGTACGCCGAATCCAGAAGCCCGTGTTCTTGGTGGCATTTTCGTCAAGGGGCGAATTGAGCGCGACGTTACCGTGAATCTTGTTGCGCTCCGTGGCCTTTACGGTAAATATGACATGACAAATGCAATTCGCAAATATCTTCTCGGTCTTTCTCTACTTGCCGCGACGGCAGATATCGACTTGTTCCTTCGTGAGGGCTGCCACCTGCGCTATGCGGCAGAAGATAATTGGTTCGAAGTGCCTCGCAGGGGCAACCCAACGCTATTGAAATTCCCTACTGATTCGAAATTCTTAATGAATTATATAATGGAAGCTTCAAAAGGATTCAGATCAGCATGGCCGGAGAAGTTGGAATATGTATTTAATTTAAGTGAGGCAAAAAGGCTGCTTGCGAAAAATACAAATGATCATGAAGAAGCAGTTGGAGGTGCATGATGTCCAGTGCACTTGCAATCCATGTGCGCTTTCATGATGGGCGCTATCATGGCGACAGCGACTGGCCTCCGTGTCCCGCCCGGCTTTTTCAGGCACTTGTCAGCGGCGCCGGGCTCAGTGGCCCGATCAGCGAGAAGTTTTCTAATGCGCTCAAATGGCTGGAGAGCATTCCGCCCCCACTGATCGGTGCGCCGCAAGCGCAGCGCGGCCAGCGCGTCATGTTTTATATGCCGAACAATGATATGGATATAGTGGGCGGTGATCCGCTACGAATTGCGGAAATTCGCACCGCAAAAAAGTATTTCCACCCCTATTTATTCGATTTAAATATTCCGTTCCTCTTCCTCTGGCAAAATATAACTGATGAACACACCCATTATGCCAACGAGATTTGCGAGGCTGCGTACCATCTTTATCAACTCGGTCGTGGCATCGATATGGCATGGGCGTGGGCCGATTTGCTCAACATGGCTAAGGTCGATGAACTACTTGCGAGCTATCCTGGGCAAATACATCGTCCGTCAACCGGAATCGGCGAAAATCATACAAATACACTTTTATGTCCGCATCCGGGGTCATTGGAGTCCATTTGCAAACGCTACCAGGCCTATAGTCACAGGTTTATGATTGCGAGGAAAGGCAAGACGGTAAAGCAAACTTTCCAGAAGGCGCCACAAGCGAGCTTCCGGTCCGTTTCATACGACAATCCGCCAACACGCTATATTTATGAGCTTCGCAGGTCACCGGATCCGTTGTTGTTTTTTCCGTGGCCATTATCAGAAGTATCGAAGCTTATTGTTTGCTTGCGGGATGGAGCAGTGGATCGGCTCAAGACGGCGTTGCCTGACCAAGCTGCTCAAATTGATCGTGTGCTTGTAGGGCGAAAGTCTGATGGCACAAATGCCGGTTCGACAGCCGAACGGGTAAGAATTATTCCTCTACCATCTGTCGGACATCCTCACGCTGATCATGCAATTCGGCGGATTCTGGTTGAAGTGCCCGCTGCCTGTCCGCTGAGAGCAGATGACGTATCATGGGCATTTTCGGCACTTGTTGAGCCTGTTGATATCGCAACAGGCGAAATATATCCACTCGTTCTGATATCCACTGCTGATGAAAATATACTGCGCCACTTTGGCATGGGAGAAAACTCCGAAGCTTCAGTATGGCGCACGATTACGCCAATTGCTGTTCCAGAGGTAGCCGGCAGGAGAAGAATCGAGCCAACCATACAGCTCGCCCAAGCCAAATCGGGAGCGGAACGTGTTTACGAGCAACATATCGCCGCAGCGTCCATAATCCAGGCGTTGAGACATGCGGAGATTCGTGAGCAACCCGTGGCAGTCAAGGTTCAGCGAGAACCTTTTGAGGGTAATGGCGAACGGGTGGAAGCCTTTGCTAACAGAACAAGATTTTATTCCCGGAGCCTCTGGCATGCCGAGATCACCTTTTTAAAGCCTCTCTCGGGTCCTCTGGTGGTCGGTGACGGTCGCTTCTTCGGCCTGGGTGTTATGGTTCCAAACGCTTTGAAAAGGACGCATGTTGCCCAATTTGTACTGGATTCTACGGTGTTGCCGCAAATCACTGAGGCGCTGCCGGTGGCGGAGTCTGCCCGCCGGATATTGATGGGCATAGGCGGCCGTATGTTCTCCGCTCCTGATGGATCGCGGGGGCGTTCTGATGTTTTTTCAGGTAAAAATGAAAATGGAAGACCGTTGGAAGGGCATGGCCATGCTTATTACCTTCCAACGGATGAGGACCAGGATGGCTATATTGACCATTTGACGATCATTGCAGTTGGTGGGTTCAACGAGCAGGATCTCAAGGTCCTGGATGCGTTGCGAGAATTAAAAAGCAAAGAGCGGGAAGCATCCGGCCATCCGCTTCGAACTTTACTGATAGGTATAGGAAGGTTGGACGAATACCGCCCCTACTTGATGCAGCCATCAAGAATATGGCGTTCTGCAACACCATTCATCGCTTCACGCTTTCTTAAAAAGCGAGGCACAAAACGCGATCCTGTTGAATTCTGGAATAATCCACATGATTTTCTCATTGCTGTTTTGAGGGAGGAAATGGCTAGGTTTATTGCCCGGCGGTTTGAATTGAAGGATCTAAATCCGGATAAAATCAAGATCAGGCCACTTTTAGATGAAAACAGTGTTTTTCGAATCGGCCGGCAAAATCTTCGACCGATCCAGTTTAAAAGGTTTCGTCAGAAGAAGGGGGATGATGGAGGCAATCGTCCGGCAGGATCATTTGAAATTGATTTTGGCCGCGATGTTAGCGGTCCTATCGCTCTCGGCCACTCCTCCCATTTCGGCTTGGGACTGTTTGTTCCGGTAAATGAGCAAAATGAATCTGGCGATGGAACTGTTATTAATGATCCTATTATTGGTATGATATGAGCGTAGAATAATAATTGAATTGTCCGGAACGATAATGAAAGAGATTAAAGAGCTTCAAGAAAAAGAACGGATGGCCCTTGAAGAACTGAAATTGAGGATCAGCTCGGAATTGCCGGAACCATCTTGCCGGCTCACTCTTTTCGGATCAAAGGCAAGAGGCGATGCTGAGCCCGATTCCGATATTGATGTTCTGGTTGAATTGGACGCACTCCATGTTTCTCCGGTTTATAAGCGGAAACTGCGGCGCATCGCAGGAGAGTTGTCCATAAAATTCCGCGTTTTGCTTTGTCTCCTCATCATTGATCGGAGCACGCGTGAAGAGAAAGGCGATTACGCCATTTTGCAGAATATTCGTGAAGAGGGAATTTCCGTATGAGTGGGAAGGAAATTCGCGAATTGCTCCAAAAAGCCGACCGAAGCCTTAAGGCTGCTGAAATATTACTGCAACAAGGCTATTGTGACTTCTCCATATCACGCGCCTACTATGCAATGTTTTATGCCGCGCAGGCTATTCTTCTTACCAAAGATGTTCGTCGAGTAAAACATTCCGGTATTATCGCCGCATTTAATGAATTGTTTGTGCATTCAGGTCAATTGCCCCATGATCTCTTTATTTCATTGCGCGATGCTTTTGAGGATCGAGCCGAAGGCGACTACGGTTTAAATGTAATTTCTGAAGAACAAGCTGTCTCGTGTCTTTTGGAAGCACGTAAATTTGTTGCTGAAATAGACAAGAAATTGGGAGCATGGTCGGAATCCCATGACCATTAGTCATTTCGGTGGTTTGTTAAGAACGATAGATCATTTCATTCTTAATTTTATATCGATCAGGATTGTTGCATCGGCAAGGTGTTGTGTTTCGGAGTAGACGACTATGATGCCTTTGATTTTGCCGGAGGATTTACCACCGGTGAATTGCTGCTTGAGGTCCTCTGATAGAGCGCTGGACAGGAGCAGTTCTTTTGCTTTATCGGTGAAATAAAAAGTCGTCCGGAAAGAACCTTTAATAACCGAAAGCCAGAAGATGGTTTTCTTCTTTAGAGTGACTTTCAAAAGCCAGCCTTTCACGTCACGGTAATAGCGCCACTCTCTTGTAAAATCTGGATGATCGGCGTCGAGATGTTTGAAAAGCGAATTCCATAGCGGTTTCGTTTTCCCGATATGCGCGAAAATAATCTCATCCGTAGGGCGTTCGTTCGGGTTGGATAAAGCAATCGGTTCCATAAACCATCTCCGGTCGGAAAATTCAAATAATACACTGATTCCATGAGCTATAAAAAAAAGAATCTTTGAATATGAGCGCACTATTCAATGGGAACCTCTACGCTTTCTTCCAACCAATGATACAGTTGATGAATGAAAGATGAAGTGCGGCCGATATGTAATATCGTATGCGTACGAGCTATCTGGTTTGCTACGATATTGCCGACGACAAAAGGCTGCGAAGCGTATTCAAAAAAATGCGCAGCTACGGCGATCACCTTCAGTTCTCCGTTTTCGAGTGCCAGTTGTCTCCGGCCGATCTCGTACGTTGCCGCACGGAACTGGATGCGATCATCAATCATAGGGAAGACCAGGTGCTTTTTGTGAATATCGGGCCGTCCGAGGGGCGAGGCGATCGGGTGATTACCGCCTTGGGCAAGCCCTACATCCATATAGACAGCCCTTGCATCGTGGTGTGAAAGTGGAAACGACTCAGGAAATTTCTAAGGAAGAAGGCAGAGAGCCTGTCCCGGAATACCTGCCCGCCCGTATGCTGAATGAGTTTGTCTATTGTCCGCGGCTTTTTTTCTATGAATGGGTAGATGGAGTTTTCGAGGAAAGCGCGGATACGCTTGAAGGAAAAGCCCAGCATAAGAGGGTGGATGAGACGGTTTCATCCCTCCCTGCTCCCGAAGAACTTGAAGATGAGTCCATGCGTTCGCGGTCCGTAAGCATGTCCAGCGACCGCTATGGAGTGATTGCCCGTATGGACCTGGTGGAGGTTGAAAACGGAACCGTCACGCCCGTGGATTATAAGCATGGCGATCCCCGGGAGACGAAAACAGGCATCGAACTCTGGCCTGCGGACAAATTTCAATTGGCGACTCAGGGATTGATTCTTAAAGACAACGGATACCGGTGCGATGAAGGATTAGTCTATTACTTCAAGACAAAACAAAGAGTACGCGTTCAATTAGATGAATTCCTGATTGCGGAAACTCTTCAGTTGATCAAGGATGCGCGGACAACAGCCGCCTCCGGACAGATCCCGACTCCATTGACTGATTCGCCAAAATGCCAGGGGTGTTCTCTTGTAGGCATATGCCTGCCGGATGAAACTTCGGAACTTTCGGCCGCGAGGACGGTTGAGGAGGCCTCCCAGCTTTCATTTTTTGAAGAAAATGAAACGGTAAAACATGTTTCGTCTTCCGTTCGAAGGCTGATCACGCCCAGGGACGATCTGCGCCCTGTTTATATCAATACACATGGCATGCGCATTGGTAAATCAGGCGAAGTCCTGCAGATTCGCGACAAGGATGCACTGAAACAGGAAATCAGGATTCATGAGATGTCGCAACTCAATATTATGGGAAATGTCCAGGTGTCCACCCAGGCGATACAAAGCCTTTGCCAGGAAGACATTCCTATCTGTTATTTTTCTCAGGGCGGCTGGTTCTACGGCATTACGGCCGGAATGAATGTCAAAAATGTCTTTTTAAGAAAAATTCAATATCGTCTTTCCGATGAAACCTGGTTCGCGCTGTCGTTCGCCAGACAACTCATCTCCGGAAAAATCAAAAATCAACGGACAATGCTGCAAAGAAATCATATCGAGCCGAAAGCCATTACTTTACAGCAGATGAAAACGATGGCCGAAAGAGCCGAGCAGGCAGGAAGCCTTGAAGAATTGCTGGGGATCGAAGGGAACGCGGCAAGATTATATTTCGGCGATTTTAACGGCATGATCAAAGTGGAAGAGGGAGACGAAACCGGCAAACAGTTTGCATTCGATTTTTCAAAGAGAAACCGGCGCCCTCCGAGGGATGCGGTGAACGCCATGCTTTCTTATTGCTATAGCCTTCTGGCCAAGGACTGCACGATCGCTTGTTATGCCGTCGGCTTTGATCCGATGATGGGCTTTTACCATCAACCCCGCTTTGGGAGACCATCCCTTGCTCTTGACCTGATGGAACCGTTTCGCCCCCTTATCGGCGATTCCGTGACGCTCAGCGCTATCAATAATCGCATGGTGCAGAGTAGGGATTTTGTGGAAGCAGGGCCTTCGGTTTCACTTACACCCTCAGGGCGAAAAGGTCTGTTGCATGCTTATGAATTACGCATGGATGCACTTGTCACTCACCCGATCTTTGATTATCGCGTAAGTTATCGTAGACTGTTGGAGATTCAGGCAAGGCTGCTTGCTCGATATTTGAATAATGAGATTGCCGAATATCCGGTATTTGTAACTCGATGATTGATGCTGCGAGCGGTTAGGTAATGAAGAAAAAGCAGGAGGCGTTCGCATCCGGGTTTAGCTATAAAAACAAAGCACTTACGTTGATCGGCGATTCTTACTAGAAATATATTATGTTGTTATTAGGCAAGCGTTCGAAAGGCACAACCCAGATCTTTGAAAATATGAGTTTTATGCGAGAAGCTATTTCCGCGATTGAAAGATCGCGGCCCCATTGAAGCGACCAAACCATAGCGCACCCGGCAACCAGGATCGAAATTTCCGCGATTGAAAGATCGCGGCCCCATTGAAGCGTGCAAATTTGCACAAGGTCGGTTCTGGCGCCCTGATTTCCGCGATTGAAAGATCGCGGCCCCATTGAAGCTCTGCGGGATGCACGAATACCAGCGAGAGCCGCCCGATTTCCGCGATTGAAAGATCGCGGCCCCATTGAAGCCAGGTTATAGGGTAGAGGTCTATCCAATTCGGAGCTATTTCCGCGATTGAAAGATCGCGGCCCCATTGAAGCACCATTTCATCCTGGCCGTGCGTGATGTTTTCAGGCATATTTCCGCGATTGAAAGATCGCGGCCCCATTGAAGCTTGATGTGTCATTTCGCGTCTCCTTTTTCGATTTTGATTTCCGCGATTGAAAGATCGCGGCCCCATTGAAGCTGATATAACGGCAACGTCAATTGGTTGTGTTCAACCACATCCAGATTTCCGCGATTGAAAGATCGCGGCCCCATTGAAGCATTGGAACGGATATCACAAAGACCATGCTCGATAGATTTCCGCGATTGAAAGATCGCGGCCCCATTGAAGCATGTAGGCCCGGACGGTGAAGGGCGTTCCAGGCGTGCATTTCCGCGATTGAAAGATCGCGGCCCCATTGAAGCTTTGGAATTTTCGGTGGATTTTGATTCAATGGGTCGGATTTCCGCGATTGAAAGATCGCGGCCCCATTGAAGCTCGTAGTGCTGTCGTTCCTGTCTCTTGTGCTGATCAATTTCCGCGATTGAAAGATCGCGGCCCCATTGAAGCATTCCGTCAATCGTTCCTGTTGGCGTCTCGGTGTATGATTTCCGCGATTGAAAGATCGCGGCCCCATTGAAGCTCCCCGCTACCATTCGCGGACATTTTCATCCGTTAATTTCCGCGATTGAAAGATCGCGGCCCCATTGAAGCCGCCCGTAACAAGCGGGTCGGTCTGCGCCTTGATTAATTTCCGCGATTGAAAGATCGCGGCCCCATTGAAGCCCGTGTGGATTTCCAGGGGCGGCTCCTCATCTTCCCAATTTCCGCGATTGAAAGATCGCGGCCCCATTGAAGCTATAAAACTGACGGCTTTGTACAAGCAGGCGTTGCGTGAATTTCCGCGATTGAAAGATCGCGGCCCCATTGAAGCACTGCTCCGATAATCGGTTTAATACTCTCTACTTCCAATTTCCGCGATTGAAAGATCGCGGCCCCATTGAAGCACGATCAGAGCCCGCATGATTCCGAGAGCCGCCCTTGATTTCCGCGATTGAAAGATCGCGGCCCCATTGAAGCCA
>CAYTYP010000013.1:87885-89938 GCA_964441405.1 uncultured Acidobacteriota bacterium
CAACCGTTGCAACCGGCCCCATTGAAGCCATGTGTATGCGTGTCGGTTGCAACGGTTGCGCCCGTAATTTCCGCGATTGAAAGATCGCGGCCCCATTGAAGCCCTCTTGAATTTCGCCCATCGGCCAGAATCCCGTAATTTCCGCGATTGAAAGATCGCGGCCCCATTGAAGCTGGCATGGTGCCAAGAGAATAGCCTAGTGGAATTTGATTTCCGCGATTGAAAGATCGCGGCCCCATTGAAGCAATTTATAGGACGCGGCCCCCATCCAGATTGTAGCCCATTTCCGCGATTGAAAGATCGCGGCCCCATTGAAGCTGCACCTGATCCAGAAATCTCGGATCACCTGCAAGATTTCCGCGATTGAAAGATCGCGGCCCCATTGAAGCGTATTGCCGCCATGATCATCCGGCCGGCGGTTTATATTTCCGCGATTGAAAGATCGCGGCCCCATTGAAGCTCTTCCGGGTCATCCCACTTGAGCACGATGGACGAGATTTCCGCGATTGAAAGATCGCGGCCCCATTGAAGCTTCAATTGCGCCTCATATTCCTCAAAATGTTTGTATTTCCGCGATTGAAAGATCGCGGCCCCATTGAAGCAGCGTAAGTTTCAACCAATGGCTTCGGAGCTGGTTTAATTTCCGCGATTGAAAGATCGCGGCCCCATTGAAGCAACCCGACAGCGGGGTGAAGGTATCCATCACCATGCCAATTTCCGCGATTGAAAGATCGCGGCCCCATTGAAGCGACTTAGCCCCTGCCGATATATCAGCGCCTGCAGCACATTTCCGCGATTGAAAGATCGCGGCCCCATTGAAGCTGGCCGGGATTTCGGGAGAGAGTTGCAAAGGGGGCGTATTTCCGCGATTGAAAGATCGCGGCCCAAAGAATGCGTGGACACCCATTCCCATTTTTCAGCAAGAATGCTCGCAGGCTTACGATCAGGATTCTGATTCATGGAACGGATTTGAGGGTTATTCGTGCCTGTCACCATATTTTATGTAGATGAATTTACGAAAGTTTTGTTACATAATTATTGTGTGTTAAGGCCTTAGATTGTTATCAATAAAAGAAAGAAATTTCAAAGGAAAGGCCGATGAAAGTTATTTATGCGGTCATAATCTTCAATATTCTGGTTGTAGGAATTTCTTTTGCTACAGAGGATCGCATTTTCCCAGTGAAAGAAGATGGGTCATTAGAGGGAATTCCAAAAGAGTTACGCCCTGCAAGCTTAAACATTGAGTTTTCGCTAAATAATAAAACCCCGATTACTTCCGTGACACTTAATTTGAGCAACAACAAGATTCGCATTCCAAAGTGTTTAACTGATAAGCTTCGCACTAAAAAGATGGATGATATTGAAGTAGCAGGCCCTGATTATTACGCAAAAGAAATGCCATATTATATGGAATTTGAATTCTCCGAACAAAGTCATAAGAAATCGGTTGCATTTATCTTTAACATGAATGATGGCAAAATGGCAATTATGTACGAAAAGGTGATGAAAAAGTTCGAGACATATTATGGGCGAATTGACATTTACAAAACATGTAGTCCGAAAGAGCTTGAAGGATTTGCTGTAGATCTCATTGAATTATACTAGCGTCCAGGCACGATCTTTTTCAATATAACTATATCCGTCCGCCGGATGGGGTAATTCGTGCCTATCACCATATTTTGGAAAAATCGTAACTGACTTCCGATCTGTCATAGATGTTTAGCAGTTTTTGTTGGTCGGCAATTATAGCTTTCGCCACAGAAAGAAGTACACGGAGAATACAGAACAAAACAGCTTCTTTTCCCTGTTTTCTGTGCGTATTTCTTCCGTGGTGCATCCGGTCTGCATGTGTGAAGCTAAGAGATAAACGCCGCTGAGAGAAACAGCGCCCATCAGTGGCCAGGATGTTAAAACACTCAATTCAATCGAACGCCTCTGATTCTTCTGTATCCACAAAAACCGGAGGCGCGGCATTGCGGAGCTTTTCTTGGACATGACGGCACAAAGGGTAAACGTAAATGTCTTTAATGGACTTCCCCTGAGCGACATGTTC
>CAYTYP010000014.1:0-82651 GCA_964441405.1 uncultured Acidobacteriota bacterium
AGGCTGTAAAGATCCAAAAACTGAATTACGAATTACGAGTGACGAATTACGAATTAACCCAAATAGTTGGAATAGGGGAGTTTTCCTGGATTTCGGATGTCATGATTCGTAATTCATCCATCATCACTCGTCACTCGTCAATCGTCAATCGTCAATCAATTTCCCCTGTTCCAAACGATAAATACGGGTGCAGGTACGGGCAAGCCGCTCATTATGGGTTACAATGATTGAGGTCAGCCGGCGTTTGGAATGCAGCGTTTTTATAAGCCGGCCTATCGCGTCTCCTGTCGTTGGGTCTAAATTCCCGGTAGGCTCGTCCGCAAGCAGGAGTTGCGGCTTGCCAACCAGGGCCCGCGCCAATGCAATCCGCTGCTGTTCTCCTCCGGATAACTCGCCGGGCCGATGATGGCCGCGTTTTTCCAATCCCACGTCTTCCAGCAAAGCATGAGCTGTTACAGACGCTTCATTGAGCGCCTCACCCCGGACAAGCAGCGGCATCATTACATTTTCAAGCGCTGTGAATTCCGGCAATAAATGGTGGAACTGGAATACGAAACCTATAGTTTTATTTCGAAATCCCGACAGCTCAAGAGGGCTCAATCCGAGAATTTCCCGGCCGGACACTTTTATCGAACCTCTATCGGGCCGATCCATCCCTCCAATCAGATGCAGAAGGGTGCTTTTCCCGGATCCTGACACTCCGGCAATTGCAACCATCTCCTCTTCTTCGAGCGTCAGTGACAGATCAGACAGGACATCAAGTCGCTGGTCGCCGGATTGGTAGCTTTTGCTCAGCTCGCAGATTTCCAGGAGCTTATTCATATCGGAGGACCTCGACTGGATCCAATTTCGCTGCGCTTCGAGCTGGATAAATAGTCGCCAGAAAACTAATCAAAATGGCTGTAGCCGATACCAAAATGACATCCCATGTTCTTAGTTGGAAAGGAACATAGGGGATGCTGTAAACTGCCGCTTCAAGCTTTATCAACTTATAGGCGTCCAGGAACCAGCAAATTGCAATTCCCAAAAAGTCGCCCAATGCCGTTCCAATCAAACCAATGATCAATCCCTGAAATAAAAAGACCTTGTGAATGGTTTTTGCTGTAGCTCCCATAGCGGTGAGGATGGCGATGTCTCCCTGCTTTTCCAATACCATCATGATCAAGGTGGTTACGATATTCAGAGATGCAACCAGCACGATTAATCCGATTGTGAGAAACAGGATTAATTTTTCGAGCTTTAAAGCTGAAAAGAGAGGCTTATTGATTTCAGCCCAGGTTGTAGTTATGAAGCCGGACCCGGCTTTGGTTCGAATCTCAGCTGCAATTGGGTCCACATCGTCGAGACTGTCGGTATTAAACTGGAGGAAAGAGGCGGAGTCGGGTGGAAATGAAAAAAGACGCCGGGCGGCGGCGATAGGGACATAAGCCCAACTGGAATCAATATCAAAAAGGCCGGATTCGAAAATAGCCCCAACGCGAAAGGTTTTTTCGGAAGCAGTCATCCCTAGCGGGGTTAATTTCCCTTTTGGATAAAATACTTTCAGGCGGTCGCCTATCTTGACTCCCAGGATACGAGCCATCTCCTTTCCTATCATTATCTTGTCGACGACCGGCTCTTCAGTCCCGTCTGCCGAAACATTCAGATTGAGCGCATCAGGATCGCCTGAAACGATATGGGAAAAGAAATCCGATACCTGCTTTTCTCTAGCGGGATCTATTCCTTTGAGTGCGGCGCCTACATTTCCGCTGGAGCTGGCGATAAACACCTTGTTGAAAACGGCGGGCGCACTTCCAGTGACATGGGACACGGGCCCGATTTTCTTCAGCAGCCGTTCATAATCAAGCAAAGGAGAGTTGTCGATGCGCAGCAGATTTATCGCTGAGGTGGCGCCCAGGATTTTGGACTGGATGTCTTCTTTAAATCCAGTTGAAAGAGCCAATGCGATAACCAGAGCCATCACGCCGGCCGCGATTCCCAGCACGGATATTGCCGAGATCACCGAAACCATAGTCTGTTTGCGTTTTGCCCGCAGGTATCGGAGCGCTATAAAAAATTCAAATTTCATTTTTATAACCAAAATTCTGGTTCCTGGCTCCTGGATCCTGGCTCCTATTCTTTTATTCTTTTTGTTCCGGGCGCAACAGGGGAAACAAAATGACATCACGAATGGATGGCGAGTCGGTCAGAACCATTGTCAATCTATCGATGCCAATTCCCTCGCCGGCGGTGGGAGGCATGCCGTAACTGAGAGCGCGAACGTAGTCATCATCCATAGCGTGCGCTTCTTCATCTCCCATGCCTCTGGCTTTAAGCTGTTCCTCAAAGCGAGCCCGCTGTTCAGCCGGGTCGTTCAACTCCGAATAGGCATTGGCGATTTCCATGCCTGCTATATAAAGCTCGAATCTTTCCACTAGGGTCGGATCTTCCGCCTTGGTTTTTGAAAGTGGCGAAACCTCGGCAGGGTAATCAAAAACAATAGTAGGCTGAATCAGTTTATCCTCGGCGACAGTTTCGAATAGGATCGCAAGCAGTTTTCCGGGACCGTCCGTCAACTCGTAATGCGCATGGACGGATGTTGCCAACTCGCGGAGTTTTTCCAGGGAAAGGAGGTCCTCGTTCGAGGGCTGGGGAATGGATTCGGGCCAGAACCGATGGATCGCTTCTTTCATTGAAAAACGTTGCCAGGCGTCGAAATCAAGTGTGTGTTCCTGAAATTTCACCTGTCGCGAACCGGCTACTTTTTCGGCAACCTGAGTAATCAGTTCCTGGGAAAGGTCCATTAAATCGTTATAATCGCTGTATGCCTGATAGAACTCCAGCATTGTGAATTCAGGATTGTGGTGGGTGGAAACTCCCTCATTGCGAAAAATCCTGCTCAATTCATAAACCCTGGGGATGCCGCCCACGATGAGGCGTTTCAAATACAGTTCCAGCGCAATCCTAAGGTACATCTCTATGTCGAGCGCATTATGATGGGTGCGGAAAGGCCTGGCCAGCGCTCCTCCTGCAATTGTCTGCAGCACCGGCGTTTCCACTTCAAGGTATCCGCGCGCATCCAGAAAACCGCGGATCTCCCGAATAATTTTGCTGCGCTTGACGAATACGTCTCTTACCCCGGGGTTTACAATCAAATCAACATAGCGCTGGCGGAAACGAGTCTCAATGTCGGTGAGTCCATGCCATTTTTCAGGCAAGGGCAAAAGATTTTTGGCCAGGTGATGGACTTTAGTTGTTGCGACTGTAAGTTCGTTTGTGCGCGTGCGGAAAACGGGTCCTTCAACCCCGACGATATCTCCCAGGTCAAAAAGCTGGAATAGCTCGAAATTCTCGGGTCCGACAGCATCTTTGCGGACATAGACCTGGATTCGATGCTCTCCATCCGAAATGTCCATGAAACCTGCTTTGCCCTGAGGACGCAAAGACATGATCCGTCCGCACGCCCGCACCTCAAATTTTTTCTCTTGAAGTTCATCATGGCTGAATGGTTCAAGTTCCGCCCTGATTTGGCCCAAGGTATGGGTGTAGTCGAATCTGTGCGGGTATGGGGCATAGCCCAGGCGCTTCAGTTCTGCCAGCTTGAACCGGCGCTGCTCCAGAAGATTAGTCTGGTTTTCCATCACGCTTCCGTCCCTTCTCCATTAGCTCGGTTTTGATGCTGTCCAGAATCCCGTTTACAAACTGAGCCGATTCCTGGGTTGAGAATTTTTTAGCAATTTCAAGGGCTTCATTGATCACAACGGTTCCAGGGGTTTTGCCGCTCGATAAAAACTCGAATACCGCCAACCGCAAAACATTTCGATCCACGACTGCCATTCTGCCGAGCCGCCAATTCTTCGTGTGTTGCTGGATGACTTTGTCGATTTCTTTAAGCTGTTGGATCGTTCCCTCGAACAGCTGATTGGCAAAATCATGAATTTTATCGGAATGCTCATTCATGCGCCAGAAAGTGCGCAGAACATCATCCTTCGATTGTTTCCCAACATCAAACTCATACAGCATTTGGAGCGCGCATTCACGCGCATCTCTTCGGATTCCCATTATTCAATCAACTCTGGATTTCTAGGCCGGAGCCTAGAGTTGCTTAATTAATTCAATCATTTCTATTGCGGTCACGCAGGCGTCAAATCCTTTGTTGCCCGTCTTGAGTCCTGCTCGATCGACAGCCTGTTCCATCGTATTGCAGGTCAGAACTCCATTGACTACCGGAACTCCGGCTTCGAGTCCGATAGATCCCAATTCCTTTGTGACGGTGGAAGACAAGTAATCAAAATGAGGCGTTTCACCGCGTAAAAGTGCGCCAAGACAAATTACCGCATCATATTTCTGAGACAGTGCGAGTCTCTTCGCTATGGGCGGAATTTCAAAACTTCCCGGAACCCAGACGACGCTGATGTCATCGGGAGAAGCTCCGTGTCGTTCCAAAGCATCTAAAGCGCCGGAAAGCAACCGATCGCTGACAAATGAATTGAATCGACTGATTACGATAGCAAAACGACTACCTTTTGCATCCAGCTTCCCCTGGATTATTTTGGCCATGGCAGTATCTCCCCTTTTTTTAAGCAAACCGACCCGGCATCACGAAAAAAGATTGCAGATTCGGTCGCGGGCATAAATTTTGCAAGAGAGAGAGTCGCAATACAAGCGCAATCTAGCAGTCAGCGGTTGGCAGTCACTGACTACTGACGACTAATCCTCCAAAGAAGGCGAAAAAAGTCCCTTACAGTTCTTCCGCTGGGATAAACAGGGATTCCGATGCTCGCGGATATATCCTGGGGAGACAGTCCGTCTATAAAAATGCCATCGATGCGCGAGATCGCCTCGCTCGGCGCTATAACGAATTTTCCCGGTTTTATGCTCTCCAGCGCAGCGGCGATGTCGCCTCCACTGAGCAAGCCGGCGACTGTGATTCTCCGGCCCATAAATCGATTTTCTACCGGGCGGATCTGCAGATCGGCTCCAAATTTTTTGTTGAGCTGATCGATGCATGCCTGCAAAGTTCGAGCAAAAAGAGTTCCGGTAATTATCGTTCCCTGAAGCGATAGAGGCCGGCTGCGGCGTCTGGCCAACTCTATTTCAAATTCGTCCAAAAAAGTTCGAACCATGCCTACGCCATCTTCGATTTGGGCGAAATCATCGTAATATTCACTCTCGGGAAGATCCGCTTTCCCTTGAATGTAGAACTCGTCGGCAAGACAGGCGAAGGTTCTGCCGATTTGAGTGCGAAAATGCTTCTGCCAGGGTTCAATTTGACGAATCACCTCCCGGCAGAATTTGGGAGTCGCCGGTGTTAAAATTTTTTTGGGCGATCCATGTTTGGAAAGTCCGAGCGGAACGATAGCTACCGATTCCACCCCGGGATAAAGATCAAATAGATCGAAAACCGTTTTCTCGAGATTTTTTCCATCATTGATCCCGGGCATCAAAACGATTTGAGCGTGAATTCGTATTTCTCCCTCGGCCAATTTTCTGATTTTTCTGACGAAATCATCCTTTTTTTTGCGACCAAGTATTCGGGCCCTGAGTTCCGGATCCGTCGCATGCACCGAGACATACAATGGAGATAAGCGCTCTTCGATGATTCTGTCCAGTTCTTTTTCCGTCAGATTGGTCAGGGTAATATAGTTCCCATGAAGAAACGACAGGCGGTAATCATCATCTTTTTGTTTCAGGGAAAGCCGGACGTTTGGAGGAAGCTGGTCTACAAAACAGAATAGGCAGGAGTTGTTGCAGGTTTTGGTTCGAAACTCCTCTACTTTTACACCCAGGCTGCCGCCTTCGCAAAAGTCGACTTCCAGATGCTGCTCCTTTCCATTTAAGCGGCGAATACAAAAATCCACCATATCTTCGGCGGTATGGAATTTCAGCGCAAGCTCATCGGGCAGTTCATGACCATTGGCCGTTAGAATTGTATCTCCAGGCATGAAGCCGGATTGTTCCGCAATAGAACCTTTCGCTACCTCAAGCAATCTAATCCCTTTTTTTGGCATCCCCTGTTTCCTGATAGGCCCCGATAATTTTTATCGATCTGAAAGAGTAATGAAGCCCGGAGACCACGGTGAAACCCAAAGTGGAGTACTTGACGACAGGGAAGACCGCCAGCGCCCAATCGTGTTCAAAATTCGCCAACAAGCAAACGCCGACGGTTAAAAGCTGAACGGCTGTTGTACATTTGCCGAGCCAACTTGGCGGAAATTGGGTATGGTGCGTTTGAAGATGTATGATCAGGACAGAGAGCGCTATAAGAAAATCCCTGCTTATCGTTAAAACGGTCAACCATGTTGGAATATGCAGGACCAGCGGCAAGGAGGGCATCGAAAGGGTGATAAACGCCGCCGTCAACAAAAGCTTATCCGCCATGGGATCGAGGAATGATCCGAGAACAGTTTTCTGTTGAAGTTTGCGGGCCAGAAGCCCATCCAGTCCATCCGTCACGCCCGCAATCAAAAACAACACGGTCGCGGATCTAGGGTGTCCGTAAATGAGGAGGAGGACAAAACATGGGACAAACACCATGCGCAAAAGCGTCAACTGGTTTGCGTATGTAAGAATCAATGCGCCACTCCTTGAAAAATAAAATATATACCAAAACTATGGATCTAATAAGTATCTAAAAATGATCTCAATAAAAAAATATCCTATTTCGTATGAAAGTCCTTTCCCGTTTCCGGTTTCCCGTTAGGGCGCTCGGCCGGAAACCGGGAACGGGAAACTCTAAACTGAGACATAACAATTGATGTATGCCGAGCCGATTGGTTCCGATAAGCTAATCGGGAAAGCGAGACGGAAGACCTATGTCACTTTCGGGAAGACTGAAAACAATGGATCTGGCGGAACTCCTGCAATGGGTTACACTTGGGAGAAAAACGGGATCGCTCGCCTTCGTCAAAGAAAAGACCAAGGTCTATATTTATTTACAGGAAGGGAAGATCATTTCATCCAAGTCAAACGATCCCACCCGCCAGCTTGGACAGTTTCTGCTTTTCCAGGGCAAACTCACGGAAGCCCAGCTGAAGCATGCATTTGAAATTCATCAGCAGTCACGGACTCTGCTTGGCAAAATTCTTGTGCAGGAAAAGCTTGTTTCACAAGAAGACGTCCAAAAAGCGTTAATTACAAGGACAGAAGAGGTTATTTACGATCTCTTTCTTTGGGAAGACGGCTATTTCCATTTTGCCGGCAGCGGATACCAGACTGAAGATCTGATTCGGATCAATATAGATATAAACGCTCTTCTTTTCGAAGGAGTTCGGCGGAAAGACGAGTGGGTTCGAATCCGGTCTGTTTTTCCCAACAATGATGTTGTGCTTGCAGTGAGATCCGGCGTAGACCTGAAAAGTCTCGACTTGAACGCCATGCAAAAGAAACTGCTTTATCTGCTGACGCTCAAGAAACCTATTTCAGAAATGATCCTGGAAATGCACGGTTCTGATTTTCCCATATGTTTTGAACTTTTCCAGCTATTCGACAAAGGCATTCTGGAAATTGAAGAAATCCGGCAGACGGTAGTGGAAGTTGAGAAACCGGTAAACCTGTTCAATAAGGGTTTGGAGTTGATTCAGAACCGCAAGTATCATGAAGCGATTGCCGCATTCCAGGAAGTCTTAAGGACGGATCCACAAAATGTTTCGGCCTCGGAGCAAATAGAGCAAGCGGAGAAGGCAATCTGCAATGAGTACTACCGAAGCACGATTCCGGCAAATAAAGCGCCCTATTATATAGTTCCGGAAGCTTCTCTAACCCGCCACAACCTGACGCACCAGGAAGGCTTCGTCGCCTCGCGCATCAATGGGACCTGGGATGTAAAATCCATCGTGATGCTGTCGCCCTTGCGAGAGCTGGAAATACTGCAGGTTTTGGATAAGCTGATGAAGATGGGATTGATCAGCCTGAGATAGAATTACGAATGACGAATGACGAATGACGAATTGAAACAACCTGAGTGAATGGCGGTTATCGCCCAGCAGTCTGTTTCAATCCGAGATTCGTCATTCGTCATTCGTCATTCGTCATTTTATTCGGTGGCGATCGTAAACTTCGCGAGCCTAAACTTTATGCCGCCCATATAATTGACTCCACTAGCCGGATAACCGAAGATCTCTTCATATTTGCGGTTCAACAAATTATTCACACGTCCATAAATTTCAACGCCTTTGGCTGCCCGGAACGAAAAACCTGCGTCGGCGCGCGTATAGCCCTGGTTGGTAAAAAAGCATTCCGGTTTGCCATACCAGGTGCAGGCGGCTGTGCTGTTAATGGGATCGGTATCAAGCGCGGAGCCTCGTATATAGGCGCTTGTGTTCAGCGTCCATCGGCCATACCGCCAGGTTACATTGTAGCTTGCCGCATGGGCGGGGCGACGGAGCAGCTCCTGCCCGACTTCGAATGGCTCTGTTGTTTTGTTGGATCCATCGAGCGCCAGGACTGAAGAATCCAGGAATGTATAGGATGCGCTCAATTCCAGCGACTGTATCGGGCGCACCCGGAGAGATGTTTCAATCCCCTGAGCTCGCGAATTCTTCAGGTTGGCCGTAGAATAGCGGCTGAGATCGATCAGAGAGGACCCGCCCAAACTGATGATCTGGTCCTCAAACCGGTTGAAGAAATAGGTGACATCCAGAACTGTCCGGGATGAAAAGAGATTTTGTTCAATTCCTGCGTCAAAGCTGATGCTTTTTTCGGGTTTGAGATCCGGATTGTCGCTTGTGGACAGTTCGAATCCATTGGCAGGCCGGATCCCGGTTCCAAAACTGCCGTGGATGCGCGTTCTTTTTGGGGCCAGGTACGCAACTGAAATTCTCGGATTAATTTGGACAATGGAAGAGGATGGGATTGCTTTCACCGCGTCGGTTCGCAGGTTGTCGATGCGGAATCCGGCTGTCAGGAACAGACGGTTCTGGATATCCCACCTGTCCTCGATAAAATAAGCAAAACTGTTTCGAGGGATCCAATACTTGTCATTATAAAATTCAGACGTGGTCGCCTGCTCGGTTTCCTCATGATTGAACTCGAAACCTGCGGACAGGGTGTTGTCTGTAGTCAAGGATATTTCGCTTCTGGTATTGACAACAGTGCGCAGATTATTCGAACTGTAATCACTGCGGCTTCCCCAGAAAAGATCATACGTGTGAAAGTAAAGATTGTTGACGGCCAGGTTGACGGTTGTAACCTGGCGAATCCTGTTGGATAACTTTTCGATATATCCGAATTGATAGCCGAAGAGATTCTGTTTGCCTCGGGATTCTTTATTGATTCTCTCTTCCATAGTAAGCAGATTGATATCTTTAAAATTTCCATTGGGATCGGATCCGTAGGGCCCTGGCGCTCCAGAGCTGTTGGCGTTTCCGAAGAATCGCAGATCGAATTGCCTGCGGCTCTGGCGGTATCCCAAATTTAGGAATGCGCTCTGGTTGCGGTATTTGTCATTGGCAACCTCTCCGTCCGAATCCAGGCGCGACAGATTATAGGACCAGCTGAATCCTCGGGTGAGGCCGCTTCCTCCCGTGGCGAACCGTCTTGTGGAGTAACTTCCTCCTTCCGCCAGAGCTGTGAATTCAGGCGAACCCTCGCCACGCCGGCTGATGAGATGGACTACTCCTGCAACAGCGTTGGATCCGTACAGGGCGCTTTGAGGGCCGCGCGTTACTTCTATCCGTTCAATGCCGTCGGCGGGCATGGAAGCAAAATCGAAACCGCCTCCAAACTCGTTCAATGGTATCCCGTCAAGCAGGACGGCGTTGTACTTCGATTCGCCCCCACGAATATAAACTCCAGTCACGCCGCCGCGACGTCCGCTCTGGCTTATCTCGATGCCGGGAATTCCGCGGACGACTTCCAGTGCATTCTGGGCGCCGCGATCTTCGATCTCCTGGAGGGATACAAGACTGATGGAAGATCCGACTTGAGGAACAAGCGCTCCTCCGAGCGATGCGGAAACTACCACCTGGGATGCCAGCGCATTGATCTTCAGGTTGATATCTTGCTTTTTCGATTCTGCCTGCTTCAGGGCTACCTCAACGGAAGGACTGGATAATCCATGAGCGCCGGCCGAAAGCTGATAAACGCCTTCCTGCAAGCCTTCGAATTTATAGACGCCGCGAGCGTCGGTTTGACATTCGGATACGGCCACGAGAGAACGCAGGAGGCTGATGCGTGCGCCGGAAACGGCCTTGCCGCTGGGATCCAGCGCTGTCCCTTCCAGCGTAGCGGCCAGGGCTGCGCAACCTGGCAGGGCGAAAAATAGCAGGATGAATAGAGATCTTCTAACAAACGGCATGTTCATTTAAGACTCCTTGAAACCAAAAAGTGTTTTTAGAAAATTGCAAAACCTATTAATGGACGCGAGGTGATTCCCGGTTGATGATGGGGAGGACTTCCACATTCCCGTCAGGAAGCAGCCGCGTAGAAAAATCCAGGCCGAACATTGGACTCAAATGCTCCTGCGTCAGCGATTCCCGCACGCCCCCTTGATGACGGATTTCACCTTGAGACATGAGAATAATGCGATCGCTGAAAGCTCCCAGGAGGTTGATTTCGTGCGATACCACAAGCGTAGCCAGATTCTTTTCTCTTGTGATGCGCCGGACGAGCCGCAGCAGTTCGACCTGATAGTTGATGTCCAGATTCGCTGTGAACTCATCCAAAAGCAGTATTCCGGTTTGCTGAACCAGGGCGCGCGCAAGCAGAAGCCGTTGCTTTTCTCCGCCGGAAATTTCCGCGACTCGCGATTTCAGATAGCGGGTCAGCTGGGTCATTTCCAGAGCTTCGAGTGTGATTTCCTCATCCATAGGGCTTTCGAAGCCCAAAAGAGACAGATGCGGAGATCTTCCCTGGATGGCAAATTGGAATACGGTTTGATAATGATAGACGCCCCCATTTTGCGGAACCATCGCGATGTGGCGCGCAATGTCTTTTCTTTTCATTTGGGACAAGGGACGATCGCCCCGGAGATAAACATCTCCGGAAAACGGATGCAGGATTCCGCTGAGCAGGCGCAAAGCGGTTGTTTTTCCGGAACCGTTGGGCCCGATGATGCCGGTGATGGTTCCGGCTTTCAGGCTGAACGAGATATCCCGGACAATAGGACGATGGTAATTGAAGCTCAAATTGCGGGCTTCCAACAGGACAGAGCTCATGGAGTTCTCGCTTTTCTGCGCAGCAGATAAATGAAAAGAGGCGCCCCGCACAGAGCGGATACGATTCCGACAGGAAGCTCTGTAGGGGAAAGGATGGTTCTTGCCAACGTGTCGGCTATGAGCGTGAAGATGGCGCCAAATAAGAAAACGGTCGGGAAGAGGATGCGGTTGTCGCTTCCGAACATCATCCGTCCAATGTGCGGACAAATGAGGCCTATATAGGCAATAGGTCCGCTCACCGAAACGGCCGCTCCAGTGATCAGGGATGCGACGACGTACACGGCCGTTTTCACCCGACCGACTTCAATTCCCAGAATCATCGCGTCGAGTTCTCCCATCCCCATCAAATTCAGACTGTGGGACAGCCGATACAACAGGAAAAAGCCGACTACGACCAGAAAGGTCACTGGATAGATGGATGCATCGACCGGCCTGCTGAGATCTCCGATCAACCAGTAAAATATTCCGCGCAAGTCCGCCTGATTTGTGCTGGTGAGAAGAAAAACATTGATGGAGGACAGGAAGGAAGCCAATACAATTCCGGCGAGCAGGAGCCTCTGCGAAGTTTCGCCGGAACGATCCGTCCCCGCAATGAGGTAAACCACCCCGATGGTAAACGCGGCGCCCAGAAAGGCTGCCAGGGGCCTGCCGTAAACAGCGTTTCCCATTCCTGCGGTAAATCCCAACCAGCCTGCTAATATCGAGTACATAATCGTACCCATGGAAGCGCCCGTCGAGACTCCCAGGACATAAGGATCCGCTAAAGGGTTGCGCAAGAGGGATTGAAACGCCGCGCCGGCTGTCGCTAATGCGGCGCCAACCAGCGATCCGAGCAGAATGCGCGGAAGCCGAACGGCAAAAAGCACCGAATTGAGCGGATCCGTCGATGGACTCCCGGTCCAATGTCCCGCCAGGAGCTGAAGCGAGGTTCGAATCGGTATCGGGACGCTGCCTATATTCAGCGACACAAGAGCGACGATGAACCAGACGCCCAGTAAGGTCAGGCTTGCGGTAATTATTTTAGCGCCGGATAAACGGTTCATCGAAAACGCTCCGGATGCAGCTGGTGCGCCAGCTCTTCAACGCCCTCCACGAACAGTGGCGAAGGATGTTGTAAATATTCACCTAGGAAATAGACTCGTTTTTCCTTGACCGCCCGCAGGTCTTTCCATCCGGCGGTTTTGTTCAGATCCGGAATCGGATCGCCTGAATGAGGAACTGTGAGGATGGCATCCGGATTTTTTATCAGCAATTGTTCAAGACTGTAGCGCGGATAATATTGCGGGATGTCCGCTGTGATCGAGACTGCTCCGGCCAGCTGCAGCACGTCGTTTTCAAAAGTGTTCTTGCCGGGGGCGAGCAACGGATCGAACCATGTAATAAAAAACGCTCGGACCGGCGGAAGTCCGGCAAGCTTTTCCCTGACTGTTTGCAGCCGCTTCTTCATTTGGGTTACGAGCTGTACGCCCTGGTCGGCGCGGTCGGTAATTTCCCCTATATTTTCAATGGTTAGGAAAATGCTGTCGACGTTGCGCGCAGCCGCTACGTAGACGGGAAGCCCCAGGTTGGACAACTTCATGACGGCGTTCTGATCGTTGCCTGCTGTGGAAGCAATGACGAGATCCGGTTTGGCCGCCAGGATTACCTCGTAGTTGGGATTCAGCAGGTCTCCGATTTTTGGTTTGTGTTTTGCAGCTTCAGGCCAATTGCACTGGGTCGTATTCCCGATCATGCGATCCTGAGCCCCGAGGTGATAAAGGATTTCGGTGATATTCGGGGCCAACGAGATGATTCGCATCGGATGACGAGGAATTTCAACCCTTCGGCCAATGCTGTCCGTATAGGTTGTTTTTTCGCTTGGACCGGGATCGGAGTTTTGCAGCCTTGGACCTTTACAGCCGGTTCCAATCAGGCACGCGATTGCCAGAATAGACACAAGTATGAATCGGCTCGATGGTTTTTTGAGAAATAAGCGATTTGTGCGGATGTTAAAAAGCATTTCAGTTCTCTTTCTCGCGAAGAGCTGGCTGAATCTGGCGATTGGGCAGGTTTCCTGACTAACGGGTCATTGCCGGACATTCTCGCCTTCCCCGTTTATTTATTACAACGAGTGGCGGGCCCTTCGAACAACTGTGGCTGAAGAAGCCGGCTTTCCGATTACAGTGGCGGGACCGTGTGGGATTCGCACCCACTTCCCTTTTATCCCCGATCTGGGGCACCCCGTTCGCATTTCAGAGATCAAATTCTTTGTTACAATTGCTACGGTACTACAGCCCCTTGGAATTTGTCAAAAATAAAAACGCCGCAGATTGCACAGGTATTAATTTTACAAAAAAAGGAACGCCGGCCTATTCCGTTTTTATTTTTCAACTAAGGCGCGAATGGATTCCGTGTACGGAGGACGGGCGATTCCACGATCCGTGATGATCGCGCTGACATAGCGATTCGGCGTGACGTCAAACGCTGGATTGGCGACCTCGGCGTCGTCCTGGGTTATCGGAATGCCCTGTACTTTGCGCACTTCATCGGGATCGCGTTCTTCGATTTTGATAAAACTGCCATCGGGAATTTTGGGATCGATTGTCGATACAGGCGCGGCCACCCAAAACGGGATCCCATTTTCTTTGGCTAAAACCGCCACGGAATAAGTTCCTATCTTATTCGCAACGTCTCCATTGGCGGCAATGCGATCCGCGCCTACGATAACGCAGTCGATTGCGCCTTTCTTCATGAAATGTCCCGCCATGTTGTCCGTGATAATGGTTACGGGAATGCCGTCCTTCTTCAACTCCCATGCCGTCAGGCGCGATCCCTGCAGGAAAGGCCGAGTTTCATCCGCGAACACTTGAACGCGCTTGCCTGCGCTCACGGCAGCCCGGATAACGCCCAGCGCCGTGCCATAGCCGGCGGTCGCCAGGGCTCCGGCGTTGCAGTGGGTGAGGATTTTAGCGTTTGCCGGAATGAGTTCCTGCCCCAGGCGGCCCATCTCCTTGTTGGATTCGATGTCTTCCCGATGCATGGTCTGAGACTCGTCGGCCAAGGTCTTGCTAATGACTTCAATTCCTTTGCTGCGCGCGCCCGCATATACTGATTTCATCCGTTCAATCGCCCAGAAGAGATTGACCGCTGTAGGCCGGGTTCCCGCCAACAGGTCGCAAATCTTGGTAAATGCAACATCCAGATCTTCAATGGAATTGACGCGGGAATTCTTTACGCCTAACGCGATCCCCATAGCAGCGGCCACGCCGATCGCCGGGGCGCCGCGGACAACCATTGTGCGAATCGCTTCCGCCACTTCCTCATGCCCGGTATAGGTGCGATAAATCTCCTGCCTGGGCAACAGGCGCTGATCCAACATGACAATCCCTGCATCCGTCCATTCAATCGTATGTATCATTGCAATCCTCGAAAGAGGAGAAGTCTAGCCTAACTGCAGAAAAATTTGAACAAATTAGCATAAACCGGAGCGATGGAGTCCGGAGGTTGAAGCGGGATTGCCATCGCAATCGCGACCGGAATTTGGCCGCGCCCTGAGACAATTTCCAGCCATGGAAGGCATTAGTAGTTATAAGAAATAAGAGATAGCAGCCATGGTTCTTGTCGATATTAAGACTGGAGGAGATCAGGTTCCGGTGGATAATTTCATTCAAAATCCTGCCCAATCAGATTTTCGGAAGTTTATAGCCCGACAGCCTATTTTCGATTCCCGAGAAAATATATTCGGCTATGAGCTCTTATTTCGTTCAGGGCTGGATAATTATTTCAAATGCGCCGATCCCGAGTATGCCTCGTCGCGTGTTATCGTCGACAGCTTCCTGCTGTTTGGACTGGAAAAGCTGATCAGCAATCACCGGGCATTCATCAATTTCACCCGTGATCTTATAATCAGGAAGTACGCCACCCTTCTTCCCGAACGGCAGCTCATTATAGAAATCCTGGAGGATGTGGAACCTGACAAGGATTTGATCAAGGCCTGCCGGGAATTGAAGGGACTGGGATACCGTCTTGCCTTGGATGATTTTATCTTCGATTCCAAATTCATGCCGTTGCTTGAATATGTGGATCTGGTGAAGATCGATATTCGACAGACCCCGATCGAGACAAGCAGAGATTTGGTGCGGCTTCTCAGCTCAAAGGGAGCTGATCTGATAGCTGAAAAAGTCGAAACCAGGGAGCAATTCAAAGCGGCCCAGGCGGTTGGGTACAAATATTTTCAAGGATACTTTTTCGGCCAACCGGAAATGCTTTCAATGCGTGAAATCCCCGGATCTAAGTTGAACTATCTCTGGCTAATTCAAGCAATCAACGAAAAGGATCCGAATTTCGGCAAAATCGAGGATGTTGTCAAAAGAGAACCGAAGCTTTGCTTCATGCTTTTGAGATATCTGAATTCGACTATTTTTGGTTTCAGCAAACCAATCCAATCGATACGACACGCTCTAGCTCTGCTCGGCGTGAATGAAGTCCGAAAATTGATCTCTATAGTTTCACTGTCTGCAATGGGATCGGACAAACCTCCCATATTGTTGTCCACCCTGATCAGCAGAGCGAAATTTTGCGAATCTCTTGCGCCCGCAATTAGTATGCATGAGCGAGCTCTGGACCTTTTCCTGATGGGCCTTTTGTCCATGATAGACACCGTACTCAACACTCCTTTGCAGGAGATCTTGCGTCAACTCGCCGTCTCCGATGAAGTGAAATCGGCTCTGTTGCAGAACACCGGCGCGTTTCGCCCTGTTTTCGATTTGGTGATAGCCGCTGAAAAAGGACAGTGGGGGGAAGTCTCCAGCCTTTCCGCATCTCTGAATATGCAGGAGGATTGCGTAATCGAAACCTACCTCAACGCCGTCCAATGGGGCAATGAGGTTGTTGGCATGGACGCCGCCCCAATAGAATAATCCAAACAAAACCGCCACTCTCTTTTATGAGGCTTTTGATGTTTGCGAAGTTGTGTCCAAGAAAAACTGTCTGCAGCAGGTTTTTCTAGAAAGCTCATTATAAATCATGGGATAGACAAAAACGTTTGACACGAAGGTTTCAACAAATGATATTAGATTGTTCAAATATTCAGGTCCCGTCCAGCGCAGATATTCGTTTGGCTCAGTGGTTGGCACGCAATGATCCACGTGAGAGTGTGTTTGGGAACTGGACGAGCTGGTTCTAAAAAACACGTTATAAAAGAAGAGCCAATGATTTTGATGATGTTGAATAAAGATACGACGAAAGAGCGCGAGGTGATCGATGTCTAAGCTGTCTTTGGCAAAGCTCGAACGTCACCTCTATGGCGCTGCGGATATCCTACGTCGCGAAGGCATGGATGCCGCCACCTATAAGGACTTTATCTTCGGAATGCTGTTCCTGAAGCGCTGTTCGGATGTTTTCGAAGCCGACTACGAAAAAATCGTTCAGAAAAAGATCGATCAAGGGATGGCAGTCAAAGAAGCCAAAGCGCACTATGGCGAAAATCCGGATTTTTATGACGATTTCTTTGTTCCGCCTCAATCCCGCTGGTTCCATTTGCAAAGCAAGCTGAATGATGCCTCGGAACCATTTGGCGCGGTCATGGACAAGGCGCTCGTAGGCTTGAGTGAATCGAACGAGTCGCTTCGGCATGTGCTGGACCACATCCAGTTCATGAAGGTTCAGAGCAACAAACGCATCGTTTCGGATGAAGCGTGCAAGGATCTGGTGCGCCATTTCAATCGCTATCGCCTGCGCAATGAGGATTTCCAGTTCTCCGATCTCCTCGGCGCTGCTTACGAATTCCTCATCAACATGTTTGCGGAGTCGGCCGGAAAGAAAGGCGGCGACTTCTATACACCGCGCGATGTGATCCGCCTCATGGTCCGTATTCTGAATCCCACTCCGGGGATGAGCATTTACGATCCCACATGCGGTTCAGGCGGCATGCTGATTATCAGCCGCGAGTACATTGATCAGTCCGGCGGCGATCCGACGAATCTCCGTCTCTGTGGCCAGGTAAACGACGCTTCAGCCTGGTCTATCTGCAAGATTAATATGTTGCTGCATAGCATTCGGGGAGCCGACATCCGCCTCGAAGATACTCTGCTGCATCCCCTGCATCGCGATGCCGGAGAACTGGAACGTTTTGACCGGGTCATCGCCAATCCGCCCTTCAGCCAAAATTACACGAAGAGCACCATGGAATTCCCGGAACGCTTTCGCTGGGGATGGTGTCCGACCTCAGGGAAAAAGGCGGATCTGATGTTTGCGCAACACATGCTGGCGGTCTGCAAGCCTCGCGGTATGGTGGCGACTGTTATGCCTCACGGAGTGCTGTTCCGCGGCGGGGCTGAAAAGGAAATCCGGCAAAAATGGCTGCAGCAGGATCTGATAGAAGCGATCGTCAGCCTGCCGCAAAATCTCTTTTATGGCGCGAGCATTCCGGCCTGTATCCTGATCATGCGGTCCAATATCACGGGGCAGACGCCGAATCCTAATAAGCCGAAGGATCGGCGTGGCCGCGTTCTCTTTATTAATGCGGATGCGGAATATCTGTCCGGGCGGGCGCAGAATTACCTGCGCCCGGAAGATATCGAGAAAATCGCGTCCACTTTTGAACGTTATTCAGAAGTCCCTAACTATTCCAGAATTGTGCCGCTTGAAGAAATTGCCAATGAGGCCAATGACTTCAATCTGAATATCCGCCGCTATGTTGACAACTCCCCGCCGCCCGAACCGCATGATGTCCGGGCGCATCTGGTGGGAGGTGTACCCGTCGCCGAGATTGAAGGTCAACGCGCTCTATTTGAATCTCTCGGCTTTAACCCGGATCTTGTTTTCACGGCGAAATCCGGCGATAGCCGATATCGGGATTTCAACGCAGCCATATCCGAACGATCCGCCATCGCCGGGATAATAGAAGGAGATACCGGTGTGCAAATACGGACGGGAACACTTAAAGAGGCAATGGTTCGATGGTGGAGTTCCCATGCTCGGAAACTGGTTGCCTTGCCGAAATCCCGCAATCTTAATGCTGTGCGGACGGAATTCCTGCGCGGATTTGCCAAGTCGCTTCTTCCGCTCGGAGTTCTGGGGGACTTTAAGCTGTCCGGCGTCATCGCTACCTGGTGGACAGAATCGCTGCCGGATTTAAAGACGTTGATGGAAAACGGCTTTGGCGGCGTCATTGACGGTTGGATTGATGCCATTGTTGATGCAGTGGAAGATGAGGATGGCACAGGTCCCGCTTTTGATCCTTTCAGCCATAAGTTGGTTAGGCGAACCATGGCCGATTACCTCCAGAAAATTGAAGATGCGAAATCCGAGATTGCCCGCCTTAAAGGCGAGAAAGAAGCGTTCGAGCAAAGCAATCCTCCGGACGATGCGGATGATGAAGAGCTGGCAGCCTGGAATTACGCCAAAGAATTAGAGCGACAAGCTAAAGATCTAAAAGCGGAATACAAAGATGCCTTGAAGGAACTATCAAAACTCGAAAAAGCAGCAGCAAAAACGAAAGCAAATGATGCAGATCGCAAGAAGGTAGAAACTTCACGGCTGGAGCTAAAACCCTTTTTCGATCAGATTATGGCTCTTGAGAAGGAGCTGTCGCCATATGAGCAGATCAAAACAGGCCTTGCCGCAGCCAGGGCCACTTTCCGCACACTTACCAATACCTTTGTGGATGAATTGAAAAACCGCTGTGCGGCAATGGGCGAGGATGGAAAGCAGACGCTGGCGCTCGGGCTGTTTGCTCAGGACCTGCAGGTCGGAGTGAATGACGCGGTCAGAAATAAACAACAAGAACTGACGCGGTTTGCTGAAAAACTATGGGATAAATATAAGATTCCACTAGAATTTATACGTTCGGATAGAACGGTGATTCAAGATACGCTGCATCGCCAGCTCGAAGAATTAGGATATGAGCAATGAAGCAAAGACTTGAGCGCATTTGCTCGGCAAATCCTGAGAACCTTGGTGCTACTACTCCACAGGAATACCGTTTCAAATACTTGGATATTTCAAGCGTTGATAAGGGTCGCATTTGTTGGAACCAAGTAAATCGTTACAAATTTACCGAAGCTCCCAGCAGGGCAAGACGCCAAATCAGGGAAGGAGATGTTTTGCTCTGTACTGTTCGACCAGGGCTGCAAGCTCATGCTCGCATCTGTAAAGAAGAAGACCGTATTCCGCTTGTGGCATCAACAGGGTTCGCTGTTTTAAGGCCAAATAGCCAGGAAGATTCGAGTTTTATATTCCATCAAATATTCAGTAACGATGTGGTTGCGCAGTTGAGGGCCAAGGAGGTTGGTTCAAACTATCCGGCTGTCAATGAATCCGATGTCAGGCGCCTTTCCATTTTCATGCCGGAACCATTACAGCGTCAGGCTGTTGGATTCGTTCTCGACACCATTGACGAAGCAATTGCCAAGACCGAGGCGGTAATTGAGAAGCTCAAGCAGGTGCGGGCGGGCATGCTGCATGATTTGCTGACCTACGGGTTGGATGAACACGGCCAACTTCGCGATCCCATCGCTCATCTCGAGGAGTTCAAGGATTCGCCGCTAGGAAGAATTCCGAAAGTTTGGAAACTGGAAGCGCTGGGATTCCGGCTTAAGAATAATAGCGGAAGTATTCAAACGGGTCCCTTTGGCAGCCAATTACATGCAAATGAATACACAACAGATGGAATCCCTGTTGTAATGCCCCAGAATATAAATGATGGAGAATTTAACAAAAGCAATATAGCGAAAATACCGCTTTTTCGTGCTGAAGGATTACGTCGTCATCGCATGGTTCCAGGTGATCTGATATTTGCTAGAAGAGGTGATCTCTCGCGATGTGCTGTAGTTGGATTGGAACAAAGTGGGTGGCTATGTGGGACAGGATGTCTCCTAATGCGTTTTAAACAAATGACACTGAATTCGTGCTGGCTATCCCAAGCCTATCGATATGAAGTCTGCCAAAGACAAATAGCATGTAGTGCAGTTGGCACGACAATGGTTAACCTGAATACCAAAATTCTGGAAGATCTGCTGTTGCCATTCCCCCTTTTTGAAGAACAGGAAGCAATTGTTGCCCATCTCAAAAAACATGATAGTTTGATCTATAAGGAAATCCAGACCGAAGATACGCTCAAATCCCTAAAGCTTGGACTCCAGGATGACCTGCTCACCGGACGAGTCCGTGTTCCGGAATCCATCATGGAAGGAGCTGCAGCGGTATGAGCAAGAAGAAGGCGAATGCCGGCATGCAGGATGAACTGCCGAAGGGCGAGGTGATTGTCTATCAAACGGAAGATGGCAAAGTAAAACTGGATGTCCGGCTGGAAGATGAAACCGTGTGGCTAACGCAGCCCTTGATGGCCGAGCTGTTCCAAACAACCCAACAAAACATAAGTCTACATATTCTAAACATTTACGAGGAAGGCGAGCTGATTGAGGAGGCAACTCACAAGAAAAACTTGTCAGTTCGCCAGGAAGGAAATCGGCAGGTTCAACGCAGTCTGGATTTCTACAATCTCGATATAATCATCTCAGTCGGTTATCGGGTTAAAAGCCTGATTGCCACACGATTCCGCATCTGGGCAACGCAGCGCCTGAAGGAATACATCGTCAAAGGCTTCACCATGGACGATGAGCGGCTGAAAAATCCCCCGGTAAAAGGCTCTCCGGTGCCTGATTACTTTGACGAAATGCTGGTCCGCATCCGAGACATCCGCGCCAGCGAACGGCGCATGTATCTTCGGGTGCGAGAAATTTTTGCCATGGCGGCGGATTATGAACCGACTGACAGCGAAACCACAAAATTCTTCAGTGTGATCCAAAACAAACTCCACTTTGCTTCAACTGGAATGACCGCGGCAGAGTTGATTCAATCTCGTGCCAATCACCATTTGCCCAATATGGGCTTGACTGCGTGGAAGGGCGGCGAAGTTCACAAAACGGATATAACCATTGCCAAAAATTATCTGAAAGAGAGCGAGATTGAGGAATTAAACCGTATCGTAACAATGTGGCTGGACTTCGCAGAAGATCAAGCCAAGCGCCGCAAGCAGGTGTTTATGAAAGACTGGGAGCTAAAGCTGGATGAATTCCTCAGATTCAATGATCGGCGGGTGTTGCCCAATGCCGGCAGAGTCAGCAAACAGGCTGCCGAGGATTACGCTCAAGTTGAATATGAGAAATACGAGATCCGTCGCCGCGAATACAAAGAATCAATAGGTGAAATGGAGACCCTCAGGCAATTGGAGGATGCGGCTAAAATGCTCACCGAAGGCAAAAACAAAAAGAGCGGCAAATGAGTAAAGTTCAATGGGAATATGATCTAGTCGAGCGTCCTTTCTGCGAACAGCTTCGGGCAATGGGATGGGAATGGATCGAGGGCGACATAGATGTGCCGGAGCTGACCGAGCGCGAAAGCTTCCGAGAGGTTATTCTTGTAGACCGTTTGAAATCTGCTCTGGCAAGGATAAATCTCCGAAACGGTCAACCCTGGCTCGATGAGTCGCGCATCAACAAAGCCGTGCATGATCTTGAACGCGCCGATGGACATCGTTTGATGGAAATCAACCAGTCCGCAACCGAGCTTTTGCTCAAAGGGACTGTAGTCGACGGTTTGCCGAATTGGGACCATGGAAGGCCGCAACCGATCCGCTATATCGATTTTGATCATCCCGAAAAGAACAATTTTCTTGTTATCAACCAGTTTAAAGTGGAATTGACCAGCGGCCGCGGCCATGTCATTCCTGACGCGGTATTGTTCATTAATGGAATTCCGATTGCGGTGGCTGAATTTAAAAGCCCCGGCATCGAAAATCCGATGCATGAGGCTGTCAATCAATTGCTGCGCTACTCAAACCAGCGGCGTGAACTGTTTCCAACGCTCTACACTGATAATGAAGGCGTGGAGAAGCTCTTTCATACAAATCAGCTTCTGATTGCCGGCGATTTCTTCGAAGCTCGCGCGGCGACTGTCGGCGCTCCACCGGAGGCGTACCTGGAATGGTCTGATACCAGCCCGGTGCCCATGAGCACCGTTGCGGAGGAGTTGGGGATTATCTCCGTCGATGAAGATATTGAGGTGGCCAGGAGCGAATTGCTCTCCGTCGGCCCGGAACTAACGGAGCGCTGTGGCACTCCACTCTTCTTCCGTAAAACTGAACAGCGCCCCGAAAGCTTGCGTACAGCTCAGGGAGCAAATCTGCAAAGCCAGCAGATTTTGGCGGCGGGCATGCTTCGCCCGGCGAATTTGCTGGATTTGATACGCAGCTTTACCGTCTTTCAGCAAGTGGACGGAAAAACCCGCAAAGTGGTTGCCCGATATCAGCAGTTCCGTTCCATTCAGAAGGCGGTGTCAAAGCTCCAGGAAGGCCGAACCAAATTGCAGGGCGCCCTGCAGGATGAACGGGGCGGCATTATCTGGCACACCCAGGGTTCAGGTAAAAGCCTCAGCATGGTTTTTCTTGTCCGGAAGATGCGAACTCTTGATCGGCTCAAGCGATTCAAGATCGTCGCTGTTACGGATCGAACTGATCTGGAAGGCCAGCTTCGAGAGACGGCGCGGCTTTCCGGTGAAGCTGTGCGGCCTACGGATCAGGACAGGAAAAGGCGAGAATCGCCGACCGCGTTGACCCAGCGCATCCTGTCGGAGCCGACGCCGGATATCGTTTTCGCCATGCTTCAGAAATATCAGGAGGTAGACCGGCCGGCAAAAGGCGATGAAAAGATTGTCATGACCATTCTCCGCAAGGAGAAGAAACCTGGGAAAGATCAACCTGTAGTTGAGAAAAAAATTACTTTTGAAGAAAGCATCCGATTCGAGGAATTTCCGGTTCTCAACGAATCCGACGAGATTCTGGTTCTGGTGGATGAAGCTCATCGCTCTCACACCCGATCGCTGCATCGAAATCTGCGCCGCGCCCTTCCCAACGCGGCTACGATCGGTTTTACCGGCACGCCAATCCTGAGCTGCGAAAAAAAGGAAACCAGAGAGATTTTCGGCGATTTTATTGATAAATACCTTCTGAAGGATGCCGAACTCGATGGCGCCACGGTTCCGATTCTTTACGAAGGGCGCACGGCAGATGGAATTGTCAAAGATGCGCCCAGCCTGGATCAATTGTTTGAGGACATGTTTCAGGACTATTCCGATGATGAGCTGGCGATTATCAAAGCGAAATATGGTACGACCGAGGATGTTCTCGAAGCTCCGTTGTTGATTGAAAAGAAAGCAAAGGACATGCTGCGGCATTATGTTGGAGTTGTGCTCCCTGAAGGATACAAGGCTCAGGTTGTTGCTACCAGCCGCCGCGCTGCCGTCCTTTATCGGGAAAAACTTCTAGCTGCCAGAGACGAACTGGTCCAGGAGTTGGAAAACATTCCAGCCGAAACGCTCGCGCTGTCAGACTATGAAATTGAGCGGCTTGATTCTCAAACAAAATTCCTTGTGCGGACGTATCCATTGCTTCCGCTGATTCGGGCGCTGGATATTGTGACAGTAATTTCCGGTGATCATAACGATCCGGAATCGTGGTGGGATTGGTCCAATAAAGAGAAGCAGGAAGAGTACACCAGGCGTTTCAAACGCCAACTGGCTATCGGGCGGACGGATAAAACGGATCCGCTAGCCATTACGATTGTGAATAATATGTTGTTGACCGGCTTTGACGCCCCTGTTGAACAGGTGATGTATCTGGATCGGAAATTGGTAGCTCACGATCTCCTGCAAGCAATTGCCCGCGTCAACCGAACCTACGGACGGAAAAAATGCGGCTATGTGGTCGACTATATTGGCGTGGCGCGCCATTTGAATGATGCCTTGAAAGATTATGATGGCGAAGATACCGAGGGCGCGCTTATAGATATCCGTGTGGAGTTGCCGAAACTTATCGACCGCAGAAACCGGGCAGTAGCGGTTTTCACTGACAGAGGCGTCAAAGATCTTCAAACCGAAGTAGAAGCATGCGTTGATTTGTTGGCGGATTTGAAAATTCGTGCAGAATTCATCAACAAGCTGCGCATGTTCTATGAGACTCTGAATATTCTGGAGCACCGTCCCGAGATTCCAGGAGACGTTTTTAGGGATGCGAAGCTCCTTGGCTTCATCAACAAGGTAGCGTCCAATTTGTATCGGGATCCCGCCTTAAATCTCCTGGGTATTGCTGAAAGAGTTAAAGCATTAATCGACGCGCGTATTTCTGCCCGCGGCGTCGATCCGAAGATTCCGCCCACCATGATTACCGATGCTGAGTTTGAAAGAATTCTCCAGGCTCAAAGCAACAGTCGGGCAAGGGCGACGCAGATGCAGCATGCGGCCAGGTATCACATCCTCGGTTTCAGTAATCAGAATCCCGTTTTTGCCCGCAAGATGAGCGAGAAACTGGAGGAAATTCTTCGGCGCTTTAAAGATGACTGGGATGCGTTGGAAAGAGAACTGCGGAGATTTATTGATGAGCTGAGGCAGGGCGACCGAAATGACTTCCCCGACCTCGATCCGCGCGTTCAGGTTCCTTTTGTTCGATTGATCCTTGAAACGTTTTCAGAAGGGCGAGAATTTGGTGAGAAACAAAAGGTAACCGCCATCAACACTACCATAGAAATCGTGGAACGGATCCGTCAGGAAGTCGCCAAAGTAGGTTTCTGGAAAAATCCGGATCGGCGTGAACTGCTGACAAAGCAACTTGTGCGCGATCTCGATGCCTGTGGCGTTTGCCCTCCAGGGAAGGAACGGGATATTGCTCAAAGGCTGGTTGCACTGGCAAAAGAGAATCATGAAAATCTGGTGAGAAAATGAACGAAGTGCTGGTAGTTAACAATATGGAGTTCGAGGTACGAAGAAGCCCCCGGCGCAAAACGCTTGGATTGACGGTTGATCGCGCCGGTGAACTCGTCGTTCATTCTCCAGAAACGTCCAGCGAAGATGAGCTTTATAAGTGGGTGGAACGCAGGCTCCTCTGGGTTCATCAGAAATTGCTCTGCAAAAAAGAGTTCAGTAGAGAGACTCATTGGCTGGAAGCGGTGAGCGGTGAAAGTATTTCATATCTTGGGCAGAATTATCGATTGAGGATTGTGAAAGAACAGCCGGGGCCACTTCAGTTTGATGGTCAATGGTTTCTGCTCAGAGAATCTGATCGATTGGAGGCGCCAAAGCATTTCCAGGCTTGGTATCAGCGTTCAGGAACCGACTGGCTGAAGGATCGTGTGAGATTCTGGGAGCCGAAGGCAGGCTGTTCTGCTTCAGGAATATCCGTTAGTGATTTAGGATTCCGGTGGGGCTCATGCGGGAAGAACGGAATTCTGCATTTCAATTGGCGTCTCCTCCAGTTGCCTGTGTGGTTGGTGGATTACGTAATCGTCCATGAACTCGTCCATCTTTATGAGCACAACCACACATCGGAATTTTGGCGGATTCTTGACCGAGTGCTGCCCGACTGGAGAGAACGAAAAGAAGATCTAAGCCACAAGAAATCCGAAATGCTCTGGCGTATTTGACAACCAACAGAGATTCAGCAAAATTCCATATCAACTACTCAAGATTACAAGCCAACCTCTCAGCAGCCTGCATGTCTATTGCGGCTATGAATTTGCTTGCCTCTTTCCCTCCATCGGGATAGAAATACGGATACATAAAGACAAGTTTAAGCCTTTATTGGCCGATGTTGTTCGAGAGTATCCAAGGGGATAATGGACTCGTTAATAGTCCATCTTTTTCAAGCCACCAATCCCCTAATAGAATTTGCTTCGATTTAGGAGCGTAAATAGTAATCGATCAAAATATGCATATTTTGTTAGATTACGATAATGTGCCTCTTCAGTCTTCGGCACTTGCGAGAAAAATAGGTTAAACTGGAGATTTTGGGGAATCCGCTAATGCTGATATTGGGAATCGAATCCTCGTGCGACGAAACGGCTGCCGCTCTTGTTGAAAATGGGCGAACAGCGCTCTCCAGCGTGGTTGCGTCACAGATAAAAACCCATCGGAGTTTTGGCGGAGTAGTCCCGGAACTTGCCAGCCGTGAGCATCTGCGCAATATCGGATATGTGGTTTGGAAGGCTTTTGAAGATGCGGGTAAAAACTATCACGATATAGATGGCATTGCCGTCACCCAGGGACCAGGCCTGATCGGATCGTTGCTTGTGGGCGTTTCATTCGCCAAAGCGCTTGCCTATTCCATCAAGAAACCTCTGGTTCCCATCAACCATGTTGAAGGACATATCTATTCCGCTTTCCTGGAAAATCCGGGAATCGAATATCCCATCCTTGCGCTTGTTGTTTCCGGCGGCCACACATCGTTGATCTACTCTTCCTCTCAAGGTCACTATCAGTCGGTGGCCAGAACCAGAGATGATGCAGCCGGGGAAGCGTTGGACAAGCTGGCGAAATTCCTCGGGTTGGGCTATCCCGGCGGGCCGATTATCGATAGGATTGCGAAGGACGGCAATCCACACAGTTTTTCATTTTCCATTCCCAAGATCAGCGACGGTAGTCTCGATTTCAGTTTCAGCGGATTCAAGACCGCCGCATTGCGGCACATACAGTTGAACGGGATTCAGCCGCGACGTCGCGGTGGAAGAATATCAAGGCAGATTCTGGATCTGACCAGCAGCTATCAACAGGCCATTATCGACACTCTTGTTTCACAAACGCGCAAAGCGGTAAAACGATTGCATCCTCGGTCCATAATACTGGTAGGCGGGGTGGCATGTAATAGCCATCTGCGACTTGCCTTCAAGAAAGTATTTGAAGAAAGCGACGCCATCGCTCGGGTTTATTATCCCAGTCCTGCGCTGACAACAGACAATGGGGTCATGATTGCGGCCGCCGGCGCTTCGAGGATGAGCGCCGCTTCGTCTCTGAGTCTGGATCTCAACGCTTACCCGGACCTGCGGCTCTGCTGACCGCCTGGGCTCTGGTTCCAAACCATTGGCGCATTTCCTGTGGCGGGGTTTTTCGGCGCGTCATCAACGATTTCCGCCAGGCGTACGTGTGTGAGAATGCCTGAACCAGCAAGGAGATGCCCGGCAGGGAAGACCGTTCATACATTAAAACATAAGCCAAAGCGGTGATGTCTCTCAAGGTGATCGGGAAAAAGAAGCGCGCATACGTTCCCCAGTCCATGTTCTTTATGCGTAGAAGAAACCGGTTCTTAAATGAATGCATATTGATTGCGTTGGGCAGGGAAGAACGCCTTTCGGGCAGAACTCTTCTTTCGTGAAAGGCTTTTGCTTCGGGGACGTAGAGGCAGCGCCAGCCCATCCACTGAGCCCTCCATGCCAGATCGACATCTTCCCGATAGGCAAAAAAGCGTTCGTCAAAATATTCCGCGCCTTCCCGGACTTCTTCCAGCATGGTTCTGCGATATAGCGCCGCCGCTCCGGAAGCGCCAAAAACATATTCGTCGCTATCGTATTGCCCGTTATCGATTTCGTTGGATCCTCGATCGAAGTGGCGCTGGTTGCGGGTGAGATAAATGCCGGTGGAATCCAGGATCTTGGGACTTGCCGGCGTATCCATCCAACGCAGGAGTTTACCCGTCGCCGAGCCTGCCCTTGGATCCGGATCCATGTTGCCAATCAGGATTTCAAGGAATCTCGGGTCAAGAATAATGTCGGGATTTAAGACAAGGACGTATTCCGAAGCCATGGAAGCGATCAGGCGATTATGAGCGGCGCAAAAACCAACATTCTTTTCAGAAAACTGCACATGATTCAAAATACTCCGGCGCTCTTCTATTACATCCGAAGTTTCGTCTTTTGACGCATTGTCCCAAAGGGATATCGTGAAGTTTTTAAACGTTTGGCGCTCGAGGCTGGAGAGGCAGGTTTTCAGATGCCGGGCTGAATTGTAACTGACGATGCTGATCAGCACTTGAGCGCTCATGCCGTAACTCCATGCGATTGCATGAGACGCCTGGCGGCCTTCCAGTAGCTTTTTGCTGAACGCAAGCGCGATTCATCCGCGGCAAGAGGATGCGCCAGCGAGATAGCGCTTCGAAGAAGCAACCCGCAGACGATCAGTTTTTTTACAGATGAAGCCGCTCGCCGGCCATGATGTTTACGGAAATATCGAACCTGGTTACCGTAAAAGCATTCCAGGAAAGCTTGATGGGTCAGGCGATTGAGACTGTAACCTCCATGATGCAGAAAGCGGGCCGCCGGCTGATACAGGATGCGGCCTCCCTGATCCCAAATTCTGCGGCAAAGATCAACATCTTCAAACCATGCCGGATAGAAAGCTTCATCGAAACCGTCGATTTTTTCCAGAGCCTTTCTCGAAACCATTAAACATGCAGCTGCGGGTTGATCGATTTCCAATGGAACTGTACTGTTATTGAACTGAGAAGAACGCCGGCGATCCATGGAAGACAGTTCATCGATGAATAACATATCTTTCGCCACTCTCCAGATGCTGGGGAACGGACGTAAATAGGCGCCCGGGCGCCCCGACGGGTTGACGAGCCGGCCTCCAACCGCCCAGCAAGAGTCATCTGCCGCGAAAGCCTGTTGAAGGGAATAGATGGAATCGGGATACGCTTCGGTGTCGGGATTTAAAAAAAGGATATGGGCGCCGGAACCGGATTTCCATCCTATATTGCATGCTGCTGCAAACCCGATATTCCGGTCGTTGCGGATAAGGGTGATTTTCTCGTTTGCACTTAGGTCCAGGCTGCCGTCTGTCGAAGCATTGTCGACGATAGTGATCGGAAAGTCTTTAGCGTAATCGAGCAGGGATCGGACGCAATTGGCCAAATGATTCCCTGAATTCCAGTTCACAATGACAATCGAAACCATATATCCGCTTCAGAAAAAAACAGGCGGTATTAAGCCTTCCATCTGTGCGGGGCGCCCGACTAGTCAGGAGCCTGTCACTATCCGGTTGAAGAGCTGCTCATATTTCTGAATTACACTGTCCCATGAGTAATGAGTTCGAGCCCGGTCGAGCGCCGCCGATGCCAGTTCGGTAAAATAGTGCGGGCGATCCGCCACCGCCTGGAGGCATCGTGTCAGATCCTTTAGATCATTTTTCTTGTAAACAATTCCAGCGCCATCGAGAACTTCTATGTTTTCATCCGTGCCGTTGGCGATCACGATATTCCCCTGTCCCATTGCTTCAATGAGGGCCGGATGCGTGCCGCCTACTTCGGTGGCATGAATGTAACAGAATGCATTAGCCAGCAACTGCCTGTATCCTGAACCGTAAATTGCGCCCGGGAAAATTATACGCGGATCCCTGGTTTCGCGCAGACGCCGGATATATTCTTCCGAGTAAGGCGCGTCTCCGAGAATGAGAAGTCGTTTCGAGCTTTTCACTTTTTCGAAAGCCTGCACCACTAAATGCGCATTGTTCTCAGGCTCAAGGCGGCTGACATAAAGGAAATACTCTTTCGAGGACAATTGAAGCTTTTCCAGAATTTCGCAGCTCGCGGGTCTATCGATGATCGCGCCATAGGGAATGAATTCCGAAGCGGCTCCATAACGTTTGAGATAATAGCTTTGAATCACCTTGGCATCCGTGACGATCCTGTTGGGAAACCAGGTGGAAAGCCGCTCGCATAAGCCGTAATACGCTTTCCCGATCCAATTCCATTTTTGACGCAAGCGTTCTATTCCGTCGACATTTACCACGACTGGGACGCCGAAAATTCGGGGCAGCGGGGCAAAAATACTGTTGGCGGCATTGCAGATTAAGATCACATCAAATTTTTGGAAAATAGAATGTAGTATTGAAAAAAATGAATGAATGACCGTATCCGAATATTTCCATTTCAGCGTAGGGAGCACGACCAAGTTCACGCCCCGATGAGTTTTTAGCGTTTGCGGCACATAGTGTGAGCGACAATACACTGTGACCTGATGTCCTCGGGCGACAAGTCCCGCAGCGCATTCCTCGGCGAAAGTTTCAAATCCGCCATAATTTGCCGGAATGCCGCGCGTGCCCAGTATTGCGATTTTCAATGAATTACTCCGCGGAACGCCGGCGCTCCAACAGCAACGAAATGCATCGTTCCTCTGTTTTAAGTATCTTCTGCTCCATTGTATAGTGTTCTTCCACCTGCCTTCTGTTGATTTGTCCCATCTGCAGGCGGCTTTCAGGATTTTCTCCCAGCTTTTGAATTGCTTCAGCCAGAGCTGCCGGATCCGCCGGCGCCACGAGCAATCCGTTTTTCCCATCTTGGACCAGTTCGGGGATGCCTCCGACATTGCTGGCGACAATTGGCAGCGAACAGGCCATTGCCTCGAGTATAGCGGAGGACAGTCCTTCCGAAAGGCTTGGAAGCGCAAATATATCAAATGATTTCATCAGTTGAGGAATATCGGAGCGAAAACCTGTAAATTGAAAATTCCGATCGAGCCCCTTTGCACGGACAAGGGCAGTCAGTTCCTGAAGACATGCGCCTTGACCGACAATGATAAAGCGGTAATTTTTTTTAACCTCGGGAACCAGAGAAGCTGCTTCAACCAGGCAGCTGATTCCCTTTTCCCGGCTCAAATGGGACACAACGCCAACCACGACTGGCCCTGACCGGGGTTGCCGTTCCAGGGCCGGAAAAAGTGAAAGATCAATTCCCTCATAGATTGTTGTGATCTTTGAGGCGGGCACTCCGGCGCTACGCAACCGGGTTCGTATCGATTCTGAAATGGTTAGGACGCCGTCAATCCCCCAGGAGTATTTAATACGGCTGATGAAACCACTCCTGAGCGGAAAATCAACTCGTCGAAAAATTATTCGGATTCCGACGGAGGCAAATCTCGAGGCAAGTGAACCCATAAGAATAGGTTTGGGAGTGTTGAACGCGAGAATGTCCGGGCGAACGCTTTTAATTACAGAATAAAGGCGCATCAACGATATCAGGCAGATTTCTCTCCGGATGGCTGCAGGGTGCAGGAAAATTCCGGTATTTTGGGCTCGGTCTCCAATAGCCGAATTGGGCTGATGAACCAGATGCACTTCATGGCCCCGTTGCACCAATCCTTTGGCGAGGGTGAAGAGTTGCTCCTGTCCCCCTCTCCAGACCCGTTCAGTGTCGATAAATAAAAAGGAATACATATTTTAGATCTGACGGTTTTCTGTTTGGGTGCGACGCACTTTGCCCGGATTAATTCATAAAATTCCAATGTAACAGAGCTCCGGCTAAACGTCTAATGCTGAGTTTTTTAATTTATCTATGGCAGCCGCGGAGCGGCGACAGGCGGATTGCCTGCGAACCGGCAAGGAGTTCCATAAATCAGCTTAGGATGCTGTTAAAGCTTGCGGTACCAATCCAGCGCTTTTTCCAAGCCTGCATCGAGCGTTACAACCGGAGAGTATCCCAACATTTTCGATGCTTTGCCGATGTCGGCCAAAGAATGCCGTACATCTCCCTTTCGGGCTGCTTCATATACGGGTTTGATCCGGCTTCCCACAAGTTTGTTCAATTTTTCGATCAGCTGGTTCAGGCTTATCTGAGCGCCGCAGGCTACATTGAACGCTTCTCCTGCTACATCGGGAGATGTGGCTGCTCTCCAATTAGCATCCAGTACATTGGCTATATAGGTAAAGTCTCTTGATTGTTCGCCATCGCCATAAATGGTGGGTGACTGGCGCGCAAGCAGGCAAGTGCTGAAACGGGGGATCACCGCGGCATATTCCGACTTAGGATCCTGACGCGGACCGAAAATATTGAAATATCTCAGTGCGACGGTTTCGAGTCCATAAAGTCGGTAAAAGAGCCGGAGGTATTCTTCTGTTACAAATTTGCTCAGGGCATAGGGTGAAAGGACGCGCCCGATGATTTCCTCTTTTTTAGGCAATCCCGGATGATCTCCGTAAACGGAAGAGGAAGAGGCGGCGACAACCCGCTTGACTCCTGCATCCCGCGCCGCCAGCAAAACCGAAAGAGTGCCATTGATGTTGTTGTATTGCGTTGCGGTGGGATTCACTATGGATCTGCCTACGGAAGGGAGCGCTGCCTGATGAAAGACGTAAGTGACTCCTTTGAAGGCCTCGAGCAGTTGCTCCGTTACGTTAATATCCGTCTGAATAAATTGGAACCGATCTCCAGCCTTCTCTTCCAAGCCTAGAAGGTTTTCTTTCCGTCCTGTACTCAGATTGTCGATGACTGTGACGGCAAAACCTTTGTTCAATAGATACTCAGTAAGGTTGGAGCCTATGAATCCAGCGCCTCCGGTAACTACCATCTTCTCCATAGCTTTAGTCCTTTTCAAGAGCGTTTTGATTTGTCGCGGCAGGGAGATGGTAACAAAGACGCTCCGGATTCACAATTCACTCTTGTTCCAGCCGTATCTCCAACTGCTGTGTTAGAATATCGGCTATGCGGATTCGAATCTATAGCAATGAAGTTGAAGCGCCGTTGACTTCCTTTATCGGGAAGTTCGTGGGAAATGTATGTTTGGGCATAGCCGGTTCTCTTAAGACGCCTCTGCCTATCAATAGTCTGAAATTCGAGCTTGAGGGAGACGCTGTGCGTCTCGAAGTAAACAATGCTCCGGTGGCTTTGGATCTGAGCCAGGGGTTTTCCAAAACCATTATTCGCGACACGATTCGGGGGATGATTCGGCACCTCAAAATGGCGGATCCGAACGGCGATATCCGGATTGCCGTTGAAAGAGAGGCTCAATCGTGAGTGCTGGAGAAGGCCGCACCATTACGGTTATCCCGGGCGATGGAATCGGTCCGGAGATAACAAAAGCGGTACTTGAAATTCTGGAAGCTGCGGGATTTCGGCCTGAATGGGAGATGGTCGCCGCCGGTGACTCTGCCGTCCAGCAAGGCGATATTCCGCTGCCGGAAGCGGCTATCCGGTCGATTGCCAAGACCCGTGTAGCGCTTAAAGGCCCGCTGATGACGCCTATCGGAACCGGTTATAAGAGTGTGAACGTGGCGCTGCGACAACATTTCGTACTTTATGCCTGTTATCGGCCAATCCAAAGCCTGGAGGGGGTCGAAACGAAATGGAAAGATTTGGATTTCGTGGTTGTCAGGGAAAACACTGAAGGGATGTATTCAGGGATTGAACATGAAGTCATTCCCGGCGTTGTTGAAAGTCTGAAAATCATAACGCGCAGCGCTACCGAAAGAATTGCCCGATTTGCCTACGATTTCGCTCGCCAAACCGGGCGCAAGAAAGTATCGATTATCCATAAAGCCAACATTATGAAGATGAGCGATGGTTTATTTCTGGAAGCTTCCAGAGAAATAGGCCGGCAATACCCCGAAATCCAGACCAATGATTATATTGTGGACAATGCTTGTATGCAGATGGTGATGAATCCCGAAATCTTTGACATTTTGCTGCTGGAGAATCTCTATGGCGACATAATCTCCGATCTGGCTGCAGGGCTTGTAGGCGGTCTGGGCGTCGTCCCTGCGGTCAATTATGGCGCTGATTGCGCTATTTTTGAGGCTGTCCATGGGACGGCTCCGGACATCGCGGGCAAAGGGATTGCCAATCCGACGGCTCTTTTACGTTCAGCTATTCTCATGCTTGATCATCTACGCCATTCAACAATAGCCTGTCGGATAGACAAAGCATTCCGCAAAGTTTTGCGGGAAGGGAAGTCGACAACCCAAGATCTCGGAGGCAAAGCGACTACGGAGGAAATGAGCCACGCTATCATTCATGCATTGGATAGGTGATGAAATAATCTAAAGCCGGAGTTAGGAGGATGGAGATGATTGGGTGAAGAATTTGCTGTTTAAGTCTCTCATCCAGGAAGAAGCTCAACGGCTGGGATTCTTTAGATTGGGAGTCGCTTCCGCCGGCCGTTTGCCTGACGCCGGACATTTCAGCGCCTGGCTGGAGCAAGGTTTTCATGGATCCATGAGCTACCTGGAACGCCAGGCTTTAAAACGAGAGAATCCCGATAGGGTCCTGCCTAACCTTCAAACCATATTAATACTTGCGATGAATTACTATACGGGAGACTTTACTTCCGATTCTCCTCTAAAGGGCAGGATCAGCCGTTATGCCTGGGGTGCGGATTATCACACTATAGTCTTGAGCAAGCTAAAGGACCTGCTGGCTTTTATAAAAAGCCGTGAGCCTTCCATCCAGGGACGTTGCTATGTGGATACAGGACCAGTAATGGAAAAAGTCTGGGGCGCAGAAACCGCGCTGGGTTGGATGGGGAAACATACCAACATAATAACAAGAGATCGGGGATCCTGGTTTTTTATAGGAGTGATCCTGCTGGATGCGGAAATTGAAAACGATCCCAAAACAAAAGACTTTTGCGGGGAATGCGGTCGCTGCATCCAAGCTTGTCCTACCGGCGCAATAGTAGCTCCCTACATCCTCGACGCCAGGCGCTGCATCTCATATCTGACCATCGAGCTTCGCGGCCCGATACCGCGACAATTGCGCGGTTTGATAGGCAATCGAATCTTTGGTTGCGATGATTGCCAGGAAGCCTGCCCCTGGAATCGCTTCGCGACCACTACCGCTGAAAAGGAATTTGAGCCCATAACGCCAATTTTGAAACTGGAATTGGCGGAACTCGTTCGGATCAGGCCCCAAGATTTCAAGGAACGGTTTAAAAACAGTCCGATCTTGCGAGCCACTCGCGATGGATTTGTTCGAAACGTTGCCGTAGCGCTGGGGAATTCACGCAGAGAGGAATCTGTTTCACCGCTGAAACTAGCTCTTCATGACGAAAGCTCTCTTGTTCGATCCCATGGGGCATGGGCTTTAGGTCAAATCCGCACGACACAGGCTCTTTTTGCTTTAAAAGAGGCCGAATCAAATGAGGGAGATCCGGAAACGCTCGAGGAAATCCGCCGCGCACTCGAAAGACACGAAAGACATGATATTTAAGCCATAAATTATTATAAACAGTGCAGATACATGGCTCTCAAGAGATAAAAGTAAAGTACGCAACTGAGTCGCCGAACAACATGGACGTCCTGGGAAGGCGGGCGTCTTGTCCGCCTGCAGCAGGGATGCATGATGCTGCTTGGTTTATTGGTTTTTGCCGCAGATTAAAGCCCGATTTTTTCTGGCCGATAATAGTCGTTTAGGAATGGAAAACAAATTTTTTTACTTCGATCCGGATACTGGAAAAATCTGCATTGATCGGCGAACAGGAACAGATCGCCGAAACCGGGGTATTATTTCTTCCCTGTTTAATTTCAAAAATCGGCGAAGAAAAAGCGCCGGCCGGCGGAAAACGGATAGAGGTGGTTATGTAGATACTTATGATGCACGAACCTGGGGGGTTGCTATTTCCATTCTAGTCCTTTCATTAGTGGATGCTATATTGACAGGGCTCCATCTTCTGGGGGGATCCGCGAAAGAAATGAATCCCATAATGAATGCGGTTATCAATTACGGCGGGATCCCAGCTTTTTTCGGCGTCAAAGGCTTGATGACCATTCTCCCTGTCGCCATTATAGTGCTTCACAAAGAATGGGCTTTGGGCCGATACGCCGCCAGACTGGTTCTTTGGTCTTATATTCTTCTGTCTCTCTACCACCTATATCTTATTTTGGGAATGCAGAAGTTGGCTACGGCTTTTCGACCGGTGGGGTAAAGGATCTCCCCAAATAGCTCGTCTGCGACTCCAGATCCCCTTGATTAACGATGGATGATTAAATTGTTTTTTCTATCGTCTATCGTCAATCGTCAATCGTCAATCGTCAATTGATATATGTTACTATGGTCGGGCAAAGGAGAGCCTGATGATTGTCAATGTTCGGAGGAGCCTGATCTACGTACCGGGAGATAGTGAAAAAATGCTGCAAAAAGCAGCGGGACTTCCTGCCGATTTGCTTTTTCTCAACCTGGAAGATGGAGTCGCTTCAGCGAAAAAGGAAGAAGCGCGAGGAAATATAGTCGCTGCGTTGAAAACAATAGACTTCGGAATCCATGAGATCATCGTTCGGATCAACAGTCTCTCCTCCGAATTTGGATTAAAGGATCTTGCCGCAATTGTTCCTATGCGGCCGGACGGGATCTGCTTGCCTAAAATAGAAAAGGCGACGGAAATTCAAGCTGCGGATGCGGCTATTCTGAAACTGGAAAAAGAATGTGGCCTTTCGGAAGGCGGCATACGGTTGCATGCTATGATTGAATCCGCCGCAGGCGCGCTGCATGCCTCTGAAATCGCCGCTGCTTCCCCCAGAATGGCTTCGCTCATTTTCGGATCAGCGGATTTTATCAAAGACATGCGCGGCCAGCCGGGGGAAGACCGTGTCGAACTGTTGCTCGCCCTGCAGCTTATTGCCACTTCGGCTCGCTCCGCAGGCATCGACTCCATCGATGGTCCCTGCTTCGATTTAAAAAATACCGGTTTGCTTCGCAGGGAGGCCGTTCAAGCCCGCCGGATAGGATTTGACGGCAAAAGCGCGCTCCATCCCGATCAACTGGCGATCATCAATGAAGTTTTCGATGTGACGGCTGAGGAAATTGCATGGGCGGAAAGGACGATCGCCGAGCTTGATGATGCGGAGAGCAAAGGGAAGGCTCTGACGACCGTTGATGGTAAATTGATAGACAATCCGCATCGCACCGCAGCGGAACGCATTCTTGCGCGCAAGAATCTGCGGGAAACCTAAAGAGCCGTTTGTTCGTTATTTCTGTTAATGAGGAATTTTTCTGATGGATAGATTCAAAGGCGTCAGCAGTTACATTTTGAGCGATGCATTGCGGGAAATAGTCAATGCCGCCATCGTTCTTCAACGGCCGCTGTTGTTAAAAGGAGAACCTGGGACGGGGAAAACAGAACTTGCGCATGTAATTGCGGAAGATCTCAAGCTTCGGCTTATTCGATGGAATATCAAATCCACTTCCAAGGCGAGTGAAGGTCTATACGTTTATGACACGGTGCAGCGACTGAATGATTCGCGTTTCCATGACAAAGATGTTTCCGATATCAAACAGTACATTAAACCGGGAAAATTGGGCGAGGCGTTGAGATCCGAAGAACAGGTTGTGCTTTTGATTGATGAAATAGATAAAGCCGATTTGGAATTTCCCAATGATCTGCTGTTCGAACTGGATCAGATGAGCTTTGATATTGTCGAGACAGGCGAACATATTAAGTCCAAGCATCGTCCCATCGTCGTGATTACCAGCAACAGCGAAAAGGAACTTCCGGATGCGTTTCTTCGCCGATGTCTTTTTCACTATATTGAATTCCCCGAACCCGCCATGATGGAGCAAATTGCTCGCGTCCATTTCCCGGACCTTCGACGCAACCTTCTTTCCCAGATAATTGCGCGTTTTTACTTTATTCGTCAAAGGCATGAGTTGAAGAAAAGACCATCGACAAGCGAGTTGCTTGATTGGGTCCAGGCAATTGTGGCAGGCGGAATCACAGAAGATGAATTGAAAAAACGCCTCCCCTTTCTAGGAGTATTGCTGAAAACCGAAGAAGATGTTGCGGGAGTGGCGGTGCATTAATCGATAAATGGGAGCGCGGGCCGGATATACCCATGCTCCCAAGTAGATAGAGTTTTATAAAATGTTCACAAATTTTTTCAGGGCGTTGAAGCGACACGGCGTTCCGGTTACTTTTAATGAATGGCTTCTCCTGCAGGATGCTCTTTCAAAGAACCTGATAGACAGCTCTTTGACCCGTTTCTACCATCTGGCGCGAGCAATCCTGATCAAAACCGAGGCTCATTTCGATAAATACGATCAGGCTTTTCTGGAGTGTTTCGGCCACATCGAGTCCACGGAGGAACTGGCTCGGGCGATCGAAGAGCGAATGCGCCAGGTTCCCCCTCTTGACTTGACAGAAGAAGAGAAACGCATGTTGGAGGAACTGAACCTCGAACAGGTGCGTAAAAACTTTCTCGACAGGTTGATGAATCAAGACGAGGAAGAGCATGTAGGCGGGAACCGCGCCATAGGAGTTCGTGGCCGTTCCACCCAGGGAGCCTGGGGCTACAATCCGGCGGGCGTGAGGATTGGTCAACATGTGAGCCGACACAATAGAGCCATTCAGATTGCTGAGAAGCGCAGTTTCAGGAACTATCGCGATGATCTGGCGCTGGACACAAGATCCATGAAAACAGTCCTGAGCTATATGAGGCAGGTAGTGCGTGAGGGCCCTAAAGAAGAATTGGACGTGGACGGAACCATTGATGCAACATGCCGCAACGCCGGCGAACTGGAGTTGATCTGGGAGCGCGCAAGAAGGAAAAGAATAAAACTCCTGCTGCTCATGGATGCGGGAGGCACCATGACTCCCCATGCGGAGTTGGTCAGCCGGTTGTTTTCAGCCGCGAAGGATCTGGTGAAGGATCTGAAATTTTATTATTTTCATAACTGCATTTATCAGGAACTCTACACCGATATCTGGCAGGAAAAATCCGTGCCTACCCGCAAAGTGCTCGACCAGACCAACAGGAATTACAAAGTTATTCTGGTCGGCGACGCTTACATGGCGCCCAGTGAACTCATGAGTGAGAATGGAGCCATCGATTTCTGGTATCGCAATGACCGTCCCGGGATTGAATGGCTGATGGATTTCCGTAAAAGATTCAGAAAAGTGATTTGGCTGAATCCGGAGCCTAAAGCATGGTGGCCTTCCGTCCCAACTACCCGCATGGTACAGAAGGTTTTCCCGATGTATGAACTCACCCTCGCGGGCATGAGATCCGGCGCTCGTGCATTGATCAAACAATAGTCGTCCGTGGACTGAAGTAGAACCTCCCTCTTCAACAAGAGGGAGGTTCTACTTCTTGAAAGCCTACAGTTGGCCGGAATTGGCGATTACGATTTTAGCGCTCGTTGAGCCCGATGGAGAAGATCCATAGCTTTCCATCTTCGTGACCACGTCCATGCCCTCTACGACCTTGCCGAAAACAACGTGTTTGCCGTTAAGATGGGGAGTCTCAACCAGGGTAATAAAGAACTGTGATCCATTGGTGTTCGGGCCTGCATTGGCCATGCTCAAAATTCCCGGGCCGGTATGTTTCAGCGTGAAATTCTCATCATCAAACTTGCCGCCATAAATGGATTTGCCGCCCGTGCCGTTTTGGGCGGTGAAATCGCCTCCCTGGCACATGAATTGAGGGATGATCCTGTGAAATGGGCAACCTTTAAAACCAAAGCCTTTTTCACCGGTGCAAAGCGCTCTGAAATTTTCTGCCGTTTTAGGCGTGACGTCAGAACGCAATTCAATCACAATGCGGCCAAGCGGTTTGCCATTGGCGGTAATATCCAAGAAGCACCTGGGAAGTTTAGGTTTTTGAGCTGCATCCATTATAGTTTCTCCCACGGCAAATACTGCGACTGAAGACAAAATAAATTTTCTGCGAGATATCATATCTGTTTCTCCAAAAAGGCTTTTATGTTCGACCCCATACGGAGCATTGCGTCAATTTACGCTGGACGCTCGCCGGAGTCTAGTCGAAATTGAGGATGGGCGCACTCTATCAAGCTGCATTCGGGGCTATGTGGAAGATTGCGGTATGGCGGATGGTTTGCAGACAAAGCGTTTGAGCGAAAACAGCCAGATTCAGAACAATATAGTGATCTCCGTGGCGCTCATATTTTTCTTCAACGCGGCCGCGGGTTGCAATCAAACTTTCTTGCTCCAGACAATGATAATTCTGCACTTGGCTGGATACATCTATCCAGGCTGGAACTGCGTAATTGGCTGATAAAATCTGACTCGCCCGGCTCAGAATCCATCCCGGATGAAGGGCTTTCTGATAGAGAGGATGGTGGTCTCGGATGGATTTCTGGCAATACTGCCAGTGGATATTCCAAGTGAAATCGCATGTGATCGGGGTGAGAATTTCACCCGGTTTCAGGGAATCCAGCAAGATGGGACGATGAAGCTTGGCGCGACTGGAAGGATAGTCGGACAGGGAGGGTTCCGGCAAAGGCGATTGAGGAGGCAGTTTGGCCGATCCGATTCCACAGGTCGCCCCTTGATTGTTGAGAGCCTGGCACTCCACCAATACTGTATCGTCTTGCGCAATAGAGGGAATAGAGCCAACGACTCGAATATCCTCTCCTTCATAAACCGGTCGGACAAAGCGCATGTCGGCAGAACCGCGCTCGAGCCAGGATTTTCCCATCGCTTCGATCAGGACGCGCGACATGTAGGCGAATATGCAAATGCCCGGAACCAGGCCGGCGTGGAATCCATGCCGGCGTGCATACTCGTCATCCTGAATTCTGTTATTGGATGCAGGGTCCATGGATGCTTTGGCCCGGTATTCCGGTAAAGGCGATCCCGCGCTGTAGGGCATGGCTTCATCTCCCGATAAAGAGCAAAGCTTGTCTGCCGAAACTGTTGTAAAATATCACAAAACGGAAAATAGGTATTCTTTAAAATAGGGAGGAAGAGATTTGGATTTTGAAAAAATCAAAACAGGATTGACGGCGGAACGTGAAGCAATCATAGACGAAAAACTTACCATAGCGTTTACCAAAACTCCGGTGCTTTCGACGCCCATGATGATTAGTCTCATGGAGGGGGTATGCAAAGATCTGGTCGAAAGGCTGTTGCCGCAGGGCTACATAACCGTCGGATATGAAGTCCATGTGAAGCACAAAGCAGCGGCGTTGATCGGCGCACTGATAACCGTAGGGTGTGAAATAGCGGAAGTAGATGGCCGCAAGATACTGTTCAATGTCCGGGTGACGGCGGAGGACAAAGTCATTGGTGAAGGTCAGCACCGGCGGACGATAATTCCTTACGATTCCCACTAAAATAGATGCTTGCAAGATAGCCGGTTGAAAACGTGATGGTTGCGCCTATCAAGACGTACCATGTAAAGGCAACAACCTTGAAATGCCAGATAAAGAGCATGGATGCCAATCCTACCGCCATGCCTAAAATGGCCCCTTTTTCATTCGCTTTTTTAGTCAGCACTCCAAGTAAAAACACTCCCAACATGCTGCCATAAGGTACGGAAGCGATGGTCAGCCCGATCTCAAGGACCGATTTCTTTACGTCGTGTAAAACAATTGCAAGCGCCGTTAAAACCACTCCCCAAAAAATTGTAATCCATCGAGAGAAGCGCAGTTGTTTTTCCGGCGCAAGTTCTTTTTTAAAGAACGTCCGATAAAAGTCAACGACGGTTGTTGATGCGAGGGCGTTCAGAGCGCTACTGAGATTGGACATAGCCGCCGCGAGAATAGCTGCGATCATAATTCCCCGAACGCCGCTGGGCAGGTAGTCGACAATAAATTTGGGGAAAATCTTGTTGGAGTCCGTCGGCGGAGTTAATCCCGGGTTGTATTGATAAAAGCTGTACAGCATGATTCCGATCAACATGAAAAGACCGAATTGGAAGAAGATGACAACTCCGCTCGAAATAAGCGCCACCTTGCTGTCCCGCTCGTTTCTTGCCGCCAGCAGGCGTTGCACTATCAACTGATCCACTCCATGGCTCGCGGTATTCAAAAAGGCTCCGCCAATGACTCCACCCCAGAACGTGTACGGAATATGGAGATTCCAGGAAAAATCCCACATTGCAAACTTGGGCCCCGCAACTGCCAGAACTCCATGCCAGCCCCCGGGAATCAAGCCAAGAATGACGAAAAAGGTAATGAGCGAGCATCCAAGATAAATAAAAAGCTGAATAACATCGGTCCAGATAACAGCGGTCAATCCGCCTTCAAATGTATAAATCAGGGTGAGTGCGGATATAATCAGAATAGACCAGATATCTCCTGCGCCCAGTACAACGCTCACCACAAGCGCAACGGCAACTACGCGAACTCCTTCGGCCAGAGCCCGAGTTACAAGGAACATGCTGGCTGCCGCATGCTTGGTAAGGGGGCCGAAACGTTTCAGCATCAGCTCGTAAGCTGTGTACATTTCTCCTTTAAAGTAAGCGGGAATCAGAACAATCGATATAAAAATTCGGCCCACGAAATAACCGAGGATCAATTGCATAAAACTTAGGTTCCCTGCGAGAGCAATTGCAGGCGTGCCGATGATGGTGAGCGTGCTGGTTTCAGTCGCAACGATGGACAGCGACAGCGCCCATGCCGGCGTGGTTTTACCGCCTAAAAAATACGTACGGATGGATTGCTGTTTTTTTCGAAAATGGACGCCGTATAGAGTGATTGCAGCCAGATAAACAAGAACGACCAACCCATCAAGCCAATCGATGCGCACCGGGATCTCCACTGATAAAAGATGAAGCATAGTAACTCAGTCGATAGTCGCGCGTCTTCAGTTTTTTTGAAAAACCAGGAACGGGAAACAAAGGACCGTTTAAGCGGGACCCTTTAAAATGATTTTCATGCAAACCGCGCTCATGTTAACCTTTAACATTATAAGAAAAAAAGGAGATGATTCCGCAATATGTCCTATAAAAGATTAACGATTCCCGTTTTTTTGACCGTCTTTCTGGGATTAGGTTTTTCTCAGACTACGCCCAAAACCTCCAAACCGGGGCCTAAACCTGTTGCGAAAACGGCCAGTTCGAAAACACAAACAGAATCCAAGCAGGCTGTCAGCGAGACTGTTCCACCTGCGTCTCCCAACGCAATTTTTCCTGCTGTGGTCGCCAAGGTGAACGGAAAGCCGATTTTTGGCCGGGAATTGGAACGGCTAATACGGCGTGAACTAGCCAACATTGGGAACCCGGAATGGAATGATTTGCGGGACGAATATCGAGCTCAAATCACCTATAGTTTTATTCAACCCCTGATAAGCTCGGAACTGATTTATCAGAAAGCCTCTGCCATGGGTCTCCAGGCGACCAGCGCTGAAGTGCAAATTGAATTTCAAAAGGTCGCCAAGAACTTTAAAAGCGAAGCTGAAATGAATGCGGCTCTTGCCAATGACTTCATGGATAGGGTGGCTTTTGAGAAAGACATCGATAGGCGGTTGGTGATTAATAAATACCTGGAAGGAAACGTCAATAATAAGATTTCAGTGACTCCTGAAGAGATGGCGAAATATTATTCGGAACATCCGTCTGATTTTCATCATCCCGATATGGTGCGAACCAGGCACATCCTGATACAGTTGGCGGGAGATACAGTGGAAGAGGATTTAAAGGCGAGAAAAGTCGCTGAAGGTCTCCTTGCACGTGTAAAAGCAGGTGAAGATTTTGCCAAGCTTGCCCAAGAAAATTCTATGGATGTGTCCGCATCCCAGGGCGGGGATATCGGGTTTGCCGCCCAGATGAGTCTCGCTCCCGAATATGGCGATGCGGCTTTTTCACTCCCGTTAGGCGGCGTTCAACTGGTCCGGACCAGTTTTGGATACCACATAATCAAGGTCACCGATAAAAAAAAGGAAGGCTTGGCAACCCTGGAAGAAGCCAAGCCGAGTCTTACAGAATTTTTGCGAAAACAGAAATCCGAGGCGGAACTGAAGAAAATAGTCGAGCAGTTGCGCGAACCGGCCAAAATAGAATATTTGATTCCTGTCGGATCTCCGCGGGAACCTTAATTTAAAGTCGATGGGCGCCTATCCGGCATTCCGAACACACGAAACCATTCCTGGAAAAGCATCAACCACGAAAGACACGAAATTTTATTTTTCGTGTCTTTCGTGTGTTTCGTGGTTCAATCATAATCTCAATACTCGATGAGCGAAATTCTCCGGATCTGTAGCCTGCCGGATGAAATCCAGCAGCGTGGGGCCATAGCGAGTCAGAAAGTGATGAATTCCGAATTCGCGTTCCTGAAGGTTTCGATTGGGATAACAGTTGTTCAGCATCAAATCGATCTCGTTTGGCAGGGAAGAGTTTCGGGCCGTTTCCAGCTGGACTATCCGAGATTTTAAAAGCTGTGTATTGTGGGTGATTTTGCTCCGGGCGGCGTCAAGCGCCTGAGCCAGAGGAGGTTCGAACGAATGCATTTCCGATCGAACTTCTGTAAGGACTTGGTCCAGATTCTTCTGCAGTTCCTCCATCCGCGCAACGGCTTTTGAAAAACCGGAATTGCGAATAGCTGATTCCGTTAAGAATTGTTTGCCCTGAAAACAGTCCTGAACTTTTATCCCATATCGATCCAGATCCGCTCCAATTTCAGGCTCTATCAGGGTAAACCCGTTTCTGGGCCAGATAACAGGCATGGGACGTCCGAACAGGCTATAGAGAATTTCTATTTGTGCGAAATAGGCTACTTCAGAAGATCCGCCTACATAGGCAACGGTTGGAAGCAGATGGTCCTGGATTAAAGGCCGAAGCAATACGTTCGGACTGAAATTGTCGGGATTTCGGACTGCGCTTTCCAGCAATTCGTCCAAGGGTAAGATTCGTTTCCCGCCTTTCAATGCAAAGCCGGAATTGCGCCTTTCCATCGCCCGCCGCCGTCCTTCCGCAGATAAAAAAAGAACCGTGGAGTTCTCAAGAATGTTTACTTGCGAATGGAATCCCGCAGTCTCCAATTCATGCTTTCTCTGAACAAGCATGGAATGAATGGAGTTCGCTTCACGCAACGCCCTTTGGAACAGGGGCGAACACAGCTGCTTCGCTTCCGAATCCTGTGGATTGAATAAAATCAATCCTGTTCCATTAAAAATTCGGGACATGAGAGACGCGAATGAATTTGCGAATGAGCTGCCGGGCTTGTACGTCAATTCGAGTTGTGACCGAACCGCCGAATTCCAGTCCCCGTCAGGCAAATGGCTGTGATAATCCTCTACTGCCTGCCGAATGCTTTCTGAAAAAACGATAGATCCCACCGGGGTCGCCGGCGGAATGGATTCTCCAAAAAGGATGTTTCGATAATCGATAGCCAAAGGGCTTGCGCCGGAAAGGACCGTACAATGGGAAACCTCCTCCAGGTCATGATCTTCCGTATCCATCCAGAATAGGGGAACAGCCCGGACGCCTCGGGTTTTCAATGCCTCTGCCAACTTAATGGCGGTGAGCGCTTTATAGATTGTATATAGGGGGCCGCTGAAAATTCCAACTTGTTGTCCCGTTACAATAGCGACGCTATCGGGCTTCTCCAGTTCCTCTATGTGTGAAAAGGTTGAGGCTCCGGCTCCGAAGGACTCATTTTGCCTGCGCAGAATAGCTGCCATTTCTGTCCTGGGGAATCTCAATCCCTTAAGGCTGGATCGGGCGGTTTCTTCCAGGCTTGCCATTGTCGGGGGTCGAGGATAAAAGCGGATCGCCTCAGGCGCTAAATCTATGTAGTTTAGAAATAGCGCCGATTGGCGTGGAATAATGCGAAAAGAGATATCACTAGCCATTGTTGTCGTCAGTCGTCAGGTGCTGTCGTCCGGAAGAGCATACGTCCATCCTGACAATTATTCTACATCTTCATTTTACATTGTTATGCTCCTGGGTTTGTCCGCGGCTTATTATTTAATGACTCGCCTTCCTTCGGAAATGCAGTAAAATCCTTCCTTTAACTAAATCCTGGCTTTTTGATTCGGGAGGTAATTTTCATGCGCACCCTGATTGTCTGGCTTTGCCTGTCTGTCGGCTTTTGTTTGGCTCAAGATCGTCCGGAGTGGGACAATCCGGCGATCGTCAAAGACGGCGTCGAGAAACCGCACGCGACGATGATGATATATCCGACCGCCACTCTGGCTCTGGCCGGGCAGGAGACTCGATCTCCCTGGCGTCAATCTCTGGACGGCGACTGGAAATTTCATGGTTCGCTGCGTCCCGCGGACAGGCCGCTGACATTTTATCGCACCGATTTTAACGACGCTTCCTGGCGAACCATCCCGGTTCCATCCAGTTGGCAATTGCATGGCTTCGACATCCCTATCTATAACAACATTAATTATCCCTGGCCGCAGGATGCCAAAACCGCTCCCGTTGTGCCAAAGGATTTGAATCCGGTCGGTTCCTATCGCCGAACCTTCATGGTTCCGCAAGCATGGAAAGGCCGCAACGTGTACCTGCTATTCGCCGGCGTGGATTCGGCCTTCTACGTCTGGGTGAATGGGCTTAAAGTCGGTTATAACGAAGACAGCCGCACTCCTGCCGAGTTTAATATCACACGTTTTCTAAAACCGGGGGCCAATATTCTCGCTGTCGAGGTTTATCGATTTGGCGATGGCGCCTTTTTGGAAGATCAGGATATGTGGCGCATGAGCGGGATCTATCGCGAGGTATTTTTGTGGTCCGTCGCCGAAAGGCATATTCGCGATTTTGAAGTGAAGACGGAACTTGACGGCGAGTATCGGGACGCTGAGCTGAAAGTAAAGGCCGAACTGAGCGCTCCTAAAAACTGCACTCTCGAGGCGGAATTGTTCGATGCGGTTGGGAAGAGCATTGTTGCAACCGAGACGAAATGTGTGGAAACCGCGGAATGGAATATGAAGGTTCCCGGTGTGAAGAAATGGTCGGCTGAATCGCCCTACCTCTATAAACTGCTGCTGACTCTGAAGGACTCAAGCGGCGCAACGATTGAGTCCATTCCTCAAAATGTCGGTTTCCGCAAAGTGGAGATCAAAGGCGGGAGATTTCTGGTCAATGGGAAACCTGTGCTCATCAAAGGCGTCAATCGCCACGAACACTCCGAAATTAACGGGAAAACAGTGGATCGCGCTTCAATGATCAAGGATATCCGATTGATGAAGCAGTTTAATGTCAATGCGGTGCGCACATCGCACTATCCCAATCAGACCGCGTGGTACGACCTTTGCGATCGATACGGCCTTTATGTTATGGATGAGGCCAATATCGAGATACATCATTATGGCGCAGATCCCAAGAACCGGCTCATGAACAGCCCTGAATGGAGCCCTTTGTTCCTGGACCGGATGCAGCGGATGGTGGAACGCGATAAGAACCACCCGTCTATTGTTTTCTGGTCTCTGGGGAATGAAGCGGGAGACGGTCTGAACGCCCAGTTAATCTATTCATGGACGAAACAGCGTGATACTTCGCGGCCTGTCCATTATGAAGGTTCATCCAGCTGGGGCGGCCCAAATTCCGATATCAATTCCTTCATGTATCCAACCCCTGAACGTGTCAAGCAATCCGCCGCTAAACGGCCTGAGACGCCTCTCATTCTGTGCGAGTACACCCATGCAATGGGGAACTCCAATGGAGGTCTCAAGGAATACTGGGATATTTTTTATTCAGGAACAAACGCCCAAGGCGCCTTTGTCTGGGATTGGGTCGATCAAGGCATCCGGGTTCCGGTTCCCGGTGAATACAAAATGAATACTGCCGATCAATATTTCTACGCCTACGGAGGTTGGTGGGAAGACAAGACAGGCGTACGCAATGACAATAATTTCAACAACAATGGACTGGTGAGTGCAAACCGCACTCCTCATCCGGGATTGTGGGCTATCAAATATGTCTATCGCAACCTCCACGCTTCCGCAGTAGATCCAGCCGCCGGTAAAATCAAAATAAGGAACTGGTGGTTTTTCACCAACGCGCATGATATCGCCGATGGGACATGGACAGTGAAAGCTGATGGGAGCACGATCGCTTCCGGCAGCCTTCCGGATCTGGATATTCCACCTGGAGCGGAGAAAGAATTTACTCTTCCATTGCCGAAGATTAGAGCCCGACCAGGAGTGGAGTATTGGCTGAACCTCAGTTTCACCCTGAAGTCGGATGCGTCATGGGCCAATAAGGGACATGAAATTTCGTGGGAACAATTCAAACTTCCAATAGCCGCAGGAGCGCCTGCCGCAGATTTTACAAAGTCTCCGGCGTTGACAATTGCGGAGGATCCGGATTCGGCCGGTATCAGGAGCGCAAGTTTTTCGCTTCGTTTCAGCAAGAAAGACGGCGTCATCACATCGTACATCTATAAAGGAACCCCACTGCTCGAGCGTGGACCGAGGCCGGATTTCTGGCGCGCTACGACGGACAATGATACAGGCGCTTGGAATTCCATGCGTGGGAAAGCTGAAAAAGACCCGGCTGTCAATATCCGGTTGTGGCGCAACGCCGGCGCTTCCTGGGATGTTAAGAATGTGGCGATTTCGAAGGTGGACGAGCGCACAGCAAAGATTGAAGTCCGCGCAACGCTGCCCGATGCCGGATCTTCTGTCGTTATGATTTACACGATCTTTGGCGGAGGAGATGTTATTGTCGAAACAAAATATCAACCGGGGAACTCACCGCGCGCAATGATGCCTCGTTTTGGCAATGAGCTTGTTGTCGCCCACGGGCTGGAAAATCTTTCCTGGTATGGCCGCGGCCCAATCGAAACTTATATCGACCGGCAGTTCGAACGCCTGGGCGTTTACAGATCTACCGTAACAAATCAATGGGTGGAATACTCCAAGCCGCAGGAAAACGGCAACAAAACGGATGTCCGATGGGTCGCGCTAACGAATGCGCAGGGAATAGGTTTGTTGGCTGTGGGGGATCCAACCCTCGAAGTCGGCGCGCGGCATTTTTCGAAGAATGATCTTGAACGGGCCGGATACACTTTCCAGATGCAGACGCATCCGGAAATCTTTCTGAATCTGGACTGGAAGCAAATGGGAGTGGGTGGCATCGATAGCTGGAGTTCAAACGCTCTTCCGATGCCGCCGTACCGGATCCCTTCGGATCAGGCTTACGGCTATCGATACCGATTGACGCCGATCGAGGGGGATTTCACGGCAAAGACCAGGGAGAAATTTTAGCTTGAGGATGTGATGGCAGGAAAAAAACCCAAGGAACGGAATAGAACCAAGTCCAATCTTGGAAGGGTAAAAGCATATGCGCTTTCGTTTTTCGTGGCCGGCGCCTTCTTAAGAATTTTATTGTGTTGGTCGAATTCTCCAAGCAACGCTTTTGACAATCATTATGAGCCGATCCTTATGATGATGGAAACCGGTTCAATCCCGGCAAAAGACGCATGCTGGCAATGTTACCATCCGCCCGTGTTTTATGGATTATCTGCCATGGCGGGCAAGCTATTCATGTCGTCAGGCGTGCAACTTCCTCAAATTGTGAAACTGTTGCAGTTTGCGAACTGTTTGTACGGCATCCTGACTCTAGTGTTTGTTTATCTGATTCTCAAAAAACTGCCCTTGCCCGATATCCCGAAAACCCTTGCCTTTGGCCTGGCATGTTTCCTGCCACGCCATATCTACATGTCGGCGATGAATTCCAATGACACGATAAGCTATTTATTCGTGGCGATGAGCCTTTATTTATTGCTTATTACTATTGAGCGCAGGTTTCCCATCCCATTGGTTATGGCTACGAGTATTGTTATTTCGATAACCTTATTTACAAAATATACAGCCTATGCGGTTTTGCCGGCCGTCCTAGCTCCTTTTGTGTTCCTTTATTTCAAAGGAATCGTTGTTTCCCGTAAAAAGATAATTGTTTCGTTTGTGCTGATGCTCTTTTTGCCGGTGGCGCTCTTATCAGGGTACTTTGTTTCGAATTACAGACATTATGGCGCTCCTTTGCCGTGGAACGTGCAAAAACTCGATCCCAGTCTTACTCAGCCTCGTGATTATGAAGAGTTGAGTTTTATCAGCTTCAAACCTTGGGACGGCATAGCTTCGCCTATGTTGGTTCCAGGCAGGATGCATTCTTTCTGGACTCTTCTCTACAATGGGATGTGGTTTGATAACGAACCCAGATTCCTATATTACATGGATTCGAACCATGAATGGTGGAATCGGTATTTTGACTGGCGCAGAGGATCGACGGAATTTCCTGGAGATAACAACTCCATTGCTTTTTTGACCACCCTGACAGGATCCTGTCTTGTTGGATTTGGCCTTATCCCGCTCTTTTTACTTATCAAAGGCGGCTATCATTATGGAAAAAATATCTGCAATCATTGGCGTGAGGGAGAAGGAATGGAGACCGCGAAAATGAGCATATTCCCAGCGCTCCTGATTGCCAATGCGGCCATTATCATTGCCATGGCTTTGAGATTGCAGGTATATAGTGCAATTAAAGCCTCCTATTTTCTGAATTCTTTGCCGACATTGGCTATAGGGGTCAGCTACGGTTTGGCTTCTTACGATAAAACAAAAGCTTTAAAGAAGATTTTCGTTTTTGGTATTGGCCTCGTGTTTGTTTTTGCCGGTCTGCACATTCTCCACCTTTGTTGGGCTTTGCATTATCAGTAGTCGTCAGTTGTTTGCGTTATTCCGACTCCAGTGTCTTGACCAATCGTTTTAAATCCGCGGCTTTATTTTTGGGACAAACCAATATTTTCCCATAAGCTTGCACAATGACCAGATCGGATACGCCGAAAGTTGCAATGGTTTCCGATTGCGCATATACAATGCAGCCGTTTGATTCCAGTGCGATATGCGAACCCTGCGCGACATTGCCGGAAGCGTCGGAGGGCAAAGCTCTTTCCAGCGCCGCCCAGCTGCCGATGTCATCCCATCCGAATTGCGCGGGAACCAGGCGCAACCCGGATGTTTTTTCCATTATTCCAAAATCGATTGAGATCCGTTCCAAACTGGTAAATATTTCTGCAATTTGACTGTGAGAGCCGCCTCGTTTCAATAGCGGTCGAAGCCTGCACAATTTTTCGTATGTATCGGGCATGTGTTTTTGAAACAGCGCCAATAGATTCTGATTCTTGAAAAGAAACATTCCGCTGTTCCAGAAATAATTTCCGGCGATCAGGTATTGAGCGGCCGATTTTGCATCCGGCTTTTCAATGAATCGCAGGACTGGCCAGGCATCCGCTTGACTGGCAGGCTTTTCGGCCAGGATATAGCCAAACCCTGTTTCCGCCCACATCGGTTGGATGCCAAAAATTACCCCTGCCGAGCCTTCAAGGTTGTCGAGCCCTGTTTGGATGGTTCGCCGAAAAGCTTCGGGATCGCTGACAAAGTGATCCGCCGGCAAGGCGAACATTATTCCCCCCGGATCTCTTTTTTCGATGTGCAATGCGCAGAAAGCGAGGCAAGCGGAAGTATCGCGCCCCACCGGTTCGACTATAAAATTTTCGGCCGGCAGTTGCGGCAGCTGTTTCCTGGCGATGTCGAGATGCGTTGTCCCAATGGATATCAGTATCCGTTCCAGCGGAACCAGCGGTTGAATTCTTGCAACCGTTTCTTGAATCAAAGAACTTGGGCCGGTTAAAGGTATGAAAGGTTTCGGCATCCTGCCTGTGCTGAGAGGCCAGAATCGTTCGCCTCGCCCTCCGGCCATTATCACCGCATATAAGGCGCCCATATTTTCGTCCCCATGAATAGCTAAAAGCAGAAATATTATTTAATAATGGAACAATTTCCCATCGAAAAATCAGTGTGGATCCGCAAAAATCCGCAGTGAGATTATTAATGAAGAATTGTCCTGAAATGTCCGGCGTGTTCTCCCGCGAAAAATATAGGGCGTTAGGCGATAAAACCCGTAGCTCCTCAATCTTGCGTTACTTTTTTAATTCTTTAATTATTACCTGGGGCGTTAAGGCTTTGGTCAGTTTTTCCACTGCCAGGTCAGAGGGCAATGTAAAGAAAGCCGATTGGTTTATTCTCAACGATGAAGCGCCCAACTTAATTGTGTACTTGCCTGCTTCCGCCGACCAGCATGAATTCTTTGTATCAAAAGAAGCAAGATCGGAGGCTTTTAGGACAAACGTCAAAATCTCAGACTGGCCCGGCTTAAGCAGTTTTGTTTTAGCGAAAGCTCTTAATTCGCTTTCCGGCTTGTCCATTCGTTCAGCCGGAGCGCTGATATAAAGCTCAACAACCTCTCTGCCGGCAACAGATCCTTTATTGGAGACCCTTATAGTTGCAGTCAATTGATTTTTGAATGAAGAAGAGCTGAGCTTGATTTTTCCGTAATCAAAACTCGTATAAGACAGGCCATAGCCGAATTCATAGGCCGGCTTGATATTAAAGGTGTTGTAGTATCGATAGCCTACATAAATGCCTTCTTCGTAAACCACCTGTTGCGGTCTCTGGGCGGGAGTTCCCGGAAAATTATTGGCTGAGGGGACATCGTTGTAATCCATAGGGAATGTGGTCGCCAATTTTCCCGAAGGATTCACCTTGCCGCTCAGCACATCGGCAAGTGCATTACCCCCTTCCTGTCCAGGCTGCCATGCGAGCAGAATGCCGTCGACTCCATCTCTCCAACTTGCGACTTCAATGACGCCGCCAATATTCAGGACAACAATGACTTTTTTCTCTTTGGCATGAAATGCATCGGCGATACTTTTAATCAGAGCTTTTTCCTGCGCGGTCAGGTAAAAATCCCCGTCGAGTTTCCTGTCAGCCCCTTCTCCTGCATTCCTGCCTATGGCAATGAGAGCGACATCGGCCTGCTCGGCGCTTTCTGTGATAATGCCGTTTTCAATCGGCATAGGAGGAATAATCCGAGGCAATGAAAAAGGACCTTTGTCGGCCGGCTGTTTGGCTTTTTCCTCTTTTAAATATTTTTCATAAACGCTTTTCAAAGCTTCATCCAACCGATACTTTGCATTCGTAAGCCCTTGAGCCAAAGATACAACGTAAGCTTTATTGACATCGCCGCTGCCGGTTCCGCCCGCGATGAGATCATAGGAAGCGTTGCCAAACAGCGCAATGCTCTTTGGGCTTTTTAAAGGAAGCGCCTGGTTTTCATTTTTCAGCAATACCATGCCTTCGGCCGCCGCCGCACGCGCTACTTGCGCATGCGCTGTCAAATCGGGCTTGTTGGAATACTTGTAATTTTTATACGCCGGCGATTGGAGAAGGATATTTAATATTCTGGCAACATTCTGATCGAGTATCTTTTGATCCAGCGCTCCGCTCTGAACCGCCTCCATGATTTTTTTTGATTGATCGGGTCGGCCCGGCATGATCAGATCATTGCCTGCTTTCATTTGCGCCACTGGATCCTTGCCGCCGCCCCAGTCTGTCATGACAAAGCCTTTATAGCGCCAGTCCTTTCTTAAGATCTCCATAAGCAAATCAGGGCTTTCCGAAGCGTAGACGCCGTTGATCTTGTTATAGGAACTCATTACCGTCCATGGGCTAGATTTCTTGACGGCTATTTCAAAGCCTTTTAAATAAATTTCCCTTAGCGCTCTTTCGCTGACAATGGTGTCAATAGCCATGCGGTTGGTTTCCTGGTTGTTCGCCGCAAAGTGCTTAATGGATGTTCCCACTCCCATTGTCTGTATGCCATTGACCATGGCGGCTGCGATGTTTCCGGTGATCAGCGGATCCTCGGAATAGTATTCGAAATTTCTGCCCCCCAAAGGATTGCGGTGGATGTTCAAGCCGGGCGCCAGCCAAATGTCCACTCCATATTCGTGGATCTCAGCGCCGCAAGCCATCCCCACCTTTTTCACCAGGTCTACATCCCAGGTAGAGGCAAGCAAAGTGGCTACGGGAAATCCTGTGGCATAATAGGTTTTGGAATCGTCGCCGGCCCTTTTGGGGGAAATTCTCAATCCTGCAGGTCCGTCCGCCAACGCCATTTCAGGGATGCCCCGTTGCTGGAATGCGGCGGTACTTCCGGCCGCTCCCGGCACTTTTATTGCGCTATTGCCAATGACCGGTGCGTTGCCTGTTTGTTGGCCGCTCGTCCGTTTGCTTGCACCCACAACCAGCTGGGCTTTCTCTTCCAGAGTCATTCGGCTGATTATGGATTGGATTTTGGAAGAGTTGTCCTGGGATTGAGCCGCGATAAAACAGGGAACGCATAACAGAAGGATCAAAAACCATTGGCATTTCATAAGAACCTCTTTTCGAAAAAATATGCTATGGATCTTTATATCCTAATAGCAGCGGCAGAGAAAACAAAAACTGTGGAAGCTTCAGCATTGCAAATTCCAATGTGATGCGGCTATTATACTGCGTCATCTTTTCCGTAATGCATTTCGCAAACATCAACTCCAGAAAAGGGAGGATTTGTGGAATCCAAATCATCAAGAAGAAAATTCCTACAAACGGGATTGGTTCTGCCTGCAGTAAGTTTTATCGCTTCACAAAATTTTGATGGTCTTGCTCAGGCGCCTGCCGGAACAAGCTATCGAGTGCTGGGCAAAACGGGACTGAAAGTGTCCGGCGTCGGCTGCGGCGTCGGCATCACGCCCAACCCCGAGGTCATCGCCCGTGCAATCGATTTGGGGGTTAATTATTTCGATACTGCTCGCGGCTATGGGGAAGGCGCCAGTGAACGGATAACGGGCGCCGCTCTCAAAGGCAAAAGACATAAAGTCGTGCTGGCCACCAAAACCGATGGAAGAACCCAAGCGGAAATTCAAAAAGATATGGACGCCAGTCTTAAGGCGCTGGGGACAGACCATGTTGATATATGGCACCTGCATTCCCGGGATACGCCGGACACCATAACGGATGAAGCGGTTGCAGCCTGTGAAATGCTTAAAAAGCAGGGGAAAACCCGATTCATGGGGGTCAGCACGCATAACGTGCAGGCAGTGGCGGATCGCATCCTGCAAGTCGGCAAATTCGATGTCGTTCAAACAACTTATAGTTACGCTCTCGCAGGCGCGCCCTTCCGGAGAGAAGCCATCGCCAAACTCCATAATGCAGGGATTGGGATGGTGGCGATGAAAGTCATCATAGCCGTGGCAGGATTTGTGCCCAGAGAAGTCAAGCTGCCCAACGAAGGACCCCTGGCTGCTGTGAAGTGGGTCCTGAGGAATCCCGCAATTTCAACCACCGTTCCCTATGTAAAGAATATCGCCGAACTTGAAATGAACGTACGGGCTATGACGGAGAAGTACACTCCGGAGGACGAGAAGATGCTTTATGTGAGGAACCAGGAAATCAGGCCTCTTTACTGCCGCATGTGCTATGAATGCAAAGGAAAATGTCCGCAGAATGTTCCGGTGACGGAGGAGTTGCGTTTCCTGGCTTATAACGATTTTGGCGGCGATTTCCAGCAGGCTCGGAATAGTTTCCTGCGCTTGCCGAGAGAAATCCGCAATGTGCAATGCTCCGATTGCTCTTCGTGCGCCATCCAATGTCCCAATGGAGTGGATGTTCAGAACCGTCTGATACGCGCGCAAGCGCTATTAGGTTGATCGCTCATGCAGGCGTTGACGTGCACGCAGTCGTGAACGTCAGCGCCTTTAAAAAACTATCATCCTTCCCGGCATAGTAAAAATATCCTGAGAAAATCTGAGAGATCGACGTCTAATAGATTGAGGAGACGGATAACTATGATCGAAAACAAACGCCAGGCCGCATTCCTGCTTTTCCTTTTTATTGCGCTGAGCCTTGGATTCATTATTGGAAAACCGGTTTTGCAGGATGTGAAAACCACTACTGCGGAATGGAACGGCAATTTCCCGGAGGGCTGGTCGCAATACGAACAATTGATTAAGGATCAGAAGAATGAAGCCGCTTTGTCTTTAGTAGAAAAGATGTTGAGCGCCGCCCGGACCGGAAAGAACAATACGGAATGGACGCGCTGCCTGATTCGCTACACGGAGCTTCGAATATCGCTGCATGGATATGAAACCGCTGTCCGTTTCCTAAAAGATCAAGGATGGCCCGATGATTGGAAGAGTTCTTCCGTGCTGAACCTGTTTTACGCCCACACCCTTACAACCTACGCGCGCAATTACTCGTGGGAAATCAATAAGCGTGAAAAAATGGATTCAAAAGGAGCGGTGGATCTAAAAGCCTGGACGCGCGATCAAATTTATGAAGAGGCGCAGAAAGCCTTTGAAAATGTCTGGAAAGTGCGCGACCAACTTGGGGAGACGCCCAATAATCAATGGAAGGAATTCATTTCTCCCAACAGCTATCCTGCCGGAATTCGGCCGACGCTGCGCGACTCGGTTTCTTATATGCGAGTCGATATGCTGGCCGACACCAACAGTTGGCGTCCCGATCAGCTTAATGAAATTTATCGTCTGAATCTCAACAACCTGATGAACACAACCGACAACGAGTTGTCGCTCGTGGATCCTGCCCGTCATCCTTTAGAAAAGATAAGTTTTATCTTGTTGGATCTGGAAAATTGGCATGCTCAAAAGAAAGAACGGCAAGCCGCTCTGGAAGCGAGGCTTGAGCGTTGCCGGCAGATTCACTTGCATTTCAGGGAGTTGGAAGACAGGAGATTTATTCAAGAGGACCTGAAAAAGAAATTAGATGTTTATCCGGATGTTCCCTGGTGGGCTGAAGGGATGGCGCAGTTAGCGGAATTTGTGCGAGCCGAAGGTGAGCCCGACTCCTTGATTCGCGCCCGGCAGATCGCTCTTCAGGGAAAAGCGGCTTTCCCGGATTCCATCGGAGGGAAACATTGCCTGGCGATTGAGAAACAGATTGAGGCGCCGGATTATGCCATCAGCGGCATGCAAAACGACAATCCGCAGAAAAAGTCCCTGCTGGTGACGCATAAGAATCTGGAAAAGGTTTATTTTCGAGCTTATTTAATCGATCTCCTGAAAACGATCGAGACATCCAATGATTACAATCTAATGCCATCCGGTAGAGAGTTGGAACAACTGGCAGCCAATTCCAAGCCAATCCAACAGTGGGAAGCGGCATTGCCCGCTACCCCGGACTATCGGATGCACAAAACATTTGTCATCCCGCCCATGACCAAGGCGGGAGTTTACCTTATCGTCGCTTCCGCACGCCCGGGATTCCCCAAGGATGACAACTGGTTGCAGGGTTTATATATGACGATAGGCGATCTGGCGCTCATCACACGTCAGAATGGCGTTGCCGTTCAGGTCACCGCCTTTTCCGGCTCTACCGGCAAACCGGCAGCCGGCGCGGAAGTGACGCTTTACAGGTTCGATTGGAAAAAGCGCCACCAGCGCATGGAATCGAAACCAAGCGATGAGCGGGGAATAGTTGAGTTCCACATCGCCCAGGAGAATTCTCAATATTTCCTGGTTGCCCGCCGGGGGGATCAATTTGCATTAGATCCTGAGCATCTTTATTCCAACCGGGAGAGACAACCGAGCGAGAGCTTTTCAACATTGTTTTACACGGACCGCAGCATCTATCGGCCGCTGCAAAAAATTCTTTGGAAGGCGGCGCTCTATAAAGGCAGTTCGGATGGAACTCGTTTTGAAACTTCTCCTGCCGGCGCTTTTACCGTCTCGCTCAAGGACACAAATCATCAAGTGGTTCTGACACAAACAGTGACAACCAATGATTTCGGGACGGCCTCAGGCGAATTTCTTATTCCTGCCGGGAGGGCGCTGGGCTATTGGTATCTGGAAAGCTCCAGGGGCGGCCAAACGGGCGTCCGGGTGGAGGAGTACAAGCGGCCTACCTTCGAAGCCAAAATGCTCGATCCGGAGGAGCCGCTTCGTCTCAACCATCCGGCCCATTTAAAAGGAGAGACAAAATACTATTTTGGCCTTCCCGTCACAAGCGGCCAGGTTAAGTGGCTGGTGAAGCGGGAGCCGGTGTATCCCTGGTGGTGGGGCTATTGCCGGTGGGGCGGTTACGACTTCAATTCTCCTCGTTCGCAGGTGGCTGCAAGTGGAACCGCCGCATTAAAAGAGGACGGAACGTTTTCATTTACATTCTCCCCGGAGATTGATGAGAGGCTGGGTAAAAACAAAGATATTTCTTATCGGTACTCTGTTGCCGCTGATGTAACGGATGAGGGAGGTGAAACGCGTTCAGCCGAGCGAGTATTCCACCTTGGTTTCGTTTCCGTTGAAGCTTCAGCTGATTTGGAAAAAGTGTTTTTCCTTAAAGATGATCCGGTCAAAATCAGCATTGTGCGCACAAACCTGGATGGCATTCCTAAGGCCGGCAAGGGAACCTGGCGGATTGCTTCATTAAAAGGACCGGCGGAGACAATTCTTCCCGCGGCGCAGCCATTGTTCGTTCCCCAAGAATTCAAGGCAATGAGCGGATATCAAACGCCGGGAGACATCGAACGCGAGCGATGGCATCATGACTATGATCCCGATGCTGTCTTGCTGCAGTGGGAAGAGGGCGCCGCTCAGGCCTCAGGGACTGTTGCTCATGACGCCAAGGGAGAGGGAAAGATCACAGTTCCCCATTTGGAGCCCGGCGCTTATCGTTTGATTTATGAAACGATTGATGATTTTGGCGCAAAATTTGAACTGCAGAAGAACTTTGTTGTCGCCGCCTCCTCCATGAAACTTCCGCTGCCCGCAATACTTTTGCTTGAAAAGCCATCAGTCCAGGTTGGAAGCACGGCGCGATTTTTGGTGCATTCGGGAATAAAAGACCAGCTTTTGATTTTCGAAATTTATCGCGATGGGAAATGCATCCAACGGAAAGAAATACGTTCCGGGGTGGACCCATCGCTGGTGGAATTTCCTGTTACAGAACCAGACCGCGGTGGGTTGGGTATAACCATGACCCTTGTGCGCGACAATCAGTTTGTCACGTTTCAGCGTTCTCTGATGGTTCCCTGGGACAATAAAGAGTTGAAAGTGCAATTTTCCACATTCCGTGACCGGCTCCGGCCCGGCCAGGAGGAAAACTGGAGCGTCAAAGTAACCGGACCCGCAGGAAAAGACATCGCCGTCCCGGCAGCGGAATTGCTGGCTTATATGTATGACCGCAGCCTGGATTCATTTGTCCCACACACGCCCGCCAATCCTCTCGGCCTTTATCCCTACCGGGCTCGTTCGATCCTGGCCCGCGCAAATCTGGGCCAGGCAAATCCTCTCTGGTTGAATAGCCGTGGATTCAATCGCGTCCCTGGCGTCCCATCTTTCACCAGGGACCAACTCGTGTTTTACAGCGGATACGGCATCGGCGGAGTCGGAGTGAGGAGGCGTTCGCCGTTGAAGATAGGGGGGGATATATCCGGTGTTGTCGCTGCAGAAAGTTTAGTTCTGGAATCCGGTCATTCTGTTGGCGTCGTTTTGTCTGAAGATAAGATTAATCAGTTGCCCTTGTCAGCCCCCAGGGCGCTGGACCTGGTTAATGCTAGGGGCGGAGGTGCAGAGATTGCCCAATCACAACCTGCTCCGAAAATCGAGCTGCGCAGCAACTTCAGCGAGACTGCTTTCTGGCAGCCGCACCTGCTTACAGGCGCGGATGGATCCGTGACCTTTGAATTCAAGGTTCCCGACTCGGTCACTTCCTGGAACGTTTGGGTTCATGCCATCACCCGCGACTTGAAGTCCGGCTCTGTTAAGCGCGCAGCGCGCAGCGTGAAAGAAATAATGGTGCGGCCTTACCTCCCGCGCTTTCTGCGGGAAGGGGATCAGGCCGAGATCAAGGTGGTTGTGAATAACGCCTCCGATAAAGAGCTGAAGGGAGCGCTTGATTTCGACATCATCGACACTGCTACCGATCAATCCATACTCTCGCAATTCGGTCTCGCTAAATCGGACGCCTACGGAAAACCGTTTACGATTTCGGCGAACGGCGGGACTAATCTAACATTTCCTATCAAAACTCCGACCAGGGTGGGACAGGTCGCTTTCAAAGTGACCGCGACCTCCGGAGATTTTTCCGATGGGGAACTCCGTCCGATACCCATTCTGCCCGGGCGCATGCACCTGATGCAGTCTAGATTCGTAACTCTGAAAGATCAGTCGCAGCGCCTTATTCGTTTCAATGACCTGGCGGCCAACAACGATCCAACGCGCATCAACGAACAAATGGTGGTGACGCTGGATGGACAGCTTTTTTATTCTGTCCTTTCGGCTCTCCCCTATCTCGTGAACTATCCTTATGAATGCACCGAGCAGACGCTCAACCGCTTTGTCTCGACGGGGATCCTTTCATCGCTATACAAGCAATACCCTGCCATCGATCGCATGGCGAAGGATTTCTCATCCCGCCAGACTCAATTCGAGCAGTGGGACGCATCGGATCCCAACCGCAAAATGGCTCTTGAAGAAACGCCCTGGCTCGAGATGGCGAAAGGGGGGAGCGTTGACAACGCTCATTTGATCAATGTGCTTGATTCACGCATAGCCAAAGCTCAGAGGGAAACAGCTTTGGCCAAGCTGCGCCAGTCGCAGACTTCCAGCGGTGGATTCCCCTGGTTCGCCGCCGGTCCGCCATCGCCCTATATGACGCTATACCTGCTGCATGGCTTTTCAAAAGCTCTGGAATTCGGCGTCGAGGTTCCGCGCGAGATGGTGAAGCCGGCAATGGATTATATGCATCGGCATTACCTGGATGACGTTGTCAAGGAGATGATGTCTCACGATAGTGGTTGGGAATTCGTAACGTTCATCAATTACGTTCTTTCCAATTATCCTGACGGCAAATGGTACGAAGGCTCTTTTACTCCCGCCGAGCGCAAGACTATGCTCGACTTCAGCTTCAAGCATTGGAAGGATCACAGCCCATATCTGAAAGGTTATTTAGCTCTCACGCTGAAACGGATGCAACGTTCCAAAGACGCCATGCTTGTCTGGGAGAGCGTAATGGATTCCGCCAAAACAGCTGAAGACCAGGGGACCTTCTGGGCGCCGGAAGACCGCGGATGGCTCTGGTATAACGACACGATCGAAAGCCATGCATCCGCGATACGAACGGATATGGAATTGATACCCAATGATCCCAAGCTGGATGGCATGGTTCTTTGGCTCTTCCTGAATAAAAAAATGAACCACTGGAAGTCCACGCGCGCCACTGCCGAAGTGATTTATTCTTTGGCTCATTATCTGAAAGATACGGGTCAGTTGGGCGTTCGTGAGGATGCGACGGTGACGGTGGGAGACCGGAAAACCTCTTTTGTCTTTGAACCGGATGAATACATGGGAAAGAAGAACCGGATTATCATTCCGGGAGAAAAGATCGATCTCCAATCAAATTCTACGATTAAGGTCGAGAAGACGAGTAAAGGGCATTTGTTTGCATCGGCTACATGGCATTTTTCCACCGAGCAATTGCCGGCGGAAGAAAGGGGCGATTATCTGCGCCTGACGCGCAGCTATTTCAAGCGGGTGAATACAGGCAAGGAATTCTCGCTGCAACCTTTAAACGAAGGAGCTGCGATCGCGCCTGGCGATGAGGTTGAAGTCCATTTGTCGCTGACGAGCAAACATCCGATGGAGTATGTCCATTTGCGCGATCCGCGCGGAGCCGGATTTGAGCCCTCCGGCAATCTTTCAAAACATAAATGGGATTTGGGCATCTGCTGGTACGAGGAAATCAGAGATTCCGGCGCAAATTTCTTCTTCGAGCATTTGCCGCAAGGAGAGTACACGTTCAAATACCGCATTCGGGCGACTACGGCAGGGACCTTTAAAATCGCGCCTGCCACATTGCAGCCCATGTATGCGCCCGAGTTTTCCGCATACAGTTCCGGAGCTGTAATAAAAATCTCCCAATAATAAACGCCGCGGATTAAACAGATTTTAAAAAAAATCTGTTTAATCCGCGGCGTTTTTATTTTTCCACATTAACAAGCTCTCATGCTCTCATTTTTTGATTGCCCAAACCGTCAAGACCCTTTAATGTTCGTTATTCCTCATATAGGAACCGTTTTAAACGCCCCGGTTCGGGCGAAAGGGAGTGATTTATGGCTGGTATTTTTGGTTCGGTTGCCAAGCAAGGCAATTGTGCGGAGTCTCTTTATTATGGCATCGATTATCACTGCCATTTAGGCACGGATTATGCGGGGATGGCGATCTTCGGAGAAAAAGGGATCGAGCGCAAGATCCACGATATCCGTGGTGAAAATTTCAGGCCCAAATTCCAGCATTTTATAAGCAAAATGAATGGCAGATACGGCATCGGGGTGATTGGTTACGACATCCAGCCGGTCGTTTTCTCATCTCGTCATGGAGTTTTCGCTATAGTGATGAACGGCAATATATCCAATCTCGACGAAATCGCCTTGGATCTTCAGAACCAGGGAGCGAATTTTGCGGAGATTCAACCTGATTCCAGCATAAGCCCCGCCGAAATTGTGGCCGAACTTATCAGCAAGTCCACTGATCTCGAGGCGGGCATAAAGGCCGTTTTTGACCGGATTAATGGGGCCGTATCGCTTTTGCTGCTGACTCGCAGCGGGATATACGCCGCCCGTGATCGTAAAGGCCACTCCACCTTGGTAATTGGAGAAAGCGATAATGGATTTGGGGTTACAACGGAAACCACCGCTTTCCCTAACCTTGGATTTGCCCCAGTTGCAGAATTGACGCCCGGCGAAATAGTCAAGATTACGGAAAATGGGATTGAGAAAAAATGTGAAGGGAGCCAGAGCGTCAGCCGTCCATGTGCATTTCTCTGGATCTACACCAGCTTTCCGGCCAGTTCCATTGAAGGGATCAATGTTGAGCAGGCCCGATATAATAGCGGAGCCTTGCTGGCAAAACGCGACATAGCTGCGGGATTTACCGCTGATATTGTCGCCGGCGTGCCGGACAGCGGCGTGGGGCATGCGATTGGTTACGGCAATCAATCCGGAATCCCTTACGCCAGACCCGTTGTTAAATACACGCCTTCATGGCCACGGAGCTACATGCCTTCCGAGCAGTCGACGCGCGATCTGATCGCCAATATGAAATTGATCGCAATCCCTGAACTTATCCGAGGTCGACGGATTGTAATTTGCGACGACTCAATTGTGCGCGGAACCCAGCTCAGAAAAATGATCAAAGAAAAAATGCTGGCTCATGGTTCCAAGGAAGTTCACCTGAGGATCGCTTGCCCTCCGCTGATGTTTCCCTGTGTGTACAACCAGTCGACGCGATCGACTAAGGAACTCGCCGCCCGCAGAGCCATCAGAAATCTTGAAGGCAAAGACATCCAGGATGTTCGTGAATACCTGGACCGGAATTCACCAAAGTATAAAAAGATGGTCGAAGCCATCGCTCAGGAGTTGGGAGCGAATTCACTGATGTATCAGGGATTGGAGGATATGGCCTCCGCGATCGGCCGTCCGGTTGATAGACTCTGCACCTTTTGTTGGAACGGTAGAAATTCATAAAGAAGCAATGTTTCTTCCGGAGACCGAGTATCGTCCCAAGGCGCTGGTTTTTACTGAAAGCCGCGGAGTTGCGACAACCGGATAGTAATCATGAAAATTGGTTTCATTTAGCCTGGTTTCCTCATAAAGATTCGTGCAAGTATTTGCTGAATATATAATAATAGTAATTTAGCTCTATCCCCATTCCTCTGAATCCAGTCTTTTAAAATTCCTGGGATTTTGCTACCGAAACCTTTGTTTTGAACCGAACGTATGCTTAGACATTACTTTGTCTTTCTGTGGATGTGGAGGAATTGAATGCCGGAAAACAATAATCAGCCGTGGACGTGGAAGCTGCCGGAATCCAGCGAGAGTATCAAAGCCAGTATGAGCCGTCATGACGGCTACGATAGAGTAAGTGGAACTGCAGCGTTCACAAGAGATATTGAGCTCCCGGGAGTTTTGTACGCCAAAATTCTCACTTCGCCCTATGCTCATGCCAAAATCGTAACCATGGATACGAGCAAAGCGGAAGCGCTTATTGGGGTCAGGGACATACTGAAATTCGATGATCCCGATATAGCAAAAGATGGCGGCTCCGGCACGGATAACAACATGAGTTACAGCATCCTGACGCTTCCCGGAACCGGAGATTTCTACCAGGCCCCCATGGGAGTTGCGGTCGTCGCCGACAGCGAAGAAATATGCGACAGGGCGCTTAGATTAATTGATATCAAATGGGAAGAACGGCCATTCGTCCTTGATATGGAGGAGGCGGCAAAACCAGACGCTCCGAAGATCATGACTGAAGCAAATCGCATGGGCATGGGATTCGGATTTAGTCGGTCCAATGGGTCCACCGGGCCTAACGTAATTACGTCTGATGAAATGTCCATTGGCGATGTCGAGACAGCTTTTAAGGAAGCGGACAAAACAATCGAATACACCATAAAAAGAGCCATGAATTCACCGGCCGGCGTTGAATCTATGGCTTGCGTGGCTCAATGGAGAGGCGATTATCTGGACATCTGGGTCCATCATCAAGAAAATCCGCAGAGCAAGCTCAGCAAGCGTGATATGGGTGGCGGCATGGGCATGCCGATGTTTGGCGGCATGGGCGGAATGAATGGTTCGCAAGGTTTTACCCACAGTTCCAAAATTACCATTACGTTCCCATATCAAGGCTCATGGTATGGAGGGTTGTCCTGGCTGGCATACTCTGACTTGTTCATAAGGCTCGCTGTCATATTGGCCAAGAGAGCCAAAGGCGCTCCCGTGAAGCTTCTATACGATGAAGGCAATTTTTATTGCGGCGGTGACGAGGCAGGCGTTTATAAGTGCAAAGTTGGGGCCAAACAGGATGGAACCATAACCGGGTATCATTGGCATATGGCAGGCGCCAGAAATCCTGCCACAGACAAGACCCATGAATGCACCAAAATAAAGAATATTCGCGGCACCCAGGTGTGGCCGTTTACCAATAGAGGCTACCAGGCATGTTTCCGTCATGGAGCGGCGTCCTGCGTTCCGCATAATGTGATGTTCGATCGTGTCGCAGCGGAGTTCGGGCTTGACCCTACCGAAGTCGCTTTGAAAAACGACGGTTGTCAGGGGAATGACTGGGATTATATTACGCAGTATCAAAAAGAGAATGGATTCCCCCAGATACATTCTCTGAAAGAAGTGATTGAGCGTGGTAAAAAGGCAATAGACTGGGACCGGAAATGGCATGCTCCCGGCGCAAGAAAACTTGCGAATGGGAGAATGCACGGCATGGGCTTTACCTCAGTGAATGAATGGAGTTGGGGCGGCATGCCTTTTCCCTCGCATGGCTGTCTGAATCTCCGCGACGGCAAGGTCACTATTATAGGACTGCGCTGCGATGCTGGCATCGACACCGAATCCGGTTATCGCCACGTTGTGGCTGCGGAACTGGGATTTAAATACGATGACGTACTCATCCAGGAACAAAGGTGTGATAAAGGCTCTTTCAGCCTGGCTCAGCCGGCTTCTTCCGCAGGCACCGTCAATGGCATCCCCCAACTGATAGCCGCCGCCAGAGAATTGAAACAGCAAATTCTTGAGCGAGCTTCGAGATCCATGTTTTCAGGCATGCCAATGGGAATGGGCATGCCGATGGATATGCCGATGGGCATGCCGATGGGAATGGGTGGGCCGATGGGCATGGGCGGAAGACAAGGTTCCACTTCGAGTTCGAAGAAACCGGAAGATTACGATATCAAAGATAGTATGATCTTCGAAAAGGCGGATCCGAGTAAAAAAAGATCCATATTGGAAGTGGTCGGCGGCGGCGGCGGATTCATGGGCGGCTCCTCGGTTATGATGGCTTATCCTGAAAGCAACTCGATGTCGATGGGCCCGATGGGGCGGGGTATGTATGTTATGGCCAGGCAGGCTCACTTCATTGAAGCGGAAGTGGATACCGAGACCGGAATGACCTACTTGACGAATGTGGTTTGCGTCAACGATATCGGCCAAATCTTCAACCGGCAAGGCGCTGAGGCGCAACAGTATGGAGGCGCAGTTATGGGAATCGGGAAAAGCGCCACCGAGGAAAAAATCTACTGTCCTAAAACCGGAGTCGGACTGAACCTCGATCACATCAATTATCATTTTGGGACTATGAACGATTACCCGGTCGTGGATTGTCATTTAATCGAGAGCCATCTCGGATATACGCCTTACGGCGCCTGCGGGATCGGAGAGGATATAGGCGCCTCAATGGCCGCTATTACTTCCTCCGCCATTTACAATGCCACCGGGAAATGGACGTTCGAATATCCGATAACTCCGGATAAGGTGCTTAAGGCGTTGGGGAAAATTTAGCAAAATTACGAATGACGAATGACGAATTACGAATTACGAATTGAAACATACTCCTGGGATAGGTTGATACACTGTGCTGCTGCCGGCAAGGAGATTCCTGCTGCATGCTTTTTGCTTCAAGCCGCGGAGCGGCGTAATGTGGATAGACCCATGTCGCCGCTCCGTTTTATACTGCTTTAAGAATTACCCCCCCCTCCACACAACTTCAAAAAGACCGCGCCTGGTTAAACTGTCCCCTCCCCCATTGGAAATTGAGGAGAACGGATGGCCAAGGTGGGGGAAAGACACTATAATCAGGCCCTGTCTTTTTGTCTCAATCCTGTAGTAAAAACGAATAAGAAAATCCAGGATTGTCGATATGGAACCTTGAATCAGAAACGGAGAATGTTCTGATAATGCAAGAGTTGCAAACCCCTTGATTTTCTGTTCCTATAAGCTTTTAAAAAGGTTTAGATTTAAAGCGATTTTCTGTCGAGGAGGATTTTTATGCGGTTGTTACGGGTGCTATTTGGGGTAGTTCCATGTCTTTTAATGATTTGTCTTCCCACGGCGCTTCTATCTCAGGATTTTCTTGGCTGGTCGCAATCACAAGCCAAGAAAATTGGAAGTGAAATGACGGAAAAAGGCAGTGTGTCCGGGGACTCCGGATTGCGGGTGATGTCGACCAACAAAGCGACATCCTATAAATACCGCGCTACCTGGCTTAGTCCTTCCGTTATTCGTGCGACTGCGCGTTTGGAACAGATTCGCCAAAGGCTTTCTAATGATGAAACGCTAAAGCTCATAGAAGAGGCGGAAAAGGCCGGTCCTGCCATTTTTCTTGTCGAATTGGATGCCATTGAAGGCTCCGGAGTCATTCCCTCGGATTGGCATGCTTTTCTGCAACCTGAAAACCTCCCGATGGGATCCGATGGATGCCTGAAGGGGCAGAATACTCCCGAGCTTTGGAAGCTGAAAGGATTGGCAGGAACGAATGAAAAGGATTACAAATATGAACGTTTCTGGGTGGTTTTCCCGTTGTCTCGCAAAAATGGAGAGCCGCTTTTTGGACCGGAAATTAAAAAGGCCGAGTTGATCATACGCATCAATGATAAAGAAAGTAAAGTTTCGTTCCGCATTCCAGCTGAGGTAATGGAAAACAGCCGGCGTCTCAATCCATCGGTGGCGCCTTGATCTTTTATCAGAACGGTACATTTTAAATCTTAAATATTGAGGAGACTCAGAATGAATAAGATTTGGACTTTGGTAATTTTTGTTTTTCTTTTAGCTCCAACGAATAGCTTGCTTCTGAGCGACGATAAAAAAGGCGAAGAAGGGCAGCGATTTATCCTGTTAGCAACAACCCGGACCGGCACTATGCAGAAAGAAATGAGTGAAGCCGCTGGAAACGGATATAAAGTTCGAATGGGCGCGCCAACCGCAGGAGATGAAATGGTGCTGCTGATGGAAAAGCTGGCCGCGCCTCCAGACGTTTTCCAATATGAACTTTTAGCGACCAAACGGACCGGCACGATGGAAAAAGAATTGAACGAGGCGGGAGACAAGGGGTTCCGGATACTGCCTCAGACCATGATTGCCAAAAAAGGCATGGGCTTAGGGCTCGGCAACAGTGTAGAAATCGTTGTCGTAATGGAAAAATCACCGAAATCATCCAAACGTTATCAATATAAGCTGTTGGCAACTTCTCGTACTTCAACAATGGAAAAGGAAATCCGAGAAACCGAGGCTGCCGGTTTTGTTCTGGTTGGAATCGCCAGTCGAGGCGAACACATGGTCATATTGGAAAAGGAATTGAAATAAAGAAGGCATGGGGCCGTGTCCTCGCCAAGAACTGCTCGCGAGTGATGGGATCGAATTTCAACATTGGAGACACGGCCCCTTTAATTTAATTCTAGGCGATTTTTACCAGAAGACGTTTCCCAAGCGCTGCAGCCACCTTGCCGAAATTGAATACCAGCCGGGCTTCGAATATAAAGGTATTTCAGGAGGAGCGGATGTTAAGTTTGGTCGAATTGCGGCGCGCAACCCGGTTGCTCAAGAATATCCTGTTGGGAACGACGCTTCGACGTGTCAAGCAGACGGATGATGAGCAGGCTATAGTTCTGGTCTTGGAAGGCCCACAAAAAATCCAGCTATTGATTTCCTGCAACCCTCAATTCGCCAGAGTTTGTCTGACCGACTCGGCCGATTCCAACCGCATTGCCTCTTCGTTCCAGGAATATCTTCGGGCGCATCTTATCGGAAGCTCACTGACAGGAATGGAGACTGCCTCAGGGGACCGGCAGGTCCGCTTTCATTTGCAGACGCATTCGGGAGTATTTAAGCTGGTTTTTTCCATCCTGGGCGTACGCAGCAATATTTACCTGCTGGATCCTGGAGGCAACCTGGCGCACTCTCTGCGATCTCTGGAGGACACCCGAGGCGAACTTAAAGTTGGAGCGCCTTGGATTGATTCAAGCAAAGCCCTTTCATCGGAAGGAGTCGATCGATGGGAAGAAACGCCGGATGAACTTTTTCTGGAAGCGCTCGAAAAAACATACCGCCGGCTGGAGCAGGAACACGCAGTGGAGTCTTGGGTGCGCAAAATAGAACAGGCTATTAAGAAAGAGTTGAGTTTCCTTGATAGAAAATATCTTAATTTGCAGGAGGATTTAGGTAAGGCGAAGAAAGCCGAAGAATATAGAGAAAAGGGAGAATTGCTCAAAAGCGTTTTGCACGCCGTCAAACCCGGAGATCCGGTCGCTAAAGCGATTGATTACCAGACGGGAGCAGCTATTGAAATACCACTGGACCCGAGACTCTCTCCCGCGGCCAACCTGGAATCATACTTCGCTCATTATCAGAAGGATTCCAGAGGAATGGAGATGATTCAGCAACAACTCGACACTATGGAAATTGCCCGGTCGGAATTAAGCGGCATTCAGCAAAAACTCCGGGAAACGCTTAAAAACGACTTGCCCGAAATCGCTGAGCTTGAGGAAATTGCCGAGCATCCAAAAATTCGGAGGCTGATTCATAGATATGCGCCAAAAAAGAAGGCCGGTTTTGCTCCAACTAAGGTTGCATCGAAAAAAGACATTCCCTCACGACTGACGCCCAAGCGATACAGGACGCAGGATGGTTTGGAAATATGGGTGGGGAAAAGCGATGCAGGGAACGACTATCTTACGACGCGATTGGCGCGCGGGAATGATTTGTTCTTTCATCTGGAAGGGTATCCCGGGAGCCATGTGATATTGAGAACGGAAGGCCGCTCGGATGCTCCTGCCGGCGCCGTGTTGGACGCTTGCGAGCTCGCGGTCCATTTTTCAAAGATGAAGAACGCCGGCAGCGCTGATGTCCATGTGGCTCCTGTGAAAGACATCAAAAAGCCGAAAGGCGCGAAACCCGGCCTGGTTTATGTGAGGAAAGGAAAAACGATTCATCTGAGACGGGATTCCAAACGCTTGGAGAACATTCTAGCCGGCCGCTTCGAAGAATAAAAGAACGCCTTGGATTACAAGGATTCCACAGATTTCACAAATTATTATTTATTTTTTAAATCTGTGGAATCCTTGTAATCCAAGGCGTTCTTGCTTTTTAGATCAATCTTTTTTTGCTTGTTTGGGTTCAAACAGCTGGCATTCCATCTCTGAGGATTCAAAGACGACCGTCGCTGGATTTCGATGGGTTTTGAAACCATGCGCCCGGCATCCATAGGGATGGTTTGTTTCCCAGGTGATTTGATAGTGCCTGCATTTAATACAGGCGATCGATCTCTTTTGCTCTTTCATTTAGCCAATAATAAGAAATAACAAAGGAAAAAGGGCGGCAGGGTCTCGCCGCCCTTTCATTCTTGTATGAGTTAAGATGCGTTTTCTTCAGCAGGTGGAGCGGCTTTCTTTACAGCGCTGAGATGATTCCGGCGGAATAATCGAGGCAGTTTCAACCTCGCGTCGTCGAAGAGAGAATAAACTACAGGAGTCACCAGCAGCGTCAGGAGAAGGCAGATAGCTTGGCCGCCAATAATCGTCACAGCCATGGAAGCGCGAGAGCCGGATCCTGAACCGCGACCGAAGGCGATCGGCAGCATGCCCGCGACAATGGCGATCGTGGTCATCAGGATTGGACGGAGGCGGACATGATTGGCGGTCACAATCGCCTTATCCCTCGCCAGCCCTTCTGCAATAAGCGTATTGGTATAATCGACTTGAAGAATGGAATTCTTCTTTACAATCCCGAACAACATCATCAATCCGATCGCACTGTATACGTTGACCGTCATGCCCATAGCCATTAAGGCGAACAAGCCGCAAGGAAGGCTTAGCGGGATTGCCGTCATAATGGTAAGCGGATGGATGAAACTGTTGAATTGAGATGCAAGCACCATGTAAATAAAGATTACAGCCAGAATCACCGCCACGCCGAAATCGTTGGACGCCTGGCTCAGCATGCGGGCGCCGAATCCGGCGACGGCGGAATAGCCGGCCTTGAAATGCATCTCTTCCACTTTCTTTTTGACTTCATCATTGGCAGTCTGCAGCGGGATTCCATCGATATTGCCGTTTAAAGAAACCTGACGCTGCCGGTTATAGCGATCGATATTGGCCGGGCCGGGTTCGAGAGCAAGGGCGGCGACGTCGCTTACCTTGACCGGCCTGCCGCCGGCTCCGGGAACAAGTAGTTCGCCCATTTTAGTCGGATCGTTTCGAAATTGCTCGTCCAGCCTCAATTTCACCGAGAACTGGTCGTCTCCTTCCTTGTATTTGGATACTTCATTGCCTCCGACCAGGAGCCGAAGGCTGGAAGCCAGGGTGTCAATGGGGACTCCGAGATCCGCCGCCCGCGTACGATCAATCTTCACCCTCAATTCCTGCGCCGTAGCTTCAAAGTTTGTATCCGCATCCACAATGCCGGGAATGGTGCGCACTTTTCCCAGCAGATCCGTTACATAAGTTTGGAGCTGTTGAATATCGGGGCCTTGGATCAGCATCTGTACGCGATTCATGCCGCCTCCGCCTCGGCCTCCCGAACTGGATCCGGACAAGTCCGTTCCTCCGGAGACGCTGATTCGGGCGCCCTGGAATTTCCGCAGCTCCATTCGGGTTTGGCGCATGAGCTCCTGTTGTGAAATATCCCGGTTGTCCAGCGGCGTCAGTCCTACGTAAAAATTTGCGCTTGCCGGGTTGACTGTCGCAAAAACAGTCTGGACATGTTTCATATTCCGGAGTGTTTCTTCAATCGGTTTAACAAATTCGTTAGTGCGATAAAAGTTAGTTCCTTGAGAAAGCCGTACATTGACGCTGAACTCGCTCTGATCGTCGTCAGGCACAAGCTCTTTCCCTATTTGATTGAAGAGGAAATACGCCGATACCACGACGGCTAAACCGATTGAGACGATGATCATGCGATGGCGCAAACTCCATCCGAGCATTTTCCCGTAGACTCGATCGATGGAAGAATAAAATCCATGTTGTTTGGAAGTCTTGTGTTGCGCGTCTGTCGGCTTCAGCCATACTCCGCAAAGCGCCGGCGTCAGGGTGAAGGAGATAAACATCGAAAGCAGGAACGCCGCGGCCGATACGATGCCGAAGCTGTAGAAATACTGACCGATTTGTCCCGTCATGAATGCTACGGGAAGGAATATTACGACCAGCGACAATGTTGTCGCCAACACAGCCAGTCCTATTTCACTGGTGGCTTTGGACGCCGCTTCTTTGGGCGCAACTTTCTTTTCCTCGATATAACGAAAGATGTTTTCCAACACTACGATTGCATCGTCGATCACGATTCCTGTCGCCAGAGACAGGGCAAGCATCGTCATGTTGTTCATGGTGAAGCCGAAGGCTTTCATCACGGTAAAAGTGCCGACAATTGAAATCGGAATTGCGATCGCTGCGATGATAGTAGTCCGCAAATTACGCATGAACAATAAAACAACAACGCTGGCAAGAAATCCGCCCAGGACAAGATGATGCTGTATTTCTTTAAATGAACGGCGAATGAAGGTCGACTGGTCTCTTGTAGTCTGGATTTTTATATCGGGCGGCAAATTGGGTTTGATGCGTTGTTCAAGCCTTTGCATTGCCGCATCAATGACCTTGACCGTATTGGTTCCGGACTGTTTCCGAATTAATAAAGATACAGCTTCGCGGCCGTTCAACCTGGCTACGCTGCGCGGTTCTTCAACCGTGTCCAGAACGCGGCCGATGTCCTGGAATGTAATAACCGATCCGGCATTGTAAGCGATGATGATCTTGTTGAAGTCGTCCACATTCCGGATGCGTCCCATTGTACGCAAGGCAATTTCGGAAGGTCCCGAGAGAAAGCTTCCGCCCGGAATTTCCACGTTCTGTCTCTGGACGGCGCTTCGGACTTGATCTACGGTAAGGCCGTATGCGTTCATCCGGTCTTTATCGAGCAGCAGTTGAATCTCGCGATGCCGATCGCCGGTGAACGTCACCTCCCCGACATCCTCCACCGTTTCAAGAACCTGCTTTATCTGTTTGTCTACGATCTGGCTGATTTCTTTTTGGGACCGGTCTCCGGATATGGCAATAGTCAGGATTGGGTTTGCATCAGGATCCATTTTCTGGACGACGGGAGGGAGCGTGTCCAACGGGAACCGGTTTGTTATGGTAGCGACCTTGTCCCGCACGTCCTGGACCGCGGCTTCGATCTCCCTCTCGAGAACGAACGTGATCATGACTCTGGATTCGTTCTGTTGGGAAGTGGATCGTAACTCATCAATGCCGGCAATCGTGTTTACCACTTCTTCGATCGGCTTGGTGATCTGGGTTTCGATCTCCTCCGCGCTGGCGCCCGGCAAACTGGTCCGAACAACGACCATAGGGAAATCAGTTTTAGGCATTAAATCAAGGCCGAGCTGGCGGTAGGCCGCAATGCCCAAAACGACGATGGCGGCGGACATCATTACTGCGAAAACGGGGCGTTTGATGCTGACATCGGCTAACTTCATGGCCGGCCTCCTCGACGCATAGGACCTCCGCCGGTTGCCGGCTCTGGATTGCCGCCGCCTTCAACGACCTTGATGGGTATGCCCGTGGCAAGCAACGTCAGATTGCTCGATGCCAGGATCTCATCTCCTTTCAGTCCGCTCAAAAGCTCATATAAATCTCCAAACCGGGCGCCCAATGAAACCATCTGCTGTCGCACCTTGCCATTTTCAACAACATAGACATTGGATACTCCGGCCAGTGAGGAAACGGCGTCGTCGGAAATCGCCAGGACATTTTCGTCACGGCGCGTAAAAATTACGCCTTTGACGAAAAAGCCGGGTTTCAGCTTTCGATTGCTGTTGTCCACCAGCACTTCGACTGAGAACGAGCGAGTTGTCTGATCCACTGCAGGACTGACGTAAGCTACGGAACCTTTGAACTTTTCTCCCGGGAAAGATTCCACTGAAAATTCAACCGCCAATCCCGGGCGCACAACGCCGGCATAGCGCTCCTGGATGGCGGTCTGCACCTTCAAAGGATTCATCTGAACGATAGAGACGACCGCGGTGTTTTCGCGGATATATTCCCCTTTTTGTATTAAACGTTCGTTCACCTGGCCGGCTACAGAGGATCGGATGTTAGTGTCGTTCAGCTTCTTCTCTGCAAGCTCAACGGCTTGACGTCTGTCCTGCAGGGTCGCCTTCAGGCTTTGAACGCTTTCTACGGCCGATTGGTAATTCGCTTCCGCCACTTTAACTTTGGTTTCCGCCGTGTCCATGTCGGCTTGCGAAAGAAGATTCTGGCTTCGCAGCTTTTGTGCGCGACGTAATTGAGCTTGTGCGTCGTCTCGATTAGCAATGGCAAGGCGAACCGATGAAATCTGTTCGTCCGGCGGCGGTTCCTTTATACGAGCGCCGTCAATGCCCAGTTGCGCTTCCGTCTGCCTGAGTTGGCTTTTAGCTCGCTGCAGCGCCAAATCCAGTTCTTGCGGATTAAGTTTTAATATCACCTGGCCTGCTTTCACTTCCTGGCCGAGTTCCACAAGAACCTGCTGCACCACGCCTGCAACTTCACTGCTGACTTTCGCCTGGTTCGGAGAAATCAACGATCCGGCAAGATCGATTTCCCGCTGAATGGAAATTCGCTGCACAGTCGCAGTCAGCACTGTAACTGTCGGAACTGATCCGGTTCCGCGACCGCGTCTGCCGCCGAGAGGGCTGTTTTTATTAGCTCCCGGCCCTGTCCCGGATCCTCCACAGCCAAAGAAGGCCAATCCCATAAATAAAATAAGAATTGCCGCTAAAGGCCAGATTGAGCGCTGGATCGCCATAGTTCCAAGTTTCATGATCACCGTCTTCTGAGTAAGGGCATAATAAGCAGATAATTGCCTGCCAGCCATGTCTAAAGCAAAGTCTAATAATAATACGCACGTCAATAGATGGATATAACAAGATAATAGTCGTCAGTCATCAGTCGTCAGTCGTCAATTATTCTAACGGTAAATTTGTTCTAATTTCCCGAAGTTTGGTCTCCACAACGAGTATTCGAGGCGCTGAGTGCTGAAACCTCCGGCAAAAAGCGGAAAGCCCTGTCATTGGTTATTGGCGATTGGTGATCTGTTATTTAAAAAATCGCCAATACCCAATCACCAATAATCAATTCTTTTTCTTCTCTGACTCGAATGGTTATTTGTGAATGGTGATTGGTTATTTATTGATTCGGGAGGCTTTGGCTTGAGCAGTTCTGATCGACGCTCCGGGGATGCAGGCAAGCTCGCGATTTTCCTTGATCAGGTTCTCAAGCAAGACGGTTGTGGCCATCTGAGCTTCCAGAATGATGAGCAGCCGGATGCCAGTCTCATTGATCTGATCCCAAAACAATGACAAATAGCCAATCACAAATTATTAGGCCTGGAAGCCTGAACAAAATCACCGTGGCCGTTGACGACTGCTGTTGACTGGCGACCAGGCAATGCCGTAACATATGAGTTCAATTAATGACGGGCCTCGGGCCTTGTGCAATATAACCCTCGAACCATGTCAGGTCCGGAAGGAAGCAGCATTAAGAGGTTAACTATATGTGCAACAGGATCCCCGAGGCTCGACCCTTTTCCTATGCAATATCAAGTTCTTGCTCGTAAATATCGTCCCCAGAATTTTCATGAGCTCGTAGGACAAGAGCATGTTTCCAAAACTTTGCTCAATGCTCTACAAGGCGGACGGTTGGCTCATGCCTTTCTTTTTTCCGGGCCGAGGGGCAGCGGGAAAACATCCAGCGCCAGAATTCTTGCAATGGCGCTGAACTGCCATGCAGGCAAGCCGGGCGAACCGTGCGGCGTCTGCGTCGCTTGCGCCGAAATTGCTGCGGGCAACTGCATGGATGTTCTTGAAATCGACGCCGCTTCCAACCGGGGCATCGATGAGATCAGGGAATTAAAAGAGAAAGCTCGGTACAGCCCTGCAAGAGACAAGCATAAAATATTTATTATCGACGAAGTGCACATGCTGACAGCGGAGGCGTTCAATGCTCTACTGAAAATTCTTGAAGAGCCGCCGCCGCATATAGTCTTCGTTCTGGCTACAACCGAATATCATAAAATCCCTGCGACAATTCTGTCCCGGTGTCAGCAATACAGCTTCAAGCTGATCCAGTATCCCCTGATCCTGGATCGTTTGCGCCGGATTTGCGAGTCCGAGGGGATTGAAATCAGCAATCCGGCGCTGGAACAAGTGGTTTTTTCCAGCGGTGGAAGCATGCGTGACGCCATGTCTGCATTGGATCAAGTCATTGCCTTCAGCGGCGCCCGGGTGCACGATGAAGATGTCGCCGCTCTGCTTGGCCTGGTGGAACCTAAAGTCCTGAGCCAAACGGTGCATGCAATTGCACAGGGCGATCTGGCTGTCATCCTGAGACAAGTTGCGGAGCTGGCGGAAGCCGGACAGGATTTGCACAATTTCTGCCGACGTCTTTCAGGCCAATTCCGAAATATAATGGTGCTTAAAGCAGGAATTGAGGATCCCTTGTTGTTGGGGATTCCTGGGAGTCTTCTTCCCGATTTGCGTCGGCAGGCTGAGCTTTTTTCCAGAGAAGACTTGCTGCGTCTTTTCGATGCCTTTCAAAAGATGGAAACTGCAATGAAATATTCCACGCAGGTGCGGTTCCAGCTTGAAATGGGATTGATTGAGCTTTCTCAAATTGCGAAGCTGCGACCGCTGGAAGACCTCATAGCGGAGTTCTCCGGTCGTGTTCAGGAAAAAACTCAAAATGCCATAAGCGGATCGCAGTCGAGTGAACCCAAGGCGCCTGCGCCGGCTCCTCAATCGCCGCGACCTGCTTTTCTCCGACCGCAGCCTGCGGCGGATTCTCCGGTTCATTCTCCTGTGGAAAACACTGTAACGCCGACTCTCAGCCTGGACTCAAAAGACCTGCTGTATAAAATCGCCGGGGCCGTTGGACGCGAATCCCTCGAATCGGTCCTGCAGAGCCTGGAAAGCGCCCGAATTCAGGACAATAAAATTGTGCTTGACCCGGGAACTGCGAATGAATTTTTCCGCAAACAGATAAAGGAAAACCTGCAGGTCATAGCCGAGGCTGCCGGCAAAGTTGTTGGAAAACAGGTGTCGGTTTTAATTAAAGAATCGGCGGTTCCTGAGCCACCGGATACGCCCACTCATAAATCCGCAGACGCCAAAGCTATTGAACCAGACCTTCTGGAAAAGGCAAAAAGCGAACCTATAGTAAAATCTTTCATCGATGTTTTTCCGGGCCGCGTTAAGGCTGAAAAAATAGACACATGAGCGATTACGCGGAACCAATAGAACGTCTGATTGATGAATTCCGCAGGCTTCCCGGCATCGGCGCTAAGAGCGCACAGCGATTAGCCTACAGTGTAATGCGGCGGCCAAAGGAAGATGCGGAGCGGCTAAGTCGCGCAATCATAGAAGTGAAAGAAAAGATTCGGTTTTGCTCCCGGTGCAACAATTTTTCGGATCGGGACCCCTGTCATTACTGCAATAACGCCGGTCGCACCAGTGAAATTATCTGCGTGGTTGAGGAGCCCTTCGATATTCTTTCCATAGAGAAAACCCGCGAATACCACGGGCAATATCATGTTCTGCATGGCGTTCTCTCGCCGATCAACGGCGTGGGACCTGAAGATCTGAAGCTGAAAAATCTTCTGGAGCGATTGCGGGAAGGGAATGTGCGGGAAATAATTATTGCCACTAATCCCAATGTCGAAGGAGAGGCGACGGCTATCTATCTATCCAAGCTTTTGAAGCCTATTGGAGTTAAAGTGAGCCGTATTGCATTGGGGGTGCCGGTCGGGAGCGACCTGGAATTCGCCGATGAAGTGACAATGTCCAAAGCGCTTGAACACCGCCACGAGATATAATTACGAATTACGAATTACGAATTACGAATTACGAATTAAAGCATACATGCTCGGTGTTGGATAAACTTTAATTATTCCAATTGAATTACCATGTATCAATGGTCTGAGATGTATGAGTTCATTCGTAATTCGTAATTCGTAATTCGTAATTCGTAATTCTTAATTGTGTTCGATCCAGACTTCGCCATCTTCGTAAAATTCTTTTTTCCAGATCGGGACTATTTTTTTGAGGGTGTCGATAATGAAGCGGCAGGCGTCAAATGCTGGGCCCCTGTGAGCGGAAGCCACTACAATGACAACGCTGCACTCTCCGATTTCCATATGGCCAATGCGATGTACGATGGCGATGTCCCGTATGTCAAATTGTTCTTTGGCCTGAGAGCCTAACTCTTCCAACTTTTTCAAAGCCATAGGCTCATAAGCGTCGTATTCGAGGAAGCGCACGCTTTTGCCCTGAGAATTGTTTCGTACAATCCCTTCAAAGATTACCAGCGCGCCATCTTCAGGATTTTGAAGGTTGTCGGTGATTTTCCGGCTGTCGATAGATTCTCGGGTTAAAAGAAACAATTTAGCCTCCGCTGACCGGCGGGAAAAATGCTATTTCATCTCCGTCCTTAACAGGAGAATCCGGACCGGTGAACTCAGAATTTTTTGCGATCAGGACCGAAGAACGGTATTTTTCAAGGGACGGGAAATCCACGGCGAACTTGTCAAAAACGGAGTTTGCATTGCTAAAATCCGCAGAATTCAGGTTCGCCTCACGCATGCCTGTGATATCGGCAAGTGAAGCAAAGAATAAAATTCGAATGCTCATCAGTAGAGATTTACAAAAAGAGAACAAATTTGGTCAATAGTTTTCTTTACACGCGCGGTGGCATTGACATTATTGGCAAAGATGCTGAATATGAGATTACGGCCGGCTTTTGTCGTCATATAGCCTGAAAGAGTAGTCACCCCATTTAGAGTTCCCGTTTTTGCGTGAATCGATCCTCTCACTTCTGTAGTCGAGAGTCGGTTCCTAAGAGTGCCATCCGTTCCACTGATTGCGAGGGTGTTCAGGAAAAGATCAAAATATGGCCGAGTTGAAAGAAATTGCAAAAGGGAGGTCTGAAAACGCGGAGTGATCAAATTTTCCCTGGACAATCCGCAACCATCGTTGAGTTGGACCTTTTCGCTGTCGATCCCGGATTCAATCAGAAATTCTTTAACGACTTGCAGTCCGGCTTCATTGTCTCCGGAATTCTTAAACTCTGCGCCTAGAGTGCGAAGCAGCATTTCAGCATGAACGTTCTGGCTGTGTTTGTTGATGATCTGCAGCGTACGAAACAGCGGGGGGGATTGATGCTCCGCCAGCAGACTCCAGTCTTGACGGACAGCATCCGCTATATCTCCCTGATGAATTGTGTCGACCTTGCCTTCTACTTCAATTCCTTGCCTTTGCAGTTCATCCATGAACATGGCGGCTGTAATTTCACTAGGCTTTTGCAGGAGGATAGATTGATCGTAGGTGCGTTTAGACGGCAGCGTTCCGGATATTACTATAGTGTTGGTCTTGGATATAAGCTTGACGCTGATGGTTTTCCTGGATCGAGGTCCGCCGGTCACTGCTGAATTTCTTATCTTAAAATAGGAGGTTCGCGGTTCCAAAGATACGCTAACCCGCTGTTTGCGTTGTGTCGGCCGGATATGCACCCCAATAACATTGTTATTAATGCTCAACGCATTTACAGGCGCCCCATAAGGCGTCCGGAGGTCCCTGGCGCTCCATCCCTTTCCGTAGTTTTGTATGTCAAAATAGCTGTCGTCGCCTACAATATCACCCTCGATCTTTTTTACTCCCATTTTCTTGAGTTTCTCGGCAAGTTCAATCAATGCAGGTTTTTCGAGCAACTCACCATAAGGATCCGTGAGGTTCGGATCGCCACGCCCTACCAGAATTAAATCCTGCGTGATGGTTCCGTCAGGTTTGAGTTCTCCATCAGTATAGACGCCTGTACGATATCGAAAATCCGGTCCCAGCTTTTCCAGCGCAGTTGAAGTGGTAATTACTTTCAAAACGGAAGCGGGAAGGAAGGTCTTGTCGGGATTGATCTCAAGCAACACTTTGTCGGAAGCAGGATCCAGGATTTGGATCCCCCATCGTGCAGATCTAGCCCCGGGCTTTTTCAGGAATTGTGCTATTTTTGTTTGAATTGTTTCCAGCGGGCCGGCCTGGGCTTCCCATGCTATCGCAGAGATCAGGAGTGAATTTATTGCTAAGAGAATTAATGACTTACGTAGACGTGACACCAAACTTTTAATCCTCCGGCGTGAAAAGGTTTCATCCAGATCTTTTATGCAACCTTCATCGGCTAAACTGGCCGGTTTCATTAGTTTCGGAGCGTATCATAGCACACATCGAAATTACTATTCAATTTTATGTTCCCGGTTCAGAGTTCCCAGTTTTCGGTTAAAAGACATTCAATAGGAATGGGATACAGCCTCTGAGCTAAACGTCCAATTATGGACGCAACGGATCCTGCCAAGTTCCAATTTTTTTAATTGGTAACTGGAAACTCTGAACTGGGAACTCTTAAAACGGACTATCCGTGCGCTTGATATTTCCGAAGCTGCCAATTCCTTTAAGCATGAATGAAAAGCTGAACCTTGATTCCGTCCTATACCCTAGATCATATTGGTTAAAGTCAGCGGATAAACCGCAGCAGTCCCATAAGTAACTAAAACGAGTCAGGCTATTAAGCAATTGGCCGGATTGAATGTTGTAACTTAAAGCGAAGCTGGAATAGAGCCCGCGATCTGCTGCGCCGTAGCCGATCTGCCCCTGGATAGTATTGCCGCTGAGAATTCCGGGAGTTTCTTGTTTAGGCAAAGTAGCCCTGAAAAAAGTTTCAGAAAAAGAGAACTTGCCTTGTTGCCAAATGACTGAAAGGCTTTCATTCCTCCAGTGTTGGAGTTTTGGATCAAAATCAGCTCGGAAATCATAATGTACGCCGCTTTGTGGCGTTGCCTGAATGATTGCGCTGATTGGAGAAAAATTACTCAGAATCCCTGTCTGATATAAGCCTGTAGCGGTGTCTAATGGATAAAATGAATTCGGAACGCCGGGATGGAATGCTCCACCAAATGTTGGATCGAAATAGTGCTTCTGAATCAGGCTGAAGGACATGAATTGGTATCTTTCCTGTGAGCCGGCTCCGGTTTTGCGTTTCTTAAAAAAACGATTCACTATCCCGTATTCAATTTCATTGGTATTGGCGATTGCATCTTGCTCGTCAAAACGGATTATTTTGTCGAAGTTTTTTATTCCGCTGATGAGTCGATAATTGGCGAAAGGCTCGACTGTATGCCTAAAGCCGGACGAGAAATCTTTTTCCAGAACAGGCATTCTCAAAGCTACATTTAAATCGGCATATTGACGGATAAGATTTTGGTTGGAGGTTCCGGCCGGAGAGTCCTCGGACATCCGGGCCCCGTAATAAGTTTCGCGAAGGCTTACAGAGGGGGTTAGCGAAAAACCCAGGAGAGAAGGGAGCCGCAGCGTCAGGCGCGGATAAAAATCCAGGCGTTGGATCAGCTTTTGTGTTTCCATCGAGCTGTCCACTCGTGACAACCCGTCCAGTGCGGTTCGAAAACTTAAGATGAATGGGGTCCCGCCCAAGGGAGTTCCCAAAGACTGAAATTCCAGCGAAGGGATTTTTTTAAATATGATCTTGGCGGATAATATTTCATCACGCTGAAACGCTATATTGGTGGATAAGCTGTTATGATTCCGGTTCAGAAAAGCAATTGCATGTTCTTGAGAGACTGTCGCCGCGCTGAAACTGTCGGCAAAAACCTGACGAAAAATAGAATTGGAGGTGATATTAACTCGAGCGACGGCGCGCCAATCGTCTTTTAAAAGCGATTCGCCATCAACGATCAGCCGGACGCCTCCCTGATTCAGCTTGTCTTTGTCATGGATGCCATAGGCGTCAATAGTGAAATGCGTGGTAGGATTTGGCCTTGTCCGGAATTTTCCTCCGATAGCTAATCCGCGAAGAGTGAAATAATCTCCATAGAGCAGGACATCGGCGCTGGGACCAAGGGTTTGATAATAACCTTCACTGAACACCCGGCCTTTAGTGGTTGAAGTGCCGGTACTGAAAGGCACAAAGCCGCTGCTCCTTTTCTTCTTTTCCAACGGCATTATTAAATAAGGCGTATAGAAGATCGGGATACCTTTAACCTTGAAAACCGTATTATATAGACGGGCAGTGTGATCGATCCGAACATCCACTCTGGATGAAGAGAAAACCCATTTTGGCTGCTTTAGCCCGCAAGTCGTTACAATACTGTTGTCAATCTTGTATGTGTCCTGCCCTGTCTTTCGGATGGTTTGGCCTAAGACTGAAAGTTGGCGGTCTGTGTACCCCGAAGCATTATAGAAAACGGCAGTCTTGGATGAAAAATTAAAATCAGCTCTTGAACAAGTCAGCCATTGCACATTCTGAGTGAAACGGACATGTCCGGATGCATGGCCTTCATGCGTTTCTGAATTAAAGCGGACCTCGTCGGCCGTCATCACCATGTCTTGATATGTAATAAGCACATGCCCTTGAGCGGTATATTGGGATCCGATATTTCCCTGGGAATCAGAGGTTATCCCCACCGTGCCGTCCGGTTGAAAGATTTCCGTATGTATTTGTTCTGAAGTCTGGGCCCAAGCTTTCGGACCCGTTAAAGGCCGGAAGGCAAATATAACAAGCAGGCAAATCCAGGTTGTGTTGTGGAGCAGCTTCAATTTATTCATCCAATCGCACGCATTCGTTCTATTCCGTTCAGTAAGCCAGAAGCTCCTTATCTTTGTACACTATTTTGTGAAAAAGGATCATTTAAAATGGTGCGTTTTTATAGTAACGAATGCTTCGGCTTTAAGACATCTCCGCAATGTATTGGTTGGCGATATCGGCTTTGGAACTGAATTTTTCGAAGATGGCAAATTGCACCAGCGCACGGATCTTATTTAAGTCCTTCGGATCCGATGGACTTAACCTGAAGTAAGAATCGCCTCGAATATAGTCGGCCAGGAAACGGACTCCCAGTTCCAAGGACATAATCTGCGGCGCCTCCACCATCAACCTGAGTTCCTCTCGATGAACGCTGCGAACGGAACCTAAGAATCCACGCGCCATAGCTCGGAACACCTCAAGATCCACGTCGATTTTCTGAATGTCCGGCTCTTTTTCTCCCGCGGCGTTTGCCAGCGACCGCGCCATATCGCCCCAATCGCTCAGCCATGTATGGGGCATGATGGTGTCCAGATCTACAAGCGATTTGACTTTTCCCGTTTGACTGCTGAAAAGAAAGTTTTCAAGCTTCGTATCGCCATGAATCACGGAAACCCCTAATTTACCGCTCTTCAGTCCATTCAGCAGACTGAGAGCAAAAGCTTTTTGTTCCAATGCGATTGCAACCAAACGGCGCACCTGGGGATCCGCCATCCTGCGGCGGTATTCATCAGAGTCCAGACTTACAAGAAAATGCTGTTCTGTGCATTGCTTTGTTAAGGGGTCCAAAGGCAGGAATGCTGCAGCTTGATCCGGCGTTCGATTCTCATTCACGATTGATTGAAGCTGATTGTAGTAGATCTGGGTGTCGCGATAGCCCGGGAGAGAAACTGCTAATCCGGAGATTGGCATGGCAGCAGTCAAATTTCCGAACAACGCCAGTCCTTTTGCAGTCTCCTGGGCTATCCGGAGACGCTCGTCCGGATC
>CAYTYP010000014.1:82661-86939 GCA_964441405.1 uncultured Acidobacteriota bacterium
TATAGGGCATCCGGACCATCATGCGCCAACAGGACATCCCCGATTCGTCAGCAATCTCCAGATAATCATCTCCTTTTTTTGTCCGGATCAGCTGAATCGTTTCCCATCCTTCGTCTTCACTAAGAGCGTGTTGGGATAAAGTCCTCTTCTGTGCTTCAATGCATGCAATCATTGATTTCATTACGAGGTTCGGACGCTTGAATACATTCGGATTGATTTTTTGCAGCAAGTAGTCCCAAGGCTGGTCCAGGCCCGCTTTTATTAAGAATGTTTCCTGGTTGATATTGCCTTTTCCCTCAAAATCCATCGCCTCCAGAGGTTCCGGAATGTCAAACAAGGAAGCAATATAATGCGCCTGGTCGAGCGCTGCTTTGAGGAGGGAAATGGCTGAATCTTTGGTCATAGCACTCCAAATAAAACGCCACTGTTTACCACAGATTTCATGGATTAAACAAATTTTTAAAAGCTTTGGATTTCAATTATGGCAACAATTAGCGTAATATTTTTTAACATGAAGATTAATGAGATTTTAAGCTCATCTGGATATTCTTCAGTGATTTAAGAAAAAAATTGATATAATCTATAACTTGTTTCCAATAAGAAGAAGAGGAGATGCATATGCCTATCAGAGTAGCCATCAACGGGTTTGGCCGGATTGGACGCAATTTTGTCCGATGTTCTTTCGGGAATCCAAATATTGAAATCGTTGGGATTAACGACATTACAAGCTTGGAAACGTTGGCGCACCTGCTGAAATATGATTCTGTTTTAAGGCGATTCGAGGGAGAGGTGGCGCTCAGCGATGGCAACCTTCTTGTTGATAAAAAACCGATTAAACTCTTCAGCGAAAAAGATCCGGCCAAGCTGGACTGGAGCTCTCTAGGCGCCCAGGTGGTTGTGGAATCCAGTGGCAGATTTACCGATGGAGAAGCGGCGAAAGCCCATCTGAAAGGAACCGTAAAGAAAGTCGTTATTTCGGCGCCCGGAAAAAATGTGGATGGCACCTTTTGCATAGGCGTCAACATGGATGGGTACGATCCGGCCAAGCACAATATCATATCGAACGCTTCCTGTACGACTAATTGCCTGGCTCCGGTAGCTAAAGTCCTGGATGAGAACTTCGGGATTGAATCCGGATTCATGACTACGATCCATAGCTACACGAATGACCAGAATTTGCTGGATCTTCCCCACAAGGATCTCAGGCGCGCGCGTGCGGCGGCTATAAACATGGTTCCCAGTTCGACCGGCGCCGCCAAAGCGATTGGATTGGTTTTGCCCCGGCTCGTAGGCAAGCTGGATGGCATCGCAATCCGCGTCCCCACTCCTAATGTTTCGCTGGTCGACCTGGTTACAATTGTAAAGGCAAAAGTCACTGTCGAATCCGTGAACCAGGCATACAAGGAAGCCTCCGAAGGCGCATTAAAAGGCATTCTAGGCTATACTGCCGAACCGCTGGTATCTTCCGACTTTATGCAGTCTTCAGTTTCCGGCACTGTAGACAGCCTTGAAACTAAGGTGAATGGCAATCTGGTCAAGACGCTTGCATGGTACGACAACGAATGGGGTTATTCCTGCAGGCTTAGAGACCTGGTCGAATTTGTTGGGAAATAATATTGGCAGATCGTGCATCATTCAATAATGCACAGACATAAGGATGAAATATGTCAAAACTAGCCATCGCGGATTTGGATATCAAGGGCAAACCGGTATTTCTACGCGTTGATTTCAACGTTCCGATCAAAGATTCAAAAGTGACCAACGATTTGCGCATCCGTGAAGCGCTCCCAACTATCCGATATGGCATGGAGCACGATGCTATCCTCGTTCTCGCTTCACACTTGGGCCGGCCCAAAGGCAAACCCAAACCGGAATTCAGCCTCGCGCCTGTTGCGGCGCGTCTTTCGGACCTCTTGGGCAAAAAAGTGATGTTTGCCACCGATTGCATCGGTCCTGAAGTCGAAAAACTCGTGCATTCGGCGAAGCCTGGGGATGTAATTTTGTTGGAGAATCTTCGATTCCATCCTGAAGAGGAAGCCAACGACGCCGAATTTTCCAAGAAACTGGCGGCATTGGCGCGCATTTATGTCAACGATGCGTTTGGAAGCGCTCATAGGGCGCATGCTTCCACCGAAGGTATCACCCGTTATGTGGATCGGGCGGCAGCTGGTTTTCTGATGGAGAAAGAACTGCGTTATCTCGGAAACGCTTTGGAAAAACCTGAGCGCCCCTTTATAGCCATTCTGGGCGGGGCTAAGATCTCCGATAAAATCGAGGTGATCGAGAATTTGCTGGGCAAAGTCGATCGCCTGCTGATTGGCGGCGCCATGATGTTTACTTTCCTGAAAAGCCAAGGAAAAAGCATAGGCAAATCACTATGTGAGGACGACAAACTCGATCTGGCTAAAAGTCTCATGGAAAGAGCGCAGTCTCGCATTGTTCTTCCGGTGGATGCGGTTGCCAGCCCGGGTATTGATGATGAAGGCGCCGCACATGTCGTTCCTTCCGGCCAAATACCGGATAATGAGATGGGACTGGATATCGGGCCAAAAACCTCAGCTGAATACACGGAGATAATTCGCCCGGCCAAAACCATCGTATGGAATGGCCCGATGGGAGTTTTCGAAAAAGATGCTTTTGCTTCGGGAACAATTAAATTAGCGCAGGCTGTGGCGGATTCCAATGCGGTTTCCGTCATCGGAGGCGGCGATTCTGCTGCAGCTGTCGCAAAGGCTGGGGTGGAACACCGGATCACCCATATCTCTACGGGAGGCGGCGCGTCGCTGGAATTTCTCGCGGGAGTGACGCTCCCTGGAGTTGCCGCCCTAAACAATAAGTGACGAATGACGATTTACGAATTGACCCATACATAACAGGTTTAATTAGTTAATTCGAAATTCGTGAATAACTGGAGAAGGTTTTAATTCGTCATTCGTAATTCGGAATTCGTAAATATGAGAAAGCCGGTTATTGCAGGAAACTGGAAGATGCATAAGACGATAGGCGGAGCTCGCTTATTAGCGCAGGCTATTAAATCCGGCGCGGGCGAGGCCGGCCATTGCCAGGTTGTCCTGGCGCCGCCTTTCACAGCTCTATCTGCAGTCGCCGCAGAATTGGCGGGAACGCCTATTGTTCTTGCAGCTCAGAACGTTTATTGGGAGCCTAAGGGCGCTTTTACGGGAGAAATAAGCGTTCCCATGCTCGAGGATGTTGGATGCCGAATGGTTGTCCTGGGTCATTCCGAACGCCGGCAATATTTTGGAGAAACGGATGACACTGTCAATCGCCGGGTCCGGGCAATTTTGAAGTCATCGCTTAACCCGATAGTCTGTATTGGTGAAACTTTAGCCGAGCGGGAATCGGGGAAACATCATGATGTAGTGGCAAAACAACTTGCAGGTGGATTGGATGGCTTGACAGGCCAGGACCTCTTGCGTATTATTCTCGCCTACGAGCCGGTATGGGCGATCGGTACAGGCCGTACTGCTTCTCCCGAAATTGCCCAGGAGATGCATGGTTTGATTCGTGACCGGCTTTCTGAGAAATTTGGGGAAGAAGCTCAGGAGGTTCGGATTTTATACGGCGGCAGCGTCAAGCCTGATAATATTGACACCTTGATGCGGCAGCCGGACATCGACGGTGCGCTTGTAGGCGGTGCTTGCCTCGAAGCTGAAAGCTTCTTGCGAATCATTCACTACAAATCCTGAAACCGCCGGAAAGCAGGTTTAAAAGTACCTATGATTTATTATTTAGTGATAGCGCTCCACATATTAGTGTGTATCATCCTGGTGTTGGTAGTGCTCCTTCAATCTGGAAAAGGAGCCGATTTAGCCGGGGCGTTCGGAGGAGGCGCGACTCAGACGGCATTTGGCAGCCGAGGGCCGGCTTCATTCTTGTCGAAAATGACCACCGTGGCCGCAGTAATATTTATGCTGACCTGCATCGGGTTGTCGATGATTTCGACAAAAACGGAAAGCAAGTCCATCCTTGATTCAAAACATACGACGAGTCAACCCGCCCAAAAGCCGGCGGCAAGAGCGCCCTCGAACAAAGCGCATAAGACTCAAGCTCAAATTGATAAAGAATTAGAAGAATACAACAAGAAGAAGCAACAAGCTCAGCAACCGGCGACAACGCCTGATAATGCCAAGCAACAGCCTGCCCGATAACAAGGCGGGGGAATAACAGCAAGGACGGCCGTAACCAGACGGCTCCGCTTGAAAGCCGAAGTGGTGGAACTGGCAGACACGCCATCTTGAGGGGGTGGTGAGGAAACTC
>CAYTYP010000015.1:0-84393 GCA_964441405.1 uncultured Acidobacteriota bacterium
CATGCTGTTGATAAAGGAAGCCCAGAATACGCCGCGCCGGACATCCGATTCCGATTTTGCCATCAACATGGGTTGATTCTGCACCTGGGACGCGCTGCACATGAAAACCAAAAGAATCATGGAAGGGAAAATAATGTTGAAGAGCACGTCGGGCGAGAAATTGGTAATGCTGGTTTTCCAGGCTGTTCCTGTGTTTGCGTAAAAATCAGAAATGGAGGCCCATCCGCCACGGTTGGACAGCCATGAGCCGGTCCAGAAAACAGCAATAAATGAACCGAGAATCAGCATGGTTGCATTGAATAAGTTCATCCATGCCGCCTGCATCAGCCCGGCGACAATGATGTAAAGAATGGTCAATCCCAGAGCCAATAAAATACAGTGAGGCGCAAAAGGAATCGTATGATTGCCCAAGGCGTAAAATGCTGTAGCCGTCGCGACGATCTCTGCGATACAGATGCCGAGCAGTTGAGCGGGGAAGACGGCGGATATAAGCCAGCCGATCCGCTCGCCGAATATTTTACCCATCCCTTCCGGGAAGGTCTGAACTTTCAAGCGGCGGAACCAGGGGCCGAACCAGAGCACGAAGAGAGGAACGAACAAACCGCCGGAGATGATGCCCCACCATAAAACGGAGGCTCCCATGCCTGCGGAGGCTTCCCATAAGGAAAGGGTATGTCCGGATCCCAGGGGCGCAAGAACAAAGCCCGCCATAACTAATGGCCAGGCCAATGTGCCGCCTCCGGTAACAAAATCGCTGCCCGATTTGATTTTTTTTCTAAGAAAAAGACTTGTGCCAACACTCAGGATAAGGAAATATGCAAGAGCGATCACCAATGCGGTTGACATCCAATTACCTCCCTCTTCGTAAATCTGTTTTCCCTAAATTAGAAAATGCCGGTAGGAAGCCGACATTCTAACTCAACTTTTATTTTTTCAAGCTCATATTTTTTTCAGCATCGGCAAACAGCCTTAGTATATATTCAAGGACAAAGGACGGTTGACGGGAGGAGACAATGGAGAACTATGAAAAACTGGGACAGTTTTATCTTGGCAAGCGGCACAATATAGAGACCAACACTCTCGATGAAATGTTGGTTATGTACGACGCTAAAGATCTTGTCACCCATGGTGTATGTGTCGGAATGACAGGCAGCGGCAAGACCGGCTTATGCCTTTCAATCCTCGAAGAAGCGGCGATAGATAAAATTCCGGCGCTGATTATCGATCCCAAAGGGGACATGGGAAATCTATTGCTTAACTTTCCCAATCTCTCCGCTGCGGAATTCCTTCCCTGGATTAATGTCGACGACGCCGCGCGAGCGAATCAAACGCCGGAGCAATATGCCGCAGCTCAAGCAGAAATCTGGAAAAACGGCTTGACTCAATGGGGTCAGGATGGCAATCGAATAGCCGCGCTGCGGGAGTCTGCAGACTTCACTATCTTCACGCCGGGCAGTTCCTCCGGAGTATCGATATCGGTGCTCAATAGTTTCGCCTGTCCTGCCGCCGCTGTCCTGGAAGACAGGGAATCCACGGCAGATTTAATATCATCCGTTGTTACAGGGCTGTTGGGTCTGATCGGAATAGCGGGAGATCCTATGAACAGCCGCGAGCATATCCTTATTGCCAATATTATTCAGCATAGTTGGCAAAAGGGACAGGATCTGGATCTTGCGTCGCTTGTCCGCTCCGTTCAAACCCCGCCTATGGAAAGAGTCGGAGTGTTTGATGCCGATTCATTTTTCCCGGAAAAAGACAGGTTCGCGCTTGCGTTGTCTCTGAACAATCTGCTGGCGGCTCCTGGATTCGCTCCATGGCTGGAAGGGGAACCGTTGGACATTGGCCGCCTGCTCCATACTGCTGAAGGACGGCCGCGCATGTCCATATTCAGCATCGCTCATCTTTCCGACGCCGAGCGCATGTTTTTCGTGACGTTGCTTTTGAATCAGGTCGTTTCCTGGATGCGATCGCAGCCGGGCGCCACCAGCCTTCGCGCTTTGGTATATATGGACGAGGCGGCCGGCTATCTTCCTCCTGTCGCCAATCCTCCCTCAAAAAAACCTTTGATGCTTTTATTCAAGCAGGCGCGGGCTTTCGGCGTAGGCGTTCTGCTCGCCACGCAAAATCCGGTCGACCTGGATTATAAAGCTCTGTCAAATGCCGGAACTTGGTTTATCGGTCGTCTCCAGACTCCGCAGGATATCGATCGGCTGGTTCAGGGTTTGAGTGCAGGCCAATCGGAAGAGGATAATGACCTGAGAAAAACACTAGCCTCGCTGGGGAAACGGGTTTTCCTGATGAAAAATATTCACGAGGACGCTCCGGAAATTTTTCAGACGCGCTGGTGTTTGTCCTATTTGAGAGGTCCATTGACCTTGAGCCAAGTCAAATTGCTAAGCTCAGGCAAAGGATCTTCCGCCGTTCCAACACTTCCAGCCGCGGCGAAAGCGCCTGAAGCCACCGTTGCAGTCGGAAGACCAAGTCTGCCGCCGCAAGTGCCGGAATTTTTCCTGCCCCTTCACGGGATACGGCCTGCAGGGGCGCAGCCTTTTTATAAGCCTGTAATTTTTGGCTTGGGGGATGTGCAGTATTCCGGCGGGCAAGTCCAGCGCCGGGCTTTTATAGCTGAAATCGATGAAAATGCGATTGCAGTATCCTGGGATACAGCGGAACCGGCATCCTTCGATGAAACGCAATTGGAAAAAGAGCCCCAGGATCAAGCGCAATTCGCTCCTTTGAATGCTGTCGCCTGCAAACCGGAAAACTACAAGGTGTGGGCGCGCGATTTTTCCAACTTCCTTTTCCGGGTTTCACAGATGAATATCTATCGCAGCCCGGAATTCAAGCTCACATCCAATCCCGGGGAGCCCGAGAGTGATTTTCGCGTGCGCATAAGCCTGCTGGCCAGGGAAAAACGCGACAAACAAAGTGAAGCCCTCAGGAATAAATACGCTCCCAAGATCGCGCTTTTGGAAGATCGGATCCGCAAGGCCGAACAGCGTGTTGAAAAGGAAAAATTAGATGTGAAACAGTCCGGGATTCAAACAGCCGTTTCTATTGGGGCTACGCTGCTCGGAGCCTTTTTAGGGAGAAAGGCTGTTTCCGTCGGAACCATCGGACGCGCTTCCTCTACCATGAGGAGCGGCATGAGGACAGTAAAGGAACGGTCGGACATCGCGGCTGCTTCGGAGAATCTGGATGCTTTGCGTCAACAGAGGAATGATCTGGAGGCTGAGTTTAATGCGGAGACGCAAATTTTGAGCGGATCCATCGATCCTCAGCTTCAGACAATTGAAACCGCTGTCATGCGTCCCAAAAAGGCGGATGTCCACGTGCGTCTCGTTTCCCTGGCTTGGCTTCCCCAATGGAAAACGCCTGGGATATAAAAGCATTGGGCGTCCCGCCGGCATGCCGGCAAGACGCCCGCGCGCGCAGGCAAAAACGCATCAGGGAGCATTTCGCCGGTTCGCTTTTGCTATAATAGAGAATCGCCAAATATATTGGGCGAAGTTGGTTGAGGGGATAGACAGTGCTTGATCTTTTGGCGCAAAATCCGTTGTTGTTGCTTTTTACAATAATCGGATTGGGTTATTTGTTAGGCAATATTAATATTTTCGGCTTAAAACTGGGCGTCGCTGCGTTGCTTTTCGTAGGCATGTTTTTCGGCGCCTGGGACCATCGGTTTAGATTGCCGGACCATCTCTACATCATTGGGATGGTTCTGTTTGTCTATGCTATTGGCCTGCAATCCGGCCATGGTTTTTTTGCCTCGTTCCGAAAACGCGGATTCCGATTCAGCATTATCGCCGTCCTGATTCTTGCCACTGGAGCCGCCGGCGCTCTCATCCTCAAAAGAGTTTTTGGCCTTTCTGCGCCGAGCGCAGTCGGTCTTTTCTGCGGCGCATTAACCAGCACTCCAGCTATGGCAGCCGCTGTGGAAACAGCCAAAGACCTCTCCTCCAACCTCCCTCCTGAGATGAGCAAGCTTTTCATCAGCGTGCCTGTTGTTACCTATGGTTTAACTTATCCGTTCGGGGTTTTTGGAGTAATCCTTTCATTTTTTGTCTGCAATAAAATCTTCAAACCTAATAAGAATAACGCGGAATCGAGTGAAGATGAGGATGCCATAAAAGAGGTGCTCAGCCGTACTTTCGTAATATCGAATCCGGCGATCATCGGAAAGACGATAGGCGAAACGCTCCAACCCTTTAAGGATTCAGGATTCGTTCTAAGCAGGATTAAAAAGGGAGATAAGACCGATATCGTCGTATCTCAAACGGTTCTTGAACTTAACGATCAGGTGGTTGTGGTAGGGGACGCCGACGCGTTAAAGCGGGCGCGCATGGTTTTCGGCGAGCAGGCCAAAGAACCCATGGCTCAAGGACTTGGAGGCCTTAGTTATAGAAGGATATTTGTTTCGAATAAAGACGTTGTTGGAAAAACAATCCGGGAATTGAATCTTTCCAAAAAAATGCATGCTGTGATCACCCGGGTGAGGCGGGGGGATGTCGATATTGTTTCCAAACCGGATACTGTGCTGGAGATGGGCGATCGCATTCGTGTCCACACACATCGGGAAAACATGCAACGGGTCACCAAATATTTCGGCGACTCTGTAAAATCGATTTCCGAAACGGATTATCTTTCGTTGTCGCTGGGGATAGTTTTAGGTTTTTTCCTGGGGATGATTCCGATCCCTCTTCCACACGATTTGACATTCAAGCTGGGCCCTGCGGGCGGGCCGCTGATAGCAGGGCTGATTCTGGGACGGCTGGAGCGCACAGGGCCGATAATCTGGGAAATGCCGTTAAATGCCAATCTGGTGCTTCGTCAGGTGGGACTGGTATTTTTCCTGGCTGCGATCGGCACAAAAGCGGGAGATGGTTTTGGCGCCACCGTTCAAGCAGGCGGTTGGTGGCTTATTATAGCCGGGGCCATCCTTACCACCGTTATTGCAACCCTAACCACTTTGATCGGCTATAAATACCTCAAACTTCCAATGGCGGCAGTGATGGGCCTGGTGTCAGGCATTCAAACTCAGTCTGCCTGCCTGGCCTATGCCAATCAACAAACAGAAAGCGATCTTCCCAATATCTGGTACACCACGGTTTATCCTGCATCCGTTGTAGCGAAGATTATACTGGCCCAGGCGATTGTTTCGATCCTGGTGCTGTTTTAAGCAATAATTTTAGTCAATATAAAAATTTATCAATACAGGGAGGAGCATGACCATGCAGGGCAGAATCGGGTTTGATAATGAGAAGTACCTGAAGGAACAGTCCGTCGAGATCCTTAAACGCATCGAGCAATTCGGCGACAAGCTGTTTCTGGAGTTTGGCGGCAAGCTTCTTTATGACTATCATGCCGCACGGGTTCTGCCGGGCTATGATCCGAATGTGAAAATGCGACTCCTCCAGAAACTTAAGGATAAGGTGGATATCATTCTGTGCATCTATGCCGGCAATATCGAGCACAAGAAGATGCGCGCTGATTTTGGGATCTCCTATGACGCCGATGCCCTTAAACTCATTGATGATTTGCGGGAGTGGGGCCTAGACATATGTGCGGTGGTGATTACTCGGTTTGAGGAACAACCCGCGGCAGTTCAGTTTAAAAACAGGTTGAAACATCGGGGCATAAAGGTTTACACCCACAGGTTTACGAAAGGCTATCCGACCGATGTGGAAACGATCGTAAGCCAGCAGGGATACGGCGTCAACCGTTATATTGAAACAACCAAGCCCATCGTGGTGGTCACCGGCCCGGGCCCGGGCAGCGGGAAATTAGCGACAGCCTTGTCCCAGCTATATCATGAACGCAAGCGCGGAGTCAGGGCCGGATATGCCAAATTTGAGACGTTCCCGATATGGAATCTCCCCCTGAAACACCCGGTGAATGTAGCTTATGAATCGGCCACTGCGGATCTGCGTGATTTCAACCTGATCGATTCGCACCACCTGGAAGCCTACAACGAAAAAACCATCAACTATAATCGAGACGTTGAGGCCTTTCCGCTACTGCGAAGAATCATCGAAAAAATTACAGGGGAGCCTTGTATTTATAAATCGCCTACCGATATGGGGGTGAACTGCGCCGGCTTTGGGATTATCGATGACGATTCCGTTCGCCATGCGTCCATTCAGGAAATCATTCGACGGTACTTCCGGTATTCATGTGAATTCGCAATGGGGCTTGCGGATAAAGGAACCGTAGAGCGGGCGGAACTGATTATGAATGAAATCGGCGCCAAAGCTGAAGACCGCCCTGTCGTTATTCCTTCGCGAAAAGCGGCAGAAGAAGCCCAGATCAGCGGCAAAGGCAATGAAGGAATTTTCTGCGGCGCCGCTTTGCAATTGCCTGACGGGACCGTGATTACCGGTAAAAACTCCGCAACCATGCATGCTGCCGCATGCCTGATCATCAATGCGGCAAAGCATCTCGCCGGAATTCCTCCGTCGTTGGACCTGCTTCCCAAAAGCATCATCGAATCATTGAATCATTTCAAACGCGATGTGCTCAAAGGCAATAGGTTGAGTCTCGATCTGGAAGAGACTCTTATAGCCCTAAGCATTAGCGGAACCACAAACCCTGCCGCTCAGTCCGCCATGGAAAAGCTGAAAGAGATACGGGGGTGCGACGTTCACATTACCCATATCCCAACCCCTGGAGATGAAGCGGGATTGAGAAAGTTGGGATTGAATCTGACCTGCGATCCGGATTTTTCGACGAAAAATCTTTTTCTGAGCTGAAATGTTTTTCTCTCGCTCTCTGGGTATCTGCCGTGATTGTGATATCCGACGGAGGTTGCTGCCGTGAAGATTTCAGAATTGTTCAAAGTGAAAGGATATGGAGTTGTCGTAACCGGCGGAGCAAGCGGAATTGGATTAGGCTATGCCGAAGCGCTTGCTTCAAATGGAGCAAGCGTTACAATCCTCGATGTCCACCCTAAGCGCATCGAAGACGAAACCAAACGCCTGCGAGTCGCAGGTTATGAAGTGCGCGGAGAAATCGTTGATGTTACAGACCACGACGCGCTCGACAGAGCTATGGATGCCGCCGCCCGCATCTATGGCCGTCTCGATGTGGTTTTCGCCAACGCCGGCATAGACCCGGGAGTGGGTTTCGTTGGCGATTGGGCTGGGGCGGAAAGGCCTCGCGTCCCGGAAGGCGCTCTGGAAAACTATACGGACGAGCGATGGAACCGGGTGATAGAAATCAATATGAACGGGGTGTTCGCAACGGTTCGTGCGGCAGTGCGTCATATGAAACCGGCAAGAGCCGGCCACATCGTCGTGACGACGTCCTTGGCTTCAAAGAGAATAGAACCTGCGATCGGCGCAGCCTACATGACAGCCAAAGCCGGAATATGGAATTTTATGAGAAGCGCCGCCCTGGAATTGGCCGCCTACAACATCACCGTCAATGCCATTGCGCCGGGCTATATTGTCACCAATATCGGAGGCGGGCATGCGCATAACCCAGTGGAACAGAAAACTGTAGGCAAAACAATTCCTATGCATCGTGTCGGCTTTCCGGAAGATATGTGCGGGCTGGCGCTTTTTCTCGCTTCTCCGGCGTCGGACTACATAACAGGGCAGGAAATTGTCGTCGATGGCGGCTTAGGTCTCGGCGTTGCGGATTAAAATCTCTTAAGTTTTCAGTATATCGGAGCAGACTAAAGGTAGATAATAGGTTTTGAGAAAAACCGGAGCCAAAAAAATCGAAGGGACAGGAAAATTTGTAGGAGGTAATACGCCTATATGCCTGGATCAAAAATCCTGACCCGGAGAGAAATTCTTCTGGGCGTCGCTTCAATCATTGCCACGGATCTTTTTACCCATTCACAAGAGTCTCCTCGCGCCTCGCATGCTATTTTTTCTGTTGATGTCGAAGTGGTGAATATTTATGTCACCGTCCGAGACAAGAAGGGGGTTATTGTTAAGGGACTTGCGCATGAAGACTTTACTGTAAGTGAGGATGGGATCGTCCAAAACATTGAATATTTTTCACCGGAGAGCGACGCTCCCTTGACGATTGGCCTGATTGTCGATACCACTCCCAGTGAGGAAAAAATGCTGGGCGACGAACAAGCGGCCATTCGGGTATTTTTAAAAAAAATGCTTCGCCCCGGCAAGGACAAAGCCTTTCTTATTCAATACTCCGATCAGGTGGAATTACTGCAGGATGTGACTGCTTCCCGTGAGGAACTCGAGTCGGCTCTGGATCTTTTAACCGCACACTCAGGAATGGGGAATGCCGGATCAAGGAGAGGAGGATCGGCGCGGCGGAGGATCGTCTGGCCGGGCGGGTCAGACTGGTTGCAGACCATTCTTGCCGACGCCGTGACTTTGGCTTCTGATGAGGTAATGAAGCATCAACCGGGCAGAAAGGCTTTGATTGTTTTGGGAGATGGCGCTCATCTCGGATATAAAGACAAAACTGCAATGACAGCCGCGCTGGAAGCTGATACCCAGATATACGCTATCCGTATCGTAGATAAAGAATTTGGAGCCTTTGGCGGCGGCCCTGGATTCGGTCCTGGGTTTGGGGGCGGTTTCGGAGGAGGTTTCGGCGGGCGCGACCTTGGGGCGGAAAAGAAGGACCTGAAGAAAATTACCAACGCAACCGGCGGCGCATTTTTCGAAGTGAGCAAGAAGGAAACGCTGGATCAGATCTTCTCTAAAATTGAGGAAGAATTGCGCAGTCAATATAGCCTTGGATATACCCCTGTTGAAAGCGCACGCAATGGATATCGAACTATAAAAATAGTTGTTCAGAAAAAGGGGATGCATGTTCACGGCCGTGAAGGTTATTATCCAAGTACGTTGAAGACGTCTCCGAAAAAATTTTAAAAGGATTTCGTGGACTTAGTTTATTATAATGAAAAAGTATTTGAGTTCAGATTCATCCCAATAGGTATGCCATGATTTTTAAGTCGGGCTGATATGCCGGTTTTGGGAGCCGGGACAATTTTACGGATTTGTTGGATTGAAGAAAGTTGATTAGACGCCTGAACCGATGAGTGTTTGATTAAATTCACCGGTTGGGATATGGAGGATTTAATGTTCAAATTCGGGATATATCGCCGTATTTTTGTGCTGTTACTTCTGAGTATTTTGTCATTATCGACAGCAAAACAGATTACTGCGCAACAAGCCAGTCGCCCTGAAAATCCTATTTATGAGCAACTGAAAAAATTCGAGCTTCAGGGTAAATCTTCGGTGTCCGCCCTGACCCTCAAACGCGATCGTGCGACTATGACGTTTACAGGCGATTTTTATTTTGCAGCGCCGGTAAACGGCAAGGTTACGGGAGCGGTATTTATTGGCGATGGAACCTTTCATGCCGAAGCGCCGGAACTTCCGTTTGAAAAAGAATATATGAAGAGGTTCATTGGAACCGACGCAGCGGATTCCGATTTTCATACCGCTGTGCTCCGTTTCAACGATGATACGGTTAAAATCATCGGGCAAGGAATGGATGCGAACGCCGCGGCTACCGGCGAGGCGAAGAAACTGGCCGGTGAACTGGACGGGCGCATGCTGAAGGAAACCGGCGCCAATGTATCGGCTCGATTGCTGCTTTCTCTTGTAAATAAAGAAGCGGAAGGATTTTTCCTGGCCCAATTCGACAAGGGCAAACTGAACCGCTTTACTTATTTGTTTGATCCCCAGGCGCGCATGCTGGGTTCCGCTTTTGAAATTAATGGTGGTGAAAAGGCGCTGCTTTTCGCCTATAACTCGTCTGCATACACAAACGATTTCTGGATCACATCCGTTTCCGAAAACGAAATTAAAAATAATAGGGTCGACTATTCGGACGCCTATGATCTGGTTTCTCCCGAAAAATACACGATGGAAATCGATGTGCGTGACGCCAGAAAAATATTAAAAACGAAAATGAACATTGAGTTTGAGTCTCTCGTCGACAATCTATCTGTGATTCCGATGAACATAAACCAAGGTCTCACTGAATTTGATAATAGACGACTGAGATGGGCCATGCGGATTCAATCGGCCCAACAGGAAGGGAAAGATATACCGTTTATTCAGGAAGACTGGGAGACCGGGTTGACGGTTGTTTTGCCCAAACCGGCTAAAAAGGGAGAATTTTTCAGCGTCGATCTTGTCCTCGAAGGCGATAATATTGACGACCAGCGGACATTTGAGAATAACTACTATCCCATATCCAATGAAGCCTGGTACCCGAAACATGGATACCTGAAGCGTTCGAAATATGATATGACGATACGTCACAATAAAACGGACCTTGTTTCCAGCATCGGCACGCTGGTCCGCGCGAACGAACCATGGCCGGACGCCAAAGACGGCAGCCTGCTGACCCAGTTCATCATGGAGAACCCGGTTTCTTTCGCCACATTCAACGCAGGAAGGTTTGAAAAGTACTCGGAGAAATTTAAAGTCGGATCCAAAGACAAACCGATGGATTTGACTATCGATTTATATTCTGTTCCAAGCTCTGTAGCTCCTATCAAGGAGAATTTTGTAGCTTCAGAGCTGAGCAACGCCCTCAGTTATTTCAGCAATAACTTCGGTCCCTACACTTTTGGGGATTTTCGAGCGGCGGTGCATCCTTTTAGTTCCAGCAAAGGATTTCCGACCATGGTTCTGCTTCCGGCCGCCAGGGGAATGGATGAAGCCAATAGAACGGTCTTTTCGTCCATCGGTCAATCGACTTCCTATCAATGGTGGGCGAACATTGTCTCCTGGCGATCCTATCGAGACCAGTGGCTGAGCGAAGGTTTTACGGAGTATTCCGGCATGATGTATACCGGATTCCGCCAGGACCTTAAATCCCAAAAGGAACTCGTCAAGGAATCTCGTTTTAAAATGGAAAGCATGGCCACAGGAGACAGAGGCAATTTAGGGAAAGTAGCGACCAGCGGGCCGATGATCTTCGGCTCGCGACTAAATACGCGTTTGACGAAAAATGTCCATCAGACTCTTGTCAATGCCAAAGGCGCCCTGGTCATGCGCATGCTGCACTATCTGTTTACCGAGTCGAAGAATGATGCGGCGTTCTTTAAAATGTTGACGGATTTTATAAGTCAATATGAGAACAAAGCCGCAACAACAGAAGATTTTATGCAAGTCGCGGGAGCCCACTTTGCCCAAACCCCTATGGCCAAGAGGCTCGGGCTGACCGACCTCAACTGGTTTTTCCAGCAATGGGTATTCGACGCTATGTATCCCAGCTACCGGCTGGAATACAGTATGGGGGAAGAAGGCGGCAAGACTGTTTTCAACTATACCATATTCCAGGACAATGCCGGGCCAAACTGGATCATGCCGCTGCCGGTAGTATTAAAATTCTCAGGCAACAAGGAAGCGATATTGCCGGTTCTTGCCAAAGGCCCGGAATTCAGTTCCAAGATTGTTCTCGGGGATTCGGCCAGCGTTCCGAAACCTGATTCTATTGAATTGGATCCCGAGCTGTGGATTCTTTCAGAGAAGACAGTCACTAAGAAAAAATAGGTTGCCGCAGGGAAAATTAGTCGTCAGTCGTCAGTGGTCCATAGTCAGTAAATACAGATACGAAGTTCTTTATTTACTATTGGCTACTGACGACTGACTGCCGGCGACTAAAATCCTTTTGGACGGATCCCCGGAACCTCTTCATCAATTTGCAGGCGGGCGGAAGATACTGGAGTTTTGAATGGTTTTCCAAGTGATACCGATCCATTGCATCCAACGAAGGAGAATTTACATGAAAATTTTTGTATTCACGGTAGGGCTTCTTCTTATTGCCGGTGTCGCTCTCGCCGCCGATATTGACGGCAAATGGAGTGGGAAATATGAGTCCGGCATGGGTGGCGAACCCATGACGCTTACGTATACATTTAAAGCGGATGGAAACACCCTGACTGGGACTTCCATCGGCGGAGAAGGCAAAGACATACCCATTAAAGATGGAAAAATCGACGGCAACAATATTTCCTTTACGGTTGTTGTAGATTTCAATGGGCAGGAAATGACGTTTAAGTACAAAGGCGTCGTATCGGGTGATTCGATGAAGCTGAGCTTTGATATGGGAATGGGCGGGCCCCCTTCGGAATTCACCGTCAAGAAAGTCAAATGAATCACCGATTTTGTCAAACCGGCTTAAATCTGTGATCAAAGGAAATGTTGTCCTAACGGAGCGCCGAAAAATATATGAATGTTTTCGGCGCTCTTTTTTTATTGATGAGAAACGTGCAGGCAATTTTTCCATGATCCTCAATCGGATGCGGAATAGACTGTTGTTTTTGTTGTGTTGGATTGGGCATCAACAGAATATATGAAACTCCTACGTGAATTTATCCTGATTCTAGTGCAAAACTGGATTTCTGTTTTTAGCTGCGTAGCGGTCATCGCTTTTATTTTGCTTTCCTTCCGGGCGCAAGCCGGGGCTCAGATAAGAATTTTCTCTTTATCGGCGCTGGTATTTCTTTTTGTGGGCTTGACCCAAGCCTGGGCTATCGAATACCGGCGCGCAGAAAAAGCCAGAATGGAAAATGGAAAAGAACCGCGACCTCGAGTGACCGTGGGTGAATATTCTGCAACCAGAGAGGATCGCGAGCGGGATGAAGAGTATCTGGTTGAGGCGCTTCAGATAACCAACAAGGGTGAATTGCCGGCGATTGGAATTACGGTCAGACCGATTCAAGCGTTTGGCCTAACCGCTCGTTTGTTCGCTTCAATTCCAAATCTGGATCCCGGAGAAACTAAGGAAATTCGCATCTTGAATCTGCATCGCACCCTGGAGAGGGCGGCGGAAAAAGCTATAAAGTACAAAGGCCACGCTCTGTCGGTGCGGCTGCCGATGATAGTTGAATATCAGGACCTCAAGAACGAGCGATGGATTACGGATCATGTTGTGCTTTTCGGCGTCGATGGAATTAACATAGATGTTGTGCAGGTCAATGAAGCGCCGGAATGGACTGCGTTTTCAAATCCTCGCCGACGCTGAAATCTTCGATGGATCGAGTTTTCAACCCTTCATGGTTATATGGATTTATGAGAATTCTGTTCGGCCAACCCATCGATCCCGGTAGTTTCTCTGATAAAATCCCACAGGCTTTTATGGGCGCTTATGGAACAGAAGGATCCATAAACCGCCGACAATCAGCGCCCCAGGGATCAAGAAACGCCGGCCCCAATTCCAAAACGACCAAATCGAATGAACCGTTCCCAGTAGAAAGCTAAACCCTACAACGATTAAAATGACGCCAATGATCAAGTTGGCGGTGTTGCCGGGCCTTTGTTCTTGAGTTGACGAGGGAGGCGGCGGGACCGAAGTGGGCATTTCTATCGGGGAGCTGGTTTTTTTATTGAAGTATTCGGCAATTCCTCCACAAACGCCCGTGATCACTTTGCTTTTTCGGCTCTTATGGAGTCTTTTCATCCTTTCTCCCTACGCCACTCTGCTGTCCTTATCTTATAACGAAATCTCTTAAAAGAAAGTTCAGAGTTCTAAATGGAGGATGGGCACGGATCCGCCCCGGTCCGCGCCCATCCTCTATTCAAGGCGTTTTAGCTGCCGGAGAACAGTAGGTGCACGTCCTTCAGAACTTGAGAAATCTTGATTTTCTGCGGGCATAGATCCTCGCAGATATAGCATAAAAAACATCCGGAAGCTCTTTGATCGGGAGCAAGCATCTGATTATAGAAATGGGCGTTTATTTCTTTGGAATCTTTGAACATGTAACAATCGTTGTACATAGCCAAATTCTGAGGGATATTGACGCCGTTCGGGCAGGGCATGCAGTAGGCGCAACCGGTACAGTCTACTTTGAGCAATTTTCGATAAGCATCCCTGACTTGATCGATCAAAGCAATCTCTTCATCCGAAAGTGAATGGGTTGAAGCGCTTTTTGCGTAGGTTGCATTTTCAGTAATCTGCTTAAGTGAACTTACTCCGGATAACGTCGTCGAAATATTCTTCTGGTCCCACACCCATTGAAAAGCCCATTCGACCGGAGTGCGCTTTGTTTTTGCACTGTCCCATAAGGTCTGAATTTCCGGAGGTATTTTGTCGACCAGTTTGCCTCCCCTTAGAGGCTCCATAACTGCAATGCCCATGCCTTTTGATGCTGCATAGGAGATCCCCTCTTCGCCGGCTTGATAGATGCGATCATAAAAATTGTATTGGACCAGGCACATCTGCCAGTCATAGCTATCGACAATTTCCTTAAAAACTTTGATTTCGTCATGGAACGAAAAGCCCGCGAAACGAATTCTGCCGCTGGACTTCAGCTTGTCCAGGAATTGCAACACGCCCATCTCTTTCATCTTAGGCCAGGTTGTGGATGCAAGTCCGTGGACCAGATAAAAATCAATATAATCGGTTCCCAGCCTTGCGAGTTGTTCATCAAAAATCTTGTCAAAATCTTCCGGTTTCTGAATCTGCCAGGGCGGCAGCTTTGTCGAAATTACTACTTTCGATCGATAGGGTTTGAGAACTTTTCCCAAAAAAGGTTCGCTCTTCCCCCCATGGTAGCCGTAAGCGGTATCGAAATAATTAATCCCTTGTTCCAGGGCGTATTCGATCATCTTCGCAGCTTCGATTTCGTCAATCGGAATATTGGGATCGAACGAATCCATTTCGCTTTTGGCGCCCACCATGGGCAGCCGCATGGCCCCAAATCCCAGGACGGAAACCTCCACACCCGTCTTGCCCATCTTTCTGTAATGCATGGATGAATCCTTTCTTTTTAACTGGAATGTCGAGATTATTTTTTCTCTTTCTTTGCTTCCACCTGATTTTGTTTGATCTGATCTTGCTGCGTTTTTACCTGCTCTGCCAGTTCTTCATCCGAAGGGGAGGGATAGGCCAATTGCAGCTTCATCTGCACGCGCTGTTGATCGGCTTCCGACGATGCCAGCGAGTACCACGTATAAGCTTCGGACAAGTCTTCAACGATGCCGCGTCCCGTTTCATAGGCTTTGCCGACGCATATCTGAGCCGTAGAGTTATTCCAATAAGCTAAACCCATGCAGAACAGGAAATCCGATCTGGGCGTCCCGCTTTCAGGTTGGTTTTTTAATATCTGATTCAGCCGATCATTCTGCTGCCGGCTGGGCGTTGGGCCCGATTTTGCCATGAGGTCGAGGATTTCCTTTTTTTCAAGACGAAACTTGTCGCCTTCCGATCTCTGTTCGGCAGCTGTGGATTGCGCCATTGTAAAAGTGAATGCGATAATTGCCGTTGTTAACAATCTCCCCAACATGACGCCTCCAGAAACAAAATGGATTGAACGTTTCAATAAAAACAAAGACTAATCCTAGATGAACCAAACAGCTGGGTGCAAGCTTCATCTTTACCTTTTCCCCATGCTGCAGCCCATTCCATTAAATGACGTCATAGTGCGATTCCGTCTATTTTTGAGTAAAACCTGATGGATTTTATGATTATAATAGGTTTGCAAACATTTTCTTTTATAGGTAGGCGCAATGGAAACGAATCTTTGGAAAACCCGGTACGATCTACTTAAGGAATACATTAATAATCACCCCGATATTATTATTAAAAAAGAAGAAATATCTATTCCATCTAATGTGCGAGACGAATTCTACGCTCAGTTTGACAGTATCAGGAATGCCGTAGTGGAAGAGCTCTATTCCACTCTGCCGGTAGACGTTGAAATGCTCAGCGCTCAATACATGAATGTGGAAAAAGAAATTCTGGACTTGCTCCAACTGGACAGCATTACGATGCCGGTAGATCTTTTCAGTTTTTTGCACAATCCCCGCGAGGGAATGGTGCGGGTCCTGTACGCCAGATTATTCGATCTGCTGCAAAATAAGACGACGCTCGATGTTTTTGAGCAAAATGTTCGAAATGATTTTCAATCCGTATCGGTCGATTTATATCGCTTGGGATATGAGTATTGGGCCGCGTTGAGTTTAATAAAGCTGTTTGAGCCTGAAAAGGCTTTTAAGGTTGAGCTGAGCTTTGACAATCAGCCTTTTTTAACTGAGCTGAAGAGCATTTCTTTCGGCGGACAGGCGCATCACCCAACTATACGGCTTCCGGAATTCGTGATTTACTCTCGCAAGCTGGAAAAATATTTAGCTGTCAAAATGGCGTTAGCGCGTGAAATTGAAAATTATAAAGTTTCGTATAAGCCTCCGGCCAGGCCGAAAAGGCCGACAGGAGATACGTCCATGTCGATGGATTCTCGATCGATGATTATTTCTTTCCTGTCCGATCCCAAGGAGATTCCTATAATTGCCGAGGTCTATGATTCTAAAATCACCAGTCCCGACATTGTCCTGGAGTTTGTGACCTCAAGCGCGCTTGACGATTCTGTCATCATGGATAGCATCCATGGTCGTCTGGAGATTTTGCGTCCCAAAATGGGCATTTGTCTGCTGGTTATGGATGTTGATCGGGAAAACGACCGAAAAATATTAACGGATGGGATTTACGCTTATGAGGTTGGTTTCAACCAATCCAATTTAAATGCAGTAGCGGCTCTGATGGCTTGATCTATATTCTCGGTTCAAGCTGAAACCCTAATCGTCAATCGTCAATCGTCACACCCCTACTTCCGACCACGCTTCTCTCACGGTTTTTTGTTCGAGGCTATTGATTCCATACAATTCAGCGGCGGCTGTTACCGTCATGTTCATTGCATCGCGAAACTGAGATGTCGGGCGCAGTTTTTCGGTCAAAGCTTTATACCAGATTTGGCCTGCTTTTTCCCAGGCGCAGCCTTTGAGTCGGATGGCCGCTTCATAAAAGGCGCGATTAGGAATTCCCGAATTCAGATGCACTCCGCCGTTGTCCTCTGCGGTTTTTACATAATCGTTCATGTGTCCCGGCTGAGGATCTTTTCCAAGAACAGGGTCGTTATAGGCGGTTCCGGGAGCTTTCATGGAGCGAATTGCTTTTGCTTTGACGCCGGGAAGAAAAAGGTTTTCTCCAATCAGCCAGTCGGCTTCGACTGCAGTTTGCCGCTTTTTGTATTGCTTGACCAAAGAACCGAAAACGTCAGAAAAGGATTCATTCAGTGCGCCTGACTGGCCCCGATAATTCAATCCCGCTTCATACTGAGTTATGCCATGAGTCAATTCATGTCCTATCACGTCAAGCGCCCGGGTGAACGGACCAAAAATTTCTCCATCTCCGTCGCCGTAAACCATTTGCCGCCCGTTCCAGAAAGCGTTGTCGTAAGATACGCCATAATGGACGGTTGAATCGATGCGCATGCCTCGATTGTCAATGGAATTGCGGGAGAACAGCGTTTTGAACATTTCATACGTGGATCCGGCTCCTGCGTACGCTTCGTTGACTCTTGCGTCCTTTGACTTGGGTCCGCCTTCCGATCGTATGAGCTTGCCGGGCAATTCGTATCCATGGCGTGCATCATAAACGGAGCGCCGTTTGCCGCCGGTTGGAGTTGCGGCCCAAGGCATAATGGCTGTCACAATCCTGCGTTCACCGCGTAATTGTTCGGAATCGGTCAATGTCGACCATGCCTGAGACTTCTGGTTGGCATTGCCATTCAACAAGATAGAACGTAACAGATAGGGGGGGACAATGTGACATTGAGTCATAGGGAGGCTCCTATGTAGTAGCATTATCAAGATCCTTGAATCATCGGGGTCGGAATGCAAATTCCGATCCCGATCCCGAAAACCTCGATGTGCGTATTAACTTAACAGAACCTCAAGGTCCTCGGGACGGAGATTGTGCATGAGACTGTTGTCTTCGTTAATAATGGACTCTGCGATTTTACGCTTTGTCTCCTGAAGCGCGAGAACTTTTTCTTCCACGGTATCTTTTGCAATCAAGCGATAAGCAAAGACGGATCGTGTCTGGCCGATCCGATGGGTCCGGTCTATCGCCTGAGCCTCCACAGCGGGATTCCACCATGGATCCAGCAGGTATACATATTCCGCCGCGGTCAAGTTCAGCCCAAGTCCTCCGGCTTTCAAACTTATTAAAAAGAGCTTCGAATTAGGATCATTCTGGAAACGTTCGACGGGGCCTTCACGGTCTGCTGTCTGGCCATCGAGGTATTCGTATACGATTTTTTCATTATCAAGATGTTTGCGCAGAATGGCCAGCATGGAAGTGAATTGGGAAAAGATTAAAGCTTTATGTCCCTCTTCGAGCACTTCGGCTAATTGAGGAAGCAGCATATCCAGTTTGGCGCTGGGTTCATCCGTGTGGGCGTGATCGATCAATCCGGGGTGAATCGCGGCTTGACGCAGGCGCAGAAGGGCTTCAAGGATGTGAATTTTGGATTTTTGGATGCCATCCTGCTCAATGCGTTTGAGTAGAGCGTCCCGATAGTGGTCGCGCAATTCGTTGTAGAGCGCTCGTTGGGAATCCTCCAGGTGGCAGAATAGAGTCTGTTCAATTTTAGCAGGAAGATCTTGTGCTACCTGGGCTTTAGTGCGCCTGAGAATGAAAGGTCGCAGGGCATGGGAGAGCAGGGAATGATCTTGTTCGTCGGTTTTCCCGACGCTCCCCTTGAAGACGGACGCGGCTCCGAGCATTCCTGGGTTCAGAAACTCGAACAGGCTCCAAAGTTCCCCTAGATGATTTTCTATAGGGGTGCCGCTCAGCGCCAAACGATAGTTGCCACGCAGCAGCCGCGCTGCTTTTGCCGATTCGGTTGAAGCGTTTTTTATCGACTGCGCTTCGTCCAAAATAATGTAATCGAACACTTTCTCCTTAAAAAAGGAGGCGTCACGGCGCAACGTTCCATAGGTAGTGAAGACGACATCATAAGCATCGAAATGTTTATAGTCGCGAACCCGTTCTCCGCCGGTGTGATCCAAAATTCTTAGCTCTGGGGTGAAGCGCTCCGCTTCTTGACGCCAGTTGAATATGAGCGATCGGGGCATTACGATCAGAGATGGAGGCGGACCCTCGGATTTTTCCATAGCTCGAAGGGCGCGTCTTTCTTCCATCAAAGCAAGAACCTGGATCGTTTTGCCGAGTCCCATATCATCGGCTAGACATCCCCCCAATCCGAGCCGGTTCAGAAAATGCAGCCAGCCAAGGCCTTCTCGTTGGTAAGGGCGAAGAATTCCCTGGAATCCTGAAGGGGGGTCTGTCGCGGTAATTCCGCTGAAATCTCTCAGTTCATTCCGGATATGCTCGAATAGCTCATCACAGCTTGCTTCGGGAGATGAGGCTAACAGGGCGTCCAGGAATCCAGTCTGGCTGCGGCTGAACCGTAAATGGTCTTCTTGTGGAGTCCCAAGGTTTGCCAGAGTTCCATACTTGCGCAACCATTCCTCCGGCAAGATGCCATAGCTTCCATCATCGAGCTGGACTGTGTTTTCATGGCGCTTTAAAGCGGACAGCAATCGGGGAATTGGAACCTGGACGCCGTCATATTCGATTGTTCCCCGCAATTCGAACCAGTCGACGCCCGAGGAAAGGTGAAAGCTAAAGGCGTCTGGTTTTCGAAAAAGTTTTCCTTCCGCTTCAACCAGCCATCCGGAGGCGACAAGATCCCGGACCGCTCCCGGCAAGTGCGATTGACCGATGGTCCAGAAAGACTCGCCCGAATAATTGCGCTTCTTTTTAAATCCGGTCTCTTCGAGTTTATTCCGAGCCGATTGCTCTGCTTCGTTGTTTCGCAACATCCAGTGGCGTTCCGGCAAAACTATTCCGGCCGTGAGTTGGCGTTCGCTTATGATTTGACCCCTATAGTCAAAAAGCATTTCTGCTTCTAACAGGACGGATCCCCAACCCTCCTTCCGGGTGCGCACTCGAACGATGGGACGCGCTTCTGATTGGACTTCCTGCATTCGCAATTCTTCCGGCAGATCTATTGCAGGAAGCAAGGGCATGCCAAACATTGATTCGAGCCATTGATAAATTTCCGAATAGGGCACAAAAAATGAAGTTTCACGTCTGAAAAATGAAATCCAGTCAAAAGAGCCTTTATAGGAGCAGATCACTTCTCCAAGAATAAATGCTCCTTCACGGAAAAGGTTGTCGGGTTGTGATATGGAAAGGCGTTCACCCGCTCTGCAAAGGATTCCTTTGATTTCATATTGGCGCCCCGCCTCGTCCGGAATAACTTCAATTCGGAATTCCCATGGGCCTGCAGAATCCCATCGGACAGGGTGCATTTCTCCATTTTCGGGAGGACGAAAATAAAAACGTCCGGTTTGCGAAATAATAGAGAAGACCGCGCCCAGATCGTCTTTCCTGGGAACGAAACTATAAATGGATTCATAGGGGCCGTAATACCAGGTTTCACGTTTTACGCCGATAAGACGGCCAAGGATTTCCCGATCGACAGGGTCGGGGAGTTGAGCCAGAACGTCGTGTGAAAGCGAAAGCGGCTTGGGCTTTTTCCATTCTCCATTCTTTTTAGGATCGTGTACATCAATTTGAATGGATAAATCCACTCCCATGCCATGCCCGGTGCATTCAATAATGTAGAGAATTTCTCGGCCGAGCGGCCAGGAAAGCGGAGACGCCGGAGCGGAATCACGAAAGCTCATCTTGCTTAAGACTTGATGCCATGAGCTTAGCTCAGAAATGGAGCGTGGCTTGCCCGAGACATCTTCAACTTCAAAAGAATCGTCGTCCTCATCCTCGAAATCCAGATTCTCAAAATCCTCTTCCGGATCCGGACTCGCCGGCAGAAGCTCCTTGGGCGGCCTGGATTCCCACAATCGCATATGTCCTTGTTTCTCCAATTCCAGAAGAGTCGCCCAGATGTGTTTGCAGACTTGGAAACTTTCTTCAAAGAAAGGACAATCGCAGGAATAGATTAAAACATCCTGTTCTCGTTCAATGTCTACTTCATAGTCTTGCGAACCGGCGACTTGAGCCGAAACAAAATCCGCATCGGCGAATAGAATTCGGACAGCGTTCTTTATAAAGTAATCCTGTCCCCGTAATTTGATTGCCCGGCTGATATTGCGGCCTATTGATTCCAATTGAAACATGAGCCTTTCATTATACCCTATGGAGTCCCCGGGAGGGCGGACATCTTGCCCGCATCCTGAATTTCTTTTATTTCATGTTTATACCATCGAGCGGAAATACTGGAAAAGCAAAACAAGCTGAATTATTGGATTTTGAGCAGCCAAGCCGGCTGGACAAAATATCTCCAAGACTCCGAGACTCCGAAACGGTAATATAGGGTCGGGGTTTCGATGATGGAAAATAAATATCAACGCCGACCGGAATGGTTGAAAGTGAAGTTGCCGGGAGGCAAAAGCTTCTTCCAATTGAAAACATTGTTGCGCGAACAGAAATTGCACACGGTGTGCGAAGGCGCGCGCTGCCCGAATATCGGTGAATGCTGGGGCGCTGGAACGGCAACCTTTTTGATCCTGGGAGAGGTATGCACCCGTGCATGCAGGTTCTGCGCCGTTAAAACCGGATTGCCTCCTGCTTACGACTTGGAAGAGCCAGGCCGCGTCGCCCTTGCAATCGGGAAAATGGGCTTGAAATATGCGGTCATTACCTCCGTGAACAGAGATGATCTGGAAGATGGCGGAGCTTATATCTTCGCCGAAACAATTCGCCTTGCCAAAGCGTCCTCTCCAGGAGCCAAGATCGAAGTGCTTATTCCCGATTTTCGCGGAAACATTAGCTCACTTCGGACAGTAGTGGAAGCTCAACCGGAAGTTCTGGCTCACAACGTAGAAACGGCGCCTAGATTATATCGCACTGTCCGGCCCGGTTCCCGGTATCTCCAATCGCTGGACTTGCTCCGAAACGCTAAATCTTTCGGGATTTCGATCAGAACAAAATCGAGTCTCATGCTGGGTCTGGGTGAGATGCAGGATGAAATTCTGGCGACGTTGAATGATCTGCGTGAAGCGTCCGTAGATATCGTAACACTCGGCCAATATCTGCAACCCACTCGAGAACACCTGGCGGTAGAAAAATTTTATACGCCGGAAGAATTTTCCAAGTATCGGGATTATGCTTATTCCCTGGGTTTTCACAATGTCGCCTCCGCCCCGCTGGTGCGATCTTCCTATCATGCAGAGCAACAAGCCGAATTGTAGTTCCCAGTATCTATATCTATCGGGATTGGCATCTTGAAAAAACGATCACGCCTAGGATCGCGTTTACGAAATAGAGAGAACTTAGAACAATACGTTTCTATGATAAAATACGCGCACTGGCGCATTGGCGTCTTTGAGTCTTGGAGTGAAAACTCAAAAGAACGAAGGATAGAGATATGTCGGATCGTGCAGTGGAATCTGGGCTTGAGCTCGTGTTGGACAACAAGAGATTAATCATTGGTTTCCTGGTGCTTATTTCATTCTGCGGAGGCTTTTTTATTCTCGGTTTCGAGGAGGGGAAGCGTCAGGGTTCCCGTGGAGAAACTCAAAAAGCCGTCGCTGTTGTCTCGCCCAACTCTGAAGCGCCGCCCAGTGCAAGTCCTGCTGCGAATGATTCGGAGATGAAAAAATCCGCTGAACAAGTTGTTCCTGCGGAGCAGTCGTTGGATTGGTATAAAAGTGTGAATCGGCAGGAGGGGGAATCGCTTATCGAGTCCCCTGAACCTTCCGAAGATAAACCTAAAACCAAAGTTCCGCCGCCGGTTCCAACTTCTTACACCGTGCAGGTCGGAGCTTTTCGCCAAAAACGTGAAGTGGAAGCCAAGGCGCAATTGCTCAAATCCAAGGGATTCAATTACAGAATCGAATCCCCGCAATCATCAGAGCAGCTGTATCTTCTTAAAGTCGGGAAATTCAGTTCCCGCGCCGATGCTGTCGCTATGCAAATTCGATTAAGAAAAAACGGCTTCGCTTGTTTCATTAAAACCAACGAGCTGCCATGATGGGACTTTTACCGGTTTTGACCGGGTTCCTTCTTGCCGCATCCTTCCCCCGGATCGAACAGGGTTATCTCGCCTGGATTGCATTTATTCCGCTGCTCTTTTTTGTCCGGCAGACCGATAGCCCGGCTAAAGCTTTCAGCGGCGGATTTATTGCCGGCTTTGTTCATCTTTTCTTTCTTCAGCTCTGGGTCCCATCCGTCTTGGCGCAATATGGCGGATTATCCGCTCCCCTGGCTTGGGCAGCCTATGGACTAGAGCTGATTTTACTCTCATTGTTTTTCAGCGTGACCTGTCTTGCTACGAAGTTATTAGTTCGCCGCGGCGGCGATATTTTCATCTTTTCCTTTCCTTTTATTCTGGTTGCCATGGAGTATGGGCAGAACTATTTTCCTTTTGGAGGTTATCCATGGATTCTGACCGGTTATTCGCAAACTAACTATCTGTCCCTTATCCAAATTGCAGATTTGACTGGCGTCTTTGGCGTTTCCTTCCTGGTTTTGTTTTTTAATGTGGCAGTTTTTTGGATGTGGTTGCGCCGGAAACGTGGTTTTAAGGGAGCCTGGCCTCTGATGGCATCCGTATTTTTCATCCTTTTCTGCCTGGTTTACGGGATCATTTCACTTCGCCATTGGGGCTCCATTCGTCCGAGTTTCCACGCAGTTATGTTACAGGGGAATATTTCATTTAATGAATCAACAGCGGTATTAGCGGACAAATATAAACGAGACTATTTGGAAGCGGCGGAAAATCTTGATTCTTCAAACATGGATCTGCTGATCATTCCCGAATCTCCCTGCCCGATCATGTATCAATACGATTCGGACTATCGACAAACTTGCGATAGGCTGGCCAAAAAATTCTCCATGGGATTGGTTTTCAACAACAACCGGGAAGAGAGCATCGACGGCAATGAACAGTATTTCAACAGCGCGTATTTTTTAAACCATGATGGGGCGCTGGAGTTTTATGACAAAATGCATTTGGTCCCGTTTGGGGAATATATCCCGCTGAAAGGTCTTTTCCAGTTTATCCAGACTATTTCCAAGGATGGGAGCGGATACTCCAAAGGACGCAATTATCGCGTAATCAAAATGGGCGGGCGTCCTATCAATGCGGTCATCTGCTTTGAAATAGTATTTCCCGGACTTGCGCGCCGGTTTGTCCGGCAAGGGAGTCAATTGATTTTGAATTTGACCAATGATGGCTGGTATGGAGACAGTTCTGCTCCGTTCCAGCATTTGGCCATTGCGCGTTGGCGCGCAATCGAGAACAGGCGGTACTTGCTTCGAGCTGCAAATTCCGGCGTATCTGCAGTCATAGAACCAACAGGACGAATTCAGACTTCCACGGGCATTCTGCAGAAAGCCGTGTGTAAAGGGAGGTTTGCGTTTATAGAACAAAAGGTCTTCTATACCCGTTATGGAGATGTTTTCGTTTTTGTATGTGTTATCATTGCCTGTGGATTTTTAGCTATGGCTATAGCCTGTCCGAGAACCAGGATATCCTGATTCTCGGACAGGCTTCCAGACTGAAGGAAAGTTGATGCCAGGAGGGTTGCTTCGATGCTCGATGAACTTCATGAAAAGGTGAATGCGATTGAAGAAAAGATACTGAAAGTACGAGGGTATCTTTGATGCAGAACGCAAGCGTACGCAAATTATCGAGCTAGAAAATAAAACTGCCCATCCGGAGTTCTGGAATAAGCAGGAGGAAGCTCAAAAGATACTTCGGGAGCGGAGTCGCCTGGAGCACGATATTGAGATGGATTTTAAGCTTGCGTGTGATATTCAAGATCTGAAAGCGCTCGCTGAGTTGGCAGATGAAGGGGAAGATGTACTGGCGGATTTAACCAGCGAAGTTGAAAAGCTCGATCAGGAAGCCCAACATACCGAAATTCGCATGCTTCTGTCCGGCGAGCACGATGAATCCAATGCAATTATCACCATCCATCCAGGGGCAGGCGGAATCGATTCCCAGGATTGGGCGGAAATGCTGGTTAGGATGTATCTTCGATGGAGCGAGCGGTCCGGTTATAACACTAAAGTATTGGACTATCAGCCCGGAGAAGAGGCCGGCGTCAAATCCGCGACCTTTCTCGTGGAAGGCGATTTTGCCTATGGATATCTTTCCTCGGAAAGTGGAGTTCATCGGCTGGTTCGAATCTCTCCTTTCGGCGCTCTGGGGAAAAGGCAGACTAGTTTCGCATCCGTTTATGTTTATCCCCAGCTTGATGAAAAAATTGAGATCCAGATCGATGAAAAGGATTTGCGTATCGACACCTATCGATCCTCAGGCGCCGGCGGTCAGCATGTTAATGTCACCGATTCCGCAGTTCGGATCACGCATATTCCGACCGGCATCGTAGTGTCTTGTCAAAATGAACGCTCGCAAATTCGGAACCGGGAAATGGCCCGAACGGTTCTTCGCGCTCGGCTTTATGAGCTGGAAATGAGCAAGAAAAAGCAGGAGCTTCAGGCGGTTGAAGATGCAAAATTGGATATTGGATGGGGAAGTCAGATTCGGTCCTATGTTCTCCATCCCTATCGGTTGGTTAAAGACCACCGGACAAAATATGAAACCTCAAATTCTGATCGGGTATTGGATGGCGATATAGAGGATTTTATTTACCAATATTTGGTATATCGTGGAATCCGCAACCGTGATTGAGCATAAGGATAAGGAGTTCGGGATGTCATCAGAGGTGGGCAGGCGTCAGACTTCATTCCGTTTTTATACAGAGCGGCATTGGTTTTATGGAGGACTGCTTTTTTTTGTTGTTGTTGTCGGCTTGCCTATCGTCGGCGTGCCGTCCCTCCGGGCGCGGTTGTCTCAAAGGGTCATGGGATTTAAAGCAGCGATGCTTACAGACAACATTGTTCCTGTCACTCAAAAGGTTGGCGAAAACAACGAACCATTTCCGGCTGAGTTCGAAAAAACTATTCGTCTGCCAGGTCCGCCGAAACTGCCTCCGCTGGAAAGAATCTTCACGGCTCAATACCGCGACGACAGGTTGAAAGCGGCTGCTCTCGTAGAAAAGTATGCGAAAGAATCACAGATGGAATCGGACCAGGCGCTTCGTCCGGAATCTCGTCCGGAGCCGCGTCCAGAGCCGCGTCCGGAACCGCGTGCTGAATCGCGTTCAGAATCATCTATTCAAGATCGCCCGGAATTTACCGTAACCAGCGAGGATCCGCCTTTGGAGGACGCCCAAGTGTCTTCCGCTCAATCCGTTCAATCCGTAAAATCCAATCCTTCCACCAGCCGCCCGGCCCAAAATGAAACGCCGAATTATCTAAAGGGCAAAATGGAGCAGAACGCTTACGATTTGTTGGTTAAATCCAATCCAACAATAGAGGAAATAGTGAAAGGGGGCCATCCACTTCTTCGTTTGAAATCGTGGGATGCCGCGCATCGGGGTGAGGATACGTATTGGGTTCGGTTGAAACTGCAGATGGATAGAAATCCGGAGGCAGAGTATATATGGCAGGTGAAGCTGCATTCTAAAGAGGTTGCGCCTCTCAACTTCAATGCCAAATCCATTTAATAAACCGCAAAGAAGAAAAGCGCAATTTAATTTAGCGAATCTTAGTGGTCGTTGCATCTTTACGGTGAAACAGAGCTCAACTGGATGCCCATCCCGACGGTAAAAATCGTACGCCGGTTTTTAATCGGCGTGATCTTCCTTGTTCTTCTTCTGGTATTGGGCAACTATATTCAAAATTGGCGCAATCGCTCTGCTGCACGAAATGAAGCCCATCCCATCCTCAGTTCGGAGATGACTCTATCTGCTGAAGGCATGGAATATTCCGAGAACAGAAGTGGCACTGCCCGATTCAAACTCCGCGCAAAAAAACGGCTCGAAACCATCAAGGGAAAGAATTTTCTCCAGGGGATTGAAGCCTTTAATTTCAATCCCGATGGAAGCGTCAAAAATTCCATTCATAGTAAAAAAGCCGAATTCGATCAGGCTCGAGGGCTTATCTATTTTTCTGAAGATGTGAAGATATGGTTAAGCGAAGGTCTTGAATTGCTGACCCATTCATTGCATTACGATCAGAACACAAGCCTCGGTGCAACGGAGGACCGCCTTGAGTTGCATTCCAGTTCGACGACGGGAAGCGCCTCGGGGATCCGGTTCGACCAGAAGAATGGATTGTTGGATCTTCGGAGTGATGTGGATTTAATTATTATCCAAAAGCGGACCCATCCGGATGGCGCGACGGAAGATACTCCCATCCACATCACTTCTGAAAAAGCCTCATTATCGGAATCCCTGCGGCTTATTCAATTTCAGGGCGCCGCCCGGATTAAGACTGAAACGGAGTCTCTTTCCGGCGATAGGATTGAAGCAGTTTTAAGCGCAGATCAGAAACATTTTCTATCTCTGACCTCCATTGGAAATGCAGCCTATCAGGCCAAAGAATCTCAGGAAACGCGCAACTTAAGCGGCAATCGAATCGAGATGAAGATGGAAGAAACCAGCGGAGCCCTTCAACGGGTGCGGGTTATGGACCAGGCTTCATTTTCTTCAATTGCAAAGTTTGATGCCATGAATCTGCGTGCGGCCGAAATAATTTTAGATATAGAGCCAGGGAATGGATTTCCCACACAGGTTCGAGGTGGACCCGGCGTGCAATTTGATTTTAGAAACGGGAATGAACAAAACAAAGGCTCTGGGAACGAGTTTACCGCGGCATTCACTCCCGGAACAAAAAACCTGGAATCCATCCAAATTAGCGGGCGTGCAGCCATACATAAAACCGGAAAAGATCTTGCGGAAAACGATCTTGAGGCGGAAAATATCAGGCTCTTTTTTAAAGAGGTGGAAGGCCGATCGGCGCTTGAGAAATTTCAAGCAAGTAATGCGGCGAAATGGATATCCAGACCCTCAAATAAGTCAGAGATTTCAAAGAAGCTTTTAGCGTCCTTCCTGGAAGTTTCTTATGCAAGCAAAGGAGAATATCCGGACTCAGGCGTTGCTTCTGGCGATGTTTCGTTAAATGCCATTCCCGCCAAAACAACGGACGCCCCTTTTCTGCGTCAACTGCTTGCCAACTACGTTCGATTTCATTTTTATCCTGGAAACAGCCAACTCAAAGACTTGTATGCGGAAGGGCGTGTTCGAGTGGACTATGAAAAAACAGCTGAAAAAAAAGCCGCTCGACAGAAATTTCACACCGAAAGCGATAAAATGCAGGTGGATTTCCAAGCGTCTTCAAACGAAAGCGCCATCGAAAAGGCAGTACAGTGGGGCAATTTTCGTTATAGCGATGAATTCAAAAACGCCGTCGCCGGAAGATGTGATTATGAAGCAGGTAAAGAACGGTTGATTCTGAAGGAATCGCCTAAAATCATTGACAGCCAAACGGGAACAACAAGCGGGGAACAAATTGAGTATCATCAGAAACAAAAAATGCTTTACGTCCACCGTGGAGTGCGTTCTATCCTTTCTTCGAAAAAAGGGGATTCTTCGCTTTTTGGATCTTCCGATTCTGCTTCTCCTGCCGTGGTGACGGCTGATGAAATGCGATATTCATCCGAATCAGAGCAAGCGCGCTACACGGGAGACGTGCTGTTGCTTTCGGCGGATCAACGGTTGCAATCTAATGAGTTGGAAATATTCAACGGCGGCAAACAGGTTGCGGCTCAAGGTGAAATCAAACATTCCATCTACAGGGCCGGGAGCAATCCCAGCAAGACTAATTCACCCAAGAGAGATTCGAAAAAAAACAACATCTCAACCAATATGCCGATCAATGTTCAGAGCGCGAAATTGAGATTTGTCAGAGAAACAAACATTATCCACTATTCGGGGGATGTGAATTTGCAGACTGCTGATTATTCTATCTCATCGGAAACCCTTGATGTTCAATGGGATAAAGAGGTAAAGAGAATTAAACGGGCGACCGGACGTGATAAGGTTGTCATTCACAATGAAAACAGGATTGGCAAAGGCGACATTGCCGAATACTATTTGGATCCTGAAAGATTTGAAATTATTGGGTCTCCTGCTCGAATCGAAGATCCTGCCAAGATGCGATCATTCGGGCGGCGGTTGACATTTTTTGTCGTCGAGGAAAAGACTCAATTCAAAACTGAATAGGAGGAAAAGCGCAGCCGGGAACGCCTGCGCTCCTTAACCCTCATGGACGACGGTACATTACAGGCGTCTGCAATCTGCAAATCTTATCGGGGCCGAAAGGTTGTCAATGAGGCGAACCTTGAGCTGCGGAGAGGTGAAGTGGTCGGTCTCCTCGGACCTAATGGAGCAGGCAAGACAACCACATTTTACATTATTGTCGGATTAATCGTTCCGGAGAGCGGTCAGGTCCGGTTGTGCGGAAAAGAGATAACCCACCTGCCGATGTACCAGCGGGCGCGTTCAGGAATCAGCTATCTTCCGCAAGAGCCGTCGATTTTTCGAAAACTTACGGTAAAAGAGAATTTGCATAGCATTGCCGAAACCCTTAGTATTTCATCTTCAAGACGTGAAGAATTGACGATGCAGCTTCTGGAGGAATTCGGCATAGAACACCTGTCCAGCCAGAGGGCATATACGCTCTCGGGAGGGGAAAGGCGCCGGTTAGAGATTGCGCGGGCGCTGGTTCTCACGCCTCGGTTCATTTTATTGGATGAACCATTTGCGGGGATCGATCCTCTGGCTGTTCTTGATATTCAGCGGATTATTGGCCGATTGAAGCAACGGGATATCGGAGTTTTAATTACGGACCATAATGTGCGGGATACTTTGAATATAACCGATCGTGCTTATATAATAAACGAGGGTAGGATTTTCCGAGAGGGAACGCCTGAGCAGTTGACCAATGATGATGAGGTCAAAAAAGTCTACCTGGGCGAGAATTTCAGGCTTAAATAAGGAACTATGAATCGTAGACCTTTTCTGCGCCAAACTCTTGACTTACGACTCAGTCAAAGACTGGCGTTGACCCCTTCCTTGTTGCAAAAAATCGAGCTTCTGCAGCTCAATAAGATGGAGTTGCAGGAGATGTTGAACCAGGAATTGATGGAAAATCCAATTCTGGAAGAGGTTTTGGAGCCCGAACCGCCTTTAGAAATGACTCCAGAGGAAAGAATTGCGGAAGAACCTGCCAGGGAAAGTTCTCCATCTGAAAAAGAAAAGGATTCTTTTGATGAGATTGATTTTCGCTATTTCTTCGACGAATACCTCGATACAGGGTATAAAAATCGGGAAATGGAAGATTCTGAGAAGCCCTCGTTTGAGGCTTTTCTGACCCGTTCTCCATCGCTGGAGGAGCATCTGGATTGGCAGCTTGGTCTTTCAGACGCCAAGCCGCAGCTAGTGGAAATCGCGCGCCAGATTGTGGGCAATCTTAATGAAGATGGATATCTGATTATCAGCCTCGAAGAGATTTGTCAGACAGCCAATTGCACTGTGGAAGAGGCTGCCGAAGCCCTTGAACTGGTGCAGTCCCTGGATCCTATCGGCGTTGGCGCGAGAGATTTGCGCGAGTGTCTGTTGCTTCAGCTGCAATCTTTGGAGCTGAAGGAAAGCCTGGCTTATCGGATCATTCAAGATCATCTCACTCTGATCGAGGGACACAAATATAAGGAAATCGCCAATCGTACAGGATCGTCTTTCGAAGATGTGCTGTTGGCTGTGGATTACATTAAGCACCTGATTCCAAAGCCCGGGCAGAAATATAACAATCAGAAAACGAACTATGTGCAGCCCGAAGTAACCATCGTCAAAGTAGATGATGAATTCGTCATCCTCACCAATGATGAAGGCATGCCGCAATTGCGCTTGAACTCCAGTTACAAGGAGCTTCTCAAAAGCAATGGAGTGAGCGGAGAAACAAAAACGTTTCTGAGAGAGAAATTCCGTTCAGCGGTCGACCTCCTTAGAAGCGTAAGTCAACGAAAACAGACTATATATAAGGTTTGCGTTTGTATCGTAAACAGACAGAAGGATTTTCTGGAGCAAGGCGCTTCCCGCCTCCACCCGATGCTTATCAAGGACGTGGCGAATGAGCTCGGAGTTCACAGTTCTACAATCAGCAGAGTTGTAACAAACAAGTATGTGGATACCCCGCAAGGGGTGATGGAGTTAAGGAAATTTTTTACAATGGGAGTGGAAAACCCCGACGGGGAAGAACTCTCCATAGTTCAGGTTAAACTTAAAATCAAGAAGCTCATTGAGGAAGAAAACAGGAGCAAGCCATTCTCGGACAATCAGATCGGGCAACTATTGCGCCGCGACAACGTTTTCATCACTCGACGAACGGTGGCTAAGTACCGTGAACAAATGCAGATCCCCGGCTCTCGCGAGCGAAAAATAGGGTATCTCTTCTGATTGGACGAGCTTGATCATTCTACATGGAAGGAAAACTCGACATGAATGTGGAAATAACCGGTAGGCATATTGTCATCACGCCCGCAATTCGCACACATGTATTGAAGAGGCTTCGCAAATTCGTCAAGATTTTTGGCGAAGATATTAATTTCCATGTAATCATCGATGTAGAAAAAGAGCGGCAAAGCGCCGAGATTCTACTCAAATCCAAAATGCTGGATTTGACCGGCAAAGGTCAAACAAACGACATGTACAGCTCCATCATGATCGCAATCGAGAAGCTCGAACGACAGGCTCTAAAACATAAGAGCAAGCTTATCGAAGGGAAGCGTCAGAGAGCTAAAGCTAAATCAGTGGCGGTAAAGCAGAGCCTTGCCGAGACTCCTACCGGCGTTCTGATGAAGAGAACCGATGGAGTGCAGGAAGAGGACGCACGGAGAAAGCCTATGGCCGTAGAAGAAGCGGTCATTGAACTCAACCGTTCTGAATATCCATTCGTTGTGTTCCGGAACTCGGAATCCGGAGATGTCAATGTCCTATATCGCCGAACGGATGGAACTCTTGGTCTGATCCGAGCCTGATTTTTCAAATAGAAAGCACAGCCTTGTGGAAAAAACCTTGTCCAACGACCGGGACGCCACAGATCCAATCAAAGGGAATGCCGAAGCTATATCCGTTCACGAGTTTCTGAACGATTCATTCCTGAACCTGAAGTTGGAACTGATCGAAGGCAAGGAAGGGCTTCAGAACGAGATTCGTTCTCCGAGAATTCAGAAGCTCGGATTGGCGCTGGCCGGCGTTACTGGATTCATCCATCCGGAACGAGTACAGGTCGTAGGCGGCAGCGAGTTGAGTTATTTGCGCGGGCTGGATTCAGAGGAACGCGTTGACGCCTTCGACCGCCTTAAAAAACATCAGATCTGCTGTATTGTTGTCGCCCAAGGATTGGAAATTCCGACTGAGCTTCTGAACCTGTCCAAAACAACAAATACTTCACTCCTCCAGAGTGCTGAGGACAGTTCGGCGACTATCGCAAAGATGACCGGCTACCTCGAAAAGCGGCTGGCTCCTCGGATGACGATCCATGGAGTTCTGCTCCAGATCTTTGACTTGGGAGTGCTTATCCTGGGACCATCCGGAATAGGTAAAAGCGAGTGCGCGCTGGAGCTTATCCTCAAAGGACATCGCCTGATAACGGATGATTATGTCGAACTCACCAAGCGCGGAATGGACCGGATTTCCGGCGCCGGGGGAAAGACTCTTAAGCATCATATGGAACTCCGCGGACTCGGAATTATTAATATCAAAGAACTGTTTGGAATTTCGGCGACCGGAGCTTCACAAAATATCGATTTTGCAGTGCGGTTGGAGCGTTGGAAACCGGAAGCGGAATATGATCGCCTGGGACTGGATCAATCGTTCATAGAGTATATGGGAGTTCCAGTCCCTGTCCTCGATATGCCGGTGGCTCCGGGTAGAAATATTGCAACTCTGGTTGAAGTGGCGGCTCGACTACATCTTTTGCGCAGAAATAAAACATAATTACGGATTACGAATGACGAATTACGAAATGAAACCTGCATCCGGATGGTTTGTTTTTAATTCGTCAATCGTCAATCGTCAATCATAAATCGTCCATTATGTTAAGAGACCTAGTGATCGTTACGGGAATGAGCGGCTCCGGGAAAGGGACCGTGCTGAAGGCGTTTGAAGATATGGGTTTCTTCTGCATCGACAACCTCCCGGTCTCTCTTATCTACCCTTTTGTCAAAGGGATCAGCTCTACGGGAGGAGAAATCAAACATGCGGTTCTCGTAATCGACATCCGGGCTGGAGAAAAACTTCGCGAACTGGAAAATGTGATCGACGATCTCAGGCATTCGGGTTTCCATCTGTTTGTTTTGTACCTGGAAGCGAAAGATGAAGTGTTGATGCGCCGTTTCAGCGAGACGCGCAGGCCGCACCCTCTATCCGTTGAAATACCTTTGCAGAATGCAATTCAACTCGAGCGCACCCGTTTGCTCGCATTGCGCGCGACAGCGGACGTCACGATCGATACGTCCGATTATACGGTCCATCAAATCAAGGCGCGGGTGATGGAACTGTTTCGAAAGCACTCGCGTTTGTCGCCGCTCAACATCCATTTGTTGAGTTTCGGATTTAAATATGGCATTCCACCGGAATCCGATTTGGTCTTTGATGTGCGATTTATGGAAAACCCCCATTTTATTCCTAAATTACAGGATTTGAACGGCAAAGACAGGGCAGTGGCGCATTATCTTCGGTCTTTGCCCGAAACTAATGAATTTGTCAAAAGGATCGGCAATCTTTTAAAATATCTCTTGCCCAAGTATGTAAGGGAGGGGAAGAGATATCTTACGATCGCGGTGGGATGCACCGGAGGACGTCATCGTTCGGTGTTCATCGTGGAGGAACTGGCAAAGTTTTTAGGGCGCAAAAAAAGAACCATTCACATTCGTCATCGCGATTTGAACCTTTAATTAAGTTCCCAGTTCCCAGTTTAGAGTTCCCAGCTTAAAAGGCAAATCTGGCAACTCAAAACTCAAAACTGGGAATAGGGAGCTGGGAATTATAATATATGATTGGCGCATTAGTAGTAACCCATGGACATCTGGGCCGGGAGCTTGTAGCGGCTGCAGAGATGATTGTCGGAGAAATTTCTCACATACGGGCCGTATCCATCGGCTGGCACGATGATGTGAACGACGCCCGAAAGGACATTGAAAAGCATATCGCTGAAGTCGAAAGCGGCAATGGCGTGCTTATCCTGACCGACATGTTTGGCGGCACGCCTTCCAATATCGCGCTCTCCTTCCATGATCCGGGAAAACTGGATGTAGTGACAGGCGTCAACCTGCCAATGATAATAAAAATAGCAAGCCAGAAAGAAAACGACACTTTGAATGCGCTTGCCCGAACCGTGCGCGACCAGGGGCGTTCCAGCATTTCAATGGCTAGTGAGTTTCTTGCTCCATGATCCGTCAAAAAGTTGTTGTCGCAAACAGTCTCGGTCTGCACGCTCGCGCTGCCGCGAAGTTGGTTCGTCTCGCTTCGCGCTTTTTGAGCGAAATTCATTTGTCGCGTGAAAATGCAAACCAACAAATCGATTCCAAAAGCATCCTGGGAATCCTGATGCTTGCAGCGGCCCAGGGAACCCGCCTGGTGATTTCCATCGAAGGACAGGATGAAGCGGAAGCAGGAAAAGCAATCATTGAACTGTTTGAGTCAAAATTCGGAGAGGAAACCTGATGGCTTCGAAGCTTGAAAAAATTTTTCAAGGAAACGGCGTTTCCACCGGGGTGGCTTGGGGGCAGGCTCTTAAACTCGACAAACATAACAGAGCCATCCTGAGGATCCATGTGGAGGATGCTGAATCGGAAGCGCGCCGTTTCCTGCAGGCGATTGAAGCCTCGAAGGAACAGCTGGAAATTTTAAAATCCCGCCTGGAAGAAAAGATCGGGAATGAACATAGCTTTATTCTGGATGCCCATCTGCTGATGCTGGAGGATCGGACTTTAAATTCGGAAGTTCTCGATAGCATCCGTAAAGGACATGCAAACGCCGAGTGGGCGCTCATCCATACCACGGAACAACTGGTGCGAGCCTATGCCTCCCTGGACGATGAATACTTTCGCGAACGCCACAGCGATATAGAAAACATTGTGGAGCGCATACTATTGAATCTTGCCGGCGATCGTCCCTTCAGCTGGGAAAACTTGCCCGGCGATCTTATTATCGTTTCGTACGATTTTAATCCTTCCGCTTTTGCCGCTATGGACCTTCAAAAAGTCCGGGGCCTGGTCCTCGAGTCCGGCGGCAGGACTTCGCATACGGCAATTATAAGCCGGGGATTAAGACTCCCGGCCGTTATGGGCGTCCGGGAGATTCTCGATTCGGTGGCCACAGGCGACTGTCTGCTCCTGGATGGGGATTCAGGACAAGTGGTCGTCCATCCTACTGAAGCGCGGATAGAGAGCGTTCGCGGGCGCTTGGACGCTATGGGATTGACGTCGGAATACTCCGCGGTTCAAAACGGCTGGTCCGCGCCTGTGTCTTTGCGCGCCAACACCGAATTGCTCCATGAGCTAAGCGCGGCCAAACAATGCGGAGCGGAAGGAATTGGAATGTTTCGTTCCGAGTTCCTTTTTTTTGGACATCCCCAGGGAGTTCCTTCCATTGAGGACCAATACGCCGCCTATCGCATGCTTGCCCGGGAAATGAGCCCGTATCCTGTCGCCATTCGGACGTTGGATGCAGGTTCGGAAAAAACATTTAAAAATAACAATGTAGCTAATGAGACGAATCCCAGCATGGGACTCCGCGGAATCCGGCTGAGCCTGCATGTTCCAAAGGATTTTCGCTCGCAAATTGAAGCTATCCTGAAAGCGGGATGCGATGGCAAAGTGGAAATGGTGTTGCCGATGATTTCCACTGTTGAAGAAATCTGGCAAGCCAAAACTATCATTGAGCAGGTGCGTTCCGAACTGCTGCGCTCTTCAGGATTGGCCCTGAATCCGATGCCCTTGGGCGTTATGATTGAAGTTCCGGCCGCCGTGCTTTCATTGGAAACGCTGGCGAAAGAAGTCGATTTTTTATGTGTGGGCACCAATGATTTAATTCAATATACGCTTGCTGTGGATAGAGGCAATCCACATGTGGCCTATCTGTTTCAACCGCTGCATCCAGCGGTGCTGCAAAGCTTGAAACATATCTATGAAGTTTCTAAAAAGTTGAATAAGCCCGTAAGGATTTGCGGCGAGATCTCATCCAATCCCTTTGTTGCGGTCTTGCTTTATGGAATGGGATTCAATCAGCTGAGTATGAATCCGCTCTCTATCCCTTTAATCCGTAGAGTCCTGCACGATATCCCGCTTGAATCTGCACAGGAAATTGCCGGAAAAGCCCTGGAAATGATAACCGCACAGGATGTAGGCAAGTATCTGAAAGACGCTGTTTCGAAACTGCTCAAAGTAGACCTGTCCTCCTATGCAGCAGAGCTCTAAACGCAAATTACGAATTACGAATGACGAATTACGAATGGACTCATACTTCTCAATGAGCGATAACGTTCTATTATTTTTCGTAGCTTAACGGCTTATCTGGACTTAAAAACTAGATGTATCTTTTAATTCGTAATTCGTCATTCATAATTCGTCATTTTGTTTGAGACTTTGGGAGTGAGACAGCATCTGCTTAAACAGGAAGATATTTTATGGACATAAGCGCAAAGGAGGGCTTCCCTATGATACGCCGGTTCTTTATTTTTCTGGCAACAGCTTCTATCGCCAGTGTTATTGCTTGGGCAAGTCCGCAGCCTGACAGCTATTCACGGATTGCAAGGCTTTCCTATCTTGAAGGTCAAGTCAGTTTTCAGCATGCATCCGAAGCCGACTGGGCCGCGGCCAGCATCAACTTCCCTCTGCAACCGGGCGACCGCGTTTATACCGGGAAAGATGGAAGGGCGGAAATTGAATTCGATGACGGCTCCGTATTTCGTTTGGCTGAAAATACCGATGTCGAATTGCTGTCGTTGCAGGAAGATCTTATTCAATTGCGCGTTTTCTCAGGGCTTTCCACCCTTACAGTTTCAAGCAATTTGGAATTTGAAGTCGATACTCCTGCCGCCGCTTTCAATACGCTTCGCAAAGGAGCCTACCGGTTCAATGTTGTGGAAAATGGAACGACAGACGCCATCGTCCGGGAGGGGGAACTCGAAGCCGCCAATAATCGCTTTTCGCGCCATCTCAGATCCGGGGATCTTCTCCATGTGGAGCCTGGAGAATATGGGCTCGACAATCTTTACCGCTATTCGAGACAGGACCGATGGGATGATTGGACTGACCGCCGTGATGAGAGAATAATTGCATATTCAAACTCAAAATATATTCCAGCCGGCGTTTTCATAGGCTCCTCGGAGCTCAGACGATACGGTCGTTGGGTGGAAGTCTCCTCGTATGGCTTCGTATGGACGCCTCTTAATATGGACGCTTCCTGGACGCCCTATTCTTTGGGCCGATGGTGTTACCGGCCGCTTTGGGGTTGGACCTGGGTCTCTTACGAGCCTTGGGGCTGGCTGCCGTATCATTACGGACGCTGGCATCATAACTCAAGATATGGATGGTGCTGGATTCCAGGCGCCGCCTTTTCCTTTAATTTCTGGTCTCCTGGGCTGGTCGCTTTCTATCAGGGGCCGGGATGGATCTCCTGGGGGCCATTGGGCCCTGGAGATTACTATAACGTGGATAACTACCATTTCAATCGAAGGCTCTACAGCTATGAATTGGTCCGATTGCGTGCGCTGCATACCCGAAGACCCAACGAGCCTTTCAATCGGAATGTCCGCGGCGCTTTCCGGATTGCCGAAATCGATCATTTCAGAAACGGAGTCTTCAGCGACAGAGATAGGAATAGAGTTAGAGACGGAAATTCAAGATGGGGGAACCTGGAGCCATGGAGAAACGGCTCGCCGGTTCGAGACCGATTGAGCGTTCAGCCTACGGCAGTAAGCTATAGCGCCAATCCGATGCGTTCAGCCTTGCGCCCGGCCAAGGTAAATACAATGCCTGCCATGGCCCGTTCTGTTCCCACAAGCAGATCCGCGAATCGAAGCGGGCTCACCAGGATTACAACTCCTCGAGGAGCCGGCCCCAATCGCCAGGATAGAGACCGTTCCCGCGATGGGCGATTGGAAACCGTCACTCCGCGCAATCAGCCTCGCGATAACCGTCCGGAAAATCCAGAGCCGCGCAATCAGCAGAGTCCTTCAAAGAGGCAAGCTGTGCCGCGTTCCAACACAAGTCCGGCAACCAATAACATTTCCGAACCTTCCTCCAGACAGGCGAATTCCGGAAACGCTCCTCAGCCGCGGCCAGGCATGACTCAACCCCCAAGCGTTCCCCAACGCCAAACCGTGATTCAACAGAGCGCTCCTGTTCCACAAACTCCTCCACGATCTCAGGATTCCGGGACGGTTCGGCGATTTGGCACGCCCAGACCTCCGGATTCTGCGAAAGCAAGCGAATCCAGATCTCAGGAGCGCAGCAGGGATCGTGCGGCGCCGGAGGTCCGGAAATCCAACGAGGGTTCTTCTCCTGGAGGCGGCAAGAACGATAATAAGAGATCGGAAGATGGCGCCCAATCCAACCAATCCGATTCCTCTAATCAATCCGGCCGTCGTGCACGTCCCCGTTAAGGGTTTCCCCGTTCAGAATTCACGGTCAGTTGCAACCGGGAACTCTGAACGGGGATCTGCTCTTTTCTCATTTGACGCCAACTCTTTTCTCCGCTAGTCTCTCGCCCAGAGGATTCTATGAACCCTTTGTTCCGGCTGTTTCATTTTATTCGACCTTACCGGAAGGAGTTTGTCTTATCGTTGGCGCTGGTTGTTATATTCATCGCTTTACAGGCGATTGCGACCACCCTGACGATGCCGCTTTTCGACAAAGTCTTAAAACCTCCAGCGACAACAGCCGTCGAACAACAACAGCAAGAAACGCATGTATTCGACTTGACCGGCGTGCAGTCCAAGATCCCAGGCGGGAAGCGAACACTGGCTTTCCTGCTGAAATACCTTGATCTGATTTTCAACCTGATCCCCGGAAGCATCATCACGCAGCTTTCTATCGCGTTCCTGGCTTTATACATTTTAAAGGGAATTTGTCTGTACTATTCCAGCTACCTGATAAGCCATGTCGGCCAGGGAGTGGTGACGGATTTGCGCAACGAGCTATTCGATCATGTTCTCAACCAGTCCATGAGTTTTTTTTCGCTGAATTCCACCGGCAAGCTCATGTCCCGGGTCAGCAATGATGTTGAGCAGGTGCAGGAATCGGTATCGACCGTTCTGGCAGAACTGTTTCGCGAAGTTTTGACGCTGATCGCTTTATTAGGCGTTATTTTTATCTTTGATTGGAAACTGGCGCTCCTTTCTCTCGGGATCGCTCCGCTTGCCGTAGGATTGACGTTCGGAATGGGTCGGCGCATTCGCCGGGTCAGTCTAAAAGGAAGGCGGGACGCCGCAACGTTGAACGATGAACTGCAGCAATCCATAACTGGAATTCGCATCATCAAAGCTTTCGGAATGGAACAGTATGAGAGGAGTCAATTCCGGAAAAGCGCTTTCATGTTGCTGTCCAGCAACATGAAAGCCTTATCTATCCTGTTGCTGAACGCTCCCGTCATGGAAGTCCTGGGCGTTCTGGCTTTCATCCCGATTCTCTATTATGCCCATAATCGAATCTCCAACGAGACCCTGACCTTCGGGATGTTTGGCGTATCTCTCTTTTCACTTTTCCAAATGTATGATCCTATCCGTAAACTGAGTCGAAGCCACGTGCAATTCCAGCGGGCTCTTGCTTCCGCCTCACGGATTACGGAATTAATGGATACGCACCTGGAGATACAAGACCGTCCAGGGGCTCGTATTTTGGAAAAAGTGGATCGTTCCATCGAATTCAGGAATGTCTGGTTCGATTATTTTGATCAAAACGGCGAAACCCACGTTTTGCGGGACATCAATCTGAAGGTTGAAAAAAACAGGATGATTGCAATTGTAGGAAGCAGCGGAGCGGGAAAAACAACGCTGGGCGGACTGCTTCCTCGTTTCTATGATCCGACTTCAGGATCCGTTTTAATTGATGGAACGGACATTCGCGAGTATACCCAAAGCTCTCTTCGAAAGCAGATCGCGATCGTGACCCAGGACACTTTTCTCTTCAACGATACTGTTCGAAATAATATTGCCTATGGGAATATGGTTGCGACGGAGGAAATGATTCTTGAGGCTTCGCGGAATGCACTGGCCGATGACTTTATCAACCGGTTCTCGATGAAATACGAAACTTTAATTGGCGAAAGAGGACAAAGGCTTTCCGGGGGAGAACGGCAGAGAATCGCTATCGCGAGAGCCTTATTGAAAAACGCTCCGATTTTAATCCTGGATGAAGCGACTTCTTCTCTTGATTCGGAATCGGAAAAGCTGGTGCAACATGCCTTGGCCAATCTCATGCGGGACCGGACGACTTTTGTAATCGCGCACCGTCTGTCCACGATACGGAACGCCGACAGAATTATTGTGATCGATCATGGCCGAATTGTGGAAGCAGGCGACCATGACACCCTTATGAACCGCGATGGATATTACCGCAAGTTTTTCCGTCTCCAAACAGACGAAGCGCTAATCGAATCTCCCGCTTAAAGCATCGTTTATTGTGATAAACAAGATTGGCAATTATGATCCTGATCCACCCTCCCATTTCAAAACCCTGCGAACCTGCCGCCGGCATCGCCAGGCTCGCGGGAGCGATTGATTGTGAAAAATTCTCGTTATCTATTGTTGACGCGAATCTGGACGGCATCCTGCGCGCCATCAACGGACCAGTCCAAGCCAAGGATACATGGACGCGCCGCTCCAAAAAAAATCTCCAGGCAAACCTCGATTATTTGCGAAACAGGAAGCAAGCATGGAATTTCGACCGCTACACAAGAGGAGTGATGGATATTCATCGCGTCCTGGAAAAATCATTCGCATCGACCGGCGTCCGGGTGAGCCTCAGCAATTATCAGGACGAAACCCTCTCTCCCGTTAAGAGCAACGACCTTATTCGCGCCGCTGAAGAATTTGAGAAAAATCCCTTTTATCCATATTTCCAGGATTGGCTTATTCCACAATCCTCTGTCACGTACGATGGACAGGCAGGGATCTCGATAAACTTCCTGAGCCAGGCGCCTACTGCCTTTTCCATGATAGGTTATCTCAGGAAAGAAAATCCCGGCGCTAAAATTATCCTTGGCGGAGGGCTTATCACCTCATGGTTGAAACGCCCTGGATGGAAGAATCCCTTTGGCGGTCTTGTGGATGACATGGTTGCAGGTCCTGGAGAGGGATATCTTCGAACCCTGTTGGGTGTAAAAGGTTGCGGAATGCATGTCAGGCCAAGATATGACCTCTTCCCGCTGAAAGATTACCTGTCTCCGGGCTTTATTCTCCCCTACAGCGCCTCGACCGGATGTTACTGGAAAAAATGCCTGTTCTGTCCTGAAAAGGCGGAGGGGAACCCGTATACGCCGGCATCCGTTGATTGCGTTCAGGATGATCTTGCCTCCCTTATTGAGATGCATCGGCCTGTCCTGGCGCACTTTCTGGATAGCCGGACCATTGAAAACGCCGTGGTATGGCTTCGTGAGGATCACCGATCATTTCAGAGATCCTGATTTCTGCGTTGAATTAAAGAAGTCCGGATGCGTCATGCTTAAAATAGGCATTGAATCAGGGGATCAGGGGGTGCTGGATGATCTTCAGAAGGGAATCGATCTTGAATCCGTATCCCTGGCGCTCAAAAACATCAAAAAGGCCGGTATCGGAACTTACCTATATTTTCTTTTCGGGACGCCTCCTGAAGGCCCATCTGAGGCAAGCCATACACTGGATTTCGTGAAAAGACATTGCAATGCAATCGACTTTCTGAATCTCGCCATTTTCAATATGCCCGCCCACGGCCCTGACGTTGAACGATACAATTCCGGCAAATTTTATGAAGGGGATTTATCCCTTTACTCATCCTTCCAACACCCGAAAGGATGGAACAGGGATAAAGTAAGGTCCTTCCTGGATAATGAGTTCAAGAGAGACCCTGCAGTCAGGAATATTATCCAGAGGAATCCGCTTTTTTTTACATCCAATCACGCGGCTTTTTTCCTGAATGATTCATGCGCGGGCAGAGGAGTATTTTAACCGCTGATCTGTACAGATGAACACAGCGCGACTAGGGCTTATTTGTGTGGGCGTATGAGGGCCAGCGGTTAATTGTGACTTGACGGCAAACCATTGGTTACGCTATACTAATAAGATTTTCGGTGATAGAGGAGTCCCTATACATGATCTTGAGCATGACTGGATACGGAACCGGGTCCGCTCAGAAAGATGATATTACGGTTGTCTCTGAAATTAGAACCGTAAATCATCGTTTTCTGGATTTGCACATAAGAATTCCGCGAGAATACCTGGCGCTTGAGGGAGACGTTCAGCAGATTATTCGCAAGTCGCTGGACCGGGGACGCGTCGAAGTGACTATAACAATCCAAAATACAGGCTTAGCCGCATTTCGGGTTAATGCCAATTTGGCCAGAGGCTATATGGAGGCCGCCGCCAGCCTGCAGAACGAATTCAATTTTCAGGACTCGCTCGACCTTAAATCCCTCTTGAGCCTGCCGGGCATCATACAGAGCAAAGACATTCTGGAAACAGAGGCTGCCGGAATTCTGCCGGAGCTATTGAGCAAGAGCCTGGGCGCCGCGCTCACAAGCGTTCTGCAAATGCGCTTGCAAGAAGGCGAAGCGCTGCGGGCCGACATGTTGCGAAACCTGACCGGCATAGAGGAAAAAGTGCGTTTTATCCGCGAAATGAGTGTGAATGCAGCTGCGGATACTTTGGCCAAACTGCGTGAGCGAATTTTACAATTGCTGCCGCAAGGGGAAATGGACCCTCAGCGGTTGGCTCAAGAAGCAGCCTTGCTGGCGGACAAATCCGATATTTTCGAGGAAATCGCCCGACTCGAAAGCCACATTGAGCAATATAACAATTTAGTGGATTCGGATGAAAAAACCGGAAAGAAGCTGGATTTCCTGCTGCAGGAATTGCAGCGCGAAGCCAATACAATTCTTTCCAAGTCGGGAAATCTGGAAGTTTCCAGGCATGCTATTGCGATCAAGGCCGATATTGAAAAGCTTCGCGAACAGGTTCAGAACATTGAATAAGACAGATTCCACCGGCAACCTGATCATTGTTTCCGGCCCTTCCGGGGCTGGAAAGTCCGCGTCTGTCGCCGGTGTTCTGCAGTCTTTGCCTCAGTTGAGGTTTTCCGTTTCCTATACGACCAGGCCGCCGCGCCGGACGGAAAAGCATGGGATTGAATATTTCTTTGTCGACCGCCGGGAGTTTCAGCGCCTGATCGATCATGATGATTTTCTGGAATGGGCTGAAGTGCACGGCAACCTATATGGAACATCCAGGCGAATTATCGATGGAATTCTGCAGAACGGGGAAGATGTCATCCTGGACATCGACGTTCAAGGCGCTCAAATTATCCGTCAAAAGCGGCCGGATGCCACGGCTGTTTTTATTCTGCCGCCATCCTTTCAGGTTTTGCGCGAGCGCCTGGAACTCCGACGGCTCGATGACGGTCTTGTGATCGCGCAGCGCTTGAAAAGAGCCTGCAACGAAATAAAACATTTTAGAGAGTATGATTACTTGATCATAAACGAAAATCTCGGCAGCTCTATCGACGAGCTCAAATCGATTATCTGCAGCGCCCGTTGTCGGATGGCTGCCCGGATCGAATCAGCAAATTCGATATTAGCTACCTTTGGAGGAGTGGATGCATAAGATCCCTGATAGCATCGGGTCAAAATATCGCTTTATTATTGTTGCGGCTGAAAGAGCCAAACAGCTGCAGAATAATGCAAAACCCAAGATAAAGACCAAATCGACGAAGCCGGCCTATATTGCGATGAGAGAACTCGAGCAGGATCTGGTCAGTTTCGAAATAACGACGCCGGTGGAGCCGCCGAGCCAGACCTAGGCAATAGCTGTGAAAATAGCACTCGGGATAACAGGCTGTATTGCTGCGTATAAAGCCATAGAGGTTATGAGAGGTCTGCAGAAGGCCGGGGTGTCGGTGCAGGTCGTCCTGACTCATTCTGCAACGCAATTCGTAACGCCTCTAACGCTGGAGTCCCTTTCCGCCCGGAATGTAATAACAGACATGTTCGAGCCCGGGCAGAACAGGGATATTCATCACATCAGCGTGGCGCAATCGATTCAGTTGCTTGCCGTCGTCCCTGCAACGGCCAATATACTGGGGAAGTTCGCTCACGGCATTGCGGACGATTTTCTCTCGACGCTTTATCTGTCCAATCCTGCACCGGTATTGATTGCACCTGCCATGAATGTCGAGATGTGGCGTCATCCGGCGGTTCAAGCTAATGTCGAAATCCTGAAATCTCGCGGTCATTATTTTGTGAATCCGGAACCGGGCACGCTTGCATGCGGCATGGAAGGCGAAGGCAGGCTTGCCGCCGTCGATGTGATCGTCGCTCGCATCCTTGAGGCGCTTAATACCGATAAGCCTCTGTCGGGCGTGAAAGTGCTGGTCACCGCCGGACCAACCCTGGAAGATATGGATCCCATCCGCTTTTTATCCAATCGAAGTTCGGGGAAAATGGGATACGCAGTCGCTCAAACGGCGCTCGAGAGAGGAGCTGACGTTTTCCTGGTGTCCGGTCCAACCGGATTGAAAGCTCCTTCGGGAGTGCATTGGATTCCGGTTCGTTCCGCCGCTCAAATGCAGGAAAAGGTTTTACAGCTTTACCCGGAAATGGATATTGTAGTGAAAGCTGCGGCTGTTTCCGATTACCGGCCTGTTGAAACATCTCCCCAGAAAATAAAAAAGGGAAAAGGTGAATTGCTTCTTAGGCTGACCCGCAATGATGATATTTTGGAATTGCTGGGAAAACAAAAGAATCGCCAGATCCTGGTGGGATTTGCCGCCGAAACGGAACGGCTTCTGGAATCCGCTCGGGAAAAAATGATTCGCAAAAATCTCGATTTACTGGTGGCGAATGACGTCTCTACCGGCGTATTTGGATCCGATTCGTCTACGGCTCATCTTTTGACCCGGGACGGCGATACCATAACGCTCCAGGATCAATCGAAACTCGCAATCGCCGGCAAGCTGTTGGACATGATCCAAGCTTTGCGAGATGCGCGCGAAGGGTCTCGCCTCCGGTCAAAAGGAACTCCGGATGGCGTCTAATTCAAATCTGCATCTTGCGCCGCGCATCCTGTATGGTGCATCCTGGTATCTATGAAATCCGGCACAGCAGTAATTCTCGGAAGACCGAATTCGGGGAAGTCTACTCTTCTCAATGCTCTTATAGGCCAGAAGATATCGATTGTCTCCTCCACGCCCCAGACAACACGCCATCGCATTTTGGGAATCATTACCGATGAGCGAGGACAAATTTCATTCATCGATACGCCGGGAATCCATAAACCTGCGTACCGGATGAACCGGCGTATGCTTCAAACAGTTTATGAAGAGCTGAAGGAAATCAATCTGGTTCTCCTGGTCGTGGATGCATCCATTTCGTTTGGAGCCGGCGAGAAGTTTGCATTGGAAACAGTCATCAATGCCCAAAAGCCGGCGCTGCTTCTGCTCAACAAGATTGATAAAGTTGCGAAACCCAAGCTTCTTCCCATTATGGAGCGGTACGGCAAAGCCTATAATTTTCTCGAAATCTTGCCAATCTCCGCATTGAAAAAAGAAAATCTGGGATTATTGCTCGAAAAAATATTTCAAAATCTTCCCGAGGGAGATCCTTTGTATGAACCGGAACAGTTCACCGATCGGACTGAAAGATTTCTGGTCGCGGAGTTCATCCGGGAAAAATTACTGGAACGGATGCGGGAAGAGATGCCGTATACATCGGCGGTGATCGTGCGTAGTTTCGATGAGAGCCGCAGAGTTGAGAAAAACCTGGTTGTTATCGAAGCGGACATCATCGTCGAGAGAAGGTCTCAGCAAGGCATTGTTCTTGGGGCCGGCGCTTCAAAGTTACGGGATCTGGGGATATCCGCCCGTAAGGATTTAGAACAGCTTTTGGACTGCCAGGTGTATCTAAGCTTGACGGTAAAGACGGCGCCGAATTGGCGCAACGATGACGCGGTTTTGGATCAGCTTGAGCTTGGGTCATGAGCGGCAAAAAGCGGATTGAGGGAGAAATTTTAGATCACCTGAAGTTCTATAAGGACTTGGGCGTTAATTGGATTAAATCTCCTTCCGCCAAGGAATCCCTCGAGGCGATTCGCAATGATTTAAAAGATTGCCGCCGTTGCAAGCTGGCATCCGGCCGTAAAAATATCGTATTCGGATCGGGAAATCCTAAAGCGGAGCTGATGTTTGTCGGAGAAGCCCCGGGCGCGGATGAAGACGAGCAAGGGCTGCCGTTTGTCGGACGGGCGGGACAGCTCCTGACCAAAATCATCGAAGCGATTAATATTCACAGAGAAGATGTTTTCATCTGCAATATTCTCAAATGTCGCCCTCCCGGGAATCGCAATCCGGAAACGGATGAGATCGCTTCCTGCGAAGTTTTTCTATCCCGTCAGATCGCTTCAGTGAAGCCAAAAGTCATCTGCACGCTGGGGACGTTCAGCTCGCAGACGCTGCTGCGTAAAACCGAACCGATTTCGAAATTGCGAGGGCGTCTGATCGATTATAAAGGCATTAAGCTGATGGCGACTTTCCATCCTGCCTATCTGCTGAGAAATCCAAACGAAAAAAGAAAAGTCTGGGAAGACGTGCAGATTGTCCGGGACTATCTCTTGAAATTACGAATGACGAATGACGAATGACGAATGACGAAATCTCCGGAAGTTTTTCATTCGTAATTGCCCTTTTAAATTCGTAAACTCATATTTCATGAAAAACATCGATAAGCTTGGTGTGTTTTTTAATTCGTCATTCGTCATTCGTAATTCGTAACTCGTAAATATGATTATTGATGTGGCGATTCCGGTCGGAATTCGCAAAACCTTTGCTTATTCGGTTCCGGCGGAACTCAGGGACAGGATTGGGTTGGGGATGCGCGTTCTCGCTCCCTTTGGCTCCAAACTGGTGACGGGATACGTTGTCGGCTTTTTAACCCAGGCGCCGCCAGGCGGTTTTAAGCTGCGTCCAATCCAGCGATTGTTGGATTCGGATCCTGTCCTTGCCGATTCCCTGGTTGAAACAGCTCTTTGGGTGGCCGATAACTATTTCGCGCCCCCTGGAGAAGTGTTCCGGGCGATTTTTCCTGCCGGGACTCAGGTCTCCGGAGAACGAAGAATTTCGCTTACGCCCAAAGCCGCCATGCTTCTGCACGGCGGACTCCGGCCGGCAGGACTGAAGCCTCAGGAAGATACTCTTCTCGACATTCTGGCCCGCGATAATTCCATTACGGTAAAAGAGCTTTGTGTGCGATCCGCTGTTCGAGGCGCTGAAGCGTGGATAGAATCCCTCACAGCCGCAGGTTGGGTGGCAGTGGATATTACAGTGGAGCCGGCTAAAGTAAAAATCAAAGAGCAGCTTGGGATTCGGCTTTTGGAGGCGTCGCCGGATTTGGTCGAAACTCTCACTTGCGCACAGCGAAAGCTTTGTTCCGCCCTGGTTCCCGGATCGGAACCGGTTCCTTTGCCGGAACTATTGCGCTTTTGCAAGAGCGCATATGGCATGGCCAGAACTCTCGAACGGAAAGGATTGGTGGAAATAGCTCCTTTGAGAATTGATCGCCAACCGCTTGAACTCGCGGAAACCCAATCTAAAAACGCATTGGTTCTCACACCGGCGCAACAGGATCTGGTCGATCAGCTTTCAATAATAATCCGGCAGATGAAAGCCGCACGCTGTCTGATCCACGGGGTGACGGGCAGCGGGAAAACGGAAGTATATCTCCGAATGATTGCCGAGGCGCTAAAACTTGGAGGAACAGCTATTTTCCTTGTGCCGGAGATTGGCTTGACCCCTCTTCTCAGCCGACTGGTTGTATCGCGTTTCCCTGAACAGGTGTCCCTGTTGCACAGCGGAATGTCCGCAGGGGAACGATACGATCAATGGCGTCGGATCTATGAAGGACGCTCCAGTGTGGTGGTTGGGACGCGTTCTGCGGTTTTTGCGCCGCTTAAAAATCTCAGGCTGGTCATTATTGATGAGGAACAGGACTCTTCCTATAAGCAGGATGAATCGCCGCGCTACCACGCACGGGAGGTTGCGTGGCATCGAATGCAGCAGGCGAACGGCGTCTTGCTGGCAGGCTCGGCGACGCCGTCCATTGAAACCTTCCATATGGCCGGGCAATCTGCAGAGACGCATTGCTTCCGTCTTCCCGAACGAGTGGAGTCGAGGCCCCTGCCGCGGGTGACGATTGTGGATATGAGCCTTGAGTTCCAACGACAGGGCAAAAACACGACCCTATCCGCCGTTCTTCAGAAAGAGCTGGAGAATTGCATGGATCGCGGAGAACAGGCCATCGTTCTGCTCAACAGGCGCGGGTATTCGCGAACGCTGCTTTGCCGAAGCTGCGGACATGTGTTCGCTTGCCCGGATTGCAGCGTCAGCATGACCTATCATCGGCAGGATAATCGACTCGCATGCCACTACTGCGGTCAGGAAAGAGGCGTTCCGGAGGTTTGCACCAACTGCGGAGGGCCCTACATACATTACGCCGGAGTCGGAACGGAACAGCTCGAGGCTATGATCCGATCCCTCATGCCGAAAGCCCGCATCGCGCGTCTCGACCGGGACGCTGTGCGCAAGCGAGGCGTTATGCGATCCACTCTATTCAGTTTTGCCGCGCGCGAACTTGATATTTTGGTCGGGACTCAAATGCTGGCCAAAGGACATGACTTTCCGAACGTAACCATGGTCGGCGTTGTAGCGGCGGACGCCGGACTTTCTTTCCCGGATTTCCGCGCCGCAGAGCGAACATTTCAGTTGCTGACCCAGGTAGCCGGCAGGGCCGGGCGAGGTTCATCTCCGGGACACGTGATCATTCAATCCTACTATCCCGACCATTATGCATTGCAGTTTGCTCAGCGCCAGGATTTCGTGGGCTTTTACAAGCGGGAAATCGATTTTAGAAAGCACATGGGATACCCGCCGTTCCGCAACCTGATACAGATTCTTATCGTGGATCCCGATCATTCCAAAGCGGTGCATGCGGCGGAAAAGATCGTCCTCTCGCTCAAGCTCCATATCGGCAAGATGGACGCTGATTCCAGGCCGATCGTGCTGGGGCCTGCCAGCGCGCCTCTTGAAAAGCTTCGAGGCAGTTATCGCATGCAAATCATCATTAAGTGCAAGCCGGGATTAAGCGCAATGTCCATCCTTCAAGATTGCTTTGATGATCTCAATCGACAAAAAGTTTCCGCCGCTAAAATTCAGGTCGATGTGGACCCGCAGTCTCTCCTCTAACAAGATAAGGTTTTTCTTTCCAATGACGCTCCTCCGCTGATAACCCGGATGCAGCAACAGCAATTGAGAACCGGGATGTAGGAAAATAAGGAAGAAAGAACTGCAGTATTGGAAAGCGATACGGAAGATTACATCAATGAGTAAAGTCCGCTGGTTGGCTTAAGGCGAAGCCCTGCCTGTTTTTGTTTCCGTTCCGGCTCTTTCTTGAATAAAATTGCTTTTTCCTTGTTTGAAAATTGAATTTCTCAGTAGCGGGTATAACATTCAGGGCCGCCGGGGCACAGGGGTGAATCACACGGGATAGGGTATCCAGTGCGCCGCCGTTTCCCGCTTTCATATCAAGCCCCTGCAGGGTGTCTTTTTCCGGGCAATCGCCTTAAAAAAGCGTTGAATGGAAGCCGGATGGGGCAATACAGCATCCGGATTAACGATCAGTATCGCGTCTGCTTCGTTTGGAAGGATGGCGATGCTTACGAGGTTGAGATCGTTGATTATCATTAGGAGTTAAACAAGATGAAAAAGGCAGCCAAATATCGAGATCCTGTCCATCCGGGGGTGGTTCTAAAAGTGGATCTGCTGGAACCGCTCGGGATGAGTGTCAATAAACCAGCAACGGAACTCCACGTACCTGCCAACCGATTAAGTCAGATCATTAGAGGGAAACGTGGAATTTCTCCAGACACATCCTTGCGTTTGGCGCGTTATTTTGGATTCACCCCCGAATACTGGTTCATAAATGGGCGCCTGTCACCATTTGTACCTATTGGGTAAATTATAAATGGGTGCCTGTCACCATTTGCACCTATAAGATAACTCCCGAAAGCTGAATCCGGATCCATTTATGTTCGCCGAGGCGTTCCAGGACGGAATCCGACAGATCGGCAACTGCGTTCCGCCGTTATTCATTAAATCAATTTCACAATCTATCCGCGGCATGCTGTTGAAAATAAATTCTGATTGAATTGAATTTTTCATTTGAACAAAAAGGCTATGAATCTAATCTTATTAACATGCTTTTTGGGCCTTGCCCATTAGAACAATGAAGGATGTTATGAACAAAGATAGAAATAAATCGCTCTTTCTTTCCTTGTTATTGATAGCAGCATTTTATTCGCGCCCATCTTTCTCGCAAGGAATCGGTCCAAAAAATAATCCAGAAGCGATTGCCAAGATCAACTTAAAGATCTTTGATCAGGCGTGGGCCAAGGTCAATGATCATTATTTCGATCCGATTTTCAATGGCGTCAACTGGGCCAAGATGAAGGAAATTTATCGCCCGCAAGCAAAGCAGGCGCAAAATATCGATGCTTTGCTTGACGTCATCAATCGAATGTTGGCCGAACTGAAAACATCGCACCTGTCTGTCAGCTCAATCCCAGTCCGTGATAACAAGGAATTAAAACGAAAGCTGGGAAAACCTGTCAAACAAAATGTCGATGTGTATTTAACGGGCGGTTTACATGCTGTCCTCATCGAGGGGAAATCTGTCGTAGTCGCGGTTGATCCCGGTTCTCCTGCCCATCAAGCGGGCGTGAAACGCGGATGGATTTGGACTGATTTCAACAATGAGACTATCGGTATTGATAAGTTCCCAAAATTGAGCGGAGTGGCAGAAGGGAAATCCGATTCCTATTCTTTCCGCGATGATAGTAATGAAGAAGTCAACCTGTCGTTTGCGCCTAAAATTCAAATAACAACCCAACGCCCGAATGTAGACGTAAAAATAATGGAGGGCAATATAGCTTATATTAAGATTCATAAGTTCAGTCCCGGAATAGGCGACTGGGTCAAAAAAGCAATGGGCATCTATCAGGCGGCAAAAATCAAATCCGTGATCGTCGATTTACGTGGAAGCTTAGGCGGATTAATAGAGGAAACCAAAAGATCTTTGAGTCCTTTCTTTAAGCAGGATGCCGGATTTGGAACATTTGTAGATCGGAAGAATGCATCGAAAAGAGAAATCATTAGAGGACAAGGGAAGAAGGCATTTACCGGGGACGTCGTCATCCTGGCAGATGAAGGAACCGGCAGCGCATCTGAGATGTACTGCAGCGTGATTAAAGAAAACGGCCGCGGACGAATAATCGGAAGAAAAACCGCGGGCGCGGTTTTAAATAGCAATGAATTTCAGTTGTCAAAGAATATCACGCTACTCGTCGCAACGCGGGATTATCGGACATCAAAAGGCGCAAGGCTTGAGGGTTCAGGAATAATGCCCGATATTGAAATTTCCCGAACAACAATCGAAGACATTCGCGCAGGCCGTGACCGGATTTTAGAGAAAGCTTTGGAAATTCTCAAAAACGACAGTAAACCGCATTGATCTCATTCATTGCCAAAATCTCTCTTCTGAGTGAACCGAATCAAAATTGCAGGCGTCCCCTGCCTGTTTTTGTTTCCGTTCCGGCTCTTTCTTAAATAAAATTGCCTTATTGGAAAGTATTGAATCGCAACTGCCTGCTGCCTCGCCAATAGTTTTTGTATGAGATAGGATCGTTCGTTTTCGAGCAGACGCGGCAATCGGCGACGTGCATTGGACAACCCGGGCTTCAGCCAGGAAACGGAATCCACGGCGATTGGACTTTTATCATTTATCCTTTGCCCAGAGCCGCAAGGACCTTTTCCGGCGTGGCCGGGGATTCGACCCACTTGCCGATCGCGTTGTGGATAGCCATTATGACCAGATGCGTGTTCGCCAGGGAATGGCTGATGCCATTGGAGCCGTAGCAGGCATTCCCTGCGCGTGTTTCCAGCAGATCCAGATTCACCCGGGGCATGTCCAGCATCGAAACTTTCTTATACTCGAACATGTTCGTGCTGAGTCTCACTCCGGATTTCTGGTCGTAGACATACTCCTCCTGAAGCTGGCATCCCGCGCTGAAATTCATAACCTGGTCGATCTGGCTTTCCAGCGACGTCCGGCGCAGGATCTTCCCGGGATCGGCCACCACCCCGAACCGGAGGATCTCCACCTCCCCGGTTTCCGTATCCACGGCGACCTCGCACGCGGCCACGTTCATCGTGTCCAGCGCTCTGCCACGCTGGTTCCAGAGGGCCAGCGGCGGTCTGCCCGAATAGGTCGCGAACAGATTTGCCCGAACGGCCTGGGCAAGGGGAAGGCCCTTGCCCGGATCGGCTTTGACGACCACTTTGCCGTTCTGCATGTCCAGGTCCCCGGGCTTCAGGCCTTTAAAAGGATTGGGGGCCTGCTTGGCTCCCGATCCTCTCGCCATGCCGATGCCGCCGGCTGCGGGAGGATTGTTCGCCGCCTCGATCGCGGCTTCCAGGATGCGCTGTCTGAGGATATTGGCGCACTCTTTCATCGCCCAGGAAGACGCGGTCGATCCGTCGCTGCCGCCTCCATAGGGCCGGTATATTTCATGGGAATCAAGATCAATGCGGATGTCTTGGTACTCGAGGCCCAGCTCTTCGGCCACGACCATCGCGTTGCACTCCAGTCCGTAATGACCGATGGTGGGTCCCTGGCTTGCCAGATGTACGACGCCGTTTCGAAGCTCGAGCTTGGTGTTGTATGTCATGCCGGAATGGCGCGGGCACTGATTGTAGCGGAAGCTTGCCCCGTGCAGACGGCCGTCCGGCAGCTTTCGGGCGCTCGCCGGATGCCAGTTCCAGTTTAGCATTTTCTTTAAGGCCGCCACGCACGCTTCATAGCTGGGCACGGGGTTGGGATCGGTCTGGGATTCCGGCCCGTGCAGATTCAGCGTCGCGATGTCTATCGGATCCTTGCCCAGTTTTTCCGCGATCCGATAAAATCCAACCATCAGGGAATCCCATGTCATCGGATTATGCTGGCCGCTGACATACATCTTTCCGCGATTGCTGTCGATAACATCCATGCTCTGCCTGACGTTCTGGCACCTGGTCGTGAAATAGGGGCCATAGGTCTGATCCATCGTATTGCCGAAACTGGAGCTGCCCCGGACGCCGGAATCCGCGATGGAATAGTCGTCGATAGCCGTGATCCGGCCGTTGCTTTTGAAGCCGACCTTCAGATGCACGTAGCGCTGGCTCAGGTTGAAGTCGTACATCTCGTAACGATTATTGACGCAGCGGACGGGACGACCGGTTCTCCTGGCGAGCAGCGGCGTAATCAGCTGCGTTTTGCGATTTCCCCAGTCGCAGTATCTGCCCCCCAGAAACATGCCTTCGCGAAAAATCTTTTCCGGGGGGATATGGTGCATGTCTGCAATCGAATCCTCCGTCCAGGCAGGGATGCCTTCGATGCGCAAGCTCTTTCCTTCGCCATGAATCGCATCATCGAACCACCATGCGACAGACCCAGTTGGATTGGGAATATGGCCGGAGAAAGCGGCTGTGTTGACGTCATACTCGATGATGTGGTCCGCTTCGCGGAATCCGGCTTCGACATCTCCGTCGCGGACATTGGAATAGGAGACATTGCCTTTCCTGGGGGGATTGTCACTGCCGCCGCCTGTGCTCAGGCCGCCGCGTCCTCCGTCGCCTCCGGGGTAAGGCGGAGCCGGCCGGATCACAGCCGCATCAGGTTCCCGTCCTTTGCGCAGGTCCACGACATGGGGCAGCACTTCCCAGACCATATCCAGCGCGCGCAAAGCCTCTTCGCAGATATCTTCATTTTCGGCTACGACGATGACGCCGACTTCGGCCCCTTCCTGATCCGCGATGTTATCCAGAAAAGCCTGGGGTGGGCCTCCCATGAATCCGCCCCCACTGCTCAGGTTCCTGATGTCCGCGTCTTCCCACGTAAGGATATCGACGACTCCGGGAATCGACCTGGCTTTCGCGGTGTCGACCGACTTTATATAGGCGTTCGCGTACGGACTTCTGAGAAACTTAGCCTCAAGCATGTCCGGCACGACATAGTCGATGCCGAATTTGGCGACCCCTGCGGCCTGGGACCAGGACAATACTCCCGGAAGATTCGGTTTCCCGACGACTCTGAAATCTCTTCTGGTTCCGTTTGCTCCTGCCAAATCTGCCATGGTATCCACTCCCCATCATTTGCCTGGAAAGATCACAGGGTTGCTGTCGATGCCCGATATCGGGTTCTCATCCGGAATTATTCTAGATCTATAATTGGCGCCTGTCACCAATTTATCCGCGGGCCTTATTGCTCCAACTTTATTTCACTAATTCCGTAAATCGACATAACAGGATTGAACACCAACAATTTGATTTTTGACTCAGATTTTGGAATTTCCATTGTGAACGACAGCGGAATTCCCGATTGGAGCGCCTTTTTGAATTCTTTTTCAGAGTAGCCTGGCTCGAATACTTTTATAAAAGACTCCGATTTACGTTCTTCTCCATATTTAGGCGCTACAACAAGCCAGCTTTTGTACAGCCCATCGTTAAAGAAAATGAAAAGCCGGCTTGCGTCGCATTTCAGATCTATTCTGATAACTTGTTTGTTTTGATTTTCAGATAACCTGGTCGCAACAATCTGAAAGTTCAGACGTTTTCGGACATCATTGAAATGCCGATCTTCATTTTTTACAAAGAGATAATTAAATAATAATGTAATAGCCTTCTTGTTCGAACCAGTCCATAGCATTTTTAGTCCGGTTAAATATCTCTGGGATACACGGGACATGACAGGAATATCTGCTATATCATCTATTAGCCGTCGCCCTTCTGATTGAAAAGCGCTACCACCATATTTGCCTAGCACTGAATCCGCGCCCGTCAAATTCGCTCCTAATAAACCAGTCCAATAACCAGCATCTGACTCGTTAGTGTACCATGTACTGCTTTCTTTTCGATTTATTTTGGTCAGTGCCGCGTTATACAATAATGTTTGAGGCGAGCTGAATGACTCAATCATTGCTATGCCAAAAAACGGCCCCCACCAAGCCTTCTTCGGCGCCAGCGAAGATTTTTTTGAACCCTTTTTATTACCGCTTTCAGCAATAGCTTGACCGCCTGCATAGTAGCCTTTTCGCGTCCATATTTTGCAGTCAGAGCATTTGTTCTTATCCAGCTGGATCGTGAGCTTATGATAACTTCCTGGATCCCGTTCATCCGATGGATAGAAGCCAATTACGTATGAGTTTTTAAGGCGCAGAACAGCCGCACTGAGAGCATCTGAAAGTACATCCAATGAGTTCGCATCCAAAACTTCTCCTCCAGTATCGGCGGCAATTCGGGACACTTGCATTTTTGTGGGTTTATATATCGATTTGGTTCCAGGAGTCTTAATACTGATGAGTGTGACATCAACTTCCAGCATCTCCTGTATAATACCTTCGTCATTTTCTATTAATTGTGGCGATAGGTTTTGGACATTATCTGAAATCAATAGGATAGCGCGTCGCCGCCCCTTGGGTTGAAGCGCAAGATATTGAGTTGCATCCAAGAGAGCTTCTGCTATACTGCTGACTCCCATTTCAGGTATTCTCTCAAAAGCCCCAATGATTAAAGAATGATCCAGCGTCAGCCCTGTTAATTGAATCGGATACGTGCCGAAGCAAAAAAGCGCGATTCGATCTTCCTTAGGATTCAACTTTTGCAGGACATCGAGTGCTGCTGCTCTATGCTGAGAACGATAATTCTGCTCGCTGCCGCTTGCATCGATCACTAACGCAATATCCAAAGGCTTGGAATCAGGGGAGAACAACTCTATTTGTTGAGCTACTTTATCATCGTAGATCTGAAAATCATTTGACTGCAAATTTTCGATAAACTGTCCTTTGCTGTTTTGTACCACAGCATCAAACGACACAAGCGCCACCTGCGTTTTTATCCTAAAATCGGATTGAGGAAGGTCTTTATTCTCCAATTGTGCAATTTGTGAAGATTCCCTGATTTCAGGATTTTCGAGAGCGGTTGCACTGCCGATCAGCAATATAAATATATTGGATATCGCAAAGATCTTTCGAAGCGGCATATGGAGCCTCCTGGACAGCAAAAGGGAAAAACCGCTACGCCAACAATGTTATACCCAGCGTCATAATAATATGCCTATTCTGTTTATTACTTATTGGATGCTTGGACTGATCCATAAGCTCAATTTATTATTATTATAATTGGCGCCTGTCACCAATTATTGAATATAATCTTATGCAGCCTTGTATGGTTAAACGGCAATCTTTCCTGAACATTGGAGCATGCGGGCGATATCGTAGGCCAGCAGCATTCGCATCAGATGATCCATATCTGGACCGAAATCTTTTTCGATGCGCAAGGCCATCTGAATAAATGGCGCGGACTGCGGGCTATTCCTTTGCTAATGCCGGCTGCGCCAGTAAAAGGGTCGTCTTTTCTGGTGGGCAACGGCCAGGATCCTGATTTCACTCGGACGGATTGCGTAGATTATTGAATATGGAAATTTTGCGATAGGTTTTCTTCTGACCCGCCCACGCACCAGCGGAGCTGCTTCCGGAAACTCGGTGATTTTCCTGATTATGCGCTGAATCTCATCAATGAAAAGACTGCCAAGCTCCGGAGACGCCAGGTCGTAGAAATCGGCGGCCTCGTTAAGTTCACCTTCCGCAGCTTCGTGAAACCATACTTTTGGATTCATTTCCGGCGAGCTCGCGCTCGGTCGAACACCTCTTCCGCAGTATAGGAATAAGCATTCCCCCTATCAAGCTCCTCGTCCCGACGAATGGCTTCCTGCAACCATAGCTCTTCAATTTCGGATTCCGTCAGTGCATCCAGGCTGGCAAGTAGCTCGCGGGCAAGATGGGCTCTTTCCTCCGTGCCCAGGCGAAGGATTTCCGTTTTAAGCTCTTCAATTCCCATAGCTGAACCTCCAAACCGCTCTCACTAACCCTATTATCGCATGAGAGTGTGTTTATTGTTAATTTTGATTTGACGCCAATTCCCTCGAACTGCATTCTTCCAATGACAGGTCTTCAGGACAACCAAGGAAAACCAAAGCTCCGACGCGTTGCAGGTCAACTGAACTCCGGTTGGTCCATACCTACGGGGGAATGCCATAGGCTTACAGGGACGCAAATGGGACGCAATATTTGTCACTTTTTATAATTGTAATTGGCGCCTGTCACGAATTAATCTCTATCTGTCGCCTGAGGTTGGGGATTTTGACCCCGCCACAAGTGGGGGATTTACAAGTGGCCATCAGGGGAGCACTGGCACATCTGCGAAAAAATAATATCCGCGGGCCTTATTGCTCCAACTTTATTTCACTAATTCCGTAAATCGACATAACAGGATTGAACACCAACAATTTGATTTTTGACTCAGATTTTGGAATTTCCATTGTGAACGACAGCGGAATTCCCGATTGGAGCGCCTTTTTGAATTCTTTTTCAGAGTAGCCTGGCTCGAATACTTTTATAAAAGACTCCGATTTACGTTCTTCTCCATATTTAGGCGCTACAACAAGCCAGCTTTTGTACAGCCCATCGTTAAAGAAAATGAAAAGCCGGCTTGCGTCGCATTTCAGATCTATTCTGATAACTCGTTTGTTTTGATTTTCAGATAACCTGGTCGCAACAATCTTAAAGTTCAGACGTTTTCGGACATCATTGAAATGCCGATCTTCTTCTTAAATTGTCTAAATAAAAGACACCCGGCCGGGACAAAAAAGAGACCGGAGGCGTCCGATATTCCTGCAGAGATTGAATTTGCAAATTCTTTTTGATATGCCTAAAATATTAATAATTACAGATTGATGAGTATTACTACTTGCGGGGATTCTTTTATCCGGTGAAACAGTCACGGATAAAGAAGCCTTCTCCCTACGAGCGAGCGCCTCTTAAGTTAAATACTTAGAAAGGTCTCGTGAAAATGGTGAGCGCAAGATCATGGATTTGCCCCAGTCTGATTATCTTCGCTTGTATATGTGCGCTCTCAAAGCCCATTCCCGCTCAAACGACTGCCCGCTGCCTGACGCCGGTGGCCGAAATTGTTTCCGCTCATGGACTGATAGAGTGGAAGACCGCATCCACGGACGTATGGAACCGCGCGGCTCTCAATGCTCCTATTTGTCCCGGCGATTCCATTCGCGTCGGCCTGAACAGCCGGGCTGAGATTCTTCTCCACGGAAGCGATGAGACTCTGCGCCTGGATCAGCAAACGACGCTCCAGATATTGGAACCCCGTCGAGGCAATAGGCTTCTCGATTTGGTTGTGGGCGTCATCCACATATTGAAAAGAAAGATACGGACAGCCTTCGGCGCGGAGCAGGGGCTTGAAGTGCGAACGCCTTTTGTAAACGGGAAAGTAACCGGCACTGAATTTCTGGTTCGAGTGGAGCCGGAGCGCGCTATAGTCACCGTATTCGAAGGACGGGTTCATCTGGCGAACGAACAGGGCCGTTTGGATCTGGCAGCCGGCCAATCCGCAGTTGTGCTTGCCGGTCAAGCGCCCCAACTCCGCATTCTCGTCCGGCCTCGTGATGCGGTTCAATGGGCGATGTACTACCAGCCCATCCTGTCTCCTTCCATGGCGGCATCGCTGCCGAAAACAGCCCAAAGCCAGGCGCTTCAGAAAGGGCTGGAAGAATTTCTGCACGGCAATTCCACCAGGGCTTTGGAACTGCTGGATCAAATACCCGCAGAGGACAGAGACGCAAATTTTTGCGTGTATCGGGCCGGATTTCTCCTGGGTGCGGGCCGCCTGGATGAAGCCCGTTTGGATCTCGATCGGGCGCTTTCCCTCTCACCGGGAAACGGCGATGCTTTCGCACTTAAAGCCGTCATTGCAGCTGCGCAGAATGATCGCGAACAGGCGCTATTGTATGGGCGCCAGGCGGTTGAGCTGAACCCGCGCTCCTCGGCTGCCAAGATCGCGTTATCTTATGGATTACAGGCAAATCTTAATCTGGAAGCCGCGCGCGACGCGCTGATTCAGGCGGTAACGGATCAACCGGATGACAGCCTGGCTTGGGCCCGTCTCGCCGAACTCCAGCTCTCCTGTGGCTGCCTCGACAAGGCATTGGCGGCAGCTGAAATGGCCATATCACGCGGCCCGGAAATCGCTCGCGCCTATACCGTGACGGGCTTCGCCAACCTGACCCAAATTAAAACCTCTCAGGCAAAGGCCGCTTTCGAAAAAGCAATTTCTCTCGAACCGGAGAATCCTCTAGCTCGCCTGGGCCTGGGGCTAGCCAAGATTCGCGATGGCGATTTGGCGCAGGGGCGCAGAGACATTGAAATAGCCGTCGCCCTCGATCCTAACGATTCGCTCATCCGCAGCTATCTTGGCAAAGCTTACTTTGAAGAAAAACGCAACATTTTAGCGGATGAACAGTTCAATCGCGCCAAGGAGCTGGATCCAATGGATCCTACTTCCTATTTCTATGACGCTATCCGCAAGCAGACCATCAACCGGCCGGTGGAAGCCCTGAACGATCTGCAAAAATCGATTGAGCTGAACAACAACCGGGCGGTTTATCGCTCACGATTGCTAATGGATGAAGATCTTGCCGCTCGCAGCGCCGGCCTGGGTCGTATCTACAGGGATCTTGGATTTGAGCAGTTGGCTTTAGTGGAAGGGTGGAACTCGCTCAATCTCGATCCGGCCAACTATTCTGCGCACCGGCTTCTGGCGGATTCCTATTCGGCACTGCCGCGTCACGAGATCGCGCGAGTCAGCGAATTGCTCCAGTCTCAGTTGAGACAGCCTGTAAACATCACGCCACTGCAGCCGCAATTAACCGAAAACAATCTCTTCATCCTAAGCGGCGCAGGACCGTCCGAGGCGGCATTTAATGAATTCAACCCTCTCTTTGCCCGCAATCGGCTTGCGGCGCAGGTCCATACAGTGGGGGGAGCGAAGGACACCTTTGGCGATGACGCTGTTTTCTCCGGAGTGCAGGGGAAGATATCGTTCAGCATCGGCCAGTTTCATTACGAAACCGGCGGATACCGAGAAAACAACGGCCAGGAGCAGAACATTTATAATGCCTATATTCAGGCAAGCTTATCGTACAAGACAAGCATCCAGGCTGAGTTCAGGTCTGCGGATACATGGAAGGGCGATTTGGCGCTCCGCTTTGATCCTGCGAATTTCTCGCCGGCCCAAACTAATAAAGATTTTGTAAATACTCTTCGGGTGGGGATGCATCACGCCTTTACGCCCAAGTCCGATATCATCGCTTCTGTTATTGCACAACGTGGAGATCTCGAAACTCGAGAAAGCTATCCGCCTTTTGGGAACATTGTTTTTCAGAATAACATCGACAGCTATATCGCTGAAGCGCAGCATTTTTATCGCTCCGATCATTTTCACATTATGAGCGGCGCAGGGCATTTTGGCGCTGATGTCAAAAGCGTGCAGGACATCTTTGGCAGCGTATTAGAGGATCAACCCGATCAGAGTCATACGAACGCCTACATTTATTTATCGATCCTGTATCCAAAGAATGTAACTCTGACGACCGGCGCCAGTGTAGATTTTTTCAAAGAGTCCTATCTTGACCGCCACCAGGTCAACCCCAAATTCGGGCTGACATGGAAACCTCTACCGAAAACTACAATACGGATGGCCGCCTTCAGAGCTTTGAAAAGATCCCTGGTTGCGGACCAGACAATCGAGCCCACCCAGGTGGCAGGTTTCAATCAATTTTTTGATGATGAGAATGGGGCGGACACACGCCGCTTCGGCGTAGCGGTGGATCAAAAATTCACTTCGGATCTTTACGCCGGCGTTGAGGCGTCCAAGAGAGATTTGAGGCTTGCCAGTTTCAATCCCCTGGCGCTTTCTCCTATTCGATTGAAATGGAAAGAACGCATCGACAGAGTTTACCTATACTGGACGCCGCATCCCTGGATCGCAGGCGCCGCAGAATATCACCATGAGCGCTTGGAAAAGCCCAGCCCTGCAGATGTAACCATACTCAACTCGGAAACGGACATCGAGACGCATCGTGTTCCTTTGGGACTCAGTTTTTATCATCCCTCCGGCTTATCCGCCCGGATAAAGGTCACCTATATAGACCAGCGCGGAACATTTATAGACAACCAGGGTGTGATCCTTCCAGGGCAAGATAACTTTTGGGTATTGGATGGCGCCGTCAGCTATCGTCTACCCCAAAGGTATGGCTTGATTACACTCGGAGCAAAAAATCTCTTCGATAAAAGCTTCCGCTTTCAGGATATCGATCCTCGCAATCCATCACTGTATCCGGAGCGGATGATTTTTACGCGTCTTACATTGGCATTCTAACCGGCTTTTTATTTGGTTGTACCGGGCGCCAGGCGGAAAGCACCCAAAGAGAACCCGACAATGACATGTCCATTGACAAACAAAGGAGCAGGAAATGATAGACCTTGAATGCATTTCAACAGAAATTGCCATCCACCTCAACTCAAATGCCAAACTCACAAGCGTGCAACGCAAAGTTGGAAAAAATTGGGAGAAGGCGCCCTCAACCAAAATTATGCCCCTGCCAAGGGATTTTAAGGTTTTAACAACCCAAACGATCAAGGTTGTTAAAGTTAAAAAAAATCCTTGTTACATAATCGTATATTTTGCGGGGAGACAATATCTTATCCCTGTAAAATGCTGATAATGGCTTTAACGGCGGCGAAGACGGGCATAGATACAGGGCGCATCCGGCTGCTTACAATCCGGCGCCGATGGAAAGCCCGGCAGGTGTGTTGGCATGCAGGGCAGGGAATCCGTGAATGCGACATGATCCGGACATGCCCGGGTCTGACGGGTCAGTAAGGACCGGCTTGAGGTGCGGATTAGCTGCTGGTTCCGAAACTGCACGCCGAAATGGATAAGCGCTGTTTAAAGCGGAATTGTCGCATAGAGAAACCGGCATATGGTCGACAAGACTATTTCTCACTACCGCATTCTAAAAGAGTTGTCCCACGGGGGCATGGGAAGCGTCTTTTTGGCCCAGGATTTATGTCTGCCCCGCAAAGTCGCTCTCAAGTTCATCCGGGGTGAGATGCAGCATGACCCGGAGGCTCGCAAACGATTTCTGCGAGAAGCGGATTCCGCCGCAGCCATAGATCATCCATATATCTGCACAGTATTCGAGACGGGAGAATACGAGGGGACCGTCTTCATCGCAATGGAATACCTCGAAGGCGAAACCCTGCAGAAGAGGCTGGTGCAAGGCCCGATTCCCTTGAAAAAAGCTTTGCATATAGCTGCTGAGATTGCTGAAGCATTGGAAGCAATCCACTCGATGGGGATTATGCACCGCGATCTCAATCCGTCCAATATCATGCTTACCAGGCAGGATCATGTCAAAGTTGTGGATTTTGGATTAGCCAGGCCCTTTGCAGCCCTTGAAAACGCAGGTCCCGATGCCGTAACGGCAAGCATTCGCAGTGGAATTGCCGGTACGCTGCATTACATGCCGCCGGAACAGCTTTGCGGCGAAGCGCCGGACCATCGATCCGATATTTTTTCCTTCGGCATTGTGTTGTACGAAATGATCGCCGGCGTACATCCTTTTCGGCAAAAAGAAGGAAATAAGATTGCAGATTCAATCCTGCATTCCAATCCCTCTCCTTTATCCCGATATACGGAGGAAGTTCCGGAACTGCTCGTCCACACTCTCAGCAGAATGCTGGCTAAAGAACCGGCTCAGCGCTACCAATCGGTACATGAGGTTCGGACTAATCTTGTCCAACTCCTGGAGCAACTGGATCAGCCGGCCGCAGCCATGCCGCCTCGACCTGCCATAGCGGTTCTTCCTTTTGTCGACATGAGCCCTGACAAAGACCAGGATTATTTTTGTGAAGGATTAGCGGAAGAACTGATCAGCGCCCTGGCTAAACTCGAAAACCTGTGTGTCGCCGCGCGGACTTCCGCCTTCCGTTTTAAAGGCGCCGATTTGGATATACGGGAAATCGGGCGGCAGCTTAAGGTGCGCACTATACTGGAAGGCAGCCTCCGAAAGGCCGGCGATAATTTGCGGATAGGCGTTGAACTGATCAATGTTGAAGATGGATATGAGCTTTGGTCTCAGCGTTTCGACCGAACGCTCGACGATGTATTCGCAATCCAGGACGAAATAACCCGCGCGGTGGTGGATAAACTGAAGATATCGCTTTTCCCGCCCTCGCCCATCAATGGCAGAGTCTATGAATTGTATTTGAAGGGCCGTTTCTGTTGGAACAAGCGGACGGAAGAAGGATTATTGAAAAGCATTGAGTATTTTAAGCGGGCGATCAAACAGGATGTACATTACGCCCTGGCTTGGGCCGGATTGGCTGCGTCTTATGTCACTCTTAGTATTTACGGTGTAAAGCCTCCATCCGAAGCAATGCCGGAGGCGAAATCGGCGGCTGAAATGGCGCTGAGCCTGAATCCCAAACTCGCTTCAGCATGCGCCTCGCTTGGCTGTGTGCGAGCTATGTATGAATGGAACTGGGCGGCCGCAGACAGTGATTTCAAAAACGCTATTGAAATTGAGCCAAAAAACGAAAACGTACGCCACTGGCATGCAACCAACTACCTAATGCCGCTGAGCCGGTTCGATGAAGCGCGTTCCGAGATAGAGATCGCGCGACGAATCGATCCGCTCAATCTGGTTATAAATATAAGCCAGGGTCTACAGTATTACTACGAACGCCGCTACGACCAATCCATAAAAGTGAATCTCAAAACGCTGGAGATGGACCGGAATTTCGGTTTGGCCCGCTATTTCCTTGGCCTGGCATATGTCCAGAAGGGGATGTTCCGTGAAGCCATCACGGCATTGGAGGATGCGGTTGTCTTGAGCGGATGCAGCCCGGAAACAAAGGCTGCACTTGGATACGCCTATGCCACGGCGGGCAAGAGAGCCAAAGCGTTAACACTGCTCAGGGAGTTGAAGAAACTATCCGCCGGGAGATATGTTTCTCCCGTTCTACTCGCCCAAATTTATGCCGGTCTGGAAGACAGGGAGAAGGCATTCGGGCATTTGGAAAAAGCCTATCAATGGCGTTCAACAGACTTGATCTGGATTAAAACACGGCCGGTATTCGACGGTATCCGTTCCGATCCCAGATTTGACCGGTTGTGTGAAAAAATCGGGTTCCCGAAATAATCCCGTTCGCTGCTTATCTTCGACTCCGTAGTCGGCTGCCGGAACCATCGGGCATACTTCAGGATCCGGGCTCAAATCTCGATTTTGAGGCTGACAATCGCATCAGGCGGGGGAGGCTTGCTGCAATACTCATGGCACTTTTCCAGGAAATATTTCGCCGGCCCATCTTCCGGGTAAGCGGCGGCGATCTCTTGGAACATGCCGGCAGCTTCGGCCCAGCGTCGCTCTTCAAATACTGCCAGAGCAGCAGCAAACAATTTATACAGCCTGAGCCTCATCTCAGCAAGATTCTTTCGAAGCCCGATCACTTCATAGATAGCAAGAGGATCGGATTTAGCCGGGAGTACGAAGGATCCCAACCGCCGCAGCAACAGTGAATCGCCGCCGCTATCGGCCGGTTCCATCGGCAGGAGTTCGTTAAATCCTTCGACCACTGGCTGTGAAGCGAGGATGTTTGTGGCAAGGCGTTTGTTCAATCTTTCAATCGAAGAGACTGTATTGCCTACATCACCGAGCGTCTTCCCTCCCAATTCCATCCAGCCGGCGTGCAGCCCAATGCGAGTTGGCGCCCGTTTGTCTTCGATTTGCCGTTGATTAAAAAGCTCCACCTCTTCCATTATTCCCAGAGCAGCCAGACATGTACGCAGTCGCAATGCCGACTCCGGTTGTTGGGCTGTAAAAAGACACATCATTCCATCCCCGGAGAAGTCCCAAATACGCCCGCCATTGCTTTTCACCGGTTGCTTGATTCTGTCGTAGTAGCTCTCCATCAAGGAATTGTACTCAAGCGCGCTCAATCGGCTCGACAGAACTCGAGAGCCCTGAATGTCCGTCAGAAGACAGGCTCCAAAAACCAATCCGGCCTCCGGGACGTCCGCTATCTTGTCCGGCACCCACGGTATCAATCGTTCGCGCTCATTTTTGGCGCTCCGGTACTGACAGAACAGACCGAGAAATAGCGCTATCGGAAGCTGGAACAGCACTGGAATGCATACTGGAATCCACAAATTGCGGCCGATGAACAGAAACCATGCCAGGCAGAAATAGATAGCTCCAACGAAAATCGTCAGAACTAGCGCACGGATCCCCGGCGCTAGATATGCCAGGTTGCCGATGATGAATCCGAAGAGGAGCAATATGCCGAGATTCAGGGTAATATGAGGCTGTAGCGATTGGCCGGTTAGCAGATTGGCGAATGCCGTTGCGGCAATTTCCACGCCACTCAAGTCAATGCCATCCTCCCGTGAAAAAGCGGTATGGTACCCATCCACCTGTATAGCCTTAGTCGATTCCGATTTTCCAACAAAGGCGACTTTTCCAAACAGATCAGGTTCTTTCTTTTTAGGCGTTTTGAGATTATTGTCGGTCAGGACGTCGCAGTAAGAGATGGTTGGTATGGTAGCGGCGGGACCATAAAAATTGACATAATAAGAATCCTGTCCTCCATAGAGTTTCACAAGAGCAGTCAGAAGCTTGTGTTCAGCGCCGGAAAATTTTTGGTTGTCACTCGATTGCAACGCCGCTGAAAGGCGCGCGCACCTCTGCGGATTATTTTTGAATTCCAGGTGCAGATGGCGCATGAAGCTGCTTAGATCTTCCGCATTTTTAATCTCCGCCGGACTCTGAGGAAGGCCGCCAAGTTGAAATCCGGCATATTTCAGAAGCTTCATAAAGGGATGGAACACCCGGAGCGCATGCAGCTGTAACGCAACTGCCGGCAGTGTCGGCTGTTCTCCGCCAACCTCCTTGAAAGCCCAGAATTGATCCACCGGATCGGAAATATTCGGCAAGGGGAAGGGCCCCAGCCCCTTGGCGGCATCGCGCAGTCGTTGGATAGGGTAAAATAGATGGTCCCGCATAAATCTTCCATCCGGCCCCAGATAATCGCGGTCGATAGTCTCGTGGAGCACTACTCGCGAAGCCCGCACCATCGCCGTAGCTAGAGCTCCGTCGTCGTCAGAAGAACGAGGTTCGAGGAACGCTATGTCAAACACAATGGCGGAGACGCCGCGGCTGACCAGCCGGTCGATCAGGCGGGCATGCAGGGACCGAGGCCATCTATTTATATCTTCAGATTGCCCAAGCTGATCGGTGGTTTTCTGGTTGATAGCAATAACGACGACCTCGGACGGAGGAGCGATAGGTCCCCTGAGGTTCAATAGCCAGCTCAGTTCTTCAGCCGTCCAAAGGCCGGAAAGCGCAAGAATTATGCCCGCAACGCCTGTAATAAGGCCCAAAAGGGCAGCTCTCAGATATTTAGACATTGGGTTTATCCCAACCGGGAAATAGCGCTCGGTCGCTGTTTGCGACGCTCGGAACGCGTCCTATCCTGATTCTCGGGCAAGCCGGAGCTTGAGTTTCAACCGCTCCGGCCCCGTCCCTGATTATCTCTCTAGCCTATCACCTTTTCATCCTCGATCGAGCGGCAAGTTCAGGCGCAATAATCTGAACAAGTGAAAGCTGTCTCGCATCTAAAGATCCAAGACCATTTTTTTGGAGAACAAAATGAATTATCGGATTGCAGTACTTTCTGTTTTCGTGGGAATCGCGATTGGGTCGTTATGCATAGGCCAAGGGAAACCGACAGTGAAAAGCCAGGCTGCATCGGATGTCAAGATATCGGATCATGACAGAATTGAGAAGCTTCTGGGCGAGGTTGCAGAACTCCAGAACAAACTTGCGGCATTGACCCGGAAGTTCGACACCCATAGGCATCAGATTCTCAACCAGGGTGTTGCGCGCCTGCCAAACTCGATTGTATGTGATCAAACTGTCGTTCAATGGTCATCTACAAGCGTCACTACCGGCGTCAATCGTGATCCGGCTTATAACGTATGCAGGCAGAGCATGCCCGAAGGCAGCATTAGCGTGCTAGTCCAGGGCAAAGAGCCGACAGTTACCGGACCGCCTCGCCCATAAAAGTTCCATTTTAACGTCCAGCGTATTTAATGGAAAAGATCGTCCTCTCGCTCAAGCTGCATATCGGCAAGATGGACGCTGATTCCAGGCCGATCGTGCTGGGGCCTGCCAGCGCGCCTCTTGAAAAGCTTCGAGGCAGTTATCGCATGCAAATCATCATTAAGTGCAAGCCGGGATTAAGCGCAATGTCCATCCTTCAAGATTGCTTTGAGGATCTCAATCGACAAAAAGTTTCCGCCGCTAAAATTCAGGTCGGTGTGGATCCGCAGTCTCTCCTCTAAGAAATGTGCATGATTTGCTAGAATAGACAGGTAAAGCTAAAGCGGCGGTGGTTTTTTTCGTAATTCGTAATTCGTAATTCGTAATTTGCAATTTGCAATGGCTCACTTGCATTCAAACAACACAAAGAACCTGACCTTGGCCCTGACGATTACGGGCAGCTGGTTTATCATCGAAGCTGTCGGTGGATTATATGCCAATAGCCTGGCCCTGTTGGCGGACGCGGCTCACATGCTGACGGATCTCGCCGCCCTGGGGTTAAGTCTTTTTGCGCTGAAGATCTCGGCGCGTCCGGCGACGCACGAGATGACCTATGGCTATCGTCGGGCTGAAATCCTTGCAGCGTTGGCGAATGGGATTTTTCTAGTTCTGATTGGATTGTTTATTTTCTACGAGTCCTATCAGCGCTTTTTGACGCCGCCGGAAATTAAAAGCGTTCCGATGCTCTTCGTGGCCGCGACCGGACTCCTGGCCAATCTGGCGACGGCAGGGCTTCTTTATAAGAGCCGGCGTGAAAATCTGAATTTACGCGGGGCTTTTCTTCATGTGCTGGGCGACACGCTTGGATCCATCGGAGCCATTGTCGCCGGGATTGTCATTTTGATTTGGAAGTGGCGTCTTGCCGATCCCGTCGTTTCCGTCTTTGTTGGATGTTTGATATTGTTCAGTTCGTATGAACTGGTGAAAGAAAGCGTGGATATACTGCTCGAGAGAACGCCGCGTCACCTGAAGACGTCCCAAATTTTAAAAGACCTGGGCGGCGTTTCCAACGTTGTTTCAGTGCACGACCTTCATATCTGGTCCATTACATCGGAATTTCCCGCAATGAGCTGCCATATTGTCTTGAAAAAAGGCGCAGACGCCTCCGTCGCTCTCGCCGTATTGAGCCGTCTTATGCGTGAAAAATACGGGATCGAGCATACGACGATTCAAATAGAATCGGAAAATTGGTCTTCCCTGAATCAACTGACGAATTGCGTTTAGTTCCAACATTTTCATCGTCACGGCTCTTCATTGGATGACGGCGGAGGTGGAAGGTTGGCCGGCGGCTCAACAGGCGCGGTATTTTGAGGTTCGAGGTTCGGCGTGCGTTTTTCAAAAAGAGCCACTCCGATGGCCCCACCCAGCATTGCCAGCAGGCAATAACAAACGAACGTCGTCGCTATGCCGAAAAACAACAGAAATCCTATCATGCCGGGTTGCTCCAACATGGAAGAAACCATCTGCCGGGTTTCTGCAGGCATATTGGGCATCTGGTCGATCGCTCGGCTGAATTGCTCCGCCAGCCCGGTTTTCATGAAAAAATATTTCGGTATCTGGAACAATGTGCTGACGGCTGCGCCAATGGCTCCGGCGGCCAGCCCGAGTCCTACGCCCCGTCCCAGCGTGACGACAGCCTTGGAATCACGGATATATACGTAGGCGGCCAGCGCTCCTCCGCCGATAACCCAGATGCAGCAACAGCAGTTGAGAACCGGGATGTAGGATAATAAGGAAGAAAGAACTCCCAAAAGTATTCCGCCGATTAACGCCGGTTTCAGCATTCCTTCTCCATTCATAAAGCGCCTTTCTTAAAATAAAATGAATTCAGAATCCGACCCCAGGATGTCTCATGAAAAAATTCCACAACGCCGCGCGTGAAAATCTGAGAGGCCACCGCGCCCAACAGAAGTCCTGTCGCGAACCGGCTGAAGGGATTGCTTTGCCATAAACCTATATACGGCAGAAGCGCGTCCAATAGAAGCGGAGCCATTGCAGCGATGAGCCAGTTGCGACGATGTCGCGGAGATCGATGAACGGGAAAAGTTTCCATCAAAGAACCTAGAAAAAGTCCCAGGTAAACGCCCGTGCATCGGTGGCATACGGCCAAAGGATGTCCGGATATCCAAAACGAGCGTTCCGGAATTTGATGGCATACGCCGGAGAAAATTAAATAGGCCGCCGAAGATAAAATAGGAAATAAGTAATATGCCAGAATCGGAGCGATGAGGATCAGCAGGCAGATAAAACCCCACAGGCCGGCCAGCCATCGTCGTACTGAATGCAAATCGGAATAAGTCGATAAGTTCATAAGAGCGGAACATTATACCTGAATATGGGTTTTTCTGTTCCCAGTTTCCTGCGGCCAATTGTGAAAAATATGAAAACGAACCGAAAATCCAATGGTTTTGGATGAAATCAGCCGCCGCCGGGAATTCGAAAAAAGCGGGGTTTGAACCGGAAACGTTTTCACTGAAATGAAATTGAAAGAGCTTTCTGTTTTGCAAAAAACTCTCCCTATGGACAAATTATTGCATGCGTCATCCAGGGTCAGGGTGTAATATGATTTTACACACAAGATTTTGTACTGAAAGAGAGTATCAGCCCACTATCTTGTGGAAAATTTGGAAATAAATCTTGACAAGCAATTGCGATTCTCTTATACCAAGTGACGAAAGGTAAGGGTGGATGAGAGTCGGGCTAACATTTAATATGAAACGGGGGGAATCGGATGAGCCCCAGGAACCTCCCGGTAAAATATATTCGGACGCCCAGGCGGAATGGGACACTCCGGAGACGATTGACGCCGTCCTGAAAGCGCTATCCGAGCGTCATGAAGTTATCCCGATTGATGCGGGCGGGGACGCCTATGGTGAGCTTCAAAAGACGCGGCCGGATGTAGTTTTTAATATAGCGGAAGGATCGTACGGGCCCTGCCGGGAGGGCTATATTCCTTCCATCCTCGAGCATCTTAAAATTCCATACACGGCAAGCGATCCACTGACCTTGAATATATGTTTGGATAAAGCAAGAACAAAAGAGATCCTCGCCTACAATGGACTCCCCACCTCTCGCTTTCGGGTCGTCAACGATGGAAATTTTTCTTTCAACAGTCTCCATTATCCTTTGATGGTGAAGCCGCTGTATGAAGGTTCCAGCATCGGCATCCGGAACAATTCGCTCGTGAAAACGCGTCAGGAGATGCGGGACCAGGTTTTATGGCTGCAAAATTATTATAACGAGCCGGCGCTCGTGGAGGAGTTCCTTCCGGGCAGGGAATTCACGGTTGCGATCATCGGGAATGGAAATGAAGCGCGGGCCCTTCCGATTGTCGAGATTCTTTTTGATTCACTGCCCCAGGGAGTCAATCCCATTTATTCCTATGAGGCTAAATGGATCTGGGATCAGAGCTCCAATCCGCTGAAGATATTTGAATGCCCGGCCAAGTTGACGACTGAGCTTCAGGGCGAGATTGAAAGCGCTTGTCTTCGAGCCTACAACATTCTGCGGTGCCGTGATTGGTGCCGGATCGATGTGCGTCTGGATGGCGCCTGCCGTCCACACATTATTGAGCTCAACCCTTTGCCTGGGATTCTGCCTCGTCCGGAAGACAATTCATGTTTTCCGAAAGCCGCGCGCGCGGCTGGGATGAATTACAACGAGCTAATCAATACAGTCCTGGACATTGCCTGCAAACGACATGGATTAGGGTGATGGAACAATACGACTGCGTGGTTCTCTATAATTCGGCTAATGTTTCAAAAAAAGAAGAATGCAAAGAGGAAATTTACCTTTCTAATATTTTGCGTGAAGAAGTCGTTGCGATAGAAGAGAGCCTGAAAGAGGGCGGATTTAAGCCGTATGTGTTTGCAGTCGATAATTTCTCAAAAGACCTGATCCACACCCTGCTCGATATTTCTCCCAAGTTTGTTTTCAATCTTTGCGAAGAGATCAATGGCAAGTGCGAGTTGGAGATGTGCGTCGCGGGCATTCTGGAACTTTTAGGCATGCCCTACACAGGTTCGGATCCATTCGCTTTGGGTCTTGCGCTGAACAAATTCCATGTGAAGCAGATTCTTCGCTCCGCCGCCATTCCTACGGCCAAAGGTTTCATATGCTATCCGGGACGGAGATCCGCCATTCCTCGCGGCATGCGGTTCCCGATGTTTGTCAAACCCAGTCGCCAGGACGCCAGTCTTGGAATCAACAGCAACTCTGTCTGTTACACGGCCGAGCAGTTGCAGGAACAAATTTCATATATTCATAGCGCTTATGAACAGGAAGCTTTGGTTGAGGAATTCCTGGAGGGCAGGGAATTCAACGTTTCCGTCATTGGCGACCAGAATCCTGAAGTGTTGGCCATTTCTGAAATAGATTTTGCGGGGTTGCCGGACGGGGAGCCCAAAATTGTGAGCTATCGCGCCAAATGGGATGAGGACAGCCCGATGTACCAGTTCACCGTCCCGATATGTCCTGCCGACCTGCCGAAGCGGCTCGAGAATCGAATTAAAAGCATTGCGATTCGCAGCAGCCAATGTATTGGCTGCCGGGATTATGCTCGTGTAGACATGCGATCGGACTCCCGCGGCAATATTTATGTGCTTGAAGTCAACCCGAATCCGGATATTTCACCTAAAGCAGGATTTGCCAGAGCTGCGCGTTCCGCCGGTTTTACTTATTCCGAGATGATTCTTCGGATCAGTGAAGCGGCCATGGAGCGCGGCGCTCAAGTTGCAGCCGCCGTTTATGCATTCTGAGGGTGACCCAGGCGTAGTAATTCGACCGATGACTCTGGCGGATCGCACCGCCATCGTCGACCTGATCGTCTCGGTGGAAAATTTCAGCTCAATCGAAACTGATTGCGCCCTGGAATTGGTCGATATTTATCTACATGACCGGAAGCAGTCCGATTACAACGTGGCCGTCGCTGAAGATTCAAATTCGAAAGTGCAAGCCTACGCCTGTTGGGGCCCGGTGCCTCTCACCAAGGGCGCTTTCGATCTCTATTGGATTGCCACCCACCCCAAATCCCGCGGGCGGGGATTAGGACGGGCGCTCATGCACTATGTGGAACAAGGCGTGACGGCGTTGAACGGAAGGCTTTTGGCGGTGGAGACATCATCGAAGAAATCCTACACAAAAACAATCGAGTTTTATCACAACCTCAATTACGAGGAGATTGCACGCATTAAAGATTTTTACGATGTCGGGGATGACAAGCTGATTCTTGTGAAAAGGCTTTCCTGACAGGGAGACAGTCTCGCAAATGGAACATATGGAGCAGTGGACGATTGATTTGCGCAACAGCATAACCAATGGGGATATGATCGCCCGGGACTTCGATGCGGACGCTGAAGGCATTAATGCCGTCTGCAAAATGTATCCAATGAGGATCCCACGGTATTACTACAATCTGATCCGGGAAGTGAAAGATCCCATCTGGAAACAATCCATTCCTTCCGTCAATGAATTGATGGATGAGAATTCTCCCGAAGATCCGTTGCACGAGGAGGAAGACAGCCCGGTGCCGAGATTGACCCATCGCTATCCCGATAGAGTCCTTCTGCTGATCACCGATCGCTGCCCGATGTATTGCCGCTTTTGCACGCGCAAGCGAATGGTGGGGCGGACCAGCGTCATTTCCGAAAAAACCATCGCCATGGGAATCGACTACATTCGCAGCCACACGGAAATTCGGGATGTGTTGCTGTCCGGCGGCGATCCCTTGATGGTAAGCAACCGCAAACTCGAGCATATCATTTCCAGCATTCGGTCCGTCCCTCATGTGGAGATCATCCGAATCGGCACGCGATTCCCCTGCGTTCTGCCGAGCCGCATTACGGACGATTTGTGCGCCATGCTCAAAAAATACCACCCGATTTACATCAACACCCATTTCAACCATCCGCGCGAGATCACTCCTCAATCGAAGGAAGCTTGCGAGCGTCTTGCAGGAGCGGGCATCCCGCTCGGCTGCCAAACGGTTCTCATGAAAGGCGTCAATGACGATCCCCTCATTTTGAAAGAACTGATGCACAAGCTTTTGATGATGAGGGTGCGCCCCTATTACCTGTACCAGGCGGATCTCACCAGGGGAACGAATCATTTCCGCACGAGAGTGGAAACCGGGCTGGAAGTTATGCAGGCATTGCGCGGTTATACTACAGGCTTTGCCTGTCCTCAATTCGTCATTGACGCCCCCGGCGGAGGAGGGAAGATACCGCTGATGCCGGATTATGTCGTCAAGTTCGATGAAAAGGAAATCGTTTTGAGGAACTTCGAAGGCAAGGAGTTCTGCTATCCTCAAGCGGATCAGCCGTTCGTCAGAGATACGCGCGATGTTGAGCTGATCAACTTCTAAGAGGACTGCCTCTATGTATCCTGTAAAGGTGGGAACGCTCAAACTCGGGGTAAAATCCCGGCCATTCTTCATTGCGGGGCCGTGCGTTATTGAAAGCGAAAGGCACTGTTTGAAGATGGCGGAACGTCTTGCGGAACAAGCCCGCCGCCTGAAAATAGACCTGATTTTTAAAGCTTCCTATGACAAGGCAAACCGCACATCCCTAAAATCGTTTCGGGGGCCCGGCCTTGAGGAAGGGCTGCGCATTTTGCAAAAAGCGCGCAATGCCAGTGGGCTGCCGATTCTAAGCGATGTGCATGAACGCGCGCAGATTTCGGCTGCAGCCGAGGTTTTGGATGTCATTCAAATACCGGCGTTCCTCTGTCGCCAGACGGATCTGGTGCGGGCGGCTGCGGAAACAGGACGTTGCGTCAATTTAAAAAAAGGGCAGTTCCTTTCTCCGCAGGAGATGGGCAAAGTTTTCGAAAAAGCGCGCGCGACGGGAAACCGCAATCTGCTCTTGACGGAACGAGGCGCGTCGTTCGGATACAACAATCTCGTGGTCGATTTCCGTTCGTTTGTGATTATGCGCTCGTTCGGGCAGCCGGTGGTTTTCGATGTCACTCACAGCGTGCAAGCGCCTGGCGGCCAGGGCGATCGGTCCGGCGGCGATGCGCAATATATTCCCTGTCTGGCGCGAGCCGGAGCCGCAGCGGGCGTGGACGGGTTTTTCTTCGAAGTGCACGACCATCCCGAAAAAGCGTTTTCAGACGGGCCCAATTCGCTTAACCTGAAAGCGTTTCCGCCATTGGTGGAGGATATCCTCAGAATTCGAGATTCGCTTCGGAGGCCTTCATGACCGTCGCTGCGATTCCTCCATCTTTGGCCACCGCGATCCGGGTGCTGGAAGCGGAAGCGGATGCGATCCGAACTCTCATGGATCGCGTCGGCGATTCCTTTTTGCGCGCTATCGATCTTGCCGCCGCGTGTTCCGGCAAAATTGCTGTGACGGGACTCGGCAAATCCGGGATCATATGCAAAAAAATCGCAGCCACCCTCAGCAGCACCGGATCCCCGTCGATTTTCCTGCATGCCGCAGACGCCATACATGGCGATTGCGGGCTTCTGGCCCGCAAGGACCTGGTGCTGGCGGTTTCCAAGAGTGGAGAGACGGCCGAGATTTTACAAATCCTCAATATGGCAAAACGGCTGGGATTGCCTTTCATTGCTTTGGTCGGCAATCCCAGCTCGACGCTGGCGCGTTATGCGGATGTGTTTCTTGACGTCAGCATTGCAGAAGAGGCGTGTCCTTTGGGGCTGGCGCCCACAACCAGCACTGCTGCGGCTTTGGCCATGGGTGATGCGCTGGCGATGGCTTTGATGGAAAGGAAGGGATTCGGCAGGGAAGAATTTGCCACCCTGCATCCGGGGGGCGACCTTGGGAAGAAATTGCTGCGCGTCGAGGAGCTGATGCATCGTGGAGAAGCTCTTCCCCGCGTTGCCTGCGTCACTCCCATGCCCGATGTCATATACGAAATGTCCCGGAAGAGCCTGGGCATGACGACCGTGACGGATGAGCGCGGAATTCTGATGGGGGTGATATCCGATGGGGATCTGCGCCGCCTGCTTCAGTCGTCGCCGGACCCGCTGAAACTCGCGGCTTCTCAGGTGATGACTCAAAATCCGAAAACCATTCAAGGCCATGAATTGGCCACTGCCGCTCTGCAGAAGATGGAAGATCTGAAAATTACGAGCCTGGTGGTCGTCGACTCAGAACGGGCAGTGGCCGGCGTAATTCATCTGCACGACTTGTGGCGCATCGAATTGTTTTAGCGTCTTTGAGGCTTGGAGTCTGAGCGTTATTTTGCCCAAGACTCCAAGATTCAAAGAATTCGCATTTACCCCCAGAGGTCTCCTGTATTTACCGGCAGTCCCTGAAGCTTCAGATAATAGAAGAGCTGGCCCTTATGCATTTTAAGATGCTCGATCATCTGGAGGATGCGGCGTCCTAAAATCATCGGAACCGGATCCCATGGAGCGGTTGAGGGCTTGCCGGCCAACTCCTGTTCACTGGTTTTGGACAGCGCGTCCAACGCTAGCTGCTTATCTTTCTTTAACAGTTCCAGCGCTTCGGCGACGCTTTTGACCGCCGGCAGTGGTGCGTCGGGATCGTGAGGCGCTCCCCAATCTCCGGTGATGAATCCCTTGCAGGTGAAGCCGCAAGCTGAAGACAGATGCAGGAGCAGCTGGCCGGTGGTCATCCAATTGGATCCTGTGGCAGGTTTCCATCCGAGCATTGGGTCTGTAACTTTTAAGAGCAGTTTTTCTGCGCCTGAATAAGCGGATTCCATTTCCTCTTTAATCAATTCTGTCCAGTTCATGGTTCTCTCCTTGTATTCAAAAACTAGAAGTGTAATTTGTCACATGACAAGTGTAAAATAAATCTCTTTCGAAACCTCCGGAGCCGCACGTTCGACAGTCAACGGACCTAGCCGGTCAAGAATGAATTTTTACTTGCGCCTTCCGTCGGAATTAAAATCAACAATTGCCTGATAAAGATGATGGGAATTGACAGTATTCCTTACCAAAGCTAGTATTATGTAAGGAGATGATTGCCATGATCAAATCAACTGTTACCAGCAAAGGACAGACGACAATTCCGAGAACTGTCCGGGAAGAACTTGGCATTCGTGCAGGCGATGTGCTGGAATGGGATATTGAGCGGGAACGCGTTCGGATCCGGCTTGTCGGGCATGGGTTTATAAATCGGCGCGGAACAATACCCATAGGGCCCGGATCGGTCATCGATGACATTGAGCGAGCCAGAAAAAGCAGAGGATCCGATAAGGCATGAACAGAATTGTGATCGACACGAATGTCATCATCTCATTTCTAACCGATCGGAATCTTGATCAGCAGAAATTGGCGGCAGACCTCTTCGAGGGTGCTTCGGCGGGAAAACACCAATTAGTTCTGCATCAGATTGTGGCGATAGAAGTCGTCTATGTTTTACACAACCTTTATCATCGTTCCATGGCGGAGGTCGCCGCTACTATCCGGGATCTAATAGAACTGCCCGGGGTTGTCGTGATCGACAAGATGCCATGGGGGGATCTGTTCGATTTATGGCCGCAGGAGATCGAATCGTATGCCGATGCTGCTTTGGTGGCGGTGACCCGATCCGGCAATTACGAGTATATCGCTACGTTTGATCGCAAGTTATGCAATCGATTAAAAACATTGAGAACGGTTCCGTATCCTCTGTCTTGATTACGGCGCACGTTCGCAACCATCGGACTAAAGAACGGTGTCGATCTCTATGTCATGTCAAAGCTCCTCAGACATCGAAGCCTGGAAAGCACGCAGATTTATGCCAATATGGTAGGCGAATCGAAGCGGAAAGCCGTAGGTTGTATGTTTCCTACTCTCATCCTATGCTATGCTCACTTCTTTCCCGGAGGCGTGTAGCCGTCAGAGAGGGTCTTCATGAACGCCACTAATGCGCTCTCCTCCCTGGGGGTCAGGCCCAGGTCGCCCATCTCGGCTGTGTTCATGTTTTCGTATACTTCCGACTCCGGCCACCCCGCGTCAGGAATATCGCGCGTGTTGTAGAAGTGGACGATCTCCCACAGGCTCTTGAAGTAGTCGTTATGGCCGTATGCCTTCACGAACCCATCATATGGCCGCAGGTCCACGTTGCGCAGCGTCGGGACTTTGTGCTTGCCCCACTCTGCCATGTAATCTGGATCACCTAGAGCTTTGCGGAAACCGCCTAGGCCCGGATCCGCCCATTCCGGATCCGCGATCGTGGCCGGGTTTTCAGGATTCTTCGGAATGCCAAGATTATCGTAGGTAAAATCGGTGAAAAGTGGTTGGTTGCCCTTCATGAGGTGGCAGGCAGCGCACTTAGCCTTGCCTTGAAACAATGCTCGTCCAAGATGCTCCTCAGCGCTTAGCTTGGCCATTCCTTTCAGCCAGTAGTCGTACTTGAAAGTGAACGGGTTGACCTCATAGGAGCGCTCGTAAGCCGCGATAGCACGGCCGATACAGTCGTAAAGCTCCCCGGTTTCAGTGCCTGGGCACTGCCTTGCGAAGAGATATGAGTAAGTTGATGCCTGGAATCCAGAGGATACACAGAGCCCAATATATCGACTCTGATCACCGATATTGTTCTATCGGAAGGAGTTAATGATGACTCACAAGAATTGTAAGAAAAAACTGCGTTTTGACGAGGCTATTTCGGGGTTGTCCGGAAATCAATTTTCAGGAAATTATCGATCTAAAATACCTGGACAGCATAATGTCGCAGGCGGGACCCTTGTGGAACTCGGGAATGAAGCGCGTCGCTGTCGGGATCTGAGGAGACCTACATGAATATACAAATTCTCGGAACACTTAAATGCCAGGATACAAAGAAAGCACAAATCATCATCTGGTTGTACGGCGCTGGGGGCGCGGGCACCGACAACGTTCGTCAGATTTCCGGTGACCAAGTCCCGGGCGCCCGTATATGGACGAACCCGGAAATTCAGACGAAATATCCTGTTTTTATATTGGTGCCGCAAATTTCCGCTGAGTTGATTCTGCGAGCCTGAGCGATGACCGGCAATCTAAGATCTCTTCGCTGACTTCCTCTCCGATCTTTTGTAATGGTTTGCCGCAGCAAGGGCATATTTTCAGTTCCGGTTCAATCGTGACAGTCTCGGTTTCCAGATGTTCGGGGATTGGATGGCGCTTGCGCTGTCGGCGACGGCGGCTGGCCAGGTCTTCATCTCCAGTCCATGGTTCTCTCCTTGTAATCAAAAAATGGCCCTCAATGTATTGCTGCGTCGCCGTGAGAGGCGTGATCTGATGGACGCTTTTTTTGAGAGACTTTTCGGCATCCCAAAGATCGACTGAACGCTGAGCGTTGAGCCAGAACTCCGGAGTATTGCCAAATAGGCGTGCAAGACGAAGCGCCATCTTCGATGTGACGGCGCGCCGCTCTCGAAGCAGTTCGTTGATAGTCTGGCGCGATACTCCTAACCCTTTGGCAAGTTTCGATACGGTCAGCCCGTAAATTGGCGCCTGTCATCCATGAAATATACTGCTAGTCGGAACCGTAACGCCCAATTCCTATGCGGAACGCCGCGTTGTGGTTGACAGGATCGGTCGAACTCACATAATCGCGCGCTTCGAACCGTAGAATAGTGGTTTCACTGATGCGATAATCAATCCCGATTCCGTAATTGAATGCATTCCCGATGCCAAAGTGCTTTGTGTATCCGGCAGTGCCGAACAGAAGCAAAGGCGATGATATGCCAAAGGTGAAAGGAGCCAAATAATTGCCTGATCAGCCTCCTCCGGCGAACGCGGAGAATTCATAAAAAAGTTTCCTCATAGTGTAAGTTTGGCAGACGGTTTCCAGTGAAAAATGTTATCCGATCCATTCGATGAAGAGAATACTTTTAAATTTCCTGAACTCAGGATCGCCTGTGACTACTTTGGCTTTTCGCCTGATTCCGAGAGCGGCGGCAAAACAATCCGCGTAGGCGACGGAATAAATGCCTTTAAGTCTGGCTGCCTCCAGCGTCATATCACGATCGGCGGTTATGATAGTAATTGGAAGTTGCTCAAGCAGAAAAAGAACTTCCTCCGCTTTTTCCCGGCCTTGTTCTCTAAGGATATTGCAATAGACCTCGCCAAGATTGATGACGGAAAGGAAAAGCTCAGTCTTTCCGGTGGAAGCGGCTCGAAAGAGTTTTCTCACCGTTTCGCCGCCGGATTCATCTTCAAAATGTGCAATCAACGCGTAGCTGTCGAGAACATAGGCTTTATCCACGACTCTCCTCCTCGCGCCTATCCTTAAGGAGCGCTTGGAGCATGGAAGTTTTTCCTTTCAGGATCCCTCGAGAAGCTTCAATCGGATCGTCGAGAAGAGGTTTTAGGCAAATAACATTGCCTTCACCTTCAAGCACGGCAATACGCGTGCCCTGCTTAATATTGAATTTTTTCCTTAAAGGCGCGGGGATGACGACTTGACCTTTAATCGTTGCCTTGGTGACAATCATGGTGTCCCTTTCGTCAAATTAGTATTCATTATAATCGCCATGTAATACATAAAGCAAATATGTATTACATAACTATTTTACGGCGATCCTTTAAAATGAGAAGGGGCTTTTTCACGTTTTTCGGGAGTTGACGGACTTGAAAAAATGTTCTTGGGCTAAATCCCATTTGCCCGGATAAAGCAATTCCAAGGCGCAACAGAAGCGAAATTTCTGCAGGCGCAATTTATCGAAGTTAGGCTCTCCGGAGTCCACACGTTTCAACCGTTGCGTAACTGGGCTTCATTTTAATCCATTACTTAAAAAGCATTTGAGCGAAAATGTACAAGCTTCTTCGCCATGTTTGCCATTCATGGGATGTTTTGGGCGAAATATATATGTAGCTGTTTTTAATACCGGCTGCTTCGAGTTGTTTCTGGTGTTCTTTCAGACCTTCCGGATTTTCCAGAGGAGGCTCCGTGCCGAAAGTCATGAAAAGAACTTTGACTTTCTTGTTGAATTCTCCCGGATTAGCCATTGCGCCGTTATAGATGCTTTGCAGGTTCAAGCCTTGTCCTGCTCCGCCGCCGCGACCCGTACCAAAAGCGCCAGCGAGAAATCCACCGCCTGCCGCGGCGCCACCGCTGAATAAACCGATATGAGAGAACTTATCGATGTTGGCCATAGTGACAGTTGAAGTCTGCATGCCGCCCATTGAAAGACCGGCCATGGCTCTGTTCGGCTGGTCAGACAAAGTACGGAAATTTGAATCGATATACGGAATCAGGTCGTTGACCATAAGTTGACCGTAGGGTCCGCCTGGTTGGCCGCCGCCCATCATACCGCCGCCGGGTCTTCCGCCTGCTCCGCCTGTTGCGGGCATATAGCTGGTTTCCATTACGACGATAAACGGTTTGATTTTTCCCTCGGCAAGAAGGTTATCGAGAATCAAATTGGCTTTTCCCATTTCGGTCCAGACTCTTTCATCTTCACCGCCGCCGTGCTGCAGATACAACACTGGATAACGTTGGGCGCTGTTTTTGTCATATCCCGGAGGTGTGTAAACGAATATACGTCGCCATGCGTTAATGGACTTTGCATGGTAATTTTTCATCATTACATCGCCATGCGGAACATCTTTCAGGTCATAATATGTAACGCCCGGTTCCGGAATTTCAAAACCGTTGCACCTATGGCTGTACCCTATATAGGTGTTGGTAGCCGGATCCAGTACGGTTGCGCCATCTACTATCATCCAGTAGTTATGATAGCCAGGAGCCTCTGGTTTTGGAGTCGTATAGGTCCATACGCCGTTCGCACCTTTTTCCATATCATAGGGAAGTGGATTAAGGGAATTCGAGCCTGAAGTGACAAGAGCCAGCTGCACCTTTTTGGCGTCAGGAGCCGTAAAATGGAATGTCACTCGAGAATCAGCTTCTATACGTGGATACTGATATCCAGCAAGATTCAACGGATTAGTATGAGCCTCGAATGCAGGTGCATGATCGGGCGAAACCGGGGCCAGAGGCATTGCAATTCTTTGTGCAAAGCAGGTTGTCCCAATCAACAAGCCTGCCGATACTATAAACAATAAATTTTTTCTCATTGGGAAAACTCCATAAAGTCTTGCTTATTATTTAAAGAGAAGCTGGGAGAATTCATAGATGCTGCGACGCCAGCTTTGGAATTCGTGAGCGGTCAGTGGTGATACGTAGTAAATAGCATGGACGCCGGATTCTTTAAGTGCATCTGTAGCCGCCGAAAGACGAGCAGCGCCGCCTTCTCTGCTGCCAAAACTCATGAATACCAGTTTGAATTTATCTTTGAATCCTTCTATGCTTTTTACATCATTCATCGAGATAGTACTACCGCTGAAAAGTCCCATAGCTGAGAACTTATCCGGGAACGCCAGTGTTACTGTTCTTGTCTGCATACTGCCCATGGACAAGCCGGCCATAGCGCGATGCGGCTGATCGGAGAGAGTGCGGAAATTGGCATCAACCCAGGGGATAAGGTCCTTGACCATAAGTTGGCCGTAAGCGCCACCCGCGAGTCCCCCCTGGCCGCCGCCCATCATGCCCCCCATCATACCTCCGCCCATGCCGCGACCCATTCCGCCGGCGCCACCGACGGCGCTTGTTTCCATGACGACGATAAATGGTTTGCATTTGCCCTCGGCAAGAAGGTTATCGAGAATCAGGTTCGTTCTACCCATCTCGATCCATACTCTCTGGTCTTCACCGCCGCCATGCTGCAGATAAAGAACAGGATATCTTTTTGTTGCATCTTTGTCGTATTGAGGAGGCGTGTAAACGTAAATCTGTCTCCATTGATTAACACTCTTGGCATAGTAATTCTTGATAAGAACGTTGCCGTGTGGAACATCCTGTTTCATTTCATAGAATCCCCCCTTGGGATCGGCAACTTCAAAACCATTGCAAATGTGGCTATAGCCGATGAATGTTTCTACATAAGGATCAACTACAACGGCGCCATCGACTACCATCCAATAGTTGTGATATCCAAGATCCTGGGGTTCAGGAGTCGTGTAGGTCCATACGCCGGATTCGCCTTTAATCATATCTCGTGCGGCGCCGGCGATAGCAACCTGTACCTTTGCCGCGTCAGGGGCAGTGAACTGGAAGGTGACTTTATTGTCAGCTTCAATCCTTGGGAATTGCCTGCCCGGGAAATTATACGGGTTGGGATGTACTGTGCCGGCTGCCGAAGGGGACAGCGCCGCAGTGTTCCCCATTTGCGCCCAACACGTGACACCAAATATCATTAACATTGAGATAACAAATAATATCCGTTTCATAATTTTTCTCCTTTAACAGTGTTATTAAAATATTTGCAGCCTGAAAATCAAGAATAGATTGCGAAAAACATATTGAAGCAAAGGCGGGTTTGATACACGAAGTATTTTTAAAAACCGAGGCAATATTTTCTATCGGCTCAGGGATTCTTCCATGGGAAAGGCGTCGAGGGATCCGCAACGATATTGCTTCTATATGGGCAAGCGACAACGCCGGCGAGCTTGCCGGCCGGCAGTTCTTCGGGGCTTGGCGGGCGGGCGGGAATCTGCTGTTTTGGCGCTCCTCGACAATTGCGCCGCATCCACTGCGTCGCGGCGCCTGGCATCTGTCCGCCCGGCGCTCGCGCCAAAGTGCAAATGTTATTTATGGACAGGCCCTAATCAGCGGGCACGCGCAAATCAGGACATTCGCATCCATAAATGTCTTTTCGCTCATGCAGCTTCTCCCGGCTCGCCCGAATCGCACCGCCCAGGTGAAAGCCTTTCTCCAAAAACGCTACGGCTTGCCGTTGGGCTCAAGCATACGCTTCTTCATCATCCGTGAAGAATTCGATCTGCTGCGCGAGAAGGCCGCTGATCGAGGTCGCTCGGTTAAAAAGGGAGATCTCTGCAAATTCCCAGATTTTCTGCATTCAATCTGCCCCAAACGATCGTATAATTGCCATCTGATGAAAATTAAGAATAGATTTTGTAAAACTCGTTAACGGTCTCAAAAAGTAGGATACTGCCCTGCCTGTGTTGATAACGTTATTCTTGGATTATGTTCTGGCGCCGTGTTTACAAAGTCCTTGGTTGGATCTTGATTAAAGGTTATTTTTAGGATGACAGGCAAGAAGATAGATATTTGGGGGGCCGGCATATCGGGACTTGTAGCGGCCATTCGTTTGTCGCGTGATGGTTGCAGGATATGCGTCCATGAAAAGCGCGCCACAATCGGCGGCCCGCCGCAATGGCGCTTTTCTGTCCACCAACAGGTATTTAATTTAAAAAAGACATCGGAGTTTATCGGCATTGATATCACGCCTTGCTTTGCTCCTGTCCATTCCCGCACTTTTTACTTCTATGGGCGCAAGCATTCCAATTCAACTCCGAAAGATAGCTATGTATGTGTGAAAGGCGGGATGGAATCATCCATTGAACAATACCTCTATAAATTAGCGCTCGACTGCGGCGTTGAATTTTACTTTGATCAATCCCTGGATAGGGAAGTTATCGAGAAATCAAAGAAGAGTGGCTCCCTGCACATTGTCGCGACCGGGCTTGAAAAAGAAACCTATGATGCTTTGAGAATCAGGCACATGGTTGTCCATGGATATAGAGCGTCAGGGATCGCCGCGGACAGGCCTCGAGCAATCTCATTCCTGGGTGAATATACGAACCACGAATTCGCATATGTCGCGTTATCAGGCGATTTGCGATTTGCGCTGCTGTTTGCCCGGGGGATTATCGGTACAAAATCTCTGGAGGCCTTTCGTAAACATTTACGTGAAACAGAGAACATTGTCTTTGATGACTGGCAATTTTCAACGGGCGCCATTCCGCTGGAGAAGAATCTTGTGAAGGAGGGTCTTGTATTAAGCGGAACGGTATCGGGTATGATCGATCCTTTTTATCTGAACGGAATATCGGGGGCTCTGATATCAGGCCGGATAGCCTCAATGTACTTTCACGATCCGAACAAGGCTTTAATCGAATTCAACAGGTTTACAAAGAACTTTCATTTGAAGAGTCTGATCCGCAGGTTTTTCGTAACAATCCCCTTTCGTAAAGCTTTCTGGCTGCCGGTTTTGTATATCAATAATCGTTTTAAAACTGTTGGGATTATCTGACTTGGTCCATACCCCCTGGGAAAGAGTGTTAGGAGCATTACTCGCGCCTGAAAGACGATGCCGATCTCGACGCTTGACTCCGGAAAACCGGAAACAGGAAGCGCCTCAGGTGTCGGGATTCTCAAAAGAGACTATCTTAATGAAACATTTTAGCCGAGCCATCATCTGCAAGATCGACGGCGCTTTTAACGGGGCGCAGAAATTTTAGGGAGGAAGTTGCCATGCGATCGAAATCATGGCTTTGGATTTCAGTTCTTGTCCTTCTCTTGGGATCGTTCACCATAACGGCCAGCGGCCAGGGACAGTCCAACCG
>CAYTYP010000016.1:0-14499 GCA_964441405.1 uncultured Acidobacteriota bacterium
GATCAGCAGCCGCGCCGGTTCGTGAATGACCCGATCGAGTTCGCTCACGACTCATTTCCTCCCTGAACCGGAATGTTCCGGACGTAGCTCCTAAGCCGGCAGACGCCCGCGACAACAGAGGGTACGCCCATGACGATGAAAATCCACGGCAAGGCCATCCAGCCAAGCTTCAGCGGATATAGCGCCCCTCCCAGAGCTAGCGACATAAGAGAAAACCAGACGAAATGCCGCATGCCGGGCTTCCTGGAGCCGAAAAGAAAACCCAGGGCCATGAGGGCGCCGAACACGGGGGAAAGAACATTGGCATCGAAACGCCCCCTGGACGCAAAAACAAACAACACGGACAGGACCACCGCCGTCAGGGCCGCCGCGATCATGGTGAGAATGCGCTGGGACTGCGGCGGAGGACTGAATTTCACGTATCCGCCGCGCGGAAACGTGTACTTGTTCTTGAGCGCCTTGATGATCTGATCGGCGGCAATACCGGTTGCCACCATCGAGATCAGAATGAGCCATCCACCGACATCCGCGAGCCGGGAATCTTCGGGAATGGCGTTTTGCAGCAGAAAACCGGCGCCCCAGACGATCCAGAGGGCGCCCAGGACGATTTCGGGGATCCCATCCACGGTCCAGTATCGTTTGGACCGCCCTGCCACTTCGGTCAAATCCGGGTATTCCATAAATTCCTCCATGGCATACTGGTTTGTAATGCAAACCAGTATGCCATCCATGCTGCCGTCGTGTCAACAAAAATTGTCGAGAGTTTGGGTACGAGCCGGCCGAAAGCCCAGGCGGGCTGCAAATGCATCCGTCGGCGCGGGGCAAAACGAAGGCCATCCGCGAAAATCCTTCCGAAACCGGCCGGCCGGCTTTCCCCGGTGCAATAAGTCGTGACTGGATGATAACGGGGGGTGCAATTGGCGCCGGGCACGAATTACATTTAATTACATTTGAATTCAATTCCCTGTCAACGCATCATGGTTCAACGCGCCGAATTTTCCGGCAACCGAGGAGGATTGCACGATGCCGAAGTTCGTAGTGTTCGAGAATGTTTCCTATCGTTATGAGTCGACGCCCGGACCGTTGTTGCGGGGCTGCAGCGCCAGCTTTCCAACAGGGTGGAGCGGCATCGTCGGGGTCAACGGCGCGGGGAAAACTACTATACTGAAATTGGCCTGCGGCTTGCTGGAACCGAAAAGCGGTTTCCTGCGACTGCCGGGGACCTCCATTTACTGCGCCCAGCGAACCGATGATGCTCCCGGCTTGCTTGAGCGATTGATCCAGGCGAAGGATTGGTCGGCTTCGGAGAAAAAAGGCAGGCTGGGCATTCTCGACGATTGGGATAAGCGCTGGAATACACTCAGCCATGGCGAACGAAAGCGCGCGCAGATTGCCATTGCGCTCTGGCAACAACCTGATGTGCTGGCTCTGGATGAACCCACCAATCATATAGACGCGGATGCCCGCAACATGCTCCTTTCAGTATTGCGCGACTATCGTGGTATTGGCCTGCTGGTAAGCCACGATCGGGAGCTGCTCGATTCGCTGTGCCGGCGTTGCCTCTTCCTTGATCCGCCTGAGGCTGTTCTGCGGCCGGGCAATTATTCATCCGGCAAGCGGGAGGCCGACCGTGAGGAAGAGTATGCGCGGAGCCGTAAGGAATCGGTAAAGCAGCAATGGCGGCGGTTGAAAGCGGAAGCCCACCGGCGCGCGGCAAAGGCGCAGGAGGATCGCCATAAATATTCCAAAAGAAAATTGGATTTGAGAGACCATGATGGGCGCGCCCGTATTGACGGTGCGCGATTGACCGGCGTGGACGGACATGCCGGCAAACTGGCAAAGAGAATGCAAACCCGAGTAGAGCAGGCCGGCCGGCTGGCGAATGGCATCAAGGTTCGACAGCACTATGAACTGGGCATCTGGATAGAAGGAGCACGCTGCCGCCGCGAGACGCTTTTCCGGTTGCCGACTGGCGCAATCCCGCTCGGCAGCCGGCGGGTGCTGCAGCATCCCGACCTGATCATGCGTCCAACAGACCGCATCGCCATCACCGGTGCAAACGGATCAGGCAAAAGTACGCTGATTCGCCGCATATTGGACATCATCGATCTGCCGCCTGAACGATTGACCTATTTACCCCAGGAGATTGATCTGTCGTCTTCCTGCAAAATCCTGGAAAAAGCTCGGCAACACCCCCCCGAAATGCTGGGAAGGATCATGACCGTGGTCAGCCGGCTTGGCTCGCGCCCCGCTGGACTTATGGATAGCGTCGAGCCAAGTCCGGGGGAGTTGAGAAAGCTGCTGTTGGGTATCGGCATCGCGCAACAGCCGTACCTCATTATTATGGATGAGCCAACCAACCACCTTGATCTGCCCTCGATTGAATGTCTGGAGGAGGCGCTTGCAGACTGTCCATGCGGCCTGCTGCTCGTCAGCCACGACTTGCGTTTTTTGCACCGGCTCACGCGGACGTGCTGGCACATCGATCGGGCGGAGGCAGTGGCGGTTTTGGAGAGCCGGTATCTTCCGGATGCCCCGGAGGCTTTAGGTTAGGCGCCATTCAAAGCAGCAGCATAAGCTTTGTCGGGATCGGAATCGGCTTTTGAACATGAGCCACTGCCAACAGAGTGTGAAAACAACTGAGTCTCAAATTTAAAGACCTTCTCTCAGGCCCGTCGGGCGATGCTTTGTGTGAACCTAAAGGATGTGAACCCGGACAGGCATTGATGGGCGAAATGGGGGCGGCCGGCGGGATTGGAGCAAGGGCTTTGTCAGAGAATTGCCGCCCATAGCCGGCGCAAGTCTGTTAAAAAAGGATATTGCTGCAAATTTTCAGTTTTTCCTCCGCAGGCTCGTAGTAAAATCCATGCTGAAACTTGGAAACGATTGAATTTCCTATTTACTATGAATAATTCTTAAATGCAAAAACTGGCCTCAAAATATTCGCGCAAGGTTATACATTGCCTCGTTTTTTAGCTTATGTTCAGTTATTACAACATTAATCGTGGTGCGACCCCGTTATCCCGCCTTCACATTTACCGCCCCGATATCCCACCCAATAATGTTCATCGTTTTATTGCCAAAAATTAGGGTAGCGACCTTATTTTAATTTCGAGAGCTGCTGCCAGATAGTAAGGGCGGCGAGAGATCCATAGACAAGCGCCGCTATAATAAGAATAACCAACCGATAGGATCGCACCCGGATTGCTTCCGGCAAATAATGCTTATTGATTGCAATAAGCAGCGCCGAATAAATGCACATCATTGTTCCGCTTACCGACGCGGAGATGATAAGCAGGGCCAAGGGTTGAGCGAAGCCGGATAGCAATATTCCACAGCCAAAAGCCACCAGCCCCCATACCAGTCCAAAGTAAATACGGCTTTCGCTTGTTCGCGAGGTCGGAAAATAGGTGGACTTCAGGACATCCGCCGCCAACCTGCTGGTATAGTCGATGATTCCCATGGCGGTGGCAAACAAAGAGAATGCGCCGATAGCCCAGAAAAGAATGCCAAACCAGGGCGCAACCATTTCTTTCAGCCGCTGGCCTTCGATCTGTAAAAATCCTATGTTGTTCGGCAATCCTGTCCGGCCAAAAAGAGTCGAATGCGCCAACATCGATGTGAAGACAATCGTTATGACTGTCACCAAAAAGAATGTCAGGGTCTGCTCAAGGTTCGAGAAGCGCCACCATCTCCGCCATCGGGCCATATTGGCTTCGTCTGTCTTGAATATATAGGTCGCCGGCTCCGGAGAGGCTTCTTCGACGCCGGTGACAGGGCTAACGAGCCGCGGTATGTATTTCCCCATTCCAAAGCCTTTGTCTCGAATCCAGTTGCTCTGGCAGAGGTTTTGGCCGCCTCCCGCTCCCGCATAAGCGATAGCGCTGAAAAGCAGAGCGAAGCCGAGTTCCAGGGGAAAATGCCCGATGCTTGCTGCGCTTGCCGGCAATGCCGCCCAGGTATCTTTGTTGATGACAAAAATGATCGCCAGGACAACCAATAGTAAAACCGCGGCAACCTTGACGAAGATCATCCGTTCAAGCGCAACATATACAATGGGCGCCAGAGTCAGGGCTGCGCCGATGAACAGGAGCCCTGCTGCGGCGATGACCGCCGGGTTTCCTCCGCCGAACAGATAAGTAACAATTGTCGCCGAACTGAGCATCCATCCAGGCCAGACATTTCCTAAGTAGACCATGAGGGCCAGGACTAATCCCCAATGCTTCCACACTCGATTGAAGCCGGTGAGCGCCGTTTCCCCGGTGGCGAGGGTATATCGCTCAATCTCCATGTTGAGAAAAAGCTGGATGCCGACCCCGACAATGGCTCCCCATAAAAAGACGAGTCCCGCCTGGGAAGCGATAAAAGGCCATAAGATGAATTCACCGGATGAAAGGCCGACTCCGGCGGCGACAATGCCCGGTCCGACGATGCGCCATAAATTGCGAGGCGGATCGGGCAGATCACGAACAATAGGAGGATGAACATTTTGCATAAACTCTCCGTCTCAGTTTCTCTCATTATGCATATCCCAGCTAAAATCGTGAAAAATATATTTGTCGGGGCCAGGATTATGAATAGGCGGCATCAGGCGAGGACGCCGACCCCAATTTTTTGCCGCAATATCGTGATATATTGATGATGTAGCTGAAACTGACAACAACCAACTTATGAAATGATAAAAATATGAAAATGCCTGCCTTGATGCGTGTGTTCTGCTTTCTTGCTCTCTGCGGCAATGCTTTTGCCATCGGTTCATTGCAGTATGTTCAGACGGTCGCAGGGAAAAACAATTTTCCAATCGTCCGGCAAAAACAGGCGGCCGCAATTTATGTGGATTCCGCCGATTGGCCGGGAGTGATTCGAGCAGCCCAAGATCTGCAGTCCGATATCAAGCGGGTCACCGACTGTACGGCCGCTATATCCCAAGATTCCAGTCTTCTCGCAGGCGACGCCATCATCATCGGCACGGTAGGGAAGAGCCGGATTATCGATGATCTGGTCAAAGCAAAGAAAATTGATGTCAGCCCGATCGCCGGCAAGTGGGAATCGTTTTTCCTTCAAACTGTAACGAATCCCTTGCCCAAGGTGCGAAGAGCTTTAGTGATCGCCGGGAGCGATAAACGCGGGACTATTTACGGCATCTATGATCTTTCCGAACAAATAGGCGTTTCACCGTTGTACTGGTGGGCCGATACGCCGGCGCAGCATAAAGATGCGTTGTATATCAAGCCGGGCAAATATGTACAAGGCCCTCCTTCGGTGAAATACCGGGGCATTTTCCTGAATGATGAATCGCCGGATCTGTCCGGATGGGTCGCCGGGAAATTCGGAACGGTTCCAGTTAAAGACAACCCTCCGATTCCCGCGAACGTCGCCAATTACAATAGCGAGTTTTATAAAAAGATTTTTGAAGTGATCCTCAGGATGAAAGGGAATTATCTCTGGCCGGCTATGTGGAACAACGCCTTCAATGAAGATGATCCTGAAAATCCCAGGCTGGCGGATGAATACGGCGTCGTGATGGGCAATTCGCACCAGGAGCCGATGCTTCGGGCGCAGAAGGAATGGGATCGACGCTACCAGAAAACGCTTGGCAGTTGGAACTATTATAAAAATCCCGATGTGCTGAAGGATTTCTGGCGCGAAGGCATCCGGCGCAATAAGAACTATGAAAGCATTCTGACGATCGGGCTGCGCGGCGCCAATGATACGCCCATGATACCGGGAGGCACGGTTCCTCAGAGCATGGCTTTGCTGGAAGAAATCGTGAGCGTCCAACGCAAGATGATCGCCGAGGAAATGAATCCGGATGTGACAAAAGTCCCGCAGCTGTGGTGTCTCTATAAGGAAGTTCAGGAATATTACAACGCGGGATTGCGCGTTCCGGATGACGTCACGCTCCTGTGGGCCGACGACAACTGGGGCAATCTCCGCCGCTTGCCGACCGAGGCCGAGCGCAAGCGTCCCGGCGGCGCGGGGATCTATTATCACTTCGATTATGTGGGCGGCCCGCGCAATTATAAATGGGTCAACACTGTTTCGATCCCGACAGTTTGGGAGCAGATGACTCTGGCGAAAGAATACGGCGCAGACAGAATTTGGATCGTCAACGTCGGCCATTTCAAGCATGTGCTCCTTCCTATGGAATTCTTCTTAAACCTGGGCTTTAACGCCGGCCGATGGACTAATGAGAATATCGGACAATACACAAGGCTCTGGGCGCAACGGGAATTTGGTCCAAAATACGCTGACGAAATCGCGGATATCGTCAATAAATATACGAAGTACAATGCGCGTCGGAAGCCTGAATTGCTCGAACCGACGACCTATAGCCTGACCCAGTACCAAGAAGCCGAAAGAGTCGTGGCTGATTTTAACGCTATCGCCAAAAAGGCGGAAGAAATCCACGGCAAGCTTCCTCCGGAGTTTAAAGACTCATTCTACGAACTGGTTTTATTCCCGACTAAATCCTGTGCACAAGTCAATGAAATGTATGTCGCGGCGGGGAAGAATGCTTTATACGCGCGCCAGGGACGAGCTTCGGCCAACGACATGGCCGACAAGGTTCAGCAGTTGTTCGATGCGGACGCTCGTCTGATGAAGGAATATAACGAGACGTTTGCGGGCGGGAAATGGAAGCACTTCAAGGACCAGGTGCATATCGGCTACACCATGTGGAATGATCCCAAACAAAACATCATGCCGAAAGTTAATAAAATAGAACTGCCGAAAACAGGGGCCATAGGCGTTGCCGTGGAAGGTTCAGAATCCGCTTGGCCGGGAGCCTCCGGCGATGCGCAGCTGCCGATAATGGATTCCTACAATCAACAACGCCGCTATATTGATATTTTCAATCGGGGACAAGCGCCATTTACTTACGCTTTAAGTTCGGATCAACCTTGGATCAGGTTCAGCAAATCCAAAGGAACGATCACAAAAGAAGAACGCATCTGGATTTATGTGGAGTGGAATGGGGCGCCCAAAAGTGAAAAGACCGCCCGCATCACTGTTTCACAAAATGGAGGGGAGACTGTCGGGATACTCTCATTCATTAGGACAATCAACGTAAAGAAGGATGTAAAGGAGAAGCGCTTTGTAGACAGCGGCGGCTATGTCTCCATTGAACCGGGAGATTTTACAAAAAATATTTCAATGGAAAGAGCTCGTTGGGTGAAGATTGAAGGATATGGTCGAACGAAATCAGCTATGTCTATTCTGCCCGTCACTGCGCCCAGCATGAATCCTCCAAACGATTCGCCTCATCTCGAATATAAGATGTATTTATCCTCCGCCGGAAAGGTTGTAGTAAATGCCATCTTTGCTCCAACTTTAAATTTTGTTCCGGAGAGGGGATTGCGTTACGCCGTTTCCTTCGACGACGAAAAGCCGCAGGTTATGGAAATTCTTCCGAAAGATTTCGACGCTCGGAACGGGAACAGAGAGTGGGAAGAATCCGTGCGCAACGCCAGTCGAACCATACGATCGGCTCATCAATTATCCAATCCGGGATATCACACGCTTAAAATCCGGATGGTCGACCCGGCGGTAGTCCTTCAGAAAATAGTTGTCGACCTCGGCGGCCTCAAACCCAGCTATCTTGGCCCGCCGGAAAGTGAATGATTGGTGGAGGCGACGCTGAAGTAAATATTAAAAAGGAACAGAGTCAATGCCTATGGGATCTCTTCGAATTCTTTATGTGCTGATTATTGCAATCCTTCTTGTGGGCGCGCCGATTGGCGCACAATGGAAAATGGGACCGGTTCAGGTAACGATCATGCCGGATCATCCGGATTGGAATTACACGCCGGGTGAAAAAGCGGTTTTCGATATTAAGGTCACAAAGAATGGCAAATCCGCAGCCGGGCTTAAGCTCGATTGGTCTGTAGGGCCTGATCTCCTTCCGCCTCTGCGCACCGGGACGGCAGATCTCTCCGAAGAGGGAACTGCGCGCGTCGATGCTGGGACTAGGAGGGACGCTGGATTTCTGCGCTTCTCACGCTTGAAAACTCCGTGTACAACGACATCTCGAGAGGGGCGATCGACACTTATTACATTTACAACATCGATAATAAGGATAAGTACTATTACCGACGCGTCTACCTCGGGTGCGTTCGGGCAGTGGACTACCTCGCTTCGCTGCCTAACTGGGATGGCAAAATCATAGCCGTCATCGGCGGCAGCCAGGGAGGAGCGCTTGCCATCGTAACCGCCGCATTGGATTCGCGGGTGGGCGCTCTGGCTGCTATTCATCCGGCCTTGTCTGATTCCGCCGGATGGGCGCAGGAAGGAAGGGCAGGAGGATGGCCTCCGGAATTATTCAAGGATCCGGCAAATCGCACGAAAGAAAAAATGAACAATTTCGCTTATTACGATGTCGTTAACTTTGCACGGAGAGTAAAGGCCCCGGGCATTTATTCCTGGGGATACAATGACGAAACCTGTCCGCCAATCTCAACCTATGCGGCTTATAACGTCATCAAGGCGCCCAAGCTGCTCACTCTTCAAGTGGAGACCGGCCACTGGACGGTTCCGGCGCAGAATGCGCGCATCATGGACTGGATAAAAGAATATCTGAAAACGGGGAAAGCGTCCGAAAAATTGCTTCAGGAAGAAAAGCCGTAAACCATTGATTGGAGGCTCCTATGGTTAAAGTGCGATGTATAGGATTATTCATCGTGCTTTTCGCAGCAACAGGCGTTATAGCGCAGGCGCAAGAGGATAAGAAACTTGAAATGCAGCGCAGCATGGAAAAACTGCGCAAAATGGATCCTGAGTATGACGAAGCAATGAAGCTATTTTCCCGGCATCGTCATTTCGAAGCGCAACCGCTATTGGAAAAGCTGGCGGCTCGATATCCCACAGATCCCGTTTCCAAAGAATGCCTCGGCATATCCCTGATCATGACCAATGTTACCGTCCAGGATGCGAGCGCTCGAAAGTCGCAAAGAGCTCGGGGACGCAAGCTGCTGATCCAGGCAAGAGAATTGGGCCTAGAGGGCGAACTCAATACATACTACATATCCACAATTCCGGAGGATGGCGGCGAAGATACGGTTTTCTCCAACCATAAGGAAGCCAACGACGCCATGAAAGAGGGGGAGGCCGCTTTCGCGCGCCATGATTATAAGACTGCCATCGCCGCATACACTAAAGCGATGATGGCCGACCCCAATCTCTATCCTGCGGTTCTATTCATCGGCGATTCTTATTTCGCAGATAAGAAATATGATACTGCGATAGAATGGTTTGAACGGGCGACCCGTGTGAATTTCAATATAGAAACTGCTTATCGCTATTGGGGCGATGCTTTGATGGCAATGGGCAAGAGGGACGAGGCTCGAACGAAGTTTGTGGAGGCGATTGTCGCAGAGCCTTATAACCGAAGATCCTGGGTCGGGCTCCAACAATGGGCTAAAAGCAGTCAAGTAGAGCTTACGGTTCCGGATATCAAGGCTCCTAAAAGGCCGGAAGTTTCAGCGGAGAAGGAAGGGGCGACCCGTATTGAAGTCGACGCCGGCATCATGAGTCCCGAAGCGGAAAAGAATGGGACCGGCGCGTGGATGATGTATCAAATCAGCGCAGGCGTATGGCCCGCCACGCTCTTCAAGGAAAAATTTCCCAACGAGAAACAATATCGCCATTCCTTGGTCGAAGAGACTGAACTCCTCTCGGATGTAGCGAAAAATGTTGAAAAGGATATTGAAAAAGGAAAGCTCGAAACCGATAAACTGGACTCCGGCATCGCGATGCTGCTGAAGCTGTACAAGGCGAAGATGCTCGAGCCTTTTATTTTGCTCACTCGTGCGGATAAGGGATTGGCGCAGGATTACCCGGGATATCGCGCGACCAACCGCGAGAAGCTGCGGCAATTCCTGGATGAATATGTCGCGCCCAAAATCCCCAAAATCGAGTAATGTGTTATCGGAATGGACGATGCGATCGCCATCATGCAAGGATTAAAATAGGTCCGGCTGGAACCATTTGAGTCGTCAACGGCAAACGCATCTTGGCAGATTCCCTGCCCGGCTGGGCTGAAACTCTTTGAAGAGACTTCACCTGATTTCCCGCCCTATTTCCTAAATGAGAATGTTAATTATTTGAGGCCCCAGGTGGAAGGATCTTCTTTCTTTATTGTTACTGAACCGGAAAGCGGGAAGCGGGCGGGCAAGGATCCGTTTATGCAAGCATCCCATAGGACTTGCGCAAGGTTGAGTTGCGCGACTTGTCTCAACCCGATAAAGGAAGTAGTAAGGCGGGGATTGATTTCGATAAGTTGAGGAGAATCATTCGCCAGCACCAGATCCACCCCGACATATCCCTTCAACCCTGGAATAAGGCTCGCTGCCGCGCATGCAAGCTCCAGCGCGCGCTCTCCCGCCTGGTGACGAAGGGGAACCCGGCTTCCGTGATATTGGAAATGCAGGCCAGGTTCAATCAGTTGACGATTCAAGCTTAGCGGCATAGCGCAGCCGTTTGCGACCAACAAAGATACGCTGGCATGAATGCCGCTAACGTAGGATTGCAATAAGATCCGCTCGTGCGAAGTGACTTGGCGCATATCGGATAACGCTGCCGGCAGATCTGCATGCGAGTCTATGCGGGAAACGCCTTCACTTCCTACGCCGTCGAGAGGTTTTAGGACCAAAGGGAAGCCCAGCTGTCCTGCTAATATAGGAGCTTCATCGAAACCGGCGATGAGCGTCGTCGGAGTCGGCAGTTTCGATTGGCGGAAGAGCAGGTCGCAGGCAGCTTTGTTTCCTGCCGTCGCGACCGCCGAGGAGCTCGAGCAAAGGAGCGCTATCCCCGCTTTTTCGGCGTCTTTAGTGAGTTCGGCCAGAACGCCATCGGTTTCCGGGGCTATAATCAGCGCGGCGTCGCAACGTTTTAATAAGGATAAACAGGGTTCCAAATGATCTGGATTTGCACATACCACTTCATCCGCGGGCAAAGTAGTCCGGTTCAGCCCGGGAATTCGATCCTCGAAACGCGGATCGAGGGCGGTGATCGTCCGAACCTTTCCCCAGTTGTGGAAATCTTCAAGCAAAGCCCAGAGCATTCCCAACGCTTCAGCCGCCAAACCAGCGGGCAATTCCCCATCGGGCCGGCCTCCGCCGGTAAAAAACTCATACACAAGAACAGTCGGACAAGAAGACATGCGATTAATTCCCGTAATTGATTTGCTCAACGACCAGGTGGTTCATGCGGTCAAAGGCGAGCGACAGCATTATAAACCAATAAAAAGCGTCTTGTGTTCTACATCGGATCCATTGGCAATTGCCGCGGCTTTTCGCGATCAACTCGGGTTGAAAGAGCTTTACATCGCCGACCTGAATGCGATCCAGAACGCCGCGCCGGCCGGCCATCGGGAAATCATCTCCGACTTGGCCTGCAAACAAGGGATGGCAATTATGCTGGATGCGGGAGTATCGGATATCCAAAGCGCCCAAGCTTTGTTATGTCTTGGCGTCCAGAAGGTGGTCATTGGCGCTGAAACATTGTATGCATGGGATGATTTACGCAAAATCGTTGAGGGGGTGAATCCCGACAGTTTGGTTTTCAGCCTGGATATGCGCGCCGGCAAGGTGTTGTCGCGTTGTCCTGAGTTGGCGGCCATGCCGGTCTTGAAGATTTTGAAGGAACTGCAATCCGCCGGTTGGAGAGAAGTCATTTTGTTGGATCTCACCAGGGTCGGGAGCGGCGCAGGAGCGCGATCTTCATGGGCATTGGAAGCGCGGGTAAATTTTCCGAAATTAAGGATGTTGATCGGCGGAGGGATTGCCGGGTCTGAAGAATTAATCGAATTGCAGGGAATGGGCATGGATGGAGTCTTGTTGGCTACTGCTCTCCATAGCGGCTCAATAACTATTTCGAGTCTTAGAATCTAGTGCTGCATATTTTTTGTTTCAAGCCGCGGAGCGGAGACAGATGGACAGCCGGGGGTGAGCTCCACCACCAGCAGCGAACCCCCGGGAAGAATGTGCATAGATGAGAGCCCTGGAAGGGCGAAAGGCTTTATTGATCAATAGTTCCGTCCTTGGGGGGCTCTCCATGATCTATGCCCGCTATTTATATGCGGCAAATGGGTGGGCGATTTCGCCTTTCTTGGCAAGAACTTCCGCTACTTTTGGCTCGCCGGCGACTGCACGTTTAATGGCAAGCTTGGTTGCTTCGTAATTGAATTTCTGGATCTTGGCGTCGTCCTTGGCTTCCCAATGGATAAACACGCCCACCAGGATAAATATTTCTTCGGCTTCAGCCTTCGGAATGGTTCCGTCTTCCACGCAGTCAGCTACTGCCATGGCCACGGCGCGCTGCGCCGGACCGAACATCTGCACCGCCTGGGTCGCGTTTTTAATCGTGACCTTGTTGAACATAACGGTAGCAGGTTTGCATACCAGGTTCGGAGCGACCACGGCCAACAGAGAGGTGAAGCCGTCCTTGTTGTTTGTGAGCGTATTGCAGAAAGCTGTTTCAGCGGCGCTGCCGCGAGGTCCCATCACCAGATCGATATGAGCTACTTCATTTCCTTCGCCTATCAGCGCTTCTCCTATCAAAACCCGACTAACTTTTGCCATTTTCTATTCTCCTTGTTCGAATAAGACTGGATTGGATCAGGCCTTGTTTTGCTCAGGATCTATATATCGATATATCCGGGTTTGTCAACAGCAATCCGGGTTTTACAAAATTGGCATTGTAAGACGTGTTCTTTCCTACAATTATGGTTAGGGCAACTAACTCCTGGTGATTTCGCACTCCCGTTGTCGTGAAAACCCATACGGGAGCGTTTGATTTACCGATAAAGAGGTCTTATGCATTGAATTGGATATTGGGAGGGAAATATAAGGATTATGAATTTTTAAAAAATATTGTGATACATCAATCTCCTTGCTTCATCTATAATTACATAACTGGGAGAAAAGCCATGAATTTCTGCAAATCCAATATAATTGAAAAAGTGGGGTTGGCTTTAGTTTTACTAGCTGTTCTTGTGTCGCCTGTTTATGCTGCTACTAATGCATTAGAACCGGAACCGTCCGCACAGCAACAGAATAGCCCGGTGGGCGTTAGTGTAGGAAAAACGCATGGATTTATAACGATGCGTGTGGGAGCTAATTTCCCCAATGCAACGGGCGAACAGTTCGGCCAAATTACCAATCAGCTGACACTGGAGAAAAAGGATTTTCAAGCCGTCGCATTCGGGTTTGATATGGGAGCGGCATTTAAATCACATTATGCGCTGGCATTTGATTGGGAATATTATCAAGCGTCTCCAAGTTCAGAATTCCGTCATTTTGTAGAAGAAAATGGGAATCCTATTACCCAGACAACTAAGCTCAGGCAAATGCCATTCACCGCGACCTTTCGTTATTATCCTTGGAAAATGGGAGAAGATGTTGGCAGTTATGTATGGATTCCTTCCCGATTTCTTCCCTACATAGGCGGCGGCGGCGGATTTATGTACTACAAGATTTCCCAGGAAGGAAGCTTTGTGAATACGAATCCGTTGTCTCCAAACTATTTGGATATTGTCGATGGCAATCCTAAGTCCAGTGGAATTATTCCTACAGCGCATCTAGCGGCTGGATTAGATATAAGTATCAATTCGAGATTCTATGCTAATTTTGAAGCGCGCTATGTCTTCGCCCATGCTCATCTTTCCCAGGACTTTACAACAATAAGGGAGCCTCTTGACCTGAAAGGCGCGAGGGTGAGCGGAGGAATTGGCGTTCGATTCTAGGGAAGAAACGACTTTAAATTGTTTTTCAGTATGGCTGTATAAAAGGAGGGGCGTATGAAAAGGTTACAAGGGATTACAAAGGCTGGAGGCTGCCCCATAAAAGCTCTCTCAGCTTTTTCTTTGGTAATTTTACTTCTGTCCCCGGTATTTGTGTTCGCCCAGGCAAATTCGGCAGACGCTAAATCGTCGTTAAAGGCTTGGACGGGAATATGGGCGTTCAGCGATGAAAACGCCGCATCAGGTTCGATTAGTTCGTTTCCGAAAACGAACGTAGAAATAGTGCCGACGGCGGATGGCATAGGACTTCAGATCACCCGAAGAGCGCTCGATCAGCCCGAAGTGAAGGAAGTTATAATTCCAGATGGGACCAAACGGGCAGTGGATGCATCCAATTGCACCGGATTCCAGACTGCCAGGTTGGTTGCCGAAACCGGTATGATAATCAGCTCCTCGGAGATGAATTGCAAAGACACCGGTTCTTTCGCCACAACGAACATAAAGTTGATTTTAAACGCGGATCAGATGGTCGATATCCTCGAATTGAAAGCCTCCGGAGAAAAAAGGCTGGCTACCCGGCGCCTGAGACTTGAACGGGATTTGCCTCCCACAAGCAGTATGGAGCCGACAAACGCCGGCGTTATTGCCCGGATGACTGCCGGCCAGGCATGGAATCTGAATACGGTCATTCAACTCTCCAAAACCATCGATACCCAGATACTCGAGGCGGCTTTGGTGGAAAAGCAGGTTGTTTTGGATTT
>CAYTYP010000016.1:14509-38706 GCA_964441405.1 uncultured Acidobacteriota bacterium
CTATCTTGAGCGGGGGGGCTACCAGGCCCTGGAAAAGGCGCTCAAGGAACTGAAGAAAGCTAAAACGCCCAAAGGAATAATCGATCTTTTAGTAGCGTTGGCGCATCCTGAGAAATTTCAAATTGCAAAGAATGGACAGGTGGAACTCCGGCGCTGGGTCGATACGTCTTCAAGCAGTTCCGGACGATTGAATACCCCTACCTATTCCTACACGTATTTGCCGGGTATTGACTATTACCCGGGCCTTTTCTATAACTGCCGCGGCGGCCTCTATCCCAATATTTATGGCGGATATTCGTGCTGGAATTATTATTCACCGCTCTGGTGGGATTATCCGGTCTATAGAAATTGGGGAAATCATGCGGGCGGTTCAGGAGGCGGATCGGGCCAGTCGGCAGATACGAATAATGTTCGACTTTCGTCGGGCGGGTATGTGCAAATACAGCCTCAGTCCACTTCCCGCCAGGCCCAGCCTCGCAACCGACCTGTATCGGGAGGTTCGTATTCTGCCCATTCCAGCGTTTCTTATCCTTCAAGCAATGTAGTTATTGCACCAAGCGCGGGCAGTTCTTCAAGTTCTTCGTCTTCTTCATCCGGCAGCTCCAGCGGGGGCAGCTCAAGTTCGAGTTCTTCATCCGGAAGTTCGAGCTCAGGAGGGGGTGCAACCGTTTCGCCTTCTGGTTACAGCACAGGGGGAGATAGCGGAGGAGGCAGACGCGCCGTTCCCAGGTAATTAAAGCTTTTATCGTGGATGTAAGACGCCACGGATTACGCGGATTTCACAGATTATAAAAAAATCAATCTGTGAAATCAGTGTAATCCGTGGCGTTTTTTGTTTATTTGATATACTGAATTCAGATATGAGTTTTTTTCATAAAACCAAACCTGAAGCGCCGGTCATCCGCGAAGAGCTTTCCAGCCCGCAGGGCAAATCGATAACGCTGGCATTCCATTGGAACGGAGCGTCGGTTCCTGCGATTTTAATGATTCCCAACGGCAACGCATCTAAAGCGCCGGCCGCCCTTCTTTTGCATGGATTCAGCGTAGGCAAAGAAAGCATGACCCGCTCGATAGGCAATGAACTGTTGTCGGTGGGAATCGGGAGCCTGGCCTTTGATCTTCCTTTTCATGGAGAGCGTAATCAAGGACGTTTTGTTCCACCCCAAAACCCTTTTCAACTCATGAGCATGTGGAACTCCGTTGTGGAAGAAGGCCGGTTGGCCCTCCAGTTTCTTGCGGAGCGCCCGGAGTTTGACCCGGACAAACTTTCGCTGGTGGGCTATTCTTTCGGCAGTTTTCTTGGACTGAAGATTGCAGCTTCCGAGCCGCGTTTGAAGGCGGTGGTGCTTGCCGCCGCCGGCGATTTCCCGGACTATGTCCCTTTTATCGGAATAATCCGGAAGCTGGCGGATCCATTGAAATGGGCGCGCCAGTTGAAGCCCTGTCCGCTGCTCATGATGCATGGACGGCAGGACCGGATTATTTCTCCGGAACTGGCGGAGCGTCTTTTTGGAGCGGCCGAAGAACCCAAAAAAATCATCTGGTTCGATTCCGACCATATCCTTCCGCAGGAATCGATGGTTCAAGCCGCCCAGTGGCTCCGCGATTATTTCATACCAATGGCATAGGGCTTACGGATTCGCGTAATTACACTGAGCATTCATAGGCTTCACGGCGGCGAATGCATCGATGGTCACGATTGTGAAGCGCTCGCCCTTGACGTGATGTTAGTGGGGCTCTGAATATTTAAGCGTGAAAAGATAGAGATTTTCCAAAAATTTTCGAATACAATTCTCCCCTACCGGTTTGGCAATAAGAGGAATGTTTCATGCAAAGTGGATTTAAACGGATTCTGTTGCTATCTCCATACCTGCGACAATTGTCAGTATATTCTGTCACTGCCCCTCCAATCGCCTGCAAGGATTATGGATGTTGAAGGATAGAAAGCAAACCGGCGTAAAACTCAGCCGGCGCACTTTGCTCAAGATCGGCGCTCTTACGACCGCATCTTTGAGCGCTTCTGCCGGTGCGCCTGCAAACGCCTCGTCGAACCGCGGGTTGGATGCAGAAGTGAGAAGCTGCTGCCAGTTCTGCCAGGTGCGCTGCACGACGCTGGTTCAAGTCCAAAACGGTCGGGCGGTGAACGTTTACGGCAATCCCGACAATTATTGGACTGAGGGAGGGATGTGTCCTAAAGGCCAAGCCATGGTGGAGTTGACCTATAGCCCTCATCGGATTCTCTATCCTCTCAAACGGGAAGGGAACGGCTGGAAGCGCATCTCCTATCCGGAAGCAGTCGATCTTGTCGCCGATAAAATTCTCAAACTAAAAGCAGAATCACCGGAGGATTACGCACATCAGGTAATATTGTTTGCTCCTCTCTGGGAATCTCACGAAAGCGATATCGCGGCGGGCATGACTATGAAGCTTGCCGGGTTTCCCGACATCTATCATCCGGGAGATACCTGCATCGGCAATTCCGGGCTTGCCCTCCAGTTATGCCTGGGATCCGGCATCACGCCTACCACGCTTGATGAGACGTTGAATTCGCAATTGCTGGTGCTATGGGGCGTCAACGTCGCCGAAACGTATCCTTTATATGTCCGGTGGATCGATAAAGCCCGCGCCCGGGGAACAAAGGTTTTGTACATCGATCCCAGAAGAACTCCCACCAGCAACCATTGCGATGAGCAATTGCTGCCCCGGCCCGGAACCGATGGAGCCCTGGCGCTCGGAGTCATTCGATTTCTCATTCAGGAAAACCGCTACGATTCCAAGTTTGTAGAGAAGCATGTCAATGGTTTCAAAGAACTTGCGGAAGCTTGCGAATCCTATACTTTTGACAAAGTAGCGGAACTATGCCGGTTATCAAAAGAGCAGGTTAAGAATTTTGCAATTCTTTGTTCAAGCAGCCGGGCGACGATTGTCTGGATGGGAGCCTCCTTGTCGCGTTACACCAATTCCGTAAATTCCGTTCGGGCCGTTATCGCCCTCCAGGCCATTACCGGAAATCTATCGGGACCCGGCAAGGGAATGATGAATGTTCAGGGAGGGAAACCGGGAGGGAACGAGGCCTTTGAAGATCATTTCAAAGCTCCCGAACTGGGGCCCGCTCTTGGTTTTAGAAAAACCCTGTATAACATGGAACGCAACAGGGTGAAAGTCCTTCTCCTGAATTCGAGCTATCGGCGCTACTCGGACGGCAACCGAGTCCGAAAGGCCATCGAGAAAGTTGACTTTGTCGTTTACAGGGGATTTTTCATGGACGAGGAAGCAAAACTCGCCCATTTGATTATTCCCGGAACGATGAGTTTTGAAAGCGCCGGATCGCAATATGGAAATCAGCGTCAGGTAGTGTGGAGAGAAAAAGCAATCGAGCGACTGGGCGAGACAGTAGAAGATTGGCGATTTTACACGGATCTGGGCAGGAGAATTAATAGGGATGCCTATCCTTCCGTCGAGTCCGCAGAAGATTTATATGAGTTGTTTAGAAAACATACTCCCAGCTGGGCGGGAATTACATTGGATCGTTTGAAGAAGGATCCGACAGGAATCTCCTGGCCTTGCCCCAGCATCGATCATCCGGGTTCCAAAGGAACGCTGTACCCGGACAACCGATTTCTTACCGAGGAGGGGAAAGCTGCGCTCTTCACCCAAGCTTTGGGGCCTATAACATGGTCGGAGCCTGAGGGCGGCCCGTCGAATAACGCGGATAAGAAAAAGGATTTTCCTTTAATCCTGATCCAGGGGAAAGTCGGACATCACTGGCAGCATACTTTGACGAATTGGTCCCAATATATGGCCCAGTTTTCAGAAGGCAACTATGTCCAGGTTCATCCGGAAACAGCGAAAAAACTGGGAATAGAAAATGGAGACCGGGTTTACCTGCAAACCGAAATCGGCAAACTCAAAGCCAAGGCCAAACTAAGCGAATTGATTTCCCCCGGAGTAGTCTGGACGCCTTCTCATCCCGAAGCAGAAGCTCCTTATTCAGGAAATTCAGGGCAATCCCTTAATAGTATTATTCCATCCAGCTGGGATTTAATAGGCTCTCAATATAACGGCTTTGGATGCAGATTGACGAAAATATAGCATGGAACCATTGATTGTTTTTGATTCGAAGAAATGCATCGGATGTCATTCCTGCGGGATTGCATGCCAATTGGAGAATGACGCTCCCCCGGGAGTGCAGCTGCGCCATGTCCGAAGTCATGCCTCGGGCAAATATCCGGTTGGCAATGAGCATTTCGTCTCGACGGCCTGTTTCCATTGCAATGATCCTGCTTGCGTTTCCGCATGCCCTGCCGGAGCGCTGCATCGGAGGATGGACGGAGTTGTGGAGCACCTCCGGGATCGATGCATCGGATGCGGGTATTGCATCCAGACTTGCCCTTTTCATGTGCCGCAATTCAGTCCTGCCCAACATGTCATGCGCAAGTGCAGCTTCTGCACTCAGCGAATCGATCGAGGGAAAAAGCCGGCATGTGTGGCTAAATGCGCGACAGGCGCACTGACGTTTTTCTCCGACGGACGCCGGGCGCCCAATTTCACCGCATATGGAAAAGAGGAACGTCTCCACATGATCTATGAAGTAGCAGGAGACCCGAAGGACTATTCTCTGCCGGAGCCAACGCCTCTCAACACTACAACTTCATCCCAAGAATGGAATTGGCTGATAGGATTAATCCCCGGAGGAGTCTTGCTCGCCTGGTTGTTTAAAAAGGCGGAGGATGATCGAGAGGAAGATCATGAGTGAGATCACCTGGGGAATGCCTGTCGTCGTGTACCTTTTCCTGGCGGGTCTTGGAGCCGGCGGCTTTTGCTTTGGAATGATCGCCTCTAAAAGAAGCGGATTGGGATGGGAATCCTGTTCGCGAATGGCGTTTCTGATGTCGCCGGTCGCCATTTTAATTGGGCTGTCCATGCTTATTCTTGACCTGCGCTACAAGGTCCGTTTCTGGAGAACATTGACGGTGCTGAACCTCGATTCTCCCATGTCTGTGGGAGTCTGGCTGTTGAGCGCATTTTTCCTGATATCCCTGCTGTCTGCGATGTTCTGGGCGCCGGCGTCCACTCGGAAACGAATTCCATGGATCGGCTCATGGCCTGTTTGGAATAGCCTGAAATGGAGAAAGGGACTCGGATTTCTTGGAATGCCGTTGGCCCTGGGGATTTCGGTCTATACCGGGGTCCTGCTCTCGGTGACTATCGTTCCTCTATGGAGAAATATGAGTCTGCCTCTTTTCTTTTTCATCTCCGCCCTTTCGCTCGGGATCGAAGGGGGAGCGATATTAGGAATGATGTCTTTGAGAAAAGGGAATCTCGATGCCATGGAGGAACCGCTTCAATTCTTGCGACGCAGCTACCGGATTATTCTTCCACTGTATCTTTTCGCCGCAATTCTATTTTTGATTCTCTTGGTTTCTTCGAGTTCATGGGAGGCGGCGCTTCATTTTACGACAGGTTGGAGTGGATTGATCTGGTGGGTTGGAGTTATTGGGATCGGAATTCTTTTGCCGTTGATCCTTGTGATGAGGAAAGGCAAAGAGCCGATGCGGCATGCCTGGGTTTTATCCGGTTGCCTGTTGCTCGGAGATTTTCTTTTGCGGTTTGTCTTAATTATGGCCGGCCAGGGCGCTATTTAGCGCGGAATTGGATGCGGGCGGAATTTTTAATGCCGCATACTTTTTGAATTTATCTATGTTAGCCGCGGAGCGGCGACATGTGGATAGCCGGGGGTGAGCGCAGCGAACCCCCGGTAGGAATTAGCATATAAAAGAGCCCTGAAAGGGCGAAACTATTGATCAATAAAGCCTTTCGCCCTTTCAGGACATTTACTGAGAGACGCTTATGAAAAGAAATATTATGCGAGTGGGAATGATGATGGCGGCTTTTGTTTTTTTATGTGCGTCGATTTTGATGGCGGAGACGCCGGGAAAAACGGCGACTAAAACTGCGGATAAAGCGAAATCCCAGCCTGCGGGAAAAACGTCCACTCTTAAAGGCAAGACGGTCAATATCAACAAGGCGAATGAAGCCGATCTGGTCAAAAACGTTCCTTTAATTACTCCTGCTCTCGCCAAGAAAATCGTTAAATACCGGAAAGACAACGGCGATTTTCAAACCCTGGAAGAGCTTCTCCAGATAGATGGCTTTAATCGAGAGCTGCTGAGAAAGATCAAAGAGTTTCTTCTTCTGGAAGGAATAGGCGGAAAAGACTGCACTTGTTGATCCACAAATAAAACCTAAAGAATGGCTATGATGATTAAAAGACTTAGGACGACGGCTGTTTTATTTTTCCTTCTTATTATTCCTTACTGCCCTTTCTGCCATCCACAGGATGAAAATCCTCGAGGATTGCCGCCGGCGGAAAATGCCACCTACATTCCTCAATTGAGCGGAATTTTAAACAAGACGATGCACAATCAATATGGCCAGAAGAAGGATCTGGAGGAATGCATCGTTCTCCGCGGCAGTTTTGTCAAAGACGGGAAAGTGCTGGTCCCGGCGGGAAGTCTTTATTACGCCTCCAGCACAACGCAGGACGCCAGGCCATTGATGCGCGATCCGTTCCTGATCCTAGGCGAGGAGGCTTATCTCCTGGGTCTCAAGACCTCCTTGGCGACTAAAACCGATTTAACGGTGGAGAAGGGAGGGAAGGCTCTTCTCGATTCTTCCGGCAATCGAATATGGTTTGAATACAGCACGGATCATTATGCAAAGCCTTACGGGGGATTTTACTTTATTCAACCGTCCGGCGGGTGGCCGGCGGAATTCCCGATTTCCACTTCCTTTCCCCAACCTGCGCAATTAAAAGATCTCAAGGTCGATAGCGGGATTAATCCCCAATTAAAAGAATTTTACATGACCGATACCGCTCTGTATGGGTCGACCAGAATGAAGGCTGAAAAGGTAACCTTTGATGAGGCGGTTTTTTCTAAAATTGAATACCCCAGAATATCGGAAGCTGTTTTTTCGTTGGACAGGCCGTATGTCGCCGGAATTCGCCAGGAAAGCTACCGCTGGTGGCGGAATAAAAGAATCTATGCGTTTCGTAAAGAGAACGGAATTCTGGTAGAGGTGCGCAACTGGACAGGGAAGAAAGTCCTTGCTTCCAAGTTGCTGGTCCCTTCTACTCAGCAGCAATACAAGGTTGAGGATCAGGATAGAATGGCGCTTACCGACTTTGATCTGGATCTTCACATCGAGCTTATTGTTGATCCCTCCTGGTATAAGGGATCCGATTACGCTCCCTGGGCTAATGACGTCCCATACGGCTGGAAGGAAGGTACAATCTCGTTTGCCGTTTATCACGACTTGGTCAAGCTCAAAGATGGAGACCCCTGGCCAAGGGATAATCGTTACGTAGTCAGGTTGGAACCCAATCTGATGACCGGCATGCTGAAGCGGATTGTACTCGAGAATAAAGAAGCCTTCGAATTAAGCAATGAAAAGGACAGTTATGCGGGTCCTATTAAGATCTCTGAAATATGGGATCGGAAATATTTCAATGTGGTGGTTGGAAAAGTCGAACAGGAAGTAGTGAAAACCTGTTATGTGCGTGATTCTTTTTTCCGGCGCACCGACAATCTCATCCTGTGGGAAGAAGGAAGAGAAAACATCGATTTTTTTATCGGGATAAGCGAGCTCGTTGTTTCGGTTATGGAGGATACCTTTCTTCAGAGACTCTCCGATCCGACCTATGGGGTTCCGGTCGTTAAATCGAAATTCAGCTCTTTCCCTCCTGTCGTTCCTTCGGCCAAGTGGTTTGCTCCGGATCCCAGCTGCGTATTCGTTCACAAGTTTATGGGCAAAGCGGGGCTGGTTCGCAAATATTTGAAGAATAGAGTCGGCGACCGGCTGGTATCCTCCGAAGCGGTGGTCGTCAGGGCAAGCTATGTCGATTACCGTAAAAAGCAGATCATCATTCCGCCGGGAGGGCTTTACTACACAAGCCGCAATGGTCGCAATATCCGCCCACTCGCCGGAGAAGGTTTCTATATTCTGGGGAAAAAAACGTATCTGATGAGCACTCAGAGTTACCTGGTTGTTAAAAAGAACTTCCGAATCGACCTTTGGAAAGAGCAACCGATGGAGGATAGGAATCTGCTTTTCTGGCAGGATGTTCCTTTGGGCGACGGAAGCAAAGCGCTGCGGTACGTCGATTCCTTCCTTCTGTGGGGGCGGCCCGTTGGAGTGCTGCGGATTGTGAAGTACTCGGGAAATCCCTGGGGCGCCAATATCATCGTAGCTCCGGGATTCAATGGGTATGGGGATGAGGCTATGAAATCCAATGCGGAATCCGCGTTGGATGCGGCATCGGCGATGCGGAACAATTATCATCTCCCGGAAATGTTCGGCGAAGGCGCAACGTTCCTCGTTCCGCGCTTTGTTAGCCCGGATTATATCGAAGTTGCGGAAATGGGGACTCCCGGAATGGATTCGTTCACAGTTTCTTATGACGAGCCGCAAAATCTAATAATGAAATCCGGCGAAGAAACCAGCCTGGGTCAATATCGCTTGAAGGCGCTGAATGTGAATGCTGCAGACAAATCCGCCAGGCTTTCTTTAATGAATGCCGATGGCAAGGTTTTGGTCGAAAAAACTCTGGGTCCCATAAATCAGGAGCTTCTGGACACGCTTCCCCAATACAATCCATCGCAGCAAAAGGTCATGTTGCAGCACGGCGACATCCACGTCGAACTGGATTTATCCTCCGATTTCTCCAAAGGAACGGTTTCTCTTTATACCGCGATTGGCGTGATGAAAATTGAAAGAGACAAGCCCTGGTTGGAAGACGCACGCTTTCTCGTGAGGCCCGAAGTATGCGGCCATTGCTACATGCTCAATGAGTTTATTCTTGATAATGCCAAACCCATTATCCTGGATGAAAAGAATAATAGCTATTCCGGACCTAATGGATATTTCAAAATCGTGGTAGACGATTTTGATGGGGAAAAGATTAACGCCTGGCATATTGAAGACAGGATCGGAACGAAGAGCGCCAACCTGGCGGAGTATCCTCGGAATAACCTGGATGTCATGGTCGGAGTGAATGGCACTACCGAGACCTTTCTCCGCAAAACGCTGTTGAATAGATTGGCCTATCGAGAAGTCTGGAGATTGAAGTAGTCAGTCGTCAGTCGTCAGGGGTCAGTAAGGACAGGCAGAGGAGAATTATTGACAGTGAACTGACTACTGATCACTGAGAAAATGAAGGAGAAGCAAATGGGAGCTGTGATTACGGCGTCGAATGATGCGGGGATGACACGCAAAGTCAGCATGTGGAGCGCTTTGCCCACTTTCCGGCAGAGTTATCCGGGAATTCTGGCTTTAATTATTATCGCTATTTTATGCGGCGTCCCGGGAATCCCCTTTCCCTATACAATTGAAGCCCTCCTGAAATATATCGATGCGGTGCTGCCTCCCATCCACACCAAAGGCCTTTTTATCGATCTGCTTCATTTCAATTATGTGGTGATCGGACTGGTGATTGGCATTTTAATACGAAATGTATTTGGGGTTCCGCGTAGTTGGGAAGCCGGCCTAAGCTACTCCGGAGTCTTCATGAATGTGGGGATCATCATGCTGGGTTCTCAATACATGTTGAGAGACCTGGTAAAGCTGGGACCCGTCAGCATCATCCTGATGGCAATCATGGTATTCGGCGGCGCGCTTTTATTCAACTTCCTGGGCCGGCTTTTAAAGCTGGGAACCAACCTGACAGCGCTCCTCTCCGCAGCGTTTTCCATGTGCGGCGTATCGGCCTGCGTAGCCCTGGCTCCAATGGTGCGCGCCAAAAGCGAGGAAGTGGCTTATGCCATTGCTGTTTCCGTCACCTTCGGATTCTTCTGCCTCTTCGGACTGCCGTTCTTCGGCTTATTGCTGCACCTTTCCAATAATGCTTTCGGATTGCTGTCCGCCGCAGGAGTTCCCAATTCCAATCAGGTGATTGCCACCGGATTCAACTACAGTTTTGAAGCGGGAAAAGTAGCCGGATTTGCCAATATAGGCCGGGTGGTTTTAATACCTCTTGGGGTTCTTTTTGTTTATTTCCTGACCCTGACTCAGGAGTTGCGCTCGTCTAAAATCAATGTATGGCAAATTATTAAAGACAAGTTCCCCATTTTCATTCTCGGCTTCCTGGTGGTTTGGATCGGCAACTGCCTTCACTTGTGGCCGCAACCGGCGAGTGAAGCGATGGGAAATGTCATGAACTGGTTTTTTACCTTGTGTTTTATTGGATTGGGATTGCAGACCAGGCTGTCGGATCTGAAGAAAGCGGGACTAAAAGGAATTTTGCTGGGATATGGAGCCGGATTCCTGAGAGTAGGGATTTGCCTGGCGCTGATTTTTATCATGGCAAAGATGGGACTCATCAAGGGATAAGAAGGATCTATCAATGGAAGAACTGAATAAAGAAAAAGCGCTTGAAGAAGATCTGAAAAAAGTGGAAGCAGAGGCTTTAAAAAAGGCTATGCGTCACAGGTTGGATGAATATATCGCCATAGTCCTGGGAGTGGGAGCTGTTCTGCTGCTATGGCTTTTACAGGCAATGGGTCTTTATTAAACATGAGTTCAGACCGGCCGATCCTTTTAATTCTGGCGGGCGCTGAATGCGGCGCCGCTATTGAAGCGGCTTTCAAACATGCAAAATCGACTTCAAAGCGCCTGCGTATTTTTCAAATCCTCAATTCCGACCTTTACTGCTACGGGCATCAAGACCTGGTAGCAACGCGCCATTCCAAGCGGCAATTCCTGCTTCATATCCGTGAAGAAGTTTTGGAGCGCGGGAAAGCGGAAGCGCGGGCGCTGGAGGCTAAAGCGATGGAAATGAGCGTTCCTTTTGAAATTGAAACCGTTGAGTCGGAAGATATTTTGTCGACCTCCCTTGCGGAAGCGAAGAAGGGCTACGAAACTGTTTTTCTGCCGAACCAGCCCAGAAAACTTTTCCCTCTTTTTAAAAAGAGCCTTGCCGCGTATCTCAAGAAGAAAACAGCCGGCGAGATCGTTTCCTGTTAGCACCCTTGGAAAAGGGCGTTTAGGAGTTTGTCTATGTCGGGTTTGAATGAAAATCATAAACGAAGATTGCTTGCCGCCTGTCAGCAGATGGATAAGCTGCTAAGCCAAAGCAAAAATGCCACGGCTGCTAAACCGGCCGGCCTTTATTTACGCTATATTCACGATATTACTGAAGCAGAATCACAATGGATCGATTGCTCGATCGAAAAAATTCGTGAACAAATTTCGAGCTTTCTTAAGAGGTTTCACGTTGCATTCCCGCCTCCTTCAACGCCTGCGAGTTGGATATTAAAAACGAACCTGACCTCGCTGGACATTGCCTTCGAAGATCTTTATCCCGAGAAGATGCGCGGCTATGGGAAAATGGATCCCAAAACGGCGAGCGATCTCACGGCGTCGATCGAAGAAACCCGCAAGCTCCTTGGCCAACTGCTTGAATTCCTCGAAAAGAAATAGCGGATTTCACGGATTAATTTTTATCTGTGAAATCCTTAAAATCTGTGGTTGATTCTATAGAATCGAGACGAAGTTATATAAATAAGGAGAGCGCAATATGTACGAAGTCTTTAAAGGCAGAGTGGCGCTGGTTACAGGGGCGGCGTCCGGAATCGGCAGGGGAGCAGCGCTGGCGTTCGCCCGCGAAGGAGCGCGCGTTATCGTTTCTACCGATTCCAATATCAAGGGAGGCGAAGAAACGGTCCGGCTGATCCAATCCGCCGGCGGCGAAGCTACGTTCATAAAATGCGATGTCAGCAAGGCGGCTGATGTCGAAGCTATGGCAGCCAAGGCCGTGGAGCTTTATGGAGGCCTCCATTACGCTTTCAACAATGCCGGAGTTGGGCCGGATGGGGCCCGGTTCCCCTTCGTTTCGCTTGCCGAATGCCCGGAAGAGATTTGGGATCGCACCCTCGACATCAACCTGAAAGGAGTATTTCTCTGCATGAAATACGAAATCAGGCAGATGCTCAAACAAAAATACGGCTCTATTGTCAACAATGCTTCTTTAGGCGCCCTGAAAGCTCTCCCTGGATTTGCGGCCTATGATGCGAGCAAACACGGGATGATCGGCCTGACCAAATCTGCGGCCCTCGATGTCGCCGCCAGCGGCATTCGAGTGAATGTGATATGTCCGGGGCCAACCGCCGGGACAAGTTTGATGGATAACTTATCTTCCACCAACCCGCAGGAGAGAGAGAAAATAAATGGCGAAATTCCCATGAAACGCCTGTCCAATCCTGAAGAAATGGCCCAGGCGGTTCTTTGGCTGTGCTCGGATGCGTCTTCATTTGTGACCGGGACCCATTTATCGGTCGATGGCGGCATGTCGGCAACTTAAATTAATCGCGCCTGCTTTCAGCGCCCGGTTATAGCTGCATTTTCATGGAGGATTGACCCATGCCTGAATTGAAATATGCAAAGAACATTATTACAGAAGATTTGATGCCGCCTCGGCCGGCCGAAGATATCAAAATGATGGAGGACCAGGCAAAAGCGGGCAGAACCTTCGATCGAACCCTCCTTCTCGGCATTCAGGACTCCATTTTGAAGGGAGCGTTTTTCGCAGGATGCGAATGGATATGGGGGTTGACCGGCAATGGACCGGTCAGCATTGAACTGCCGCATAGCCATGACTTCGATGAAATAATCGGGTTCGCCGGCTCCAACAGAAATCATCCGCGCGCTCTGGGCGGAGAAATTGAATTCTGGATGGGTGGCGAAAAACACATCATCACTAAAAGCTGCCTGATATTTGTTCCCCGCGGGGTGGAGCATTGCCCGGTTGTTTTTACCAGGGTCGACACTCCCATTTTTATGTTTGAATCGGGGAATAACACTGCCTACGTAAAAGCGAACCAAGAAGCAGGGGGAAGATAATGACTGTGGATCCTTCTCTTATCTGTGAACCTGGATTAGAGCAGAGTGTGCGCGCCGCCTTGATCTGGGGATTGGGATTGCCGGGATGTCCCAAAACGTCGTCTCTTCCCGCATATATTTCCACTCTTTTGGAACGCGTGAGCTCTGCCGGAGAAACTTTTCTTTCTCCCGAACGCAAATCAGCGATTCGAGGGATGCTGCGCTTCGGAACGTATAAGCCTACCGGAAGGGCCAAGCCGTCCAGCGAGTATCTGCTGGCAGCGGCGATTGATAATGATTTCCCGCTCGTCAATGGTCCCGTGGATGTTAATAACGCGATCAGTTTGGAATGGGGTTATCCGGCGAGTATTTTTGATATGGAGCTATGCGGCGCAGAATTATTGCTCCGTCGCGGCGCAGCCGGGGAGTCTTACGTTTTCAACCCATCAGGACAAATAATAGATGTGACGGATCTTTTGTGTGTTTGTCGCAAAGAGGGGGATGTTTGGCTGCCATGCGGGAACCCGGTAAAAGATGCAATGGCGACGAAGACAAGAGAATCGACGCGCAATGTTGTTGCAGTCATCTATACTCCGTTTTCGGAGCCTCTTGCTGAGCTTGAAACGGCCGCATCCAAATTCGCCACGCTGCTCGGCGCCGAGTGCGGCGCCGAGCAAACAGTCTATCGTATCGTATAAAAGACTACTTTGAATAACCTGCAATCAACCTGGTGAAGGTTACGTTGAATACATTTCCCTGAGGCCTTTGCTGAACTCCCACTTCCTTAAGATATCGGACCGAAGTGTTTACCCCCAGATTGGGAATAACAAAGGTGAGTTCGGGGCCCATGCCGATGGCGCGTTCCTTTGGAGCAGGAATATTTGTCGTTCTGTTTTCAGTTCTTTGAAGCTGGGCATAGCCTACGAATCCAAGATCCACAGTCTTTGACAGGCTTTTTGCCAATCCCCATTCGAGAGTCCAAACCTGTCCTGGAGTAAGCAGATTGTCGTTTCTTTCGTAATGGACTTCATAGCGGTTCAATGCGGAAATCGACCAGCTTCTATTTTTGTCGGGATAATAGGTAACTCCGCCGGTGAACATATGGGAAAAGTAGCCCTTTCCCGGCAACTTAAAATCTCCCAACTTATAATCACCCGTTGGAATCCAAACGCCCCAGCCCATGGAATAATCAGCTTTTTTCGTATGCCAGGATAGTGTGGCGGGCTCGACGAAAATGTCGCCCAACCCGAAATGACTTCCGGAGTACCCTCCTGCAGTGACGTCCTGGTAGGCAAAGGGCACGATTATGTCGGCGCCGTAATAACCGCCAAAAAACAGTCCTTTCGATATGAATACCAAACGTGGCGTCTGAACATAAGCGAGTATGTCAAAGGGATTCGGCCCGGCATCTTTAAATTCACTCGACCAGTATGTGTAATTATAATCCCGGATGTAGAGGCCGGGAGGCGGCAGTGAAGCGCCTTTAATGCCTTCAACGCCGGCCGGATAGTGTGTGTTCTGCGCCTGTAATAAACCGGCGCCGGCCAGCAATGTGCAGAATAGCAAAACAAAAACACGCGATGCCTTCATAGTCCTCCCCCTTAAGATTATCCAATACTCTCTTAAATTCTTTATTTTTAGCGAACAGCGTGCACATCCTAACCCACAAGAGTCATGTTACTCAACTTCGAATTCTTTTTTGCACGGTACAACTAAATATTTAGTGGTCGGATCGTCTTCTTACTCCCAGCATTACCGGCACGGGACGGTGTTCCTTCCCGGAAGGACTGTTGAATGTGCGCACATCCTTGCCGGGTTCTTGAATCAGCATGATGCTGCTGCCGCCTCCATCCAGATTGATGGATTGACGACAACCTTGCGATTGGAAAATTTGTGCGAGTTCGTATAAGGTGACTCCTTCACTGAAACCACGCTGCCGTCCGTCCACTACAACTAAAAGAAGCCAAGAGCCTGTATCATCGAATCCCAGGGCTGTGCGTGGATGCAAAGCTTTATCTTCAGAATTGGGGATAATCTTGGAATCAATCAGGAGAGGAGAGAACCAGTCTGCGACAGCCTCTTTAACAGTATCGGATGAAGTTAAATCGCCAATGTGAGGCTTCCCCAAGCTATCGACCCAGAAAGAGGTCCGGTTTTTTTCAATCGGGCTGATAATTTTCTTTTCCGACGCCACTATCCCCATAATATCAACCGGACGGCCCTCATACCAATCCGGCGCAGCTGCTTTATCCTCGTTTAATCCTGCGAACGCATTGGCATTGACGGCCGCCAAAGCATGAAATTTTTTTAATAGATCCGTGGGTTTCGTAAGTCGGCTTTCTGCAGGACCGAGGCCATCGGGATCTTCGCCTGGAAGTGTAATAACCTCCAGCTTAGGGTTATTCAGCGCAACCTTGAGATAATGAATCCTGAGCGGCCGAGGGTCCGACCGGGTTTCAGTCCGGCAGATTAGCGATCCCGGCTGATCCGGCAGCAGATCCAAAACATCCTGGCAAAGTCCAATACTGGAAAATAGAATCAACCCGAAAAATAGCGGAATCCTTTTCATCAACGCCTCCAGTGCATCAGTACAATTGGAGATATCTTAACCTGACATTCTTAGTAAACGAGTGAAATTTTCTATTCTGTTAACAGGTACAGGATGTACAATCCTGCCCAACAAAGCAGCGAGGCTGCGGAGCGAAAATCTCTTCTATTTCCCGTGCGAAGAAGCCCGCATGATAACAACGGAGGCTGGAGACGGTGGAATATCGACCATGGACCTGGAACATTCCTGAAACCGTAAAGGACATGAGCCGCACGATCACCCGGCAGGATGCATTTGAGAGAGTCAGCGGGCAGGCGGTTTTTACCCGAGATGTAGTCCTTCCCGGAATGCTTTACGCCAAAATTCTGCTTTCACCATACGCGAGCGCCAGGATCGAGAGCATCGATACCGGCAAGGCTCAAGCTCTCACGGGAGTGAGAGACATACTTAAATATGATGATCCGGACATTGCCTTCGATAACGACAATGGCCCCTACTTCGAAGTATCCCGCAATTACAATATTTTGACCCTGCCCGGAACCGGCGATTTTTATCAGCATCCCATGGGAGTCGTCGTAGTGGCTGACAGCGAAGAAATATGCGATCGGGCGCTCAGACTCATGGAAATCAAATGGGAGGAGCGGCCGTTTATTTTGGACATGGAAGAGTCGCTCAAACCGGATGCGCCGAAAATAATGCCTGAAGTAAAGCGCATGAATCCGAAAGCCAAAGAGCCGAATACGATTCTGACCGACCGCGCCGAATTCGGCAATATCGAGAAGGGTTTTCAGGAGGCCGACAAGGTGATTGAATATACCATCACCAGAGCCCGCAATACTCCGGCGGGCGTCGAACCGATTGCCTGTGTTGCTCAATGGAGAGGCGATTTTCTGGATCTCTGGGTGCATCATCAGGACCTTCCACAAGGCGTCCTTACAGTTCCAAACGCCATCCGGGAAAAACCGCAGCCTCCAATCGCCGAATGGACCAAGATCAGCGTCACAATGCCCTATCAAGGTTCATGGTATGGCGGCTTTTCGTGGCTTGCCTACTCCTACTCCTTTGTCCGTCTTACCGCCATATTGGCAAGGAGAGCGGCAGGGCGACCGGTGAAGTTGCTTTGGGACGAGAGCAATTATTACTGCGGCGGAGATGACGCCGGGACTTACAAATGCAAGGTGGGCGCCAAGAAAGATGGAACCATAACAGGACTGCATTGGCATATGCTGGGGATTAGAAATCCGGCGATTGAGAAGACGCATGTAAGCACAAAAATTCCCAACATCCTCGGAACCCAGGAATGGGCGTTGACCAATCAAGGCCATAATATGTGCTTCCGGCATGGGACCCATACCTGTTGTCCTCATAATGTGATGTTTGATCGAGTGGCTGCGGAGATGGGACTGGATCCGACTGAAGTTGCGCTTAAGAACGACGGCTGCAATGGCCATGATTGGGATTGGGTGACGCGATACCAGAAAGAAAATGAATTCCCGCAGAGATGGAGCCTGAAAGAAGTGATTGATAAAGGCAAAAATGCCATCGAATGGGATAAGAAGTGGCATCAGCCAGGAGCCAAAAAGCTTGCCAACGGAAGAATGCATGGTCTTGGTTTCATCCATGTCAACGAATGGCATTGGCACGCGCCCATTCCCGGCATTTCATTCGCCTGCGTGACGTTGCGCAACGGGAAAGCCGCTATTATTGCAGTGCGCAGCGATATGGGAATCGATACGGAATCCGCCGCGCGTCTTGCGGTGGCTTCGGAAGTTGGTCTCAAATATGAAGATACTGTCATTCAGGAGCGGCGCTCCGACAACAGCAATTTCCATTTCTGGCAGCCGGGGGGGTCCTTTGGAACCAACTACATCACGACTCAGCTGATACTTGCCGCGAGGGAACTGAAGAAAAAAATATTGGAGTACGCCACCGTACCGAAGCCAAGCCTTTTTACCAGCCCCGCGCAACCTCCGCATTTTCTCAACAAAAAACCTGAAGATCTGGACATCCAGGACAGTATGGTTTTCGAGAAGGCCAATCCTAATAACAGAAAGAGCGTGAGAGAAGTGGCGGATGCCTTTTGGGCGCTGGATCCTCCGATATTTCATCCGCCTGCCGGCATCCTTTACGGATTGACTTCGGACGGCAAACCGGATTCGGAGTTGTATGCTATGGCAAGGCAGGCGCATTTTATTGAAGTCGAAGTGGACATGGAAACCGGCATGGTTGATGTGACCAAGATAGTTTGCGTCAATGACGTAGGACATCTGTTTAATCCCGAGGGCGCCTACGCACAACAATACGGTGGAGCCGTGATGGGCCTGGGCAGGAGCGCTACCGAGGAGCATGTCTTTTGTCCGAAAACGGGAGTGGCGCTCAATTACGACCTGATCGGATACCACATTGGAGCCATGAACGATTATCCTTCCGCGGAATGCTTGATAAATGAAAGCCACTTAGGTTATGCCGCATACGGATCGTACGGAATTGGCGAGAATATCGGAGCCGGCATGTCAGGGGTGACAGTTTCTGCAATATTCAATGCTATAGGCAAGTGGGTGCTGGATTATCCCACAACTCCGGACAGGGTCCTTAAAGCGCTCGGAAAGATATAACGTCCGTGTGGAGCGCGGGCTTTCCGCCTAATGCCGCATTTTATTTGCAATGGGTAAAGGTGTGAGGTTTGCGATACGGACAGGTTCCCCGTTCTTGCGAACGAAGCGATGCACTTCAGCGCCGAGCGCTTGAACCGATCCGTCAGGACAGGCTGCTAACGCGGTTCCTGTAGGGATTCCATAACAAACAGATCCATCCGGAATCAATCTTGCCAATGCTTGCAGTTCTTCCCAATCGTCCTCATCATGAGTGTCGCAATAAATCGGGGCAATCCCGAGACAGGGAAATAGTTCTGCACTCGAATTGTCTTCGGGATCGGTCCAGCGCACCCAGCTTCTTACCAGCATGATGCTTCCCGCGGACGCGCCGATGAAGAGCTTGCCTTTTTGATATTGATCCCGGAAAAATTCAATCATTTCTTTTTTCGCCAGGACTTTCATCCCCTCTTCCACATCTCCGCCGCTCATAAAAATCACCGGGCAATTCTCTATTACGCGCATGGCTTTTTGCGGATCGGATCGTGAACTGCATAGCGAGACAGACCTGACTTCTCCAGAGCCCGCCTTGCGGAGAATTTTTGTCATCATGGCCCTAAACATCGGATTGTCTCCGGACGCTGCCCCGATGTAGGCAATGTCGGGTTTTGGCCTGTCGATTAGCTGTATAGCCTCCTGAATCAGAGGGTCCGGGCCGTTTTGTGTAACGGAACGACGCCCCCCCGCCATAAGGATGACAGGTTTGTCTTCAGCGGGCATGCGAACCTCCCCGGATTACCGGAAGGATGCTTGCATCGAGAGGAAAATGCCGGCTGGCCAGAAGGAACTTGCCGGAAGGTTCGGGCGACAGAGCTCCGACAGCCTCCACGGTTATGTCGATCCCCTCCCCAAGGACGATGTGAACTGCCTCTCGAGCGTCCTCCAATATTTTGCGCACGGGCGGGCCTTCCTCAACTACCAGGCGCAGACGAACCTGCTTGGGAGAATCCTGATTAATGCGATATTCGTCGATTCCTTCCACCGAAGCTATTGCCTGATCCAATTGTCCGTGGGTGACAGGCTTGTTTTGAGTTGCAAGGAAAAGGCTGAGGAGACGTCCCTCTATCGACGCAAGAGTCATGCCAAAATTCCGGCCACAAGGACAAGGGTCAAGCGATACCCTGGCGATATCGCCAATTTCAAACCGAAGCAGGGGAAACCATCGGTTGCCGAACGTCGTGACGAGGATCCGGCCCATGTTATTTTCGAGCCCCTTTATTGGGGCAAGATCGACGCGACAGAACTCGCTATTCTGATGCAAGCGGCCATGCTCGCATTCCATAAATACATACCCCGTTTCCGTGGATCCATACGAACTTGCAATTGGCGAGGAAAAAACCCTGCGAATGTCGCGCAGCTGCAAGGCCGAGGGAAATTCATAGGTGAGGGTGATCAGTCGAGGTTGAAATACGGCTTTTCCTTTGCGCCACGCCCATCTTGAAATGCGCGCTAGGAGTGAAGGGTTAGCCTCGAGGGCAGAGGGTGCGTAGGCTTCCAGTTCTGAAAGGATTCTCTGTTCATGTCCGTCCGGCCATTCAACAACGCTTCCGTACTCATTGAGAAAAAGATAATTCCGAAGGATTCGATCTTCCCGCGATACCGAAGGTCCCTTGCTGTGCGGCCCCACCGAAAGAGCGCTTGCCAGGATGGCTTCGCAATGCGAGCCCGTGCATACGTTGGCGGCGTGCGTATTCAGAGACCACGAAGCCCGCTCTGAAGCATTCCACCAGTCCTGGTTCCAGATGTTGGTCAAAGACTCATCCGCCGTGCCGCTCGTCTTTACATAGCTCACTTCATTCCGGGCGAGCGCGGCGTCCAGGTCGAGTCCCTGCGGAACCACGCCATAGGGGAAATGCGCTCGAATGTCCTGTTTGGTGAGTGCGGGAAGCGCAGCATAGCGTTCATCTATCGGGAAGCTTGCGCCGGGATCCAAAGATCGCCACGCTTGGTACATGGGGGTGCGGTTCAATGCGATGTCGAGCATTTCGAAACAATGCGCCTGGTAGGATTGAGAAGGGATGACCGTGGAGGAGGGTTTAACCATGGGATCGAACAGCTAAATGAAGTCAGGCCGGCTTTTGAAGGCCGGCCTGATAGTTAGGGGAATGGAAACGGCATTTTTACTTTTTAAATTGCCCTATTGTCGAAGTAAGAATTGCTTTCTGCTCGGGGCGGAGTTTAAAAACCTTGGCAATCTGGTCCGGATCGATCATCGCCCTCACTATGCATGCCAGTCCCTCGGAGGCGCAGTAAAGATATACATTTTCCGCGATTGCGCCGGCGCCGGCATAGGACCAAGTTGCACCGACATCCTGACCCGCATAGTTCATTCCTTTGGTCTTGGCCATATCCGCGACATAGATGAGACTCACGGGCGCTGTCTTGGCAAAATCCTGTTTCATCGGGCTCGATGCCTGGCCTTCGAGGCCCGAGGTTGCCCGCACGTCTTCTTTAGTAATAACCTTGAGGGCGTTCTGTATTGGATCATAAAGGAACAGGCCGTCAGGAGTCGTTACATAGATATCAATGTTCTGCCAATCTACTGCGGAAGGCGCAGTGCGATGATTCGGGGGCCGATTCACACCGTCTGCGGCCCAAAGCAGATTGGAGAGTTGCTGATCGGTTAGTTTGACTGCCGGTCCGAACCCGCCTCTGGTGCTTTGCCTTGCTTTCAGACAGTCCATTAAAGGCTTGCCGCCGGTCATCTGAGGAGCCGGAAGCTTGATTACTTCCTGCGCCAGGGAAAGACAGGGGATCAACAACAGCAAGCCCGCGATCAAGCATGTAACTGCTGAGCTCTTCATGATTAATTCTCCTCTCCGCTTAATTAATATTTAAATTGCTCGGTTTCCAGATGCTCTTTTGTACCACTTTTCAAGGGAGCGTAATAGAAAAATGCTATTTCCTCATGTGTTCCTAAATTAGGACTGGTGCAGGTTTTCCATGGATCGATCGTGCCGGCGCGACATAAGCAGGACGGCTGCGAGTCCGCCTATGAAAGCCAGCGCCATATCCCATTGCGAATCCCAGACGTCTCCCTGACTGCCGAGAAAGGCGTCCGCTTTTGTGCCCGTCCAGACAGCCGCCTGCCATTCGCACAATTCATAAACGGCGCTGATTGCGAGACAGATGCATACGACAATAAATCCAAGCCAGGGCCCTCGCTTTACCACGCCTCGCCGGACCAGGACTTCCCGGCTGATCAAGGCCGGAACAAATCCCTGCATGAAATGACCTACGCGATCGTAATGATTTCTCGCCAGATGAAAAAAGTCCCGGATCCAATCGAAAAGCGGCATCTCCGCATAGGTATAATGCCCGCCGACCGCCAGGATGATGGCATGAACCAGCATCAGGCAGGATACGAGACGGCTGAAATAGAAATGCTTATAAATGGATAGAAGTATGGCTGCGCCTATGAAGATCGGAGCGACTTCCAGATACCAGGTGAACCGGTCGAACGGTCGCCATCCCGACCATGCCAGGATAATTACTAAGATAATCCACAAAACCAAGTGGAATTTCCAATCCTTATTCATGGGTCTCCCGACGCTCTAAATTCTTTAACCACGAAAAACACGAAAATCACGAAATAGAATTAGATATTTTCGTATATTTCGTGCTTTTCGTGGTGAATGTTTTTTAGAGTTGACGGATTTCTCCGGTCTTCTTGTTCTTCCAATACCCTCTCAACTCAAGCGGCCAATTAAACTCAATAGCCCCGGGATTAGGGCAATCATTGACGCAGCTACCGCAATACCAGCATTCTTCCGGATGCAGCACTATCGGCGGATTGCCTTCTTCGGGATGGGGGATATATACATCTATTGGACATGTTTCCACGCAGGTATTGCATCCATTGCAAACTTCCGGATTGAATTTAACCGGACTGTTTGGAGTAGAAACATTTGGAATAGCGAATACTTTTTCCTGAGCCACAGTCGCCTCCTATTTCCCTTTATACACGCCCGTGTAGTCTTTATTGTGCGCTTCATATTGTTGTTTCATGTCGCCCCAGAAAGCCGGAGGCAGTTCACCGATTTTGACCTTGTTGTTTTCCAGTTTGATGGTCAGAAATTTATCCCATTCCGGCGGATCGATCGCCGGAAAGTCGATTCTCTGGAAATTCAACGGCATGCTGCTGGCCTTGCGAGCGCGGGAAGCATGGATGATGATCTTTGCATAGTTCAACATACTGATGTCTTCAAGTCCACGCATCAGCTTATGAGGGTCCGGCGCGAACAATAATGGGACGGATTCTTTTTCAATCTTTTCCAGAGCGTCCAAACCCATTTTGAAGAGAGACTCGGTTTTAAATTCGCTGACGTAATACTGCATGACCCGGACGATGCCGGCGTGCAGTTCTTTCCAATCGACGCCGCTGCTGCGTTTAACCGGAGCAAAAACCCTGGCCTTTTCGAGTTCGATCTGGTCCCGAGATAAGTTTGGATCTTTGATCTCCCGAACGTACGCTGCGGCTTTTCGCCCTGCATACCTGCCGGTAGCGGCGGCGTAGCTGTGATCCTCCGGGGCGAACATCGTCGTCCCGGCGGCATAAAGCCCATCCAGCGTAGTTTTTAAATTCCAATCAACCAGCAGCCCTCCGCCGTACCCGGCGTCGCGCCATTGAGGCAGGCTCTGGCCCTCAATGAATTTGTAACTTTGGAGCAAATCGCGGCCGGTATCAAATCCGGCTTTGTTGAAGGTGTCGATGATGACTTTGGTTGTGGATTCTTCTCCCAGCATCAATTTCCAGGTGGCGTTTCTTTCCACTTCCGGCATAGAAGGGAAATCGCCGTAGAAAGGCAGCTCGTATTCGCCTTTCAAGATTCCTTCACGGATCTTCGCTTCAACTCCGGGGGCGGGAACCATGGCTCCTGCGTCCACCCAACCCTGGATGGGATAGGGCAATCGTTTGCCTTTGGCGTCCACGAGCGGGACGTTTTCATAACTGGCGTCGCCTGCGCCGCTATACCATTTATGTTTTAATCCGGTGGCAATCATCACCATTCCGGTGTTTTCCATTTTGGTCAGTCCCGCTCCGGCATTCCAAGCCATAGCAGTTCCATCGCCCGAAATCGCCCGGGAATGCATATTGGAATAGCCGCCGAGCTCCATGCTCATCAACCACAGCGAACCGGCGCCTGCGGTAGAGATAATGGTGGCTTTTGATTTGAAGATCAGGAATTCACCTGTCCGGCTGTTAAGACCTGTAGCCCCTATAACCCGGGCGCCCTGAACTCCGCCCTCTGTCAGAAGGCTGGTCCCCATTACGCGGTCAAAGATTTTTACGCCGAGGCGCTTGCATTCCTTTTTCAGCGCAGGTTTAAAGGTGCTTCCCCAGACGCGGATGACGACATTATTTCGTTTTTCCGGAGGATTGAAATTGGGTTCTCCCATCCGGGGATCAGGGAAATAGCTGTGGATCGTGCCATAGCGCGGGGAGATCATAAATTTGGTTTTGTCATCCCTGCCTTCGGCGCCGACATATTCATTGTCGACGTCTCTTATCTTCCCCCCCATCTGCTCCATTTCGAGCAGCGTGTCGTAGTCTTCCCGGCACTGTATCTGGATCCCGATGCCGTTGCTGTATGGGCGGCCGGCCATGTGCTGCGCCCAGCCGTCCGGGTCCACGCGTGACAAAGGATTGGCTGGAGCATTGCACCAGTGGTCGCATCCGGGACCTCCTGAACCACTCCTTATAGTGTCTCCCTTTTCCACCAACGCCACTCTCAATCCTTGCCTGGCGGCGCTGATTGCGGCCCAGCAACCGGCGATTCCCCCGCCAATGATCAGGATGTCAGCGTCCACTGCCTGTTCCTGGCCAAAACGGATAGGATAAGGCCAACTTGGCGGATGGCCTTCTTCCTTTAAATATTCATGCCATGTAGTCATTCTCGCGCCTCCTTATGAAGAGATGGATCCTTGCTTTGTCTCTCGCAGAAGATAGATGGGACGGATCATAAGAAAATGACTATCGAGAGTCAAGCTATGAAAAAATCATTCGGGCGCTGATCTTCAATCCCGATAGTGTTTTGTTGAGTCGAGAAATAGGAACGGTTGAGGATCGTTTCGTAATTTATGAATACAAAGAACTTTGCAAGATAAAGTAATGTGGTATT
>CAYTYP010000016.1:38716-83680 GCA_964441405.1 uncultured Acidobacteriota bacterium
CTCTTACGGAAGCGACAAGCCCTTTTTTTCGTCCTATCAAATACTCGCTGTTTCCGCCAATCGGATTGGCCGCCCTGGCTGGATATCTCGATGATGATGAAGTCCTTTTTTGGGATAGTATCATTCGAGCCAAAAAGGTTGCGCACATGATGCCGGTATTGGAACGGATCCTGGCATGGAACAGAATTTCTTTATCCCGGCCCACTGCCCGGATGGGTGCAAGCCCCATGGATGAGCTTATTGACAGACACTCATGCACACATAGAAAGAGACAAATGCCATGACGATGGATTGGGTGAGTCAGGTAAGAGAAAAAGGCAATGTCCGGCGCATTGTCACCGGCCATAGAGATGGGAAATCCGTTGTTATAGAGGATACGGAAGTGCCGGCGCAGGATCTGCTTGGCGCAAAAGTGATTGAGCTTTGGGAAACCATCGGCTCCCCGGTCCTGCCGTTCAACGGCGATAAATACAAAACACCGCTCAAATTTAAAATGCCGGAACCGGGCGATACTCGCTTGAGACTGACCATGATACCTCCCGAGGGAGAGCAGGAAGCCGGTTCGGGAATGCACACAACCAAAACCATAGATTACGACATCATCCTGTCCGGGGAGCTTTGGATGGAGCTTGACGACGGTGTTGAAGTCCAGCTGAAAGCGGGAGACTGCGTCATCCAAAACGGCGCCCGGCACGCCTGGCGCAATAAGAGCTCGGGAAACTGCATCATGCTTACCGTCTGCATAGGAGCAAGAAAAATAACGAATTACGAGTGACGAATTACGGATTTAATAACACTGCCGGGTTAGCGATCTTTAATTCGTAATTCTTTAATTCGAAATTCGCACTTACGTTTGACCTGGCTGTAAACTAATCTTATATAAGGATCATTCAAGTTTATGAAACTAATGTGGGAGCTTTTTTAAAAGGGGTGGGGCAATGAATAAACGCATACCGGTGCTTTGGGTGGTGTTGATATTGGCGGTTTTCTTTGCGCAATGGACTTTTGGCCAGACAAGCAAAGGAATTGAACTCTACAATTCCGGGAAATTTCCGGAAGCGGAAAAAGTTTTACGGGAGGCCCTTAAAGCGAATTCATCGGACCTTTCGGCAATCTATTATCTTGGTCTTTCCGTTCTGCTTCAAAAGGAGCAGAACGAGGCTCTTGCAATATTCATGAAAGTCCACCAGACCCGGAACAAGATGGACCCGAAAACCCGGCCGGCGGTTCCAAACGAGTATCAAATTCAGCTGGCATTGGCTCGGACAAACCTGGAAATGAAACATTTCGAGATGGCTTGGAAGAATCTCGAAGCGGCGAGAAAAGAAGATCCGGGGTCTTCGGATGTATATGTGTATCGAGGCGTTTATTATCTCGATCAGGAAAAGCACAAGGAAGCTCTGAACGAATTGGGGAAGGCGATCAGTCTGGATGCGAAAAATCCATATTCCTATTATTACCAGGGAATGGCTTATTTATATTCGGGAGAGGGTGAGAAAGCGGTTGATGCTTTCAAAAAGTTTCTTGAAATGGCTCCCCACGCCCCTGAAGCCGGCGAAGCCCAGCGGATTATTAACACCCTTTGTTAAAAGGAGCGCGGGCGTCCCACCCAGGTCGTTCGCCTTCCGTATATATAATCTCCAATGCGGCGCATGCGAGCCATTTCTTCTCCGGACATAGGCCCTTGATCGAGAAGCGCAAGATTTTCTCTCAGTTGGTCCACTGTTCTTGGACCCGTCATGCAAACATCGACGGAAGGATGGGAGAGGACAAACCGATAACACTCTGCAGCGGCAGGAGCTTTTTCGCCGGGAGGCATCTTTTCCTGGTTCAGGAGCTTGCCCCAGGCTGTGCCGATAAAGCTCACTATCCCCGGCCTTTTATTCGCTTGTAGAAATGGGAAGATTTCTGTTTCGGCGCCTCGATGCGCGGCATTGTAGCGAAGGTGATAAATATCGAATATTCCGTCGTTAGGTATTTTGGTGAAGAACCGGCGATTATGGCTGGAAACGCCTAGGAAGCGCACCAGCCCTTGTTCTTTCAGTTTCAGGGCTCCTTCAATGATCCTCGCGGACGGCGGCCTGGAAAAATGGCCCAATATGAGAGCGTCCGCATAATCGAGTCCGGCGGCTTTCAATCCCTTAACTAAAAAATGTTCGGTCAGATAGGATTGATGGGCGTAACTGAACATTGCCAGGACCAGGCGATCGCGTTGGCCTTTGATTTTGATATTGCGCAAGGCTTCGCGCATATGGGGCGAGAAACCTTTGACGAATGTCCCCCATGTCATGTAGTTGCAACCCCTGTCAAACGCTTCCTCAATTGCCTGCGCCGGCGCCCAGTAACCCGAAGCCAGGCCCAGCCGGCATACCTTCAACCCGGTTCTTCCCAATAGAACTGTTTCGCTGAATTTCATTGCATCACCCTGTTTGAGCTTTGACTGAAAATTTTACCTGGAAATTGTATAACAGCGCTTATGATTTTTGACCTGAAATAGCTTCTGCCGTATTATTAAAAGAATGTAATAACAGAACGTAAAGAGGAGATTATCAATGCCTGGCGTAAGCATTTCACAGATTGAAGTAACCAACGTTGATAGTCAGGGAATTTGGCTTTTGGTGGAAGGCAAGGAGTATTTCCTCTCGCACGAAAACTTCCCATGGTTCAAAGAATCAAAGATTGCGGATATTTTAAATGTTGAGCTCTATTCAGGAGGACATATCTACTGGCCTGCGCTTGATGTCGATCTGTCCACCTCTATTTTCGAGAATCCGGAACAATATCCGCTTAAGTCAAAATAAGCGATAAAACCTCTGCAGAATAACGAGGTTATGGCCCCAGCCGATTATTGCAGCATGCTGTTGCAATTTTGAACTCTCCCGATAAGTCGAGAAAAACTCGCTATCGGTGGCGTTGGTTACTCTTGGTTACAATGCCTGCCTGAGCGCTTCGATGAGCTCGTCAGCCGTGAGTTGTATTGGATTGCCTCTCATGCTGCTGGAGCTCAGAGCTTTTGCGGCAATAGGCTGCAAGTCTTTTTCAGTTAATCCAAAACCGGATAAAGACGGGATGGCCAATTCGGAGCATAAAGTGTGAACCCATCCGGATCCTTCTTCCGCCTGGGCTGCCGATTTTCCTGTTAATAATTGCGCAATCTCCCGATACCGGATGATCGCCGGCGAATCCTTGGATCGGGCTTTCAATGCCTTGATGTTGGCTTCCATTATAAAAGGCAAAAGTCTGGCGCACGCTGTTCCGTGCGGAACCGGAAACATTCCTCCCAGTGGCGCGGCGAGGCCGTGAACCGCGCCCAATCCTGCATTCGTCAAGGCAATGCCGCCCAATAAACCGGCAAGCGACATATTTTCGCGGGCCTGAGAGTGGCCGCCATCATGAAAAGCGGCGCGCAGCCAGAGCGCCACAAGGCGAACGCCGTCGCGGCAGATGGAGTCTATCAATGGATTTGTGTTATTGCAGACAAAAGGTTCGATCAGCTGAGTAAGGGCGTCCATGCCGGTGCTTGCAGTTATGGAAGCTGGAAGGGAGTGAGTCAGGACAGGATCGATAACAGACAGCAAAGGAAACATCCGGGGGCTGCGCAAGCTGACCTTGACGCGGCGCTCCGGAGAAGACAAGACAGCATTGCGCGTGACTTCACTCCCGGCGCCCGCTGTCGTCGGAATGCAGATGCAAGGAGCGGAAGGTTTGGTGAGAGGTTTCCCGGCGCCTACTATTTCGAGATAATCGAGCGGATCGCCCGGATTCATCATAAGCGCTGCAATAGCTTTTGCTCCATCCAGGGCGCTCCCTCCGCCGTACCCGATCACTACTTCACATTGCACGCTCTTTGCGGTCCTGACGCCTTCCAAAATCCTGGGGATCGTCGGTTCGCCCATAGTAGAGAATAGCGTGCATTCCATGTCGCGCGCTTGCAACTCCAGAATAAATGAATCCAGCCGGTCCGGTTTACAGCCATAGACGATAAGGGCCCGGCGTCCCCACGAAGCCGCCGCCGAAATGGCTTCATGTATTTTCCCCGGTCCAAAAATAATTCTCGTTGCCGTGGCGAATTCGAAATGCATGTCGGGCCTCGTTGGAATTCAGTTGCTTAGAGTCGTTGAGTCTAAGAAGACAGGACTGAATAGTCCAATGGTTTTCTTTTCCTAAGATAATAGTATTTTATGTTTTCCTGTCATTATTATTGAAAACAATCGCGCGCCGGATGCATCCAATATTCTCAGACAGGCTCCTGACTAGTCCCAGTTGCCCTGGAAAAATAAAACGAACCATTTCAATGGCGCGGAGTGTATTCCTATGATGAGGAATAAAAACGAAATTCGTAATGCCTTCAAGAATATTTTCCAACCTCGGAATCCATTTTTTATCCCTTCGGTTTTTTCCGATCCGGAAGCATTGATTTTAGAGCGGACTCAGGGACGAACCAGGAAAATGGAAGCCAGGATGGTTTCCATTTTCGTCCATGCCGGGTTATTGAGCATCGCGCTTTTAATGGTTCATCAGGCGGATAAAGTGGTTCTGCCGGATAAAAGCGCTCCAGTATTCTTGAATAATCCATTCTTATTGCCTTTTGAGGGGGATGGCCGAGGAGGCGGCGGAGGAGGAGGCGAAAATGAGCCGGGGCCTGCCGCTACCGGATTTATGCCCGCCGCCACACGTATCCAGATGCTTGCGCCTGATCCGGGTCTTACCCCGCTGCGTGTTGCTGAGGATTTACTGGCATTGCTGCCGAGCGTTCAAATGCCCATCGAAATTTCTCGAGAGGACACGTTGCCCATTGGCGTCGTCACTGGAATGCCCAATGGATTAACGAGCTCCGGGCCAGGGACCGGCGGCGGCATTGGCGACGGGAATGGGCCTGGAATCGGGGAAGGCGACGGACATGGCGTGGGACCCGGCGCGAAGGGCGGTTCGGGCGGGAACAAAGAGGGCTCTATAAGAGGCATTGCCAAAGTTTATGAACCGGGTGGAGGAGTGAAGCCGCCTCAACTTTTGGTGCAGCCGAAACCGGATTATACGGAAACAGCCAGGAAGGCGCGCGCCGAGGGATCGGTCATCCTCCAAGTGCTTGTCCGGAAAAATGGCATAGCCGATGATTTCAAGATATTGCGTGGATTGGGTTATGGATTGGATGAATCAGCCATCCGCACAATTTCATCTAAATGGCGTTTCAAACCCGGCACATTGAACGGGATGCCTGTCGATGTGCTCATCAATGTAGAGATTACTTTTCGCCTCTATTAAAAATCGGGATCAAGTTCGGCATTAGAAAAGATCGACCTTTGATTGCAAGCCGATTGCCAAAGGATTTTGCTATTGCGTTCTCTATGCCGCCCATGAACGCACTCGTCGACTTGTCCGCAGTCGCGGACGGCTTTTATTGTTGGCAGGCAAACATTGCTTTGGCCACAGAAAGAAGAGCACGGAAAGCGCAGAACAAAACAGTTTTTCTTTTTCATGGTTTCCGTGTTCATTTCTTCCGTGGCGGCGTCCAGGTTATCGATTAATCCCCGACTTGATCGAATTGGCAACCCCATTAGCCAATCACCAATGACCAATCAAAAATTATTAGGCCTGGAGGCCTGAACAATATCATCATGGGCTGGCCATCCCCTTCTTGATTTCCCTTCGCATGGTGGATACACTGGCTTGACTCAGAACTCCAAAATCTTTGCTGATTCATTTAAGGAGAAACCGGCGGATGGCAAACATAGATTCCATTGCTTTGGTTGCGATTGATGATGATCCGGAGAGCCTCAAAATCATTGAACATGCGCTCGCTCAACCAGGTCTGGAAGTCACGACAGCATCCAATCCGGAAGCAGGATGGGATCTGATATTAAACCGGCGTCCTCAGATAGTGCTGCTCGATCTCTTCATGCCCGATGTCAGCGGGATGGACCTGCTTGCCAGAATTGTCGAATTGGATCCCGGCATAGATGTTCTCCTCCTTACAAGCCACTATTCAACAGAAGCGGCGGTTGAGGCGATTCAGAAAGGGGCGTGTGATTATTTAACCAAACCAATCTCCACTTCCGATCTGCGCCGAAGAATAGAGAAGCCTTTGGCGGACGCCCGGAAGCGACTTCATGCGCTTGCGCTGGAGGCGGAGCTGCTTGAAACCAGCCGTTTTGAACAGATGGTTGGGCGCAGCCCCAGGATGCTGGAAGTGTTTTCGCGCATCCGCCGCGTCGGACCGCATTTCCGGAACGCACTCGTCACCGGATCGACCGGCGTCGGAAAGGAACTGGTCGCCCGCGCCCTTCATAACCTCAGTCCAGCCGGTTCAGGACGTTTTGTGATCTGCAATTGCTCCGCTCTGGTTGAAACGCTTTTTGAAAGCGAATTGTTCGGCCATGTCAAAGGCGCGTTTACAGGCGCCAGCCAGGACAGCATCGGATTGTTTGAATATGCCAACGGCGGCAGCCTGTTTCTGGATGAGATCGGGGATATGCCCCTCATCACACAAAGCAAACTGTTGCGCGTTCTACAGAATCAGGAAGTTCAGCGGGTCGGTTCTCCGATTGTTCGTAAATTGGATGTACGGGTGATCGCCGCTACCAACCGGGATTTGCGCCGGCATATCATCGAAAAGCAATTCCGAGAGGATCTTTATTATCGGCTTTCCATGGTGGAAATCAAAGTTCCTAACTTGATGGAAAGGAAGGAGGATTTGCCGCTTTTGGAACGCCATTTCCTCGAGCGTTTCTCCGGAGAATATCGCAAATCCGTTCGTAACATTTCTCAGCGCGCACAATCCGTCTTGAGGAAGCATTCCTGGCCGGGGAACATCAGGGAATTGGAAAATGTGCTTGGAAACGCCTGTATGATGGCGGAGGGAGACACGATCGATGTGCGGACTCTGCCGGACTACCTCCAAAAAATCGAGGTGCGGCCCGAAATAGAATTCGGGGACGCTCCGATTCCGCTCGATGAAATGCAGCGGCGCTATGTCCTGCGAACGCTCGAACGGATGGGCGGCAACAAGGTCCAGACGGCGCGTATCCTGGGCGTCAGCAGAGCGAAATTGTACGCCGTCCTCAGCGAACCTCCTCCCGACGACGAGCCGGATATTGCCGATGAATAGAATAGTTATTTTCTAACTTTGAAGGAATGCGATCGCCTGCTCGGTGATTTTGGCGGCGAATCTCTCATCATTGATGTGATAAGGAAGGACATTTACAGGCGCGCCCTCGGGCATTACTTTCTTCAGATGTTCCGCAAAAACGGGCGGCAGCGATAGATCCTGCAAATGGCCTTGTTCGCTGTCGTGAGCGGAGAATCCAAGCAGCGGGACAAAGAATGCCACCGGCCCCTTCGCCGCACGGATGAGTCCCGCCATATGTTCAGCGATCCGTTTGAACTCTTCCGCTCCTGCCCGCACCGCCGTCAGCTCCGGATTATGAATATGATAGCGCCTGCCGGGATAGCGCGCCTGGGCGTCCTCGATCGGACCTGCGACAATGAAGTCGATATTGCCGGGGGCAAAAATGGTGGGAACGCCTTTTTTAAGCGAGGCCTTGCATCGATCGGCTCCTCCGCTGTATAAGCCCCGGCTGAGAAAATCACCGACTTCAATCAAAGACAAATTGATTGCCAGAGATACATCCTGTTCCTGGACCGCTTCATCCATCGCAACTCCGCCCACCCCTTGAGTGTGGAATATCATGACCTCGTATCCTCTCTCCTCAAGGGCCCGGCAAATTGCGCTGCAGCATTTTTCCGTAGCTCCAAGGGTTGATATGGCAACCATCGGTTTGCCGGCGACCGCTAAGGGTTTATAGGCATGAGCCATGCCGGCAAGCGCCGAGGCGCTGTTCTGAAATACGCGCCGGGTAACGGCATTTAAACCCGCGACATCGCATATTGAGGGGACCATAATGATATCTTTCGTGCCCACAAAAGGACGGGTCATGCCGGACGCCATCGTGGAAACCATTATTTTAGGCAAGCCAAACGGGAAGCTTCTCATCACAGCGGTGGCAAGATCGGTCCCTAAGGATCCCCCTACTCCTAGGATGCCACTGAGCCCGACTTTCTGATGCAGAGCTTGAGCGCATTTAACAGATCCCTCGGTCATGATTGCCAGACACTTGGCTTCGTGATTCAGGGATCGAACCTCCGTCATGGTTTTTCCTACAGACGCCGCGATTTGATCGGGCGTAATTTCGCCGATTTCTGCAACGCCACGGACGCTGGGATCCAGGAGGTAAACCTGCAAATCGGAATCTTCGAGGCATTTTCTGATAAACTGGGCTTCCCGCGTTTTGCTGTCCAACGTAATAACCATCAGAACTTTTGGCCTGTCGCCCATACATCCTCCCAAGGTATAAGGAGCGCGGGCCTCCAGCCTGCGCTCCCAAAAACCTGCTTCAAACCGGTTTGCGTCCATACGCAAAAGCCACTGTCACTGCGGCGGCTATGTTCTTCTTTTCGATGAACCGAAGGGGGAGCTTTTGTCCCATAACTCGTTTCATATCCTCAATCAGTGTCAGCTCACTATCGATAAACTGAGTCCCCAGATCGCCATTGACGAAGCGCTCGTTTTCCATGATGGCCTGGTGAAACGGCAGGTTGCTTTGAACCCCGGCAATTATGTATTCATACAGCGCGCGCCGCATTCTTGCGATTGCTTCAGGCCTGTCTCTGCCCCAGGCAATCAATTTCGATATCATTGGATCGTAAAAAGGAGATAGGGTGGAGCCGCCGTAAATTCCGCTGTCCACCCGGATTCCAGCGCCGCCGGGAGGATAATAGCCGCTGATTTTTCCGGGCGTGGGGGTGAAATCGTCAAAAGGATTCTCAGCATTGATCCGGCATTCGATGGCGCTTCCGCGGATCACTACGTCCTCTTGACGGCAACAAAGCGTGAGTCCCGAAGCGATCCGTATCTGCTCCTTTACCAGATCGATCCCGGTGACCATCTCGGTAACAGGATGTTCCACCTGAATCCGGGCGTTGACCTCGAGGAAATAAAACTTTCCTTCTGAAAACAGGAATTCTACCGTTCCCGCTCCTTCGTATTTCACCCGTGCGGCGGCCTCTACCGCGATTCGTCCCATTCCGGCGCGCAGTTCCGGAGTGAGCGCCGTTGAAGGCGATTCTTCGATCAACTTCTGGTGTCTTCGCTGGATAGAGCATTCCCGTTCGCCCAGATGGATGATGTTTCCTTTTGAATCCGCCAGTATTTGAAACTCGATGTGGCGTGGATTGGATAGATATTTTTCAATATAAACATCCTCGAGGCCGAAGTAATTTCCCGCGATTGTCCGCGCATGCTCCAGCGCATCCGGCAGCATTTCTTCATTAACTGCAAGGGTCATTCCAATCCCGCCGCCGCCTCCGGAGGGCTTGAGGATAATCGGATATCCTATTTCTTCGGCCAAGCATTTTGCATGATTGCCGTCCACCACACATTCATGGCCGCCCGGTACGATAGGGATTCCCGCTTCAACCATTTCACGCCTTGCGGCGACTTTATCCCCCACAAGTTTCAGCGTTCGACTTGACGGGCCTATAAATCGGATCCCTTCGCATTCGCAGGCGCAGGCGAAGGCCGGATTTTCGGCAAGAAATCCATACCCCGGATGAATTGCATCGGAACCGCTTTCCTTGGCTGTTGCTATTAGGGTGGGGATGTTGAGATAGCTTTGGCTTGCCGCGGCGGGACCGATACAAAAGGACGCGTCCGCATATTTAGTAAACAAGGCGTCTTTATCGGCGTCGGAATATACGGCGACCGATGGAATTCCCATCTCACGACAGGCTCTCATGATGCGAATAGCTATTTCGCCACGATTGGCGATGAGTATCTTGTGGAACATTCTATATCACCGTCATCAGGACATCTTCAGCCTCAACGATCTCACCTTCCTTGACTAAAATCTCCTTGATGGTTCCGCTTCGGGGAGAATGAATGGGCCTCCGCATCTTCATCGCCTCGATCACTGCAACCCGATCCCCCTTGCCGATCCTGTCGCCAACTTTTACTTCCAATGAAAGGACCAGGCCTGCCATACCGCAGGGCACCGCGCCGTCGGGATGATTTGGAAATACAGTTTGGGCGGTTTCCTTTGCCACTCCTTTGTTCCTGAGCGGCAGTATCCTGACCGTGAACACATCGCCATCCACTTCCACGCTGAATTCATTTTGAATATCAGCAGGCTGCGCGGATTCTGCAACGGGAATCCGAACGGGCTTTCCGGCCTCGGAATTTTTTATCGGTTTTCCCGGAATCAGAATTTTCAGCAAGAGGTCGTCATCGGAAAGATTGGGGCCAATTTCCCGCCGCAGTTCTTCAACGGATTTCAAAAATCCTTCCGGTTCCCAATTACGAAATTCCTTTGTCCTCGGCAAGCTCATTATTTTGTCCATGACATTCGGATCGACGGGCGCGACCGGCGTTCCGTAGTACTCAAGAGCATATTTGATGGTCTCATCAGGAATATTTTTATAACGTTCGCCGGAGACTACATTTTCGACTGCCTGGACGCCGACGATCTGTGAATAGGGCGTAGCCATTACCGGGTATCCGAAATCACGGCGCACCCGGACAATTTCATTGAGGATCTCGTCCAGGCGATGCTCCATTCCCAATTCTCGAAGCTGCCGGGTCAGATTAGTCATCATGCCGCCCGGCACCTGATGCTCGAAATGGAAGAGGTCGTATTCCCTTGGGGCGCCAATGGGGAAGCCCTCTTTTCGGGCGATAGCCTTGAAATGCGCTGAGACGGATGCAAGCGCGTCTTCGTCCAGTCCTGAGTCATAGCCGAGACGGCGGGCGTTTTTCACGATTGTCTCGGTTGCGGGAAGAGAAGTGCCGTTGGCCAAAGGCGCCACTGCAGTATGAACGGCTGCAACGCCTGCCTGTATCGCTTCCAAATAACATAAAGGGGCAAGGCCTGAATTGCAGTGAGCGTGAAATTCGATAGGGATGGACCGGCAATTCCGCTGTACGATGGCGATCAATTCGCGGGTTTTCTCCGGGGTCAATATGCCGGATGCGTCCTCGATCATAATCCGATCGACGCACTCTTGGGTCGAGGCTATCTTTTGGACTTTTTCCGCCCAATGCTCTTTTGTATGGACGGGACTGGACGTGTACATTAAAGCCGTGACTACTTCAGCCCCTTCGGCTTTGGCTATTCGAGCGAAATGCCGAAATCGTTCCACATTTTCCTGATAGTCGCAAATCCAGAAGCTCCTGATCCCGTTGGCGATCGACCGCCGGATCCAAAGCGCTATGATGCTGCGCGGCGTACTGAGATCAAAAGACGAAAGGCTTGCCGTCTGATACGAGCCGCGCAGACAGGCGCCGGGCATCAATCTGGAAAGAACCCGGATTCTCTCCCAGGGATCTTCATTATGATTGCGCACCTGCAAAGTAAACGCCTGAGAACCTACAGTCGCAACCGCCCGGTATCCCACCTTGTTTATCATTTCCGCGATCGGGATTATATGATCGGTTCTCATCATCAATCCCCAGAGACTCTGCTGTGCGTCCCGAATCGTTTGATCGACGAATTCAATTTTATTCATAAATATTTTCTTTAGGACTTTGCGACTTTGAGTTGCTTGCGCTTAAACTTGAATATTTTTAACAATGTATCGACTACATCTTTTGCGAATGCACGGCTATTGATATCCGTGTCTACTTCAATGATTTCTATTTCAGGATCGAGATGTTTTTTCAGGACCGTTCCGAATACTTTGTCTGAAGCGGGATCGCACAAAGGACCCCCTGCGACGCTCAAGGATGAGAAGCCTCTTGTCGGTATCATTGCTTTGACCCGAAACTTATCCTCATAGCGATTCAGTTTTTCCGCGACAGCGGATGCGAGAGGCTCCATTTCCTCCGCGCTCAGCCTGGCCTGCACTCTTGGATGTTCTTGGATGAGCAGCTTTCTATCGGCGAGTTTTCTGGATGTCCAGAGGGGATCGTTGCGGTCTTTTCTTTCAATCGGACCGCAGCTGATCATGTCAAACCCGCCGGGACAAAAAATATAAGGGATCGGTAGTCGGGCGGCGATATCCAGGCGGCCGGGTCCTGACGTTCCTCTATTTCCTCCCAACAAGTATTCGCTGAAAGCTCCGGGCACGAGGTCAATGAATGCTTGGAAGGGACTCTGAGGGATGAGCTCCATTGCCGCTCGATCTCCCAATCCCTGGGCGTGAAACGATACTATTTCAAAATCTTTTTGCAGAAGCTCCCGGATATAGTGCGCGCCCTTATCGCAAAAACCAAATTCTGTTATCGCGATGGATGGCTTTGATTCCTGCGCGGAAGCTCTATCTCCCTCCACCATTCCGGCAATGGCATTGGCCCCGTTGAGGGTGAGGATTCGGACCAAGGCATTCATGCCCACAGTATCCACAACGGCGTGCATCACGGTAATGTCTTTGAGCGCAAAATAATCTGCAAACTGCGCTGCGTGGATAGGCAAAGCGACGGCGCTCGATATTAAAAGTTTTGGCAGACCGAATGGCATTGCTTTCATGGCCGGGAGAGCTATAAGCGCTCCGGTCATTCCGGAAATGGCGATCATTCCTTCCAGTTCCCCGGCTGTATGGAGGGCGGCGATTTTTTTCGTCAGTCCTTTTGCCATTATCGAAATGGCTTTATCTCTTTGGATCACGAGCATTCCTGCCACTCCTGCAGCGGGACCTCCTCCCAATTCGGACAGCTCGCCACAGCCGACGTCTGCTTGGAGCGAAGGGACAATCGCTCCGGTTCCTATGCTGATGTCCATCAGGATAGCCTTGTGGCCTCTTTGTTCAATCCGGCTTTGGATCAGACTCAGGGCTTCTTCTCTTTCATCCAGCATTCCTATGATTGCAATGGACATGATTAAAACCCATATGCCGAGAACATCGGAGTCGGAATCGAAGTCGATTGCGAAAAATCGATTCCCACGCCAACCGCGACTTTGACGCCCAACGCCTCGGTCAAAGATTTCATTTAACGCGTCATGACTTTTCTGTGAAGCTTGATGGTACTTAGATATTCTGGGGCGCCCAGGATGTCAACACAAATCCTGGACATAGTATGAGGTTGTTGCTGTTAAAAACCGGCCCCGATGACTTTCTAATTCGATAGTTTATTTTGATCAGTCTCTGTAAGATAGCTGCGAATATTTTAAAATAATTCTCCACGGGAACCCTTTATGAAGAACAAGATATATGCATCCTGTAGCGAAGCAATAGCGGATATCCCCGATGGCGCCACCATTATGGTTGGTGGTTTCGGACACGCTGCGGACAAACCTCAAAATCTCATCGCCGCTCTCCGGATCCAGGGAGCCAAACAGCTTACTTTGATTATGAATGGCGCTGGAGTGTCCGGCAGGCTTGGGATCGGATCGCTTGGCGGCGCGCCTTTTACGGATGAAGAGATTCTGATTGAGAACCGGCAGGTAAAGAAGGCAATTTGCAGCGTGCCCGCTTCTCTTGTCATGTCCAAACCGTGTGCTTTTGAAAAACAATACTTAGCCGGCGAAGTGGAATTGGAATATGTTCCGCAAGGGACATTGGCGGAAAGAATACGGGCAGGAGGCGCCGGGATAGGAGCATTTTATACTCCCACAGGCGCAGGGACCCTGATAGAGAAGGGTAAAGAAAAACGAATCCTCGATGGAAAGGAAATGCTGTTGGAATTTGCATTGAGCGCAGACTACGCCCTGATAAAAGCCTGTTGCGCCGATACGATGGGCAACCTGATCTATCGTGGAATTATGCGATCGTTTAATGCCGTCATGGCGACGGCGGCTAAAGTGGTTATTGCCGAAGTTGAAACCATAGTGGAGGCCGGACAATTGGATCCCGAGAACATTGTTACGCCCGGAATTTTTATTGATCGCATTGTTGCGGCGCCTGGGGAGGTGAAACGATGAAAGCGCGACTGGACCGACAGACAATCGCCTTTCGTGTAGCGAAGGAATTTCCTGATGGAGCCGTTGTAAATCTTGGAGCCGGAATCCCAGCCCTGGCAGCCAACTTCGTTCCCGAGGGGAAAACAGTCCTCTTCCACGCTGAAAACGGAGTTTTGGGTTTTGGGGGAGTTCCGGGCAATCCGGAGGATGAGAAGTCCTATTATTTGGGCGCTAACGGATTGCCTTTTATTCCGCTGCCCGGCATGAGTTTTTTCCATCATGCCGATTCCTTCGCCATGATCCGGGGCGGCCACATCGATATCACTGTTTTGGGCGCCCTGCAGGTGTCCGAAAAAGGCGACCTGGCCAACTGGACATTCCCGGAGCGGGGCATTGGGAATATCGGCGGAGCCATGGATCTTGCTTCCGGCTGCGCCAGGGTCATCATCGCGATGGAACATATAACTCCCAAAGGGCAACGCAAGATTTTAAAAAATTGCAGCTATCCGGTTACTGCAGCGCGTTGCGTGGATACAATCATAACGGATATAGCGGTTATAAAGGTGACGCCGGAAGGTCTTGTTCTCATCGAGACCGCTCCCGGCTGGACGCCGGATGAAGTACAGGCTTTTACCGAACCGAAAATGATAATTGCATCGGATGTGAGAGAAATTGAATTGTAGCGCCTGGGAGAGCGGGCGTCATTAATAGTTAAGGAGTTTGGAACCATGCAAAATGTTGAAGGGAAGGTTGCTTTTATTACCGGCGGCGCCAGCGGGATAGGGCTTGGCATTGCAAAGGCATTCGTCAATGCCGGAATGAAAGTTGTTGTCTCCGATATTCGCAAGGACCATTTGGACGAATCCATAGCTTATTTCAAACAGAATAAGCAGGAGAAGAGCGTCCATCCTATCCAATTGGATGTAACCGATCGCCAGGCATTCGCCCGCGCCGCGGATGAAACGGAACGAGTGTTCGGCAAGGTGCACGTTCTCTGCAACAACGCCGGCATAGGCATTATCGGGCCGATTAAGCTTGCAAAATTCGACGATTGGGACTGGACCCTTGATGTGATGATTGGCGGAGTTGTGAATGGAATTCAGATTTTTTTGCCGCGCATCCTCAAGCATGGAGAGGGCGGTCATATTGTCACAACTTCCTCAATGAGCGGAATCCTGCCTCCGCTCCAAAGCGCGATCTATACTACCGCCAAAGCGGGAGTCATCGGGATGTGCGAGTCGATGCGCGGTGAGTTGGCCGAAGATAATATCGGGGTTTCGGCTTTCTGTCCCGGCCCGGTTGCGACCAATATTGGCGATATCCGCAGTATGCGCCCAAAGAATTATGAGACCGGCTATGCGGAAAAGGAAAAAGAGCTTTCAGCCCGCCCCAACTCCCCCAATTGGATGAGCATCGAAGAGTGCGGGGAAAGAGTGCTGCGCGGCGTCCGCCGCAATGACTTGTATATTTTTACGCACCGTGAATTTAAAGAAGGGATGGCGGAAAAAATGGAAGCCATACTGGCGAGTTTTCCGGATGAGGAAATCAATCAAGCGCGTGCAAAGGAAATTCCATTTCTGCTCTCGAACCCTATTTTCAAGCAAGTCACCGGTTCCTAAGGCTTTTTTTTGTCGATCCGGGTATAAAATTCCTCCGGTATATCCGCGGGATTCTTGTAAAAGGTAAACTTGCAGGCTCCCTGGTATAAAGGTTCGGTCACGATGTGCACCGCTCCGAAATTGCCGGTGTTTTCCATTTCCAAAGCTTCCATGATGGGGCAGTGTACGCAATAAATAGGAAAATTATTCTTGCCCCAGGTTATGCGGTGGGATTCCTTAACCCTTGCCAGGCCGGCTTCGTAACCGCCTTTCTGAATAATCCTTTCTCCGGAACCGCATGGCTGCATTGTGAGGCAGATCATCGTGTCATTCTCTTCGATCGCTATTGGCTGCATATGCCCGCGAAGGCCTTTGGCTAAGTGTTCGACTCGCGTCCGGAGATCTGTCGTTTCCAGCGGCTTGAAAACAACCTTGGCTTCCACTGTGTGGGCCGCTCTTTCCGCTTCTTCCAATGCGTCGACTCCATAATTTTTATAAATATAGGTTTGAAGGCCGGAAACCCAGAACCCATAACCATCGTGCAGGTAGTTGAACTCCTCTTGCATCCTCTGCGCCAGCTGTTTTGCTTTTTCCTTGTCTCCGGCGTCGACCGCCTCAAGAACGAGATCCAGCGTCCGCGTTCCCATTTCCTGAAGCTCCTGGTCTGTAAATATTCTCTTATTGCTCATGGAGGTCCTCCTTCGTTGTATGCCCAATGGGAAGATTCTATTTCATCAGCATCTTTGTGTTCATCTTTATTGTTATAGGATTGACTTTATGTTTGGAGGTTTTGTTGAGCTCTTCGGTGATGCCGACAAGGAGGATCTTACCCATCTCCTGATGGATTTGAGCCTTATAAGCGACTGAATCCGCTCCCAGATATTTATCCAGAGCGCTATTGAAATCAGGAGACTGGTTGATGAATCGTCGCAGAAGAAAACAACCGGCTTCGATGCTTCTTTCAGGATCGAAAATGTCCGCCGGGTTCTGGAATATTCCCTCCTTGACCAACAATTCTTGATTTGCTGCAGGATTGATCTGCATCAGACCTTTTGCGTTTTGCTTGCTTAATGCAAACGGGTAGAACTCGGATTCGGTTTTCATAATCGCCAGAATCAGGATTGGAGACAGATCGTATTTTTCCGAGTACTTGATTGCCGAGTCGACAATTTCTCGCGAAAGCCGAGGATACATTCGTTGACTTGACTCGCTTACAAATTTCATAAATACATTGGCGTTCAAGGTGCTGTATCGCAATGCTGCTGAAGTTTTTATTGAGTCGGGTAACTCAGCAGGCGACGCCTGAGGAGTTGTCCTGAAGGCTTGCGATCCTATAATCACCAGGATAACGATGAGCGTTCCCAATCCATATCTGTATAGACCTTTGAAAGTCTTGCCGGAATTCAGATATTTCCGAAGTCCATTGAGGTTTGGCTTAAATATTTGCATATTGCCTCCGTTTCCAGCGCTCCAGTATCCAGACAAACGAGGACCGCTACAAAAGGATAGCAATTCATTGCGTCCGGCGCATCGGCTGCCCGGACCATATTGAAGAGGCCGAAAGTGGCCGCTTTCAGCGGTATTTTTATAGGCAAATACGGCCATGCGCCGCAGTTGAAATAAACTGCTTTTACATCAAGCCGCTGTAGAAATCGTTGCCTTTGTCATCCACCAGGATGAAAGCCGGGAAATCTTCAACTTCGATCTTCCAGACAGCTTCCATTCCCAATTCGGGATAATCAATGCACTCAACCTTCTTAATATTCTCCTCGGCCAGAAGGGCGGCGGGGCCGCCAATGGAGCCGAGGTAGAAACCGCCATGCTTTTTACACGCATCGGTCACCTGTTTAGACCGATTCCCTTTGGCGATCATGATTAGAGAGCCGCCGTTTTCCTGCAGCAGATCGACGTAGGAATCCATGCGGCCGGCTGTCGTAGGTCCAAAGGAACCGGAAGGTTTGCCCTTTGGAGTTTTGGCCGGACCTGCGTAATAGATCGGGTGATTTTTCAGATAATCGGGAAGCGGCTTGCCCGCATCAAGAAGCTCCTTGAATTTCGCATGAGCGATGTCTCTGCCGACGATGATCGTGCCGTTCAAAGAAAGCTGGGTGGCGACTGGATGTTTGCTCAATTCCGCCAGCATCTGCCTCATCGGTTGATGGAGATCGACCTTAACCACGCCATGGGTGTGCTTGCCTCGGTACTTATCGGGAATCAGGCGGCCTGGATTAGCGTCCATCTGTTCGAGCCAGACGCCGTCTTTGTTGATTTTGGCTTTGATGTTGCGATCGGCCGAGCAGGAGACGCCCATCCCAACCGGGCAGGAGGCTCCGTGACGGGGAAGACGAACCACCCGCACATCATGCGCAAAGTATTTGCCGCCAAACTGAGCTCCGATGCCGCTCTTTTGGGCTGCATCGAGAAGCTTGGCTTCCATCTCCAGATCGCGGAAGGCCTGGCCGCCTTTATTGCCGGTCGCAGGCAAGTGATCCAGATAGCCGGCCGAAGCGAGTTTGACGGTTTTAAGAGTGTTTTCGGCGCTGGTTCCGCCTATTACGAAAGCCAGGTGATAGGGCGGGCAAGCCGCTGTGCCAAGGGTTTTCATCTTGGCGACCAGGAATTTCTCCAGACTCTCGGGATTGAGCAGGGCTTTGGTTTCCTGGAACAGGTAGGTTTTGTTGGCGCTGCCGCCCCCTTTGGCAATAAATAGAAAAGTGTATTCGTTCCCTTCGGTAGCATAGAGATCGATCTGGGCGGGCAAGTTGCATCCGGAGTTGATCTCCTTGTACATATCCAGCGGGATGGTCTGGGAGTAGCGAAGGTTTTCTTCGGTGTAAGTTTTAAAAACTCCTTTGGCGAGGAATTCCTCATCCTTGCAGCCGGTCCATACTCTCTGCCCTTTTTTGCCGATTATGGTTGCAGTGCCTGTGTCCTGACAAAACGGAAGCTCAAATTTGGCGGCGACTTCTGCGTTGCGCAACATCGCGATCGCGACGCCTCGATCATTGTTGGACGCCTGCGGATCGCTCAGAATGGCGGCGACCTGCTCGTTGTGCTTGGCCCGCAGCAGGAAAGAGACCTCCCTCATCGCCTGATTCGCTAAAAATGCAATCGCTTCCGGTTCGATCTTGAGGATTTCCTCGCCGTCCATCAGGGTGGCGCTGATGTAGTCTTTTGTCAAAAGACGATATTTCGTATCATCCTTGGATAATGGAAACGGATCCTGATAATTAAACTCCAACATATTCTTTCTCCCTGGGTTGATGGACAAAATAGCGCAAAGAACAAGGAATAAACGGATCTATTAGAGGGGCTATTATAATCGCATGGCATGCGCTTGTCGACAAAGTCGAAAAGGCCGCCTCGCCGCCAGCCGCGCCGGATTGAAAAATCTGTAACTGGAGCTTTGTCTTGAATCAGTAAAAACGTGACCACGGAATACAGCCACGGAATGCACGGAATAACGATTAAAACGACTCCGTAATTTCAAAGTTCAATCGTTCCTTACAAACAATATACAAAATGGATTCCGTGTCTTCTGTGGCGCTCTCAAATCAGGGGTGAGTTGCAGGGAGGTATTGCTTCATCCACTTGAGATTGTCTTTAATCATTTCCGGTATGGGAAGCTCGTAAGGGCATCGTGTCATGCACTCGCCGCATTCGGTGCAATTGGCTGCATTCTCCCACATTTTTCCAAACATTGGATTTTGCAATATTGCGGGCCCCATCCTTTTTATAAAGGACCGTCCTCCTAAGATGAACTGAATTGGAATTTGCGCAGGACAAGGGAGGCAGTAATCGCAGCGGCGGCAAAACTTTTTATCATATTCTTGGGATATCCGATCGATGGTTTGCTTTTCTTCATCGGTGATGCCATAGTCCTGCAGGAAGGCCTTCCAATTCTGATCGATAAGCTTCTTCTCCTCAACGCCGGCAAGCGCCAGGATATCGGGGAAAGACAGAACCCACTTTAAAGCTATTTCCGGCGCTTCAATGACTCCGCCCGAAAAAGGCTTCATGGCGATAATCCCTGTCTGTTTTTGCCTTGCTTTTGGGATCACTTTTTCTTTGGCGGCGGGTTCGAGGAAGCTGAAGCAAACCATGATCGTCTCAAAAAGATCGTCCTCTACGATCTTCTCCAGCAGATCGAGGTTGTGTCCTGTCACCCCGATGTGTCCAATCACTCCCTGCTCTTTGGCTTTTTGCAATCCGGACAAGGCCCCATCCGGAGCTGTGATCAACCGGTATTCTTCCTTGCTGCTTATCCCGTGGCATTGGTACAGATCGATATATTCGAGCTGAAGCTCCTTGAGGCTGATCTCAATATCTTTTTGGATGCCGTCCGCAGATCGGGCGAAGGATTTGGTAGCCACCGTTACTTTTTTATTGACCTGTTTCAAGGCCTTGCCGATCCTGGTCTCGCTGTTCGTATACATCCTGGAGGTGTCGATAAAATCCATCCCCTTTTCCAGCGAGTATAGAACCGCTTCAATCGCCTGGGTTTCACCGACTCGTTGAATCGGAATGCCTCCGAATCCCAGCCGGACGGCTTCGATGCCGGTTTTCCCTAAAATCATCCGCTCCATATTTAAAACCTCATCTGTGTTAAAATTGAACAGCGCTGATCCTGGGGCCTATCCTGCACGATTAATCGCGCCCAGGGACGCCATTTGAACAAAAACTAAGCGGCATTGGACGTCTCCCCTGGTTCCTTGAATAGCTTCTTTACTGAACTGCGGCTCAATACCATGAACGTGAAGACGCTGAGCAACGTGCCATAAGGGAATTCCAGGCAATTGACGCCCGCAACCACCATGGATAAGATTCGGCCTTTCCGTTTTTTGAGGTGAGATCCGGAGATGAATTTAAGAACGCCCATAGTGATTAAAAATACAAAAATGGACAACCCCAATATTCCCATTATCGAACCGATAAATTGAGGCGGAGGCCCTCCTGCTGCGGCCGATGAAGAGCTGTTAACAGTAAAAAGGAATATTCCTATTGCCATATAAAGAAGGCCCACAAATGAAAATGCGATGCTAAGGCCTCCAGAAATGTAATATCCTATGGAGAGCAATCTTAGGTGCTCTTCATCTAAAACTGCTTGACGGCTTTCTTGATCCAACATGGGTTGCTCCTTAGCAGCATCCTGGAATGGGGTTATAGAATATTTAAAACAGAGCGCAGCCTCTTGCTGCAACATTTCAGAAAATTAGGATATAAAGTGTATTGGTTTCCAAATCTCATAAACAAGATCAAGGAGAGTTCTTTAAGCGCCGAAGCAGCGAACGTCCGGGACCCCAGAATAATAGTAAAAGGATGGCGAGGATTATTATGCACACCAACGGAATAGCGATTGCCAGAATAGATAATGCCATCGAGCCAATCGCTTCGATGGTGGATACAATCGGATTAGCCAGGCTTCCAGTCGTTGCTGTAGAAGTCACCCTAGCCAGACCTGTGATCGCCTGAAACGATGCGGCGACGCCTCCTCCCGCAATGATTGCAAGCGACCATTTAAGGAAAGGGCTTACTCCCGTGACAGAAGATGCCATCACGACTATGCCCGCCACGATCGCTGCGGGACTGGCAATGACGTCGAGAAGATGGTCCACCCATGGGATAAAGTAGCCGGCGATTTCTGCTGCGGTGGCGATGGCAAACGCCACCAGAGCGGGATAGGTGCCAATCCAATCGAAACCGGATGAAAAGCTAAGTTGGCCTGATAGAGAAGCGATGCTCATTACCAATAACGGCACGAACACTCTAAAACCACAGGCGGCGCTCAGCCCAAAACCGACAAGTATGCTCATGACAGTTTCAGCGCTCATCTTCGAATAGACTCCAAGAATTTGATAATAACTATTATATTCTGCGCATTTCAATGAAATCAAACTTTCTTCCATATTCGATCAGGATTATTCTTGATGAACGGAGCGCCGGCAGAATGTCCAATTTCAGCTCTTCGCCAAAATCCTACATCTCAGGATTGGTTATGGTAAGCTGAAACGACTATACAATAAGAGGATTTTCTAAATATGCAAGTCAACCGTGACGCCATCGTTAAATTCTGTGAACAGTATCTTGAAGTCGCTAAATGCCAGGATTTCTGCAAAAACGGCCTGCAGATCGAAGGCTGCGAAAAGGTTGAAAAGGTCGTGACTGGAGTGAGTTTTTCCCGCCGGCTGGTTGAAGCCGCCGTCCGGAGTAAGGCTCAGATGATGATCGTACATCACGGCATTTTCAATAACCAGTTTGACAATCCACCCGTCATCAAGGGCGTTAACCGGGACAGGCTGAAACTGCTGCTCTCGAACGATATCAGCCTATGCGGCTTTCACCTGCCGCTGGATGTCCATCCGCTGATTGGGAACAATATCAGCTTATGCCGATTGCTGGGCATAACCAAACCAAAACCATTCGAAGTTGGTTTTATCGGCGAGTTGAGCAAGCCTGTGGATTTTAAGATCTTGCTTAAAACGGTCGAACGGAAGCTTGGCGTAAAGGCTTTTGCCATTGCCGCCGGACCCGCAAAGTGTCAAAGAGTCGCTGTTATTTCCGGCGCGGCTTCTCAAGGTTATGTAATGGCCGCCGAATTGAAAGCGGATACTTATATTTGCGGCAATATACGTGAAGAGCATGTACGCGCAATTGAAGAGACCGGGATTAATTTCATTAATGCCGGTCATTACGACACCGAAAAGCTGGGCGTTCAGAACCTGGGCCGGCTCATTGCCAAGGAATTTAAGGTTTCGGTCGAGTTCGTTGACGTCCCCTGCAGTGTTTAAATAGGATTCTTCTTACACCGCATGAAGTCCGATCGGCAAACTTCACTCTCCTGTCTCCCGGCAAGACCCTAAGGGACTCTTGGAGTCCGGAGCCGGCGACAAATTATCTCTGACGTCTGAGAGTTAGCGCTATGTTAGAATACACGTTATCCGATGCTTTTCATGAACTAACAAGGAGGAAAAAACCATGGATGGAACGTATTTCATCATCCTTCTGGCTATATTTGTCGTCATCCTGTTGCTCTCGGCTTCTATTCGGACCCTGCGTCCAACTTCGCGCGGTCTTATTGAGCGTTTCGGCAAATACAATCGTTTTGCCAACCCGGGCATTCTTTTTCTGATCCCATACATCGAGCGTCTGATCCGTATCAACATCACCGAAAACATGGTAGATGCGGGATTGCAGGAAATTATCACCAGCGACAGCCTGAATGCTCAAGTCGACGCCCAGGTGTATTTTAAAGTGCGCTCGGATGAGGAGAGCGTCAAAGCTACCGAATACAATGTGTACAATTACAGAATCCAGATTGTGGCACTAGCCAGGACTACGCTGAGGAATATCATCGGCACCATGAGCCTCAAGGAAGCCAACAGCGAACGCGGCAAAATTAATAGTTCTCTGTACAACAACCTTTCCAGCGAGACCAAGAGCTGGGGACTCGAAATTGTCCGTACCGAGCTCAAAGAAATTAATCCCCCGCCCGATGTCCAAGAGACCATGAACAAGGTTGTGAAAGCAAACAATGAAAAAATCGCCGCTGTAGACTTTGCTACTGCCCGGGAAACACAGGCGGATGGGGAGAGAAGAGCCGCCATCAAGGTAGCCGAAGGACAAAGGCAGGCGGAAATATTAAAGGCTGAAGGACAGAGACAGGCCAAAATACTCGTGGCTGAAGGCGAGGCCCAGGCGATTAAGCTGGTAAATGAATCGGCGGATATGTATTTCAAAGGGAATGCCCAGCTATTACGGCGCTTGCAGGCGGTGGAAGAGTCTTTCTCCAGTAATGCCAAAATAGTAATACCCGAGGGTCAATCGCTGGTTAACGTTATCGGCAATCTGGCGGGAATGGGCGACGCTCCAGTTCAAAAATAGACCTTCCCATGCAAAGTGTCTGCTTGCCTCAAAATATTACCACGTTGAAAACAACCTTTCAGGCCAGCAGAGAGACTCCTGGGTTGCGGTGTATCGGCCGCAGTTCCCGCATATGTATGTGGGATTTTTAACCAGAAGGTTCAGTTTTTTTGAATTCGGTTTAGTAGGACATTCACAAACCTTTTTTATGGGTTTTCCCTCGGGATGCTTTTGTTTAATCATTGGCCACCTCACCTGTTGTTACTAAAAGAGTTACTGTAATTATAAAATGAGTTTTCATTATTGTCAATCAATAGATGAATATTGATTTCATTTAAAGATACTGGTTGATGATGTTTTCGATAAGCTCCTGCTTGCCGCTGATGGACGGCAAATTTTCGTTCTTTGCGGCAAGAGCGGCCAGATCCTCGATAGTCAACTTGCCCTGTGTATATGCAAGACCGTCGCCCTCGGCGAAGGAGGCGTAACGATTCTTGCGCATTGCGGGAAGCGGGGAATGCTCGAGCAGCGCCGCTGCAACCTCAAGTCCGCGAGCGAAAGCGTCCATGCCGCCGATGTGGGCAAGGAACAGGTCTTCGAGATCCGTAGAATTCCGGCGAACCTTGGCGTCGAAATTGAGCCCCCCGGTTAGGAATCCACCGGCTTCGAGCACAATCATCATCGCTTCGGCGGCTTGATAGATATCGGTAGGAAACTGATCCGTGTCCCAGCCGTTCTGTTGATCGCCACGATTTGCGTCGATGCTTCCGAGCATCCCGGCGTCTGCCGCCACCTGCAGTTCATGGGAGAAGGAATGTCCGGCAAGGGTTGCGTGGTTGGCTTCGATGTTGAGTTTGAAGTCCTTGTCGAGCCCATGAGCTCGCAAGAATCCAAGCACCGTTGCGGCGTCGACGTCGTATTGATGTTTCGAAGGCTCCATAGGCTTGGGTTCGATGTAGAAGGAGCCCTTGAAGCCCCGCTTGCGGGCGTAGTCGCGCGCCATTGCCAGGAAACGTCCCAGGTTTTCGAGTTCGCGCTTCATGTCGGTGTTCAGCAAGCAGGTGTACCCCTCGCGTCCACCCCAGAAGACATAGCCTGCACCGCCCAGCTCGATGGTCGCGTCGATGGCAGCTTTTACCTGAGCGCCCGCGTGGGTCAGGACGCGAAAGTCCGGGTTCGTCGCCGCACCGTTCATGTACCGCTTGTGTGAGAACAGATTCGCCGTACCCCATAGCAGTTGGACCCCGGTCGCCTTCTGGCGTTCCTTTGCAAGGCCAACCAACAGCTGTAAATTCTTCTCGGATTCGGCGACGCTATTGCCTTCCGGCGCGATGTCACGATCGTGGAAGCAGTAGAAGGGGGCGCCAAGTTTTGTGATGAATTCGAATGCGGCGTCGAGCTTGTTCTTCGCGTTCTCTATTTCGTTGTTCGAAGTCTCCCAGGGGAATACGCGCGTGGCAGATCCGAAGGGATCGGACCCGGTGGCGCAGAAAGTGTGCCAGTAGCAGACGGCGAAGCGGAGATGCTCCTGCATCGTCTTGCCGGCGACGCGCTTGTTCCTGTCATAGAACTTGAACGACAGGGGATTCTTGGAGTCACGCCCCTCAAAAGGGATCGTTGAAATGCCTGGGAAGTATTCTTTGTTGCCAATAAAATGCGCCATATCTCTCTCCTTTTAACTCTGTAAGCTTATGGCGCCTGTCTGCGCCAGAACAAGAAGAAAGAACACAAATCCCGGAATCGAGACCGCTTCCGAATGACGCGTTCATGGAGGCTGAATCATCCCTTTCCTCAATGCCCCATAATTCTACTATCTTGGGCTCCGCAGGAGTTATAATTGCGCGAGGCTGATGGGAAGATGTCAGGACGGGGCGGATCGCGCTCAGAAAAGCAGTTGGATGATACGGAGCCGGCTTATGCGCATCAAAAGAAATTTATTTTTATTTATACTTTCCGGCATAGCGTCGTTTCCACTTATTTCTCAGGACTGGCCGATGTGGGGCGGCACGGCGCAACGCAACATGACTTCTGCCATAATAAACCTGCCGGAGTTCTGGGATGTCAAAAGCGGGAAAAACATAAAATGGAAAGTTCAGATCGGCTCGACTTCATACGGAAATCCTGTGGTGGCCGATGGGAAGATTTTTCTCGGCACCAATAATGGCAATCCTAAGAATCCTGAAATCGATGGCGACAAGGGCGTGCTCATGTGCTTCCGGGAGTCTGACGGCAAATTTCTCTGGCAGTCCGTGTCGGATAAGCTGGATTCCGGATATCAAAACGACTTTTCCGATCAGGGCGTTTGCTCGTCTCCGGCTGTTGAAGGGAAGCGCCTTTATTACGTAAACAACCGCGGAGAGCTGATTTGCCTGGACACAGAAGGATTCATGGACGGCAAAAATGACGGTCCTTTCCAAGGTGAGGTTCCTAAAGGGCCTACCGACGCCGACATCATCTGGAAGCTCGATATGATGAAGGACTTGGGCGTGATCCAGCTTTTCATGTCCAGTTCCTCCCCCGTCCTTTGGGAAGATCTGGTTTTTCTCGGGACTTCCAACGGCCGCGATGAGAGTGGCGAGAAAATCCCTGCGCCCAAAGCTCCCAGTTTTATAGCTGTCGATAAAAACACCGGCAAAGTCATGTGGCAGGACAATTCTCCGGGCGATGCTATCCTGCGCGGCCAATGGGTTTCACCAACTCTTGGTCTGGTCGATGGAGTTCAGCAGGTGTTTTTCCCGGGAGGTGACGGCTGGCTTTACGGATTCAATGCCCGAACCGGAGAAAAATTATGGAGATTCGATTTGAATCCCAAAGACGCTGTATGGCCCAAGACGCGCAACTACGGCATTGCCACCCCTGTCTTCAGCGGCGGCAAGGTGTTTATGAGCGTAGGGCAGGATCCGGATAGCGGCAATGGACTCGGACACACCTATTGTATCGATCCCTCCCGGCGAGGCGACACAACAGAATCAGGCCGTGTCTGGCAGTATGATAAAATCAACCGGTCCATATCGACGGCGGCGATCGCCGACGGATTAGTTTATATTTCTGATCTCAAAGGGCTTTTGCACTGCCTGGATGCCAAGACCGGAAAGCCCTATTGGACTTTTGACATGCTGGCCCCGGTTTGGGGCTCTCCGCTTGTGGCTGACGGCAAGGTTTTTCTCGGCGACCAAGATGGAGATGTTGCTGTGCTCAAAACGGGCGCGGAGATGAAGAAGATCTCCGAGATTGATATGGGTAATTCGGTCTACGGCACCCCTGTGCCTGCCAACAAGGTGCTTTACATCATGACGAGTTCAGATCTCTATGCCATTTCAGGGAATGCCGGAGGATCTGAAAAATAACGGCAATAGCGTTTGAAGGTTGTATCCTCAGGTGAAGAATTGCCCGTACGGACATTATGCTGCTTCAATAGAAAAGGAGTTGTGCCAATGGAAGCCAAGATAAAACTCATAACGGTAATCATCGCGTTATCCGTAGCCTGCGCTTTTGCTGCGGACTGGCCGGGATATTATGGACCCAATCGAGACAGTATATCTACCGAGAAGGGCCTATTGCGAAGCTGGCCAAAGGAAGGCCCGAAGGTTCTTTGGACGGCTCCTGTTGGCATTGGCTATGGGGGGCCGGCCGTCAGCGGCGGCAAGGTATATCTGCTCGATAGAGACGACAAGGTCGGGGACAACCTGAGATGTTTAGACCTTCCCACCGGCAAAGAGCTTTGGAACTTTGCCTATGACGCCCCTGGCAGCTTTAACCATCCGGGTTCGCGAACCACTCCCGCTGTGGATGGGAATAATGTTTATTCCTGCGGCCCGCTGGGAGACCTGTATTGCATCAACACAACCACGCACAAACCGGTCTGGAATAAAAATATCTGGAAAGATTTCGGCGGCGATAACCTGCCCATGTGGGCAATAACTCAGAATCCGTTGATTTACGGCAATTTAGTTATCGTGGCATCGCAAACATCTCAGGCGGGTGTGGTCGCCTATGACAAACTGACAGGTGAACTTAAATGGAAATCGCCTGTGTTGTCCGGCGGTGTCGGTTATGTCAGCCCGTCCATAGTTAAAACCGGCGGAGCCGACCACCTGGTAATGATTATGGCCGGTAAGGGATTTGGCCGCAGCGCCAGCGGCGGAAGCGTCACCGGCCTCGACCCGCTAAGCGGGAAAATTTTGTGGACGTATGGCAACTGGCAGTGTGCAATTCCCGTTCCTCATGCGGTCGACGCCGGTGAAGGGCGCGTGCTCATTACGGGCGGATATAGTGCGGGAACTGTTATGATAAAGGTTCAAAAGAAAGAAGACGGCAGCTTCGAAGCTACAGAACTATTTAAAAACGTCAACTTCGGCTCCCACACACAGCCACCGATTCTGTATAAAGGGCATTTCTACGCCCAGTACACGATCAACGAGCGAAGCGATGGATTGGTGTGTATGGGTATGGACGGCCAGATCAAGTGGAAAACAGGCGAGGACCCTCTCTTCAATAAGGGAGGGTCAATCCTCGCCGACGGGCTTCTGCTGAGCGTTGACGGCAATAAGATGTTGTATCTTATCGAGCCTGATCCTTCCGGTTTCAAACCGCTGGCCAGTGTAGAGCTGCTGGCGTCAGGTGAAAACTGGGCTCCCCTGGCGATTGCTGACGGCAAGCTGCTGATACGCGACCATAAGAATTTAAAGTGTGTTGCGGTAGCTCAACGTTAAAAAACCCGGAGCGCTGAAAGCACGGAGCAGTAAAGAGGCGGCCGTATCTCCATGATGAAGTTAGGGTTGCATCTGTAAACAACCCTTTCAGGGTAGAGACGAATCAATTCAACACCCAGGGTAGAGCGGCAAAAAACGCCGCTCTACCCTGGGCTTTGTCATAATGCCCTTTCAGGGCATAAAAATTTTGTAAACTCATAAAAATGATTTACTTCACAGACCCTGTGATTAAGACCATCCCGTCACAGATTATTCAATCCAGCGCGGCTGGTGACGGGGCTGCCCTGGGTTGCGCTATTCCCATGCCTTCCACGAATCCGGTTGATACCCTGCAGTTGCGTCACGGCCATTTCTTACAATGGGAGTTTTTAGGAGTAAAGGGTCTTTAAGGATTTCCTCCTCGATATCGTGGATTAAATATTTCAAGGATTTCTCCGCATATTTCCTGCTTTCGCGATCAATAAGGTTATCCATTCCCACAGCTGTTTTGATGCTGTTTAATTCTCCTTTGCTCAATCCTTTGCGGGTGAGATCAACAAACTGGAAAGGGATGCGTCTTTCTCTGAAATACCTTTGTGCTTTCTTGGTATCCCGGCATTTCAGCGTGCCGAAAATTTGTATATTCATGTCCAACTCCACCAATCCCGCAGGAGTGCGCTTCATGCTCGAACTCCCCAAGGAGCTCATGTGCAACTTAACCTTTTGTCGATCCGGGACGGAGATCGATGATCTCCATCCGGTTGCTGGCATCCGGGTGTTTGGTGGACGGTCCTTCCGTCAAGACAGCAAGATTCCCATCCACTCCGTAATCATGCAGCCACCCTTTGATATAGGCTCTCCAGTCCTCTGGGTGCTCGGGTTCATACATTGAATAGACGCCCCAGGAGAACTGAAGCGCCTGACAGGTCGCAATCTGCGAGCTCACCGCGATCGTCCAGATGGGGAACCGGAACCGTGCGATGCTCCTCGCCGTGGCGCCGCCGTGGGTGGGAACGAACACGGCTGTCGGAGATATGTATTGGAGACATGCTTCCACCCCAATAGCAATCAGATGTTCCGGCCGGGGGCTTTTGGCAATATCGATCCCCAGGTATAGCTCTTTCACCGCAATATTGGGACGGCAGGGCTCCACGACGGCGGCGATCTTTGCCAGCATGGCCACCGCGTCGACAGGGTACTTTCCCATGGCGGATTCTCCCGAAAGCATCACACAGTCCGTTCCGTCCAGGATCGCATTGGCCACGTCGGTGGATTCTGCCCGGGTGGGGCGCCGGTTGTCCGTCATCGACTCGAGCATCTGGGTGGCCGTGATGACCGGTTTTGCGTGCATGTTTGCAAGACGCATCAACCGCTTTTGTACGACGGCGATCTGCTCGATTGGAATCTCCACCCCGAGATCTCCCCGGGCGATCATGATCCCGTCGGTCACCTCCAATATATCCTCGATGCGATCCAAAGCTCTCGACCGCTCGATCTTGGCGATGATAAATGGATGGTAATTCAGATTGTCTGCTGCTTTACGGACGGCAATGATGTCTGCAGCTTCCTCTACAAAGGATTGGCTGACTGCTTCGAGACCCTGCTCCTTGGCGAACACAAGCCAGCGCTGATCTTGCTCGGTAAAGGCATGAATGCCAAGGCCTATGCCGGGAAGGTTCAATCCTTTTTTGGAACGAAGCTCGCCCCCGACGAAGACGCGACACCGGACGTCTGACCCAACCACCTCTGTGACCTCAAGCTGGATGAAACCGTCATTGAGATATAACCGATCTCCGGGTTTCACCACTTGGGGCAACCGGGAAAAGCTAACGGAGACCCGGCTCGAGTCTCCTACGATGTCGTCTGTTGTTAAGGTGAAAGGATCGCCGGTCTTTAACTCGATCGGCTCCTTGGAAAACTGACCGATACGCATCTTAGGCCCGGGCAGATCCGCCATGATTGCCAGGCGTTGCCCTGTGGATCGCGCCACTGCCCGCAGATTCTCGATCGTTTTCTCATGACTGGCGAAATCGCCATGGGAAAAGTTGAGACGGGCGATATTCATACCGGCCCGGATCATCTGCTCCATGACCTCCCTGGATGCGGAAGCCGGACCGATTGTACAGACGATTTTAGTTTTATGGTTCGGCAAAGCCATTGTTATGCCTCCGTCTCTGCACCATCCACCGGGATTGCCGCATATCTTTCGGTTGCCCCGTTAATGTGAGAACGCTATTTCAACCTACCCGATTTATCCTGCAGCCACAATATATTTTCCTGCAAGCCAAGAGTTTCCCTTTGTTCTTGACACGAATAAGACCGGCTGCCTAGAGTGAACACACAACAAGGAGGATAGGGGAATGAAGCGGAATACGACTCTGTTTTTAATTGCAATGCTGTGCTTTTGCCTGTTTTGCAGTTACCAGGCTTTGAATAGCCAGGCTCAGGTAAAAACAAAAGCGGCGCCGGTTGCCAAGAAAACAGCGGACCCGATAATTACGGTGCTCAACCCTTTGGGCTCGCCACCGCCTTTGGATCTTATGGCAATGGCCCCGCGCCTGAATACGATGGATGGCAAGACCATCTATATAGTTGATGACGGGTATCCAGGATCGGACATTCTGCTTCTGGAATTGGAGAAAGGATTTAAAAAGACTTACCCAAAAACCAACTTCCATTACGTTAAAAAAAGCACGTTTATGTCTTCGAAAGACCCGGCTCTGTGGGCGGAGATGCAGGAAAAAGCCGATGCTATGGTCATCGCCTTGGGGCATTGAAGTGTATGCGCTCCCGGGGTCGCCGGACTTTCCATAGATTTTGAATCAACAGTCAAAAAACCTGCAGTGCCGATCGTCGTTTCCAGTTTTGAAAAACAATTAAAAGAAGTTGCATTAACCAAAGGGATGCCGGGCATCAGAATTCAATACATCCGCGGCCCGATTTGGGGCAAGACGTCCGAGCAGTTGCGCAGGGATGTTGTTTTGGGCAACAACCCTCTTACCGGCAAGCCTGTTATGCAGGAGATTGTCGACAAACTGACCAAGCCCTTGACGGCGGAAGAAAAAAGGACTGGAAAACTGAAGCGCGACAAAGGGCCTGCCACTTTCAGCGGCACGGCGGATGAACTCCAGAAAATGTTTCGCACCCGGAGATATACTGATTTTCTGCCTGTGGTTCTCCCGACTGAAGAAAAAGTCAATAAGATGTTGAAGGCCACCAGTCATAGTCCGGATGAAGTGCTCGGCAAGATGGGGCCGACGGCGGGAGTATTTGAAACCTGGACCTATACGGTTAAGGATGCGGCCATCAACGCAGTCATGGCAGGGGCCGATCCCGAATATTTCCCGATCATCCTTGCGATAGGATCCACCGGGATGGAAGGCATATCGGTTTCCGACAACGGCTTCGTATCAGGCGCCGTTATCAACGGGCTTATCCGCGACGAAATCGGACTGAATTATGAGATCGGCGCAATGGGACCGTATGCCCATGCCAATACTACCATCGGGCGAGCCTGGAACCTGCTGTCCATCAATGGCGGGAACTGCGGGAAAGTGGGAACTACCTACATGGGCGTTGTGGGAAATCCTATGAACCTGATCAACATCATCATCGCCGAGAATGAACGGGATTCTCCCTTCGACCCGCTATCCGTAAGGCGCGGCTACAAAAAGAACGAAAATGTTATTACGTTATTTAACGGATGGGGCGTTCTTTCCGCTAAGAACTGGGCTGACAATGTCTGGGGAACTGAGATGAATTATCCCAAGGTCATCAAGGATATTTTTAATTCTCAGGATGCATTGTTCGGCACTTGCGCCGTCCTGAGTCCTCCGATTGCCAATTTCGTTAAGGACGCAGGGTACGATACAGTGGAGAAATTCACAGCCTGGGTAACAGGCGTGCCGATAGGAGCAAAGCCCGGCGGCATGGTTGGAAAACCGAACGACGGATCGCGTCGTTCCGGCGGTACGTTTACCGTTGTCGTTACTGGTGCATCGAACAACAACTACTTCAGCATGGGTGGTTTGGCGCCCGGTCAATCCGTCCAGATCGACAAGTGGAGATAGCAGCAGATCTCAGGAGCTAAAATGTACGCCGGCCGGGAGTTGGAATAATTGTAATTCCCGGCCAGCCGCTCTTCCCGTAATTCAATTCGTCCCTTGTTTGAAGATTCATCCGGCCGTTTACCACGGATGGCCTTTCCACCCTTCCATCGACCTTCCGGGGCCTTCAAACCAGTACTCTTTGCCGTTCATAATCTTGTGAAACCTGGGTCCGAGATGAATTGCCTGGAACAGAAGCGGTTTATTGACCACCTTGAAGTTGCACGGATTGTGGTGCAATCCCTTGGGGATAAAAACAAAGGTGGGTTTTGTAATGATATGCTTCTCTTCTTCCGGCCCTAAGCACAGCTCGATTTCCGCATCAAAGCTGCTCCAGATATCCGGCATCTTGGCTCCGAAAAAACAGAAATATTCGTCACAAAGATGATGATGGCCCTCTTTCTCCATAAAATTGGCCTTGGTCACCACCTGCCATCCGATATTGATGCTGGCTCCTGGTATTTGCCACGCCCCCCGGAAGTATGGAGCGGGTTCTCCAAAACTCGGTATCATCGCACTCAATTCGTCTTTCAGCCCGGTAAAGAGATACTGCGAGTATTTATCGCCTACAGGCCTGTCCAGCGAAAAGGTCTTCGAGTCGGCGGCAGCTTGAGATGCAAAGGCGTCAGCGCCTACTGCTGCGGCTGCGGCCGTTCCGGCTGCAACTTCCTTGACGAAATCTCTTCGCGTTATGCTGGTAATATATTTCTCATACATGAGGATTTCTCCATTGGCTTATTACGATAGTTCCTCTGAAAAAGGATGCCAATGGTTCTAACACAGAAGGCTTTACAGGCACAAGCCGAAAGCTTGTGAGCCGAAAAGCTTGTGAGAAATGCAGAGCTGCAGGTTAACGCTTGTGTTAAAATCCGCCTTCAATGTCCTACATGGGTAAAGGAGTGAAATACATGAAGACTATCTGTTTGATCATGATTGCGGTCCTGTTGGCAGCGATTCCTTTTTTCCTGTGCGCAAAGGATAAGCCGGATGGCGCCCAGCTGTTTAAAGCAAGATGCGGCACCTGCCATGAGAAAAATGGAGAAGGCCTGGCCTCAGCGAAAATTCCTCCAATAAATAAAACGACCATGACCGTCGAAAAACTTACAGCCTTCATCACCGAAGGAGGCCTTGGGAAGACGGTGCACAATACGCCGATCGTCAATATCAGCGTCGATGAGGCCAAGGCTGTTGCGGAGTATGTAAAAAGTCTTAAATAAGCCGGGATCCCTATTCCTCAGGATTATCGCGGGCAAGTGGGACAAGGAGGCGCGCCTCGCACTCTTGATGTCGGTAGGCTCTTGGTCGACCACTCTAGGAAACCCCGCTAAGCTTGGCTCTGGAACAGGAGGCCCCAGGAGAGACGCTGTGACCGAGGAGCAAGGAGTAGAGGTTAAGAAGACAATCTGCTGGCCGTCTCCGGGCTGCCACTGCAATTGTGGCTTGCTGGTAACAGTTAAGGACAACAGGATTCTGGGCATCAAAGGCAACCCGGAGTTTCCTTTCAATCGCGGCTCGGTATGCGCCGAACGAATGCCGCACTTCCGGCAGTGGCTGGAACACCCCGATCAGCTCATGTATCCCCTCAAACGCCTTGGCGCGCGGGGGGAAGGCAAATGGGAGCGGATTTCCTGGGAACAGGCGCTGGATGAGATCGCCGAGCGCTTGCAGGCGATCAAGGCGCAGCATGGCGCCGAAAGCCTGTCCTTCATCGAGGGGACCTACCGCAGCGACTTCTATGCCATCCGCGCGCGTTTCTCGAACCTCTTTGGCAATCCGGCGAACGTCGGCGCTCCCGGCGTCGCCTGCGCCTGCAATAAGGTCGCGCTGGCGCTAGCCTTGGCAGGAGCCAACATCCCGTGCACCCTGGCCCCTCCCATCAAACACCTCAACTGCCTGGTGTTGCTGGGCAGAGATTATTCCGAGGCCAACCCGGTGCGGCGGCGCCCCATGCAGAAGTGGCGCACCCAAAAACCCGAGTCAAAGCTCATCGTGATCGATCCGCGGCAAACCGAACTGGCCAAAGGCGCCGACTTCTGGCTGCAAATTCGCCCGGGAACAGACGCGGCCCTGCTGATGGCTTGGATCAACGTTATCATTGATCGCGGACTGTACGACCGGGATTTTGTCGAGCAATGGACTTTCGGTTTTGAACAGCTCAAACAGCGCGCCGCCGAATATACCCCCGAGCGGGCGGCCGAGATCACCTGGTTGCCGGCGGAGCAAATCGTTGCTTCCGCCATTGCCTACGCCGGAGCCAAGCCGGGCTGCATCCATACCGGCCTGGCGCCGGACCAGTTCGGCCTCAACGCCATACGGGTGGAACAGGCGCGGCTCTGTCTGCATGCCATTACTGGAAACATGAAGGGTGAAACCGCCGGGCTGGCGCCCGAAGGGCCTGGACCCATCGTGGGCGGCGTGATGGCGATGCGCGATTCGATGTTGCAAATGGCGGACCGTTGCTCACCGCAGCAGCGCGCCAAGCAGCTCGGCAGCGATCGTTTCAAGCTGATGACCTGGCCCGCCTACGAGCTCATGAACGAGATGTACGAGCAAACTTATGGCGTTCCCATCGCAATGAGCGGGCACAACTTTTCCGCTCCTGAGCCGGCTATCTGGCGCAGTGTCCTCGAGGGCGCGCCATATCCGACCAAGGCCTTGATCACCTGGGGCAGCAATCCCCTGCTGAACGCCGCCAACACTAAACTGGTTTACCGGGCCCTGAAGAGTCCCAATCTCGATCTTCATGTGGTGCTGGAGCATTTCATGACGCCCACAGCCATGCTGGCGGATTATGTGCTGCCGGCGGCCAGCAAATTGGAGCGGCCGACGTTGTCCACTATGGAGGATTTCACTTCGGTATTTGTCGCCGGCGAGAGAGCCATACAACCCCTCGGTGAGCGCAAGTCCGATTATTACTTTTTCCGCGAACTCAGCATCCGGTTGGGCTTCGGGGAGTATTTTCCCTGGAAAACAGAAGAGGAGCTATACAATTATCGTCTGGCTCCGATTGGGATCACCTTTGAGGAAGCAGCCGCCGGGAAGTATGTTATCGCCGGCGCCGAGCCCTGGACCTACGACAAAATCAACCCGCGAACCGGCAAGGTCACCGGTTTCGCCACCCGCAGCGGCAAGTTTGAGTTGTACTCGAACATCTTCAAAGAACTCGGATACGACCCGCTTCCGTTTTTCGAGGAGCCCCCGGAAAGCCCGGTGCGAACGCCGGAAATTGCGGCAGACTATCCCTTGATTCTGATCGACGGGGGAAGGTTCCTGCCGCAATTCCAGTCGGAGCATCGACAACCGGGCATGGGATTGCGCGAGCAGCACCCCGACCCGCTCCTGCAGATTCATCCGGATACTGCTCGATCCTTGGGAATTCGGGAAGGCGATTGGGCGGTCATCGAGACACGCCGGGGAGCCATTCAGATGAAGGCGAAACTCACTGCCGGCATCGATCCCCGGGTCGTCCACGCCGAACACTGCTGGTGGTTCCCGGAGCAACCTGGCCCCGAGCCGTCCTTGTACGGCTTGTGGCAATCGAATGTGAATGTCCTGACCACGGATGATCCGGACGCCTGTGATCAACTGACCGGGAGTTGGCCGGCCAGAGCGTTGTTGTGCAAGGTGAGTAAAGCGCAGACGACGGCAACGCTAAAGTAGCATGCGTCCGCAGGCGCCTGCGCAATTAACTTCCGTTCGGATTGTTCAGGCTCCCTTTGGTTGTTTTTTATTATTTTTTGCGATGTATTTGATTGGTGTGATCTTTGCTGTCTTGGTTGGCCGGACAGATGCCTCTTTGGTAATCCTGGCGTCAATGAAGATGAACGGCTTGCCGACGCGTTTTATGTCCAGCGGGCAATGCATTACATTTTTGGGAATGAAGATGTAACAGGGATAATTGATTTTTACGATCTTTTTGCCGAGTGTCATTTCAATATCGGCATCGAAATCGGCGAAGTTATTGGTCTCCCCGATGAGGTAAATCCACTGATCGTGGGGATGTTTGTGAGTCGGGGCGCCCAGCGAATCAGGTTTAGTGATACGAGCGAATCCCATCGCCAGTACAGATTCGGGGATATCTATGCCGCCCAGCCCGGTAACCATCGGCTCTTTGATAGTGTTGTGTATGGATTTCCAGGGTTTTAGCTCAACGACGTTCGGTTCACGTACCACATTTTTCAGTTTATCCATTCCTGCCATTAGTGTCTCCTTTAGGGAAATAAGGGAATAGGGGCCGTATCTCCACTGTTGAAATTTTTAGACGTAAAGCAGTATTCGATCTTACGCTGGACAAGTTGATTCTCCAGGAAGCATCCCGAAGAAACTTCTAAGCGCGGCTCGTCAATGTACCGCCCGGATATTGACGAGCCGCGCTGAATAATCCGCTTCTTCAAGCCAATCTATTCTTTGTGATAAACAAGTTTCTGTGCAGTGGGCACCGATCCTTTGGTGTTGATTTTCAGCGTCATGGTCTTGCCGTCATTCGAAAGCTTGAATTCCCGCTGTGTCCAGGAGGCGCTGCCAAATTGAGAGGGAGTCTTGACGGTGACCGTAAATTTGTCTTTTCCCAGTTGGATCTTGGTTGTCCGCGTGACTTTTTTCCCGCCAAATGAATCCACCAATTCTTTTTTATCTTTTTCAGCAAGCATAAAACTTTCAATCAAATCCTTGCCATTACTTGCCCCTTTATTCGTAATCTGTATTTCACTCTCGGTCTGCTTAATTATAAAGGTCTTGTTCGACTGTCCGCCACCGCGCCCAAAGCCGCCGCCAGGCCCTCCCATGCCGCCAAAACCGCCGCCGGGTCCGCCCATGCCACCGCCCATGCCACCCATACCGCCGCCGGTGAGGGAAGTATCGATATTTTTGGGAGCAGCATCGCTTAATGCGGCGTCCAGTTGCCAGGTTCCACTAAAATCAGCTTTCTGATCCGCCGCCCAGATAGCTATGCTCAGGAATAAAACTGCAAAACAAACAAAAACAACTAATCGTTTCATAGAAGCTCCTAAGGTCATTTTGTGGCTCCATGATAATGCCGAAGCTCCAGATATCAAAGCTTCAGTTTAAAGTTTTTCATGGGATTATTTCTCGGTTGTCCTCTCAATGAGGTTTAGGTTTGTATGCAAACAGGCAAAACCCGCGTCCCGGATGGCAAATACATCCGAAAATAATTACAGCCGGAACGGTTTCGATGCCGATGGACTTTTGGGAAACTGCTGTTTTTTCTTGGACTGTCAGGATAAAATGACAGTACAATAGAATGAATGTAAGAGTGCTTGATAATTGAAAATAACCACGAAGCGGGGGGAATGAAACAGTGATCAATAGAGCCGTCCTAACGACATTGTGTGGATTTGCCATACTGGCTGTGCTTATGGTCGGAAGTACGTCCGCGTTCGCGGCAAACAAGCCGAACATCCTGCTGATCCTCGGCGACGATATCGGCATAGACGCGACAACCGATATGTATCCGGGCATGATCGACGACCTTGTCAAGCAATATGGGCCTTCGGGACGCAATCATCCCAAGTATCAACAGATCAAGGGGCGTCCCGCGTCCACTCCCACCCTCAACCGTCTTTCCCAGGCGGGCATGAGGTTCACCCAGGCATGGGTAAATCCGTTTTGCTCACCCACCCGCACATCGATTCTCACCGGGCTTTATTCCGCCAAGACCGGAGTGCTGGATTATAATAACTGGCTGTCCCAAAACCATCGCTCCTTTGTTCGGGACCTGAAGGAAAAGGGGGGCTACAGCACTGCGTTGTTCGGCAAGTATCACATAGCGGGTCTGGGTAAATACCCCGGCATGAAGCCCAAAGAGGCGGGCTTTGATCTCTTCCTGGGCAACCTCCATGGGGGCGTAACCACATATTGGAATTGGGACTATCAAATCCAGGACAGCGCCGACGATTCCGACAAGTGGCGTACCGAAAAAGCGCCCGTCAGATCCCTACCCGGTGTTGCGCCGACCACCTATGCACCGGTAGTGAACGCCGCCGATGCCATCAAATGGATTACCGAGCAGAAATCGAAGAATCCCGACAAGCCGTGGTTCGTTTGGTTGGCGTTCAACCTGTCGCATATCACAGGCCAGCAACAACCGAATCCGATGATCGTGCCGAATATCGACACGCTGGACGAAGTATCCATTAAAGAGATGAAATCCTGTGGCGGTACGTTCGGATCGGCGATTGTCGGTTCCTGCTCCTCAGAAGCGCTCATGCGGGGGATGACCAATTCGATGGATACCATTATCAGCAAGGTGCTCGATGTGGTCGATAAGCAGGATCCCAATACCTATGTCATCTACCTTGGCGACAACGGCACATGGATGTTCGGCGAAAAGCGTGAGTTCATTGACAACATGTATATCACCAAACGGGAACGAAGCAAAGGCACCGCCTATGAGAGCGGCGCCCGTGTCTCGATGGCGATCCGCGGACCGCGCATCAAGGCCGGTTCTAAAAGTGATGAGCCGATCCATGGGGTGGATCTGTTCTCCACCATCCTGGAGTTTGCAGGCCTCGATGTACCCAAAACCGTGCCCAATAAGACCGGAGACGGTGTCGTAGCCGTCGACTCCGTCTCTCTTACTCCAATCCTTTTTAAGGGCGCCAAGGGTCTGCGCGATCCCAATAAAGGTTATATGCTCACCGAGACTGTAAACCCCATAAAGAACAATCAGCGTCAGGCCGGCGCACGGAACGCAAAATACAAGATACTCTGCATTGACGGCGCGGAAACGGCGAATTGTACATTCTATAACTTGCTTGACGATCCGCTCGAAGAATATCCACTTGCCAAACCCGATAGTTGCACCAACTATAAGAGCGGGACATGGACCACAGCAGCTCCGGAGTGGCACTTCTGCCGCCTGCAGGAGGTCATCAGCAAGGAATCGTTCCTGGCAACCTCGAAATAATAAACGGTTTGGCGCAACCACAGGGGCAACCGGGTTCCCACTCGGCTGCCCCTTTCTCCGACGGACGTTTGGGACGGACCACGTTTATTATTAAATTATTTGAGCAATAATATTTTGTGGGCCGCCCCCTTATTACCCGCGCCCCTTAATTACTCCGCGGCCCTTCCGAAGCCAGGCTTCTAATTACGCTTGACGTAACTCATAATGGAGGATATCCTGGCATATGATTATTAGCTATCGTGACAAGCTCACTAAAGACTTCGCTGCCGGGAAACGAGTGAAAGCATTCTCTGCAATTGAACACACGGCACGCCTAAAGCTCGACAGGATGGAAGCGGCTACAGCGCTCCAGGATCTTACTGTCTTGCCGGGCAATCGTTTCGAAGCGCTGATTGGCGATCTGAAGGGGCAGTACAGCATTCGTGTCAACGATCGGTGGCGGATCTGCTTTGAATGGCCCGAGGGAACCCCAGGACCGTCAAATGTTGAGATTGTCGACTATCATTAGGAGGACACCATGGCGTTAAGCGCAATACATCCGGGAGAACACCTGGCTGAAGAGCTCAAGGAACTCAATATGAGCGCAGCAGAATTGGCTCGGAAACTGGCAGTGCCGACCAACCGCATTACCGGCATCCTGAACGGGAGGCGCGCGATCACCGGAGACACTGCGTTGCGGCTGGCCCATTTCTTTGGCACAAGCGCTGAGTTCTGGCTCAACCTGCAGAGCCTTTATGAACTCCGCATTGCCGAAAAGAAAGTGGGGAAATCGATAAAAGCGCTTCCCAAGCTAAGGCATGCTGAGCGCATTCCCGCATGATGTACTATCCCTGTATCATCGCAGTGCACTGAATTAGAGTCTTGAAGGCAGTCAAATCAGATTCAAATAACGGCATGCGCGTAATAAATCTGTAAAACCTTCCTTTACTCTTATGTCGGCTCCGGCGGAACGACACCCACGCGCTGGACGAGATCGGCGAAGCGTGCATCCGAGTGAAGGGGCTCAAGCCCTGGAGCCCCGGGGAGCCGGAACAGGTAGCCATCCCGGAGTCGGTAGGCCGTTTCCAGCCAATCGAACGCCGCGTCAATATCACCAAGTCCAGCGTGAATCACCGCGAAGGCGATCGGTTGAGCATGACCTTGGGCACGGAGTTTCTCGAGTTCTCGAAAAAGGCGCCGGGCTTTGTCTGTCCGGCCGAGACGGCCATAAACATGCCCCAGGTAGGAGAGTGATAAGGCCTCGCGCGAATGACTGAGAGCCTTTTCCAATGCGGCAACCGCGTCCTCAGCCCGGCCCTGATGCCATGAAGACCACCCGAGTACAAAATAGGGCTGAAGGGAATCCGAGAATAGTCCGATGGTCCTTTTGGCTTGCGCCTCCGCCCGCGTGTTCTCGCCGATCTGTAGATACATCCAGGCGGCATATTGGTTTGGGAGGAGCGCCGCGGGATTGAGGTTCAGCATGTACTGAACCTCTCTCATCGCCTCGGACTTCCGGCCGGCAATGCACAGGAGCGTCGAATAGAACGAGTGCGCATCCGTTTCACTCGGGCTCAGTTCAATGGCGCGCCGAACCTCCTGCATGGCGGCGTTCAAGTCCCAGTCGAGAAGCAGGTTCATCCAAGCAAGCGCCAAATGAGCCCTGGGGAGGCTGTCGTCGATGGCAAGAGCCTGCAACGCCAAGTGCTTTGCGCTGGGGTACACCTCGCTCGTTGGAGCATGTCCCCAATAACCCAGCATGAACAGACAGGCGGCATGCCAAGCAAGGCCAAGCGCGAAATCGGGCGCCTTGAGGGTCATCTCCCGGAAGTACTGGAGCGCTTTCCCGATCCCCTCTGCGCTCATCTTCTCGAACTCAGTGCGGGCGCTCAAATAGGCTTCGGCTATCTCCGGCGCCACCGGCCGCGCCGCAACCTGAGGTGGAATCACTGCATTGGCGGGTCTCAACGCCGTGGCGACACATCCGGCGATCGCCCGCGCAGCCTCGCCCTGCGTAGTCAGTATGACGGACATGTCGCAGTCGTAGCTTTGCGCCCATGCGTGGCGCTCCGGCTCCATCAGGATCAACTGCGCCGTCAGGCGAACGTGATGGCCCTCATGCAAGACGGCTCCTTCCACGACGGCATCCACTCTGAGGTCGCGGGCGATCTCTTCCAGCTTACAGCTGCTCCCTTTTAGATGGAGCACGGATTGGCGTGAGATCACTTGCACCGCCGGGATGCGGGCGAGTTCAGTGATGAGCGCATCGGTGACACCGTCCACAAAATATTCTTTTTCGGGATCGCGGTTCAAATTGGCAAAAGGCAGCACCGCTATCATGGGCTCTGTGAAGAGCCTATCGCGGTTGACCGGCGCGATGAAGCGGTAGCCCCGGCGGGGAAACGTATCGACATAACTGGGAGACTGCGCTTTGTCGCCAAGAACGGAGCGGATGCGGTACACACAATAATCGACCCCTACGTCATAATCCACGAACGTCGACTCGCCCAATAAGAGACGGCGGATCTCCTCGCGGTTGACCGGTTTGCCTGCCTGACACACCAGTAGGCAAAGCACTCGCATGGGCTGTGGCCGGAGCTTTAGGACCCTCCCGGACTTGCACAACCTGCCGTTCTCCAGGTCAAGCTCAAACGGCCCGAAAGTAATCCGATCAGAAATTGCCGGCATGTTACCGGAATTATAAATCCATGAACCCTGTAAACTCAATTTTATTAGCCCCTTGGACGCAAAGGAAAAATCCAGCCAATTTCCGGCTGCTGTCTATGGCTAAAAGGTCGGTTGCCGCCTAATGTGAGCCCATCAACGGAGGACCAGGTTGGGGCCCTCCAAAGACAAACCAAAAGGAGACAGTTCGATGAAACACTTACTTTCCATGAGTATTCTGGCAGTTAACCTGCTGTTGCTCGCGCCAAGTATCCAGGCGCAGGATCACAGCAATCGGAACCTCTCGCCCCTATGAGGCGCTTACACCTTTACCGGCAGCGCGTGGCAAGACATGTCTGTTATCAGCCCGGCGCTGCCAACGGGATACGCGCCCGTGTCACTTATAGGCGCTTTCACCGTCAACGGCGATGGTGACGTGACCGGATGGGGATTGGTCAACGCGGGCGGAATCCCGCAAACGGCCGAGTTCGTCAACTCGCATTTCGGCGCTCTCAAAGCCGATGGCAGTTTTTCCATCAGCCTTTCAATGAAAATCGATGAATTCGGAGGAATTATAGCCGGACCGTACTCGTACGTGGGGGTCATTGCGGGTGACGGGTCCGCACTGGAGATTGATTTTATGATGCTTGGAACGGGACCCGGATCACATCTGGAATTGAGCCATGCAAAGCGGATCTCGATGAAGTTCGACTAGACAGACTCATCAGCGTGGGTTGCCGCCTCGCCGGTTCAAACCTCTACTCATATACGACTGTTTTAGTGAAGGTGCCGGTGAGGCGGACACAAACTTGCTAAAGAAATAGCGGGGACGGACGTTTATTATTAAAATAGATGAAGACAAGTAAAGATTTAGGCATAGAGGATCCTCATAATGAAATGTCTTAGAAGCAAAAAAAGGGGGCGAAATATTCGCACAAGGCCTTTTCCATATCCTTCTAATGAGGCTATCCTCAATTTGAGCAATAATATTTTGTGGTCCGACCCCGTATTACCGTCATATTTCGTGAAACCGACTCCGTTTTAACCCCGTATTAACCCTTGTTACCCTTATTAATCCCAAGAAAGTTACACTTCCCGAAAATGAAAACATACAAATTATTTCTACGGATCTATTACGAAATACGAAGACTGCTTTTCGGCAGGCCTTTCATCGCTGAGTTCGATATAACCGATACTTGTAATCTAAGGTGTGCTCACTGCTACCATTTTGCTGAGATAAAAGACCGTAAATGCATTGGAATCCCTATTGAAGTATGGGAAAACCGGTTCAAAGATCTGTATGCCGGCGGCATAAGAATGGTGATGCTCATGGGAGGAGAACCCTTTTTAAGGAAAGATGTCGTAAAACTTGCAACAGAGATGTTCCCTTTTGTCGAAATAATAACCAACGGCACAATTGAACTCCCTGAAGATCACAATCACCGCATTTTTGTGTCTGTTGACGGTATGCACGAAACCAACGACAGGATAAGAGGAACCGGCGTTTTTGAGAAAGTAATGAAAAATGTCCATGGCGATAGACGGGTTGTCTTTAACATGACCCTTAACGAAAACAACTACAAAGAGCTAGAACAGGTTGTGGAACTTTCCGTAAGATCCGGCGTAATGGGCGTTGTCTGTAATCTTTTTACAACAGCATCACCAGACCAGCAAACTATCAGCAGTGAACTAAGAAAAAAAATGACCTGTGAAATACGCAGAGTTAAAAAGCTTTATCCCGGGCATCTGCTTTTCACAATACCGGCAATAGAATGGTATGAAAAAGGAGACCACCTCGACAGTTGTTATTGGAGGGATAACTCCCTTCATTACACAACGGAGTGGAAGGAAAGGCGATGCTTCAGTTTTGCCGATTGCTCTAACTGCGGATGTTTTTCAGGCGCTATGGCGTCACCTTTATATACGTTCCCACATTTTATGGCCGCAATTAAACTGATCTTTGAAATAACTTTCCTTAAGAAAAGAGGTTAAATGTTCAAATTTGGGGCGGCGCTTTAAAAGATGAGTCCGGTTTCTGCAGGGCAAAATCGAGGTCTTCAGGCGTTTGAAAAATACCAAGCGTCTTGAAACGAAGATATATGTCTTAGCCCTGTACCAGCACCTGAAAACCCTCCGGCGCCGGACCGGCGCAATCCATCACCGCCCAGGCCGCCTGTTTTCGGTTACGGAACCGATTAAAAAATCTTGAACTCTAATCGAACCCGACTATATGATTTCAACGTGTGTTTATCCGAATGTGATCGCTCTCGATCTGTATGCTTGACGTTAGGACGCCGGTACATTGCATACCGCAACTGAGACTATGGGGGATACGGGACGATTTGTGGTTGGAAAGCTTTCAGTAAAACAGGAGGAAGAATGGACAGGAAGAGTTTCTTGAAATTAGGAGTCACCGGAATGGTTTTATCCGTTGTTCCCAAAACCTGGGCTTTGGAGTATTACCCGCATCCTTCAAATAAAAAATGGGCGGTATTGTATGCGACATGGTGCGGAACCTCGCGCGACGCCGCGGTATGGATATCGGAAGGCATGGGCGGCATCGCAGACGTTTTCGATGTGCGTGAAAATCCGGATTTGACGAAATTCGACCATATCATCGTCGGCAGCTCCATAAGGAGCTTTACCATCCATCCTTTGATGGAAAAATATCTGAAAGACAATAAAAACGCTCTCAAAGGCAAAATACGCGGCTATTTCGCCGCATGCAACAATAGGGGACTCCCCCCGGGACCGCAGGAAAAAGCCAATTACATCGAAAATAAACTGGCAAAAATCTGCGAGACCGGCAATGTGCCGGGGAAAGTATTCCCCGGCAGGGTAACAAAAGAGTTGATCGAACCGGAAAGCCGCAGCATGGTCGCTTCCTATGCCGATAACGACAATCTGAAGCGCGCCGACTGCATGGCCTTCGGGAAGGAAATACTGGCAGGCGTCTGACGCCGGCTCATGCGGATATATTCAAAAGGGTTCCGGCGGGTAATCTCCCTACCGACAAGTGTAGAAACAGCACCGACTTCGCCTCGCCGGTGACTATTCCTAAGGGTGCGAGCTTTAAGGACATGCTCGCACTCCACGGGAAAAGTGATATCGAATAAGCGACTATTGGCCACCTATATAAACTCCAATCCGGAGGCAGCCAGTCGCAAACCTGAAACTATTAGTACAACAGGAGTTTTCTGAAGTGGACATTCCACGAATCTTCAACATCACCGAAAGTGCTCACCGCATTCATAA
>CAYTYP010000017.1:0-82815 GCA_964441405.1 uncultured Acidobacteriota bacterium
GAGCAGTTCGAAATCAGGACGCACAAACGGCTGGTTGATATTTTGGAACCAACGCCGCAGACAGTGGATGCTTTGATGAAACTCGATTTGCCCGCTGCAATTGACGTTGAAATCAAGGCTTTCGGCACTGAACACAAATAGCAAGTGCCCAGTTTAGCGTTCCCAGTTCAGAGTTAATACCTGATTGGGAACTGGGAACTGGGGACTGGGAACCGAGAACTGATATGGTTGATGGATTGATTGGAATCAAGATGGGCATGACCCAGGTTTTTGACGAGAGCGGAACTGTTGTTCCAGTCACCGTGATCAAAGCTGGTCCCTGCGTCGTAGTTCAAAAAAAGATGAAGGAGCCTGATGGCTACGAGGCTGTTCAATTGGGCTTAGTGGAATTTATCCGGCCGTCCCGTGTCAATAAGCCGAAGACCGGGCATTTTAAAAAAGCCGGTGTTCCTCCCTGTCGGATTCTTAGGGAGTTTCAATCGGATACGGCTGAAGAGCCCAAAGTTGGAGAACAAATCCTGGTCAGCCAGGTTTTTCGGCAGAACGACACTGTGGATGTCATTGGCAGAAGCAAGGGACGTGGGTTTGCCGGTTTGATTAAACGGCATCATTTTGCCGGCGGCGCCGGGTCTCATGGTTCGATGTTCCATCGAGCGCCCGGATCGATAGGCGCATCAGCTTATCCGAGCCGCGTTTATCCCGGCATGCGCGCGGCGGGACATATGGGAGACGAAACTGTGGCGGCTCAGAATCTCAGAGTGGTTAGGATTCAAGAGCAAGAGAACATCCTTTTAGTAGAAGGCGCTGTTCCCGGCCGCAACGGCGGATACGTGTTGATCAAAAAGGCGTAAGAATATTGACGATTGACGATTGACGAGTGACGAGTGACAAATAAAGCTGATTTGCTATCGTAAATCGTCAATGGTAAATCGTAAATTGTGAGGGTTGTATGGCGGAAATTGAGGTCAAAAATCTTGCTAATGAGATAGTTGGCAAGCTCGAGCTCTCAGATGTGGTGTTTAAGGCTGAGTTCAACCAGCCGCTGATTTGGGAAGCTGTAAAGCACTACAACGACTCTCTACGAGCCGGCACTGCATCGACGAAAGTCCGAGGCGATGTAAGCGGGAGCGGCAAGAAATTGTGGCGCCAAAAAGGAACCGGACGGGCGCGTGTTGGCAGCATTCGAAGTCCGTTGTGGAGGCATGGTGGCACGGTTCATGGTCCCCAACCACGGGATTATTCGTATCGTTTCCCCCGTAAAAAACTACATGTAGCGTTGCGGTCGGCTCTTTCCGCAAAGATGAGCGAGAACTCGCTTGCAGTAGTTGAAGGTTTGAATATCGAAAGCAATAAAACCAAAGAATTTAAAAAGATTCTTGCTGGTTTGGGCGCTACTGGAAATGTGCTTGTAATCGATTCCAGCGGAAACAAGAATCTCTTGTTTTCTTCGAGGAATCTGCCGAAAGTCAAACTGGTTGGCGGAACCGGAGTAAATATTTATGACATTGTAAACAGCAATGTCCTGCTTTTTTCCAGAGATTCCATCCTCCAGCTGCAGGAGGCGCTAAGCAAATGAATCGACAAGATAGTGTTTTAAGGCTTCCCGTTATTACGGAGAAAAGCACGCACATTAAAGAAAACTACAGAACTGTGGCTTTCAAAGTTTTGCGTGATGCGAATAAAGTAGAAATAAAGGACGCCGTCGAGAAGATCTTCAAGGTGAAGGTTGAAAGCGTACGCACCGCCACTTTCCATGGAAAGAAGCGGCGCCAGGGCCGGTATTCCGGTCGCAGGCCTGATTGGAAGAAGGCCTACGTTACGCTTAAAGAAGGCGAAAAAATGATCGAATTTTCCGAGGCGGTATAAACAGGTAGGAGCAGTGCGATGTCCTCCATAAAGACATATAATCCAACATCACCGGCGATTCGGTTCCGCACGACGCTCGATAAAAAAGAACTATCGACCGATCGGCCGATCAAGCGCCTCACTCGATCCAAAAATAGGATTTCGGGACGCAATAATAAGGGACGACTCACTATTCGTCATCGAGGCGGCGGGCATAAACGGCTTTATCGAATTATTGATTTTATGCGGGATAAACGCGACATTCCGGCTAAGGTCTTATCATTGGAATATGATCCGAACCGGTCGGCAAATATTGCGTTGCTCGCTTATGCGGATGGAGAAAAGCGTTATATTCTGGCGCCGGATGGCCTTGCTATGGGATCTACCATTCTCGCAGGCGAAGCCGCGGACATACTCATTGGGAATTCGCTGCCGCTGAAAAATATCCCTTTAGGCACCATGATTCACAATATCGAGCTCAAAAAGGGAAAGGGCGGACAAATGGCAAGGTCCGCTGGAACGGCAGCGCAATTGCTGGCGAAAGAAGCCGGATACGCTCAGATGAAGATGCCTTCAGGTGAAGTCCGAAAAGTTCATCTGGATTGCTACGCTACGATCGGACAGGTTGGAAATCTGAACTACGAAAATGTTTCAATCGGCAAAGCAGGACGCACCCGCTGGCTCGGGATACGGCCTACAGTCCGTGGCGTTGTTATGAATCCGATCGACCATCCGCATGGCGGCGGTGAAGGTAAAACCTCGGGTGGAAGACATCCGGTCAGCCCCTGGGGAATGCCGACTAAGGGTTATAAAACCAGAAAAAATAAACGTACTCAGCGCTTCATTATTAAGCGCCGCGGCAAAAAATAGGGAGCAGCATGACCAGATCAGTCAGGAAAGGGCCTTTTGTAGATGAACACCTTCTTAAGAAGGTGCAATCTGCCGCCGGAAGCGGCAGTAGGAATGTGATCAAGACTTGGTCCCGTCGTTCGACCATCACTCCGGAAATGGTTGGCTTGACTGTGGCGGTGCACAACGGGAAGAAATTCATTCCTATTTATGTTTCAGAGAACATGGTCAGCCATAAGTTCGGTGAATTTGCCCCAACGCGTCTTTTTAAGGGGCATACGACCAAAGTTGCAGAAAAGACGACAGCTGCGGCCAAGCCGCCAGCGGCTTAGTTTTGATTTAGTCGACAGTCGACAGTCGACAGCCGACGACAGGATTGGACGAAAAAGGCAACGGAGGTATTCGGCAGTAAATTGACGGGACTTCCAGACTGCTGACTGCAGACTGGCGGCTGTCGACTGCTGACTAAGAAATATGGAAGCAATAGCAAAAGGTAAATACTTGAGAGGATCTCCGCAGAAGGCCAGGCTGGTTATCGATCTCATCCGTGGGAAAAACGTCCAGGATGCCATAACCATTCTTCGGTTTACCAACAAGAGAGCTACCAAACCGATCGAGAAAGTATTGCTCTCTGCGGTCGCCAATGCGAAAGAGAAGAATGCAACAGCTGACGTCGACAATTTCATTGTGGATCGGGCAGTAGTCGATTCCGGACCAACGAAATTTAGAAAAAGAGTCAGGCCGGCGCCTATGGGACGGGCGTATCGTCAACAAAAACGCTATAAGCATATTAGCATTCTCATTAAAGGCAAGGATACAGAGGAATAATAGGGAGGTAATGTGGGTCAGAAAGTTCATCCGTACGGTTTCAGGCTAGGGGTTAATAGAACATGGCGCTCCCGCTGGTTCGCTCGTAAGGACTACGGCGCCCTGCTTCATGAAGACCTTCGCCTCAAGACTATGCTCAAGAAGAAATTCTCTCATGCGGGAATTTCTCGGATTGAGGTTGAGCGCGCGGCAAATAAGCTGACTATTATCATATTTACTTCCCGGCCGGGAATAATTGTCGGGAAAAAGGGAACAGAAATAGAGAAATTGAAGAAGGACCTGCAGCTTTTGACCGGACGGGACGTCAACCTGAAAATCCAGGAAGTCAATAAACCGGAATTGGATTCGCAGTTGGTCGCCGAAGGAATTGCTCAACAGCTGGAAAAACGAATTGCATTCCGTCGCGCCATGCGTCGCGCTGTGGACGGCACCCTTCGTTTCGGCGCCAAGGGTATCAAGGTTCGATGCTCCGGGCGTCTAAACGGCGCTGAAATCGCTCGCACCGAATGGTACCTGAATGGACAGCTTCCGTTGCATACGATTCGAGCCGACATCGATTATGGGTTTGCCGAAGCCAGCACCACGTACGGAAAAATTGGCGTGAAAGTATGGATATACAAGGGCGAAGTATTTGAAATGCAGAGGCCTGACAAGGCAGCCCGGTAGTATCGAGGAGTTCGCTAATCATGTTGATGCCAAAAAAAGTTAAATATCGTAAACAGCAAAAAGGGAAGCGCCGCGGCAAGGCGTGGCGAGGCTCCGAGGTTACTTTCGGGGAGTATGGATTGAAAGCCACGGAAGTAGGCTGGATAAGCGATCGGCAGATTGAAGCCGGTCGTGTGGCTATCACCCGATTTGTCAAACGTGGCGGGAAAATATGGATACGGATTTTCCCGGATAAGCCTATTACCAAAAAGCCGGCTGAAACCCGTATGGGCAAAGGCAAAGGGGCTCCCGAGGGATGGGTCGCAGTTGTAAGGCCCGGCAAAATCCTTTATGAGATGGAAGGCGTTCCGCAAACTGAAGCGGAAGAAGCAATGCGACTGGCCGGCAATAAATTGTCCGTCAAGACCAAGTTTGTCAAGCGATTTGGGAAGGAGGGAGTATGAAAGCTTCCAAGATGAGAGATATGTCCAAAGAGGACCTGATCCTGGAAGAATCTGAGCTGCGAAAGCAGTTGTTTCGTCTCCGATTCCAAGCCGCTGCGGGGCAGGTGGAAAGCGCTCCGAAAATGAACGGCATCCGAAAGGACATTGCTCGTATTGCTACGGTATTGAAGGAAATGAATCAGAAAATTGACGGTTGACGATTTCCGATTGACGATTGAAAATCGTTCAATGTTTTTGCAATCGTCAATCATCAATTGTCAATCGTAAATTCGAAGTGGGGTTACATGGGCACTGAACAGAAAAGGGGAATCCGCAAAAGTCAAGTAGGTAAAGTCACAAGCGCTGCTATGCAGAAAACTGTGACCGTCGCGGTTGACCGAATGGTACCGCACCCGCTTTATAAAAAAATTATGCGGAAGACCTCCAAGTTTTTAGCGCACGATGAGAACGGGACTTGTAAAGTCGGCGATCGGGTGCGCATTGTTGAAACGCGTCCATTGAGCGCACGCAAAAGATGGCGTGTTGAAAAAGTGCTGACAAGCGCAGTAAGCGCGGATTGATGATTGACGATTAACGATTAACGATTGAAAAACCGGAATGGTTTTTTTAAATTGGGGATCGTAAATAACAAATCGTCAATGAATCGAGGGTCATCATGATACAGATGAGGACGATTTTAGATGTTGCGGACAATTCGGGAGCTCGTAAGATCTCCTGCATTCATGCATTAGGAAACCAGGTGGGACGTGTGGCGGCCCTTGGAGACATTATTACGGCCAATGTTAAAGAAGCCTCTCCCGATGGAACCGTGAAAAAAGGGCAGGTGGTCAAGGCTGTAATTGTGCGAACGCGCAAAGAATTCCGGCGCAAAGACGGCACATATATTCGTTTTGACGATAATGCCGCCGTTCTGATCAATGACCAGAAGGAGCCTATTGGCACCCGCGTGTTCGGCCCGGTCAGTCGCGAGCTGAGAGATAGGGATTTTTTAAAGATTGTTTCGCTGGCGCCTGAAGTGCTCTAGCAGTAGTTGACGAGGATACGATGCCCAGAGTGCATATTAAAAAAAATGATTTGGTTTACGTGCTGTCCGGGAAGGACCGAGGCAAAACAGGGAAAGTGCTTAAAGTATTCCTGGATAAAAATAAGGCGGTGGTGGAAGGAATAAACCACATCCATAAACACACCAAGCCTAATCCGCAGAAGAACGTTAAAGGCGGTATCCTGCCAAAGGAATCGCCGATTAACATGTCCAACCTGATGGTAGTCTGCAAGAGATGCAACAAGCGCTCGCGTGTGGGCATTACCGTGTTGCAGGATGGACGTAAGGCCAGGGTGTGTAAGAGAAAGAACTGCAACGAGCCTTTGGATGATTAGGGAAGGTCAGATCATGAGTAGACTTCGGGAATTATATAAAACGGAATCCGTGCCTGCCCTGATGAAGCACTTCGGGTATGCGAATATTATGGCGGTCCCCAAACTGGTTAAAATTAATGTAAATATGGGTTTGGGTGAAGCAATCTCCAATGCCAAACTGCTCGACATCGCAAGCGAAGAGCTTTCCGCTATAACAGGGCAGCATCCGGTTGTCACAAAAGCAAAGAAGTCGATCGCTGCTTTTAAGCTCCGTCAGGGGATGCCTATTGGAGTTACCGTCACGTTGCGAGGCGACCGGATGTTCGAGTTTTTAGACCGGATTGTCAGCATTGCACTGCCGCGAGTTCGTGATTTTCGAGGGATTTCCCCAAAATCATTTGACGGCCGGGGCAACTATACTTTGGGCTTGCGGGATCAGCTGATTTTCCCTGAAATCGATTATGCCAAAGCGGATAAGGCTCGAGGCATGAATATTACGATCGTCACGACTGCAAAGAGCGACGATGAAGCGTATGAGTTATTAAGAATGCTTGGAATGCCTTTCGCTAAAAAAGGGCAACAACAATGATGACGAGGTCCGGCTCGATTGCTCGGACCGGAATTGCTGACAGGAGATATTGTGGCAAAAACCTGTATGAGAGCCAAAGCCAGGAAAACGCCTAAGTTTATGGTGCGTGCGCATAACCGGTGCCTTCGCTGCGGGCGTTCGCGTGGATATTACCGAAAATTCCAGCTCTGCCGGCTCTGTTTCCGTTCCTTAGCTTTATCAGGAGAAATTCCGGGCGTGACCAAATCGAGCTGGTAAGTATCGAATTACTGATTACGAATGACGAATTACGAATTATTAGAACTAGCGGCAGGGATTTAGGTTATCATTCGTAATTCGTCATTCGTAATTAGTAATTATGTGTAGGAGTTGATCATGACGATGAGCGATCCCGTGTCTGATTTCCTGACGCGGATTAGAAATGCCAGTGGTGCAAAACATGAAGCTGTGGAAATCCCTTCCTCGAAGCTGAAATTGGAATTAGCCCGGATTCTGAAAGAAGAAGGCTATATTTCGAATTTCAGTTTTACGCAGAACAATAAACAGGGTGTCATTCGTATCCAGTTGCGCTATGCATCAGGCAAGAATCCGGTGATTTCCTCACTGGATAGAGTTAGCCGGCCAGGCTGCCGTGTTTATGCTCGGAAATCAGAAATTCCCTCGGTCTTGGGTGGACTGGGAATCTGCGTTCTATCGACATCGCGAGGAGTATTTACCGGTAAACAGGCTGAAGAAAAGGGATTAGGCGGCGAAGTGCTCTGCACTGTCAGCTGACGATATTCTGGCGAAAAGATCGGGCGATTATGACCGGATCTATCGAATTTTAAGGGGTGCTTTATGTCGCGCGTAGGTAAAAAACCAATTAAGGTGCCATCCGGAGTCAAAGTGACTATTTCCGATGGCAATTTGGAAGTCGAGGGGAAGCAGGCTAAACTGACGGCGCCGATACCGTCCGGCATTCGCTTCGAATTGAACGGGGATACATTGACGGCTATCAGGAATTCGGACGATAAGCCCTACCCGGCATACCATGGATTGGCTCGCGCTTTAGCCGCAAACTGCATCCAGGGCGTAACTGAGGGTTTCTCAAAACAGCTGGATTTGGTTGGAATTGGTTACAAAGTAGATGCCAAACCCAAAGCGATGACGCTCTCGCTGGGTTATTCCCATCCGATCGAGTTCCCGCTTCCGCAAGGCATTACTGCGAAAGTGGAAAAGCAGAGTAAAAGCATCCAGAATTATATTGCCACTATCACCATCTCCGGTTTTGACAAACAACTGGTTGGTCAGGTGGCTGCCGATATCAGGTCTTTGAAAAAGCCGGACGCGTATAAGGGAAAAGGCCTCCGGTATGCTTCCGAAACCATTCGGCTTAAAGTTGGGAAGAAGGGGGCGTAATGATCAGTCCAATAGATCGTTCTGCAGAACGACAAAGAATTCATAAACGCATACGCGCGAAGATATCCGGCAATTCGAACCGCCCGCGACTTTGCATTTATCGAAGTCTGAAATTCATTTATGCTCAGATTGTTGATGACAGCCAGGGGAAAACATTGGTTGCCGCATCAACCGTCGAAAAGGAACTGAAGGGCAAATTGAAACAGACCGGCAATATAGAAGCTTCTAAGCTCATTGGAAAAACAATTGCTGAACGCGCCCAATCCAAGGGAATTAAAGCTGTCGTCTTTGACAGGGGTGGATATCTATATCATGGGCGCATCAAAGCGGTAGCAGAGGCGGCAAGAGAATCGGGATTGGAATTTTAAGTAGGAGTCCATAGATGGCGTCGACGGCGACTGCCCACAATCGACGCTGGGCTAGAGACTGATTTGGAGGAAACTTGGAAAAAATCGATCCGAATGCGCAGGAAATAAAAGACCAGGTGGTTTCGATCAACCGCGTGACCAAAGTGGTCAAAGGGGGAAAGAACATGAGTTTCAGCGCCCTCGTGGTTGTCGGAGACCAGAACGGGATGGTCGGCTATGGAATGGGAAAAGCCAAGGAAGTGCCGCAAGCCATACGCAAAGGAGTCGAGCAAGCGCGCAAAAGCATGATACGCATTCCCTTAAAGGGACGCACCATTCCTCATACCATAGTGGGTCGCTATGGCGCTGGGCGTGTAATGCTCAAGCCTGCTTCCGAAGGGACCGGTGTTATCGCGGGAGGTCCGGTTCGGGCCGTGGTTCAATCCGCAGGCATTTCCAACATCCTCACAAAATCAATTGGAAGTACCAATCCTCATAACGTAGTCAAAGCCACTTTCGACGGTTTAAAAAGACTCAAAGAGCCGGGAGAAGTCGCTAAGTTGCGAGGCAGACAGGTCGAGGAATTGTAGAAATGGCATCCAAAAAGAACGCTGAAGCGAAATCCGACAAGACTTTAAAGATTCAATATGTTCACAGTGCGATAGGGGCTCCCGGAAAACATAAGCTGATCGTAAAAAGCCTGGGATTCAAACGCCTCAATCAGATCATTACTCGGGAGGACTCGCCTGCCGTTAGAGGGATGGTCGCAAAGGCGCCCCATCTATTCAAAATCATCAACGAGCAGTCGCGTTAACGGGCTACTTTAAAAAGGCATAAACAGATATGTTACGCATCAATACTTTAAAACCGGCTCCTGGAGCGAACCGCAAAAATAAGCGTGTTGGCCGCGGGATGGGATCCGGGCATGGTAAGACCGCCGCCCGAGGTTATAACGGGCAAATGTCCCGCGCCGGCGCCAGAATGCGTCCCGGATTTGAAGGCGGACAAATGCCTCTGTATCGACGGCTTCCCAAACGGGGATTTACGCATATTTTCCGGAAGGATTATGTGACCGTGAATCTTGAGAAGTTGGTAGGATTTGAGGCCGGCGCTCAAGTTACCCCTGAGGTTTTAAAAAGCGCCGGGATCGTTAAAAACCTCCGGGACGGCGTTAAAATTCTTGGAGTAGGTGAATTGAAGAACGCCATTCACGTACGCGCTCACAAATTCAGTAAAAGCGCCGCAGAAAAAATTCAGAAAGTGGGCGGGGCAATTGAGGTAATCGCGTAAATTAAGATTGCAATAAAATATTTTCGCTTAGAGACATGAGTCCTTACGACTTAAAGCTTGCTGGTCTTTGAGGTCTGAAGCCGATGCCTGAAGAGAGAAGTCCAATTTTAAGTTCCATACAAAATATTTTCAGCATTCCGGATCTGCGGAAACGGGTGCTGTTCATGCTTGGACTGCTTGCAGTGTATAGGATAGGAGCTTTTATCCCTACGCCGGGCATCAATCATGAAGCCCTGATGCAGGCGTTCCAGGCTCAGGGCGGCAGTATTTTCGGATTCCTGGACATATTCACCGGCGGCGCTTTACGGCGATTCAGTATTTTCGCCTTGGGAATCATGCCCTATATCACCGCGTCCATTATTTTGCAATTGGCGACGGTGGTGGTTCCCTATTTGGAAAAGCTTTCCAAAGAAGGTGAATTGGGACGTAAGAAGATTACCCAGTACACCCGATACCTGACCGTAGCCCTGACTCTGTTCCAGGGATTTATGACCGCCGTTACTCTCGAGCATTCCAGCGGAAACATCGTTTACAGCCCCGGCTGGGGATTCCGCTTGATGGTTATGATTACCCTGACTACCGGAACCGCATTTATTATGTGGATCGGCGAACAGATCACCGAACGCGGGATAGGAAATGGAATCAGTTTGATCATCTTTGCCGGTATCGTGGCCGGCTTGCCGAGCGCCATTCAGCAGATAATTCAAAATCTTCAAACCCACGAATGGAATCTTTTTACTGTTATTATTTTAATGATGGTGATGGTCGTAGTGGTGGCCGCTGTCGTCTTTGTGGAGAGGGGTCAAAGGAAAATTCCGGTCCAATATGCCAAGCGCGTTGTAGGTCGTCGCGTCTATGGCGGACAGGCTACTCATCTGCCTCTCCGGGTTAATTCCGGAGGCGTGATTCCCGTTATATTCGCAGCTTCCATCGTGGCTATTCCTTCAACTTTAGGCAGCGTGTTTCCCAATTCATTTATGAAGGAACTGACGAACCAGCTGGGGCAGGGAATGCCGCTGTACAACCTGCTTTATATCGTTGGAATCATCTTTTTCTGCTTCTTTTATGTCAGCATCATATTCAATCCGATGGAAGTGGCCGACAATATAAGAAAGTATGGCGGATATATTCCAGGCATACGGCCCGGACACAGAACGGCGGAATATATAGATCGGATCTTGAGCCGGCTGACGTTGGCAGGCGCAATTTATCTGGTGTTTGTATGCCTTTTACCGGAGTTTCTGATTACAGGATTTAAAGTCCAGCCTATTTGGTGGATCGGTCCCAAAATAGACGACTTCCTGAATTCCATAAATATGAGCTTCATTACAACGGGCATGGGAGTATCGTTTTATTTCGGAGGAACGTCCCTTTTGATCGTTGTAGGCGTTGCCATGGATACCATCCAACAGATCGAATCACAGCTGATCATGCGGCATTATGATGGATTCATGAAAAAAGGAAGAATTCGGGGTCGAAGAGGATAAAAACAGAATTACGAATTACGAATTACGAATTACGAATTATATAAATACAAATCGGATTTAAATTCGTTGTTCGTTATTTGTTATGAGTAATTGGTGTTTGATGAAAGGCAACCGATTCGCGATTATTATGTTGGGGCCGCCCGGAGCCGGAAAAGGCACTCAGGCGCGCATGTTGAGCGACTCACTGAAGTTGCCCCATATATCAACCGGAGATATGCTCCGGTTAGCGCTGAAGAACCAGACAGAATTGGGCAAAAAAGCGTATCAATATATGGATTCGGGAGCGCTGGTTCCTGATGATCTGGTAGACGCGATGGTGGCTGAACGCTTCAGCCAAAGGGATTGCCGCCAGGGATTCATCGTGGATGGGTATCCTAGAACCATTGAGCAGGCCCAGTTTCTTAAGGCTTTATCCGAAAAGTCGGGAATGAAAATTCTGACTATTGGAATTGAGGTAGCAGACAGTATTTTAATAAAACGGTTGTCATCGCGATGGACATGTTCCGGATGCGGAAAAATGTTCAACTCACGACTGGATGCTGCAAAAGCTAACGGAAAATGTGATGAATGCGGCGCCGGTCTTAATCAGAGAAAAGATGACAACGAAGAGGTAATAGCTAAAAGACTCCAAGTTTATCATAAGCAAACTCAGCCTTTGATACTGTATTATAAGGAACTGGGCGCTTATATCCAGATGAACGGAGCGCGGCCCATTAATGAAGTGTTTAATGGAATGTTAAACTTGATTACGAATTACGAATGACGAATTAAGAATTCTAGATGTTTTCAATCGTAAGTCGTCAATCGATAATCGTAAATACGTGATATGCCCAAAGAAGATGCCATAGAAGTGGTCGGAACCGTGGTGGAAACATTGCCGAATGCGATGTTCCGGGTTGAGCTGGAAAGCAAGCACATGGTGCTGGCGCACGTTTCCGGAAAAATGCGCAAGAATTTTATTCGTATCTTGCCGGGAGATAAAATTCTGGTTGAGCTGTCTCCCTATGATTTATCGCGGGGAAGAATCGTCTATAGGTATAAGTAGCCGGCAGTGTTCTGTAAGGACAGGCGTTAAGGAGTTCGGTGGCAATAACTGCTTACATTTATCAGGGAGTGCGGTGGCAAGAATAAGTTGGAGCGATGACCGGGTTCGGATCGTCGACTGCTTTAGACAGCTAACTGCAAACTAATTATGAAGGTTAGAGCGTCCGTTAAAAAGATCTGCACAAAATGCAAGGTAGTGCGTCGGAAGAGAGTCGTTCAAATCCGTTGCTCCAATCCAAAGCATAAGCAGCGTCAAGGTTAGGGAGGTTATCATTGGCTAGAATCGCAGGAGTGGATCTGCCACTGAATAAAAGAGTTAAAATTGGCTTGACTTATATTTACGGTATAGGTCAGAGCAGAGCTGCCAAGATCTGCCTGGAAGCCGGAATTAATTTGGAAACTAAAGTAAAAGATCTGACTGAAGACGAAACTGTACGCGTTCGCAATATAATTCAGCGCGACGGGATGGTTGAAGGGGATCTGCGCAAAGCTGTTTCCATGGACATCAAAAGACTCATGGAAATAGGATCGTATCGAGGCTTGCGCCATAGACGCGGTCTTCCAGTCCGCGGGCAACGAACGCATACCAATGCCCGGACACGAAAAGGGCCGCGGCGGATTGTCGGTAAAAAGTAGAAATTAGCTGGAGTCATTTATGGCAGAGAAACAACAGAAAAAAACGACTAAGCGGAAAACCGGCAAAAAACGTGAGAAGCTCACAATCCCGGCTGGCGTAGCGCATATACTGGCGACCTTTAATAATACGATCATCAGCATTACGGATCTTGAAGGCAATCTGCTGGCTACCTCAAGTGCGGGAGCGGTTGGTTTTAAAGGTTCCCGAAAAGGAACGCCCTTTGCCGCTCAACAGGCAGCTACGATCGCCGCTACAGCCGTCAAGGAATATGGCATGCGCTCGCTGCAAGTGCATCTGAAGGGACCGGGAGCCGGCCGAGAGTCGGCTATTCGAGCGTTGCAAAGCTCCGGACTGGAAGTAAAATCTATTTGCGATATTACGCCTATCCCGCATAATGGATGCCGGCCGCCTAAACGCCGCAGAGTCTAACGGAATTACGAATTACGAATTACGAATTATAAATACAGTTTCGTGATTCAATATGAGTTGGGATTATTAGAAAAGGAGCAATATTTTGGCTAGATACCGCGAAGCGAAATGTCGGCTTTGCCGGCGGGAGGGCATGAAGCTCTTCTTGAAAGGGGACCGCTGCTTCAGGGATTCCTGCTCCATCGAGAAGCGTAATTTTCCTCCGGGACAACACGGCCATTCTCATCGGCCTAAAACGGTAGGGTACGGGATTCAGTTGCGCGAAAAGCAGAAAGTGAAACGAATTTATCGAGTCCTTGAAAACCAGTTTGCGAATTATTTTAGCAAAGCGGAGAAGAAGAAGGGGATCACAGGCGAGAACCTGCTCTTGAGTCTTGAATGCCGGCTTGACAATGTCGTATGCCGATTGGGATTCGCTCCCTCGCGCGACCAGGCAAGGCAATTGGTGACCCATGGCCATTTTCTCGTAAATGGGAAAAAATTAGATATTCCTTCGGCGCTGATTAAACCCGGCGATGTGATCACGCTGCGCGAGAACACCAAGAAAAATCAACAGGTCCTGGACTCGATTGGCACTGTCGGTGGAAGAGGCGGAGTGCCGGCTTGGTTGGAACTGGATGCGGACGGTTTGAAGGGCTCCGTTTTGGCGTTGCCGAAACGCGAAGATATTCAAATGCCCATTGACGAGCAACTCATCGTGGAACTCTATTCGAAGTAGGGAGATGAGGTAAGGGGAAAAAATATGACTAGAGCTTTTCAGAAGCCTAAAAGGCTTATCTGCGACCTTGAAACCCTGAGTCCGACGTACGGCCACTTTTTCGCACAGCCCTTTGAAAGAGGTTTTGGTACGACTATCGGAAATGCTTTACGCCGTGTGCTGCTTTCATCCATTGAGGGTGCGGCTATAACGGCTGTGAAGATTGAAGGCGTTCTTCACGAGTTTACGCCCATTCCTAATGTTACGGAAGACGCCACCAATATCATCATGAACCTGAAACAGGTTCCATTGAAACTCAACGTAGATCATCCTAAAACTATCTATCTTGAGTCCGACCAGGCAGGAGTGCTGCTGTCCGGAAATATTACTCCCGATCCCGATATCGAGATTCTCGATCCCAATGTGCACATAGCCACAATAGGGGAAGGGGGCAGACTCAAAATAGAAATGCGCATTAAAAAAGGGCGTGGCTATATCCAGGCTGACGAGAATTTCGAAGAGGATCTGCCCATCGGTTATATCCCTTTGGATAGCGTCCACTCTCCGATAAAACGGGTCAACTATACAGTGGAAGCCGCTCGCCTCGGCCAGACTACCGATTATGACAAGCTGGTTTTAGATGTCTGGACAAACGGCTGCATCCCGCCTCAAGATGCAATCGCTCAAGCCGCAAAAATTGTTAAAGATCATATGTTTATCTTTATCAATTTCGAAGAACAGCCTGAGGAAGAAGAAGAAGAAGTTGATCGGGAAGCCGAACGGATGTACGAGAATTTGAAACGCTCCGTGGAAGAACTGGAGCTTTCTGTGCGTTCCTATAACTGCCTCAAGAACGCCGACATTAAAACGATCGGTGAACTAGTTCAGAAAACCGAAGCCGAAATGCTGAAGACAAAGAACTTCGGACGTAAATCCTTGAACGAAATCAAAGAGATTCTTTCCGAAATGGGACTCTCGTTCGGTATGAAGCTCGATCCGGAGGGCAGGCCTGTCCCTGCTCCCAAACCGGAATAGCCGAAGAACGATCTGATCGGAGACTGGATTCATGAGACATCGAGTTGCTGGAAAAAAACTGGGGAGAAAAACCGCTCATCGCGTCATGATGTTTCGCAATATGGTGACATCCCTCTTGGATAAAGAGCATATAAGAACAACGGTGGATCGCGCCAAAGCTGTTCGTCCCATAGCAGAAAAAATTATTACACTCGGAAAACGTGAAACGCTTCATGCGCGACGACAAGCCTTGGCCTTCGTCAAGGATCCTGCGGTTGTCGACAAACTTTTTGATGCGCTTGCCAAGCGCTTCTCCCAAAGGAACGGCGGCTATACGCGCATCGTCAAACTCAAGAACCGAGTTGGCGACGGGGCGCAAATGGCGCTTCTGGAACTAATCGGAAGCGAATACTCGCCTTCAAAAGACGAAAAAGGAAGTAAAAAAGAATCCAAATCCAAAGCGACTGCCGCCGGAAATGAGAAGAGCGTAAAAAGCGAGAAGAAAGAGAAAAAGGAAAAGAAAGTTAAGAAAGAAAAAGGCGTGAAAAAGGAAAAAAGTGAAAAGAAGGAATAGTAGCAAGACAGAAACAAAATAGTTCGGATTATGCAATGAATTTCAGTAAGGTTCCTCGGGCCAAACTCCCAACTCATTTGGGAAACTTCAACGGACAATTGACTTCCGGATATCGTCGCTGCTCCCGGGAATCCCATCCGGGCCGCAAGACCAGAGGACAATCGAATTGCCTGTACTGGCTGCGCCTAAAGGGCGTCTCCATGCGTCCAGGCGTATCAAGGGCGTAATGAACGCCGGCGAAAGAACATCTGAAAGCGAGATGTAATCTTTAAATTCAGGGAAAATTCCTTTGGCTTTTTTGTAGGCTTCGATCGCTTGAGCTATTCGATCCAGCATGTCCCGAGTTTCTTCGATCCGTACCGTTTCTAAAGTCCGTTCGAGATTATCGATTTTTTCCCATTGCCCATGTCCTAACCGGACTTCCCGTATTTCCCATTTTCCCCGGACTTTTTCCAGCCGAAAAGCTGTTTTAAGCCTGGTTTCGACAATGGCTTCCGATCCGCTTATCTGGGTAACGTTCCCTACGTCAATGTCCTCTTTTTCGAGGCTCTCCTGAGGGATGCCAATGATAAGATCCCGGGCGTTCCCGCTGCTAAGATTCCGTCCACCGCATCCGGTCAATAAGAGTAAAGGAAAAAGGAAATATATAAATCGCATATGCCTATTTTATAATAAATATCTGAAATATCTATACGCGGATTTCAGCTGATTTACTCAGAAATATTTATTCCGTGCAAATCCGTGTAAATCCGTGGTTGAATTTAATAATATGGCGACGGCTATCGACACACCTGTGCAATTTTTGAAAGGCATTGGGCCTAAGCGCTCTGAAATGCTTGCCGCCAATGGCATTCGAAATGCCGGCGATCTACTCGAATATATTCCATTTCGATATGAAGACCGCACTCAATTTCGTCCTATCCGTTCTTTGCAGGAAGGCGAATGGGCTTTGATTCGCGGCGAAATTTTCAGTCTTGGCGGTTTCGATACGCGCAGGCGCGGTTTTTCGGTTCTCGAGATGCTGGTAAGAGACGGCAGCGGCAGCGCAAGGATCAAATTCTTTAATCAGCCATATTTGAGACGAGTCTTTCAGACGGGAATCAAGCTCGTTCTATACGGACAGGTAAAAAAAGATCCTTACGCACATAATTCGCTGGCAATGATGAATCCGGAATGCGAGATTCTGGAAGAGGAAGAGACAGGCGATTCGGTCCATTCGGGCCGTGTGACGCCTATTTATCGCAAGCTGGGCGATCTCCGAACCCGCACCCTGCGACAGATAATGTATTCTCTAATTTCCGGACTTTCCGAGCAACTTCCAGACGCCCTGCCTCCTTACTTGTGCCGGCAGTTGCATCTTCTTCCAAAAGAAAAAGCCGTTCCGCAACTTCATTTCCCCAAGTTTAAGGCGGTCAATCCAACAGAGAGGGAAAAAGAACTGGATCTTTTGAACAGCGGCGTTTCGCCGGCGCACAAGCGATTGATATTCGAGGAACTCTTTCAGCTCCAGGTCGGGATCCGGATGGCGCGCGAGAGTCGAGTGCGGCAGGTCAAGGGAAGAAGTTTTCAGCTTGGAGAGGGCATTCGACAGGCAATAAAAAAGATTCTGCCGTTTCATCCTACAGGCGCTCAGAAACAGGCTCTCAAAGAGATTGCCGAGGACATCTGTTGTCCTCATCCGATGAGCCGTTTGCTGCAAGGGGATGTTGGATCCGGCAAGACCATTGTCGCGGCTCAAGCCGCAATCATTGCGGTGGAGAACGGCGCGCAAGTCGCCATTATGGCTCCTACTGAAATCCTGGCAGAACAACACTATTTCTATTTCCGGCGGCTCCTCGATCCGGTGAACTACAAAATTGACATGCTTAAAGGAAGCATGACTGCGAAGGACAAGAGACAGGCCCAGGAACGAATCAGGATCGGGGAAACCCAAATAGCCATTGGCACTCATGCACTGGTTCAGGAAGGCGTAGAATTCAAAAACCTTGCGTTGGCCGTCATTGATGAGCAGCATCGCTTCGGAGTCGTTCAGCGCAATACATTAAAGGCAAAAGGGAGCAATCCGGATGTGCTGGTTATGACCGCAACTCCTATCCCTCGCTCTCTGGCTCTGACTTTTTATGGTGATCTGGACGTTTCGATTATTGACGAACTGCCGCCGGGTCGCAAACCTATCGAAACCCAATGGTATGAAGAGAAGGATCGCCATCATGCCTTGAACGCTATTCGAAAGGCAGTAGCAGGCGGGCATCAAGTCTATGTTGTTTATCCTCTGGTGGAGGAGTCTGAAAAAACCGATCTCAGGGCGGCTGTCGAAATGGCGGAATATCTTTCCCGGAAAGAATTTCCCGATTTGCGTGTCGGACTGCTTCACGGAAGGATGAAAAGCGTTGAGAAAGAAGAAACTATGCAGGCTTTTTCTTCCGGGAAAATCCAGATCCTGGTTTCTACGACCGTCATAGAAGTTGGAGTTGATGTGGCTAATGCGACGCTTATCGTTATCGAACATGCGGAACGCTTTGGTTTGGCTCAGCTGCATCAGTTGAGAGGAAGGGTCGGACGTGGCCCGGCTCAATCGACATGCCTATTGGTCGGGAACGTACGCAGCAGCCCTGAGTCCCGCCGCCGGCTCGAAATCATGTGTGAAACCAATGATGGATTCAGGATTGCAGAAGTCGACCTGGAATTGCGGGGACCGGGAGAGATGATCGGGACCCGGCAGTCGGGCATCCCCGCGTTCAAATACGCCAATCTGGTTCGAGACCGGCGGGGGCTTGAACTGGCGCGGGTCGAAGCCGATCGCTTTTTACAGAAATTAAAGACGGAACCGGATGAAGAGTGTCGCCGGGCTGCCCTTTTCATTCGTCAGCAATGGAAAGAGCATTTCGGTCTAGCCCTAACAGGATAATGACGAATTACGAATTACGAATTACGAATGACGAATGACGAATTAAAAACATACTATGCGAGTATTCTCAAAAAACGATTAGTATGGTTTAATTCGTAATTCGTCATTCGTAATTCGTAATTTTAATATGCGGATAATATCGGGGAAGTATAAAGGCAGAAGACTGAAAGGGCCTCAGGGATTGGCGCTCCGACCTACTGGAGACCGCCTAAAGGAGACTCTGTTCAATATACTCGGGATGAGCGTTGCGAACGCGGTGGTGCTCGATGTTTTTGCAGGCGCGGGCGCTATCGGCCTTGAAGCGCTCAGTCGCGGAGCCGGCGAAGTTGTATTTATTGAAAGCGATGCCGGCGCTCGCCGGCTGATCCAGCATAATCTGAAGCTTTGCGGCGTCGAAAGAGGATTCCGTATTGTCAAAGAAGATGTTTTTATGGCTATGCGGTTTCTTGCAAGGCAAGGATTTATAGCGGATGTAGTTTTTTTCGATCCGCCTTACAACTGGAAACCTTATTGCGATCTGTTGGATATCTCTTTTAAAAAAGGGCTCGTTTCCGGACAGGCGCTTGTTGTGATTGAGCACCATCTCAAAGCAGATATGCCGGAATCAGGGGATGGATACGTTCGTTCCCGCCTGGTGCGCCAAGGCGACCATTGCCTCAGTTTTTATCAAAGGAACCAGGAGCCAGAATAAACCAATCCAATAGTATCGATTTCTGAGACCGTATTTTGGGAGGCCGGTTTTTATTCTGGATGCTGGCTCCTGGATACTGGCTCCTGGCTTTTCAACGACCGGTCGAGATATTTACGCAAATGGCGGAGCGCTTGTTTGCTCCGATGCCGAAGCGTTGAATACGGGATTCCATTGCTCGTTCCAATGTCCCGGATGGAAAGGCCGCGCGCTTCCAGTATCGTCAGACGTAAAGCTTCATGCTCCTTTTCAGGCAACTTCATAAGACCGTCATTGAGCAACCCGATCATTCGTTCCTTTTGATGGGAGATTTCCCTTTCTTCCAAATATTTGTAGGGATTGGGTCCGGTTGATTCCAGCAGCGGCTCACAGATAGGCATTTGTTTGGCGCGCTCTCTTTTCCTGCAGTTGTAGAGTTCGAGCGCCGAATTGCCAATAGCTCGGCTCAGATACATTCTAGCCTCTTCTTCTGAAGGAAAAAACCGATCACGCGAAAGCACGCGTCTCACTGCCTCCTGCATTACATCTTCAGCGTCAGCTTCATTCTTCAAAATTGCCAGAATATACTTCAGCCATTTCTCGCCGTTACGGTGAATTGCGGATTCCAACATTGCGCCAAGTTTTTCGCTTTTCCGCTCTTTTGTATGCATTTATTTTCGCTCAAAGGATGCCGGGATTGTTAGTAAGAAGACGCCCTGTGAACGCCCTTATTGTTTCGCGTGCAAGCTTTGTATTTCAGGGAAACTGAAGTGACCGGAATTCAAACTTCGGATTTATTCGATATCGGGAAAAAAGAACTCCAGAAAGAGCTGTTGCTCTCTCTCGAGTTGGTTAGAACGCAGCTTGCGATAGCGATAGCCTCAGAAAAGAAGTACACATTGCCGGCGCGCTGGCAGTATTACCTGGATACGGCGGATCAGGTGCGCAACTCAATCAGGAAACTGCGCAGCGCGACAGGGGATAGGCCGTCGCTAAAGGGTTGGGCGCGAGCATTGGAGATGCTGAAAAGAGCGCCGGCTCAAGAACAAGCGCACCAGCTATGTCAGACTCTTCGGGAAATAATTGCTGAGATCGAGAATTAGGATTCGTACAAAACTTTGAAAAACCGCGATTAATAAGTAATTCCAGGGTTGAATTCCACGTCGGCTTAAACCTATAATCCCCCCTATATTTTGAGGTTTACAGAGAATTTTACATGAATACTTGCGCCGTTTACCCGGGATCCTTCGACCCGGTCACGTATGGACATATAGACCTGATACAGAGAAGTTCAACGCTGTTCGACAAGGTGATTGTCGCTATTCTGCGGAATACGGATAAGGTCCCTTTGTTTACAGTTGAAGAACGAATGGAAATGTTGCAGGAGGTTGTTCACGACTTCAAAAACGTTTCTTTGATTTCTTTTGAAGGATTGCTGGTTGATTTTGTGGAGCAAGTTGGGGCTTCGGTAATCGTTCGCGGAATTCGCGCTATTTCCGACTACGAATACGAGCTTCAGATGGCCTTGATGAATCGCCGGTTGTCGAACAAGGTCGAAACTGTCTTTATGCTGCCGGCGGAATCCTATTCTTTCTTGAGCTCAAAACTGGTCAAGGAAATCGCCCGGAACGGACGATCCATTCAAGGATTTGCCCCGGAAGACGTTGAAAAACGTCTGCGCGCAAAATTCCAGGGAAAATAAAGAATCATGAACTCCCTCTATTATATTTGCCGTTCGGGCCGATTCTGTCCCATTCTAGCTGTTCTATTTCTGGCGTTAATTGTCCTAGGTCCCTATGGGTATAAAAGCCTGAGGCGTTCGCCGGCTGTCGCCCGGACGTCTCAAAAACAAGCGATCGTTGCTGCCGCCGTCTCTCCTCCAATCAAAGAAATAATCGGCGTTTTCCAGCCAAAGCAAACGATCACTCATGCCTTATCGCAACATGGCCTCTCCAACGATCTGATCAATGATATAGTCAATTGCGCACGTCCCGGCTATAACCTGGCGAAGGTCAAAGCCAGCCGGCTTTATTGGCTGTGCCTGACCCGGGAAGGCAAATTCTGCAACTTCCGTTATATTGTAGATGAAGATCGTTATTTGACCGTTTATCGCGACGAAACGCATGATCGTCTGGTTTCCGAGGTCAAGAATCTTGAATATGAGACTCGCGTGGCGTCCATTTCAGCTGATATCGATTCTTCACTGTTTGCATCAATCGAAAAGATTGGAGAGAAAGACGCGCTTGCATTGGAGATGGCGGAAATCTTCGGGTCCGACATCGACTTTAATACCGATATCCAAAAAGGAGACTCCTTTCGGGTCCTAGTGGAAAAAAAGTATTTAAACGGGCAATGGTCCGGTTATGGCGCCGTCCAGGCGGCAAGCTTCTCCAACGCCGGTAAAACCCTTATGGGCTTCCGTTTTACAGATGAAACCGGCAAGCCTGCCTATTATGGACCTGATGGTAGATCCTTGAAGAAAACTTTCCTCAAATCGCCGCTTAAATTTTCCCGTATCAGTTCGAGGTTCTCTTATGCCCGGCGGCACCCGGTCCTGAAAGTGCTTCGCCCTCACCTGGGAGTGGATTACGCTGCACCCGCCGGGACGCCCGTTCATGCTGTCGGATCCGGAGTGGTGATTGCATCGGGTTGGAATGGCGGAAGCGGCCGGATGGTGAAGCTGCGCCATTCAGGCGGATATGAGACCATGTATCTTCACCTCTCGAGAATTGCCGTGAAAGGCAGGGCTCATGTCAGCCAGGGAGATGTCATCGGATTCGTCGGATCCAGCGGTCTCTCCACCGGTCCGCATTTGGATTTCAGGGTATATCGCCTAGGGAAAGCGATTAATCCGCTGAAAGTAATTTCCCCCCCAGGCGCACCCGTTCCAAGAAGCAAGATGGATCAGTTTTCCGCGGTTCGCGATTCGCTCATAACAAAAATTACAACGGGCGAAGCACGAATTACAAATTAAACATACAAGCCGGATATATCTGTAATCCAGACTGTTTGATGCAATTGGAAATTCGTAATTCCTAATTCGTAATCATGTAAAGGAGCTGTATGAAAATACGACTGCTTTCATTGACGTTCATTGCGTTTTGTTTGGTTACGGCATATTCGCAAGCGGCCGACCTTAATTTTTTTGTAGGTGGCGTTAAACCCGGATCGATCAGCTTCAAGGACGTGGAGACATCTTTTGACAGCAGTCCCCTATTCGGATTCAGACTAGCCACTTATTTCGTTCCGCTTTTCGGAATAGAGCATACCCTGGCTTTCAGTTCGGATTACCTGTTTCCCCGCGGTCTTTCCTCAATAAAAGACGCAAAAGGATTTGTTTATAACAGCAATCTGATCATTAATATCCCGGCAAAAGTCGTGATGCCTTATCTGACGGCGGGCGCCGGGGTGATGCACCAGTACGGAGATTCGGAGCTCCCGGTGGGAACCAAATTCGCACTCAACTATGGCGGAGGACTGAAATTCCCGCGTATCGCCGGACCTCTAGGCCTGAGATTCGATGTGCGCGGGTACAGCGCAGGTTTAATTTCGAATAAACTGAACATGCTCGAAGTCTCCGGCGGCGTTATGCTCTCGCTAGGCAAACGGAAAAAATTTTAACTACGAAATACCCGAAATTAAAAAGCAATTTAGTAGTTTTTGCGGTTAATGTGAAATCCTATGAAACTCTCTGTAATTGCCAATCCGGTGGCAGGAGGCGGGCGCGCCTATAAATTAATTCAGCGCTATTTCAAACAATGGGATGATTCCGGATGGGAAATCGATTTCCAGACAACACAGAGTCGTGATCACGCGGGACTGCTTGCCCGGGGCTTGATGGGCAGCCCTCCCGATCTTCTTGTCGTTTGTGGCGGTGACGGGACTCTAAACGAAATCGCCTCTCAAATTCCCACTGCGCCTTTTCCAATTGCGATTGTTCCAGCCGGCACCGCTAATGTTGTCGCCAGGGAACTGCGGTTGCCGTTGGATCCAATCAAGGCTCTGGAAATCGGCTTGAAGCGCGCGCTGAAGAAAATTGATCTGGGAAAACTAGGGCCAGGATCTCGGCGCCGATTCCTGTTTGTAACGGGAATTGGCTTTGACGCCTACGTAGCGGCCAAAGTCAGCGAGAGGCTGAAATCGGTGATTGGAATTGGAGCCTATGCGGTTGCGATTGCCCGCTGCCTTCAAACCTACTCTTTCCCGGAATTTCAGGTGATTGCAAGCGACCGGACCTATGCCGCGACTAGTTGTCTCGCCTGTAATGCCAGGAGTTATGGAGGAGAACTGCTTTTTTGTCCTACGGCGGATCTGTGCGATGGCCAGCTGGATATCCTGGTCATGGAAGGTCGAAGGCGGCTCGAACTGGCTCGATTCCTCATAAAAGCCAGACTTCAGAAACCCGAAACGCATGAATGGGTTCATCGGTTTCGGACGGATGAGCTTCGGATTGAAGGCCCACCGGATGTATATGTTCAGGCGGATGGTGAACTCATCGGCGGCCTTCCACTCGATATCGGTTTGACTCCTTCCGGATTTTCCTTAGTGATACCCTGAAAATTCAAAAACGCCGCGGATTGCACCGATTTGAAAAGATATAAAAATCTGTGAAATCAGTGCAATCCGTGGCGTTTTTGAATTTTTGTCATGATATGCTTTAAGAATGTTGAAAGTTGCGATTGTGGGCAGGCCTAACGTTGGCAAATCAACTCTTTTTAACCGGCTGTGCGGAACTCGGCGATCCATTGTAGGAGACGAACCCGGCATTACGCGCGACCGCATCTACGGCGCTGTACGCTGGAATAATAAATCGATTGAGCTTCTCGATACCGGGGGCTTGATACCCGATGCGCACGAAATCATCCCGGAGCGAATATTCGATCAGGTTGAAAAGGCGATTGCAGAATCGCACCTGTTATTGATGGTGGTGGACGGGCGTGCCGGCGTTACGTCCCTGGATGAACAACTTATCCCAATGATGCGCAAAACCGGCAAGCCGATCTGGACAATCGTGAATAAAACCGATATGCCCGACATGGCGATCCACATGGCGCCCTTTTATGCGTTCGGCACGGAACAAGTGCTCCCGGTATCGGCTGAACACGGATTCGGTATGGGGGATCTCCTGGATGCGCTGGCCGAAAGAGCCGAAACGGATCCTGAGGACATAAAATCGGCAACAGGAGAAGAAATAGGAGTGGCGGTGGTTGGGCGCCCGAATGTAGGCAAATCTTCACTGGTCAACCGGCTGCTGGGATTTGAGCGCTCGATCGTTACGGACGTTCCAGGGACTACCCGCGATGCTGTCGATACGCTTTTGAATCGGGATGGCTCGAAATATCGCATTATCGATACCGCGGGGATGCGCAGAAAAGGGAAGGCGGAAGCGCACGCGGAACAGATTAGTGTCGTGATGGCGCAAAAAAGCCTGGAACGCGCGGATGTCGCCTTGTTGTTGATCGATGCAGAAGAGGGCGTTACAAAGCTGGACGCCAACATCGGCGGATACGCCTCTGAGTCGGGGTGTTCCGTGATTATAGTTCTTAACAAGTGGGATAAAGTCGAAAAAGATCAGAATACAATTGAGGCCTTCACGGATTCTATCCGCCGCCGGATGAAATACCTGGCGTATGCTCCAGTCCTGTCCGTTTCGGCTCTGACGGGCCAGCGCGTATCCAATTTATTCGAGATAATCAAAAACGCCTATGACGCCCGTCATACAAGGATTCCCACCGGGACCCTGAACAACATATTCGTTCCGAATCTGGCGGAGCGCTTTTCTGCTTCCGATTCCAATCAGAGACTGGGGATTCGATATATTACACAAGCCCGTTCCGTACCTCCGACTTTTGTTGTATTTCTGTCCGGGCGCGATCGGCTCCATTTTTCGACCGAAAGATATCTCGTGAATCAGTTGCGTGAGCTGTTTGGATTTTATGCATCTCCCATACGCATTCATCAACGATTCAAAATGCCTAAAAAGGTGTAAGTTGTCGCCGGATGCATGCAATTCCGCGCATGCCGGGAGAGGAGCGATGAACAAAAATGATATCAGCAAAAAAGTTTATGAAGCCCATGGTGGATTGTCTTATGCTGACTCCCAGAAGACTGTTGATTTAATTCTTGATACAATAAAAAAACGACTGTCTCGGGGTGAAAAAGTGTTGATCAGCGGATTCGGCTGTTTCCATGTAATTAAAAAGAAAGATAAAAAAGGGGTGAATCCGCAGACCGGCGAGCCAGTGTTTATTTCCGGGAGAAACTCGATAAAATTTAAACCGTCAAAATACTTAAAATCGATCTGATCGCCATGCCTTTTGTTCCGAAGAAACTTTACTACAAAATCAGGGAAGTATGCACGATCGTCGGGGTGGAATCTCATGTTCTGCGCTTTTGGGAATCGGAGTTCCCGGCTCTGGCGCCTCCGAAAACTAAATCCGGCCAACGAATCTACCGTCCAAAAGACATTGAGCTGCTTCTTCGAATCCGTCGTCTACTGTATGACGAAGGCTTCACCATTGCGGGAGCGCGCAAACAGCTGAATGCGCCTGAGGCGCATACGGGAACTGCATCAAAGCCATCCGATGAAGCGGGAAAGATACAGCCATCTCCTAAAACCGAGCTGAAAACAGAAAAGACTCCGGATCCCGACCGCCTTAAGAAGGTCAAGACGGAACTTGAGAACATATTGACTTTACTGGACCGCGAGTGATACTGTTCGAAATTACGTCGGGACGTAGCGCAGCCTGGTAGCGCACACGCTTGGGGTGCGTGTGGTCGGTGGTTCAAATCCACTCGTCCCGACCATTTTTATTTGTACATGAGTCGTGACATCTATTCTTCTTACCAATGACGATGGGATTGAGGCTGAAGGGCTGAAAGTCCTGGAAGAAGCACTAAAGGGCTTGGCGCATATAGTTGTGGTTGCGCCGGACCAGGAGCGCAGCGCCGTAAGCCATGGCCTTACTTTACGCGCCCCGTTGGATCCCAAAGAAATCTCCGCCGATCGCTTCGCCCTTAACGGCACTCCCGCGGATTGTGTGATTTGGGCTCTGCGACATTTGTTTGTCGTTTTTCCGAATTTGGTAATTTCGGGAATCAATCGTGGAGCTAATTTAGGCGACGACATTATGTACTCCGGGACTGTTGCGGCCGCACGCGAAGCTTCCCGTCACGGGGTTCCTTCCATTGCGGTTTCTCAGGCATACGACGATAAGCCTGTTCGTTTCAAGGAGGGCGCATCGTTTGTCCGGAATCTTGTAGAAGCAATGCTGCGCAATGGGCTTGGCGGCGAGCTTTGCCTCAATGTCAATTTTCCCATACGCAAAATAAAGGGAACGAGGATTACGCGGCAGGGTTGTTCGGAAAACGTCCCTCATTTCAATGCTCTGGACTACAAGCCCGATTACAATGTCGTTCATTTCAGTCCGGGCGAGGAACGCCAGAAATCGGACATTATTTCCGACCGGCAGGCGATCATGGAGCATTACGTTTCGATTACGCCGCTGCAGCGGGATCAGACGGATTATACGGCGGTTCGATCGCTTCTGTCGGAATCCAACAAGTTATTTGAGTAAGAGCATAAAATTCACTTCTTGATCGAACCTGCGAAGTGCGTTAACATTGAATGTTTTTTAGACGGGGCGTAGCGCAGTTTGGTAGCGCGTACGGTTCGGGACCGTAAGGTCGGAGGTTCGAATCCTCTCGCCCCGACCATCTATCTCCCGAAACCTTTTCATAAAAACTACTTATGCGTTTTCTTCATTCATCCTGATTTGTCACTGAACTGTTCCCAGTCCCTTTTGGGGACAAATTGGGAACAGATTTCCGAAAACCGCATACTCTAAAACCTCCGAAGCTTCTAAATTCTGAGATCCATGCACTGCACACAAAGTGGCGCTTTGGTAAATTTCTATTTCTTGCCGTACTTCCGGATTAAGATTTTGGCTTGCACGGATTCTCGGAGGAAATCCTTTCCTGGTTGCGTTTAATGTGAAAATATTTAGACAAAAAACGCTTGGTTGTCAGTCATTCCAATCAAAGGTGGAGTAGATCGATGGATGAGTTCCAACGCGAACGGATAAGAGACCTCATTAGAAGGAATAATCCAGACGCCATGAACCTGATCTACGACCTAATGGGCGACCAGTTATATGGCCACGTTTTGGGTTTGGTCGGATCCGAGGCGGACGCGGAGGATATAATCCAAGACCTCTTTATCCGTTTGGCTCATAAGCGTCGAAACCTGCTTAATGCCGACAATCTGGAGGCCTATATTTTTGCAATAGCGCGCAACTTGGCCCGGGACGCGATCGGTCGCTGTCCGCGAAACATGATCAGCATTGATGAATATCCACACGTTCTGGAATACGTAGCAACCACACCCGATCTGGCGCATAGCAACGGATCGTTGTTGAAGGAGCTTCTAGCCCTGCCAATAGCTCAGAGGGAAATCATTACAATGAAGTGCCTTGGAGCTATGTCCTTTGACGCCATCGCCAGATATTTGGGCATTTCAATCAACACGGCTGCGAGTCGCTATAGATACGCATTGATTAAACTGCGACGTCGGATGAAAGTGACATGAAACCAATTCAAGATGACGAAATAGAACGGGCGTTAACCCAACATTCCCTTAAGAGTCCGCGCGAAGGATTGCGTGAGCGCGTTTTGGCAACCAGCCGAGCAGCTTGGACCCAGTCCGTTCCAATACAGCCGGCAGGTCGATTCCAAATCTCCTGGGCGTTCAGTGGCTGGCTGGCGATTGCGGCCACCGTGCTTTTTCTGCTTAACCTTGGAGTGGACTCCTTCAACCAACACGTATTTCATGCTCAATTTGTTGAGGACGCTTCGAGGAATGCCGTCTCCCACGTCGCCGCAGTGAAGGCTTTTGCCGATGAGCTCCGCCGACAGAAACAGGTAATCCAAAGTTCAGAACTTCTTTATCGATAGAGGGAGCAACATGAAAACCGCAAAGTGGTGTGTAATGGGAATTGGAATTCTCCTTGTTCTGACCATCCTCGCTGCACTCATATCAAACCTGATTTTCGGCCATCAATTCCGAAAAACCCTCACTCAACTCCAAGCAGAAGGCCGTCCCACGACTATCGCTGAATTCCGGCCCGCACCAATCCCTGTGGACCAGAATGCGGCGCCGCTGTTTGAAAAAGCCGCATTATTGCTCACAAACAAGCCCATCCCGACAGCTATTCAAGAGTTGTCTGAGTTTGTGCAAGAGTTCTATAAATTAGAATACCAAAATCGCCTTTTCGACCTTCGGGATCTTCCGGAGAATAGGCGAGAAGTATTGATGCGTCTTATCGAGGAATCCGATAACAAAGCGCTATACGCAATCATGAGCGAGGCGGCACAGAAACCCGACTATAAGGGCCATCCGAAATATGAAGAAACGCCCGCATTACATATGCCCAGCTTTCAGGCTACTCGCCAACTCATAGGATTCCTGGTTCTCAAGGCTGAGGCTGCCGCCTATAAAGGGAATCGCAACGAGGCTGGACAGGTACTTCTTGACGGTTTCCGGTTGGCCAGTCTCCTAAAGCAGGAACCGGACATGATCCAATTGCTCGTGTCCATAGCATGTGACGTGATCCAGATGAATAGCTTATATTGGATTACGAATGGTGTGGATTTGCCTGCCGATATCCTCCAGTCACTTGAAACGGAACTCAAAAGCCACATTGATGCCGCGCCGTATGCGCGGGTAATGGATGCAGACCGGATAATTGCTTTGGAAGGGTATCACGCTCTTTTAAATGGCACCTATCGCGATGTCATGACTGTGACCAGGGAGATTGGAAGGCTTCCACCGGCCTATGCCTGGCTTTATCGCGCGTCTGGGCTGGTGCATCGCGACATGACAATCTATTTGACCTTGCAGGCTAAGATTCAAGATAAATGCAGGATGCCTTCGGATGAAATCATTGCATCCCTGCGCAAGAATCCAATCGAAAAGCAGATTCCTGCGTTCTGTCCCTTGAGCCGAATAATGCTGCTGGGACTAGAGTCGGTCTTAACAACAAAGGCCGAATATGAAGCCTGGCTGCAGGTGACCCGCGTTGGATTGGCATTGAAACGGTACAAGATAGCAAATGGCGTCTATCCGGACACATTGGCCTCACTAACACCTTCGTTCCTAGATAGGATTCCAAAGGATCCCTGTGGCGGCAATAGCCTTCTATATCGGAAGGGAAGCGAGGGATTTCTTCTTTACGGCGTAGGCCGGGATCTACAGGATAATCAAGGCGCACAGTTAAATTCAAAATTCCCTTCTGCGCCGTATGACATCGTCTGGAAGACGATGCGCTAAGGTATCAAGAAAGTATTTTACCCGCTAGTCCCGCTTCTCCCGCAAGCAGGACTAGCGGTCCTAAAATCGCATTTTGTGAAAATGCGCCACACGGCTTATTGTAGCGCTCTAACCCGAGAGCAGATCTCCGAAAGCCGCTTTCTCTGAAATTTCAGACTCAAGAGACCAGCTGCTCATTTTTAACCGAGCGCCTGATTGAAGAGCGACCTGTTAATCGAAATAGTCTTCCTGTGCTATGGGCGACTCGATTTCAGGATGGTGTCAAATTCGTTGAGACGCCTTGTCGGCCACTTTCTGGAGTATTGAATGCGCCGGGTTTTCTATGGGAAGTTCATCTAAGTATTGTTCGGCATACGCAGCAATTTCGGCTAATCGTTGGCGATGATCCAGCAAGATGCGTTCAGTGGATCTAAGAGTGAAAAACAAGTTATCGAGGATTCCCTGGCTCTTCTTTATCTGAGATTCGCCGTTAGAGGCGGCGCCATCGACTTCTAGAATCTGCCGGTTCATATCCAGGTAAAGGTTTAGTATCGCCGCCGGATTTAAAAATTTGCGGTACTCGCACAGTCGTTCTACCTTATTCTTCACTGCAGCCAGATCCAAGGGTTTGGTCAGGTAGTCAAAGGCTCCGAGTTTCAGGGCTTCCAGGGCGGAATCAATGGTCGGATAGCCGGTCATTACAATGATGGCGAGGTCGGGTCTGTACTGGCGTGTCCAGCGGATCAACTCAATCCCTTCATCATGGCCGGCTCCGGCCAAAGGCATATTTTTATCCGTCAACATGACGTCATACTGGTCGGCAAGAAGCTGCTTCTGTGCGGTTTCAACTCCATCCGCCTCGTCGCAGTCGTAGCCCTTCGGGGTGAGATACTTATTAATAAGGCGTCGTATAGGCTCTTCATCATCCACAATGAGAACTCGGCCTGCCATAATACGCTCCCTTCAACACTTGTTATGCTCGACTGGTTTCCTCAGGGTACAAACTCAAACCACCGGCTGTTTTTAAGCCTAAAGTGATATCCGCAATCCATGCATATTAATAGTACAGGGATCCTTGAACTTTGCCGGAACTGCTGGAACTTTTAATCTTCCTTCCCAATAAGGCGTCCAATGTCAGAGACTTACCCTTAGGAAAATATATCGGAAGATTCATCGATGATAGCATAGGCAATGAGATAATGCTTAATCCAGGAAAAAGTGTCAAGAATATAGGACAACGGGTATGCGGCTATGGATTCTGTGAAATTCTGAATATTGCTATTTCGTTTATGATCGATAAAAATGCGAGCAAATATGAAAACAAATGTTTCCCTGATGGCCACATAAAAATCCCCCACTTGTGGCCGGGTCAAAATCCCCCACCTCAGGCGACAGATAGAGATTAACTTACTAACAATCCGATGCTAAATCCAAGTTTATTCCTTTTTCATCCGGAGACTTTTTGTCTGCTTTCGATCAGGCGGATAGACGCTTCTTTGAGGCGATAGCTTCGGCCTTCAAACTTCAGGAGATGGCCGCGGTGAAGAAGACGGTCCTGAATGGCCGAGGAAGCGGCATTATCGGCTAGCAGCTTTCCCCAGTCGTCCAGCGGCCGATTGGACGTGATCAAGCTGCTTTTTCTTGCGGCGTATCGATTCAGAATGATTTCGAGTAAATCATCAGCCGCCTGTTTCGGGACGTTCTTACGCAGAAACAGGTCATCAATAACCAGAAGATCTGTCTCAGAAAAAAGTTTAGTCAACTTTTTTCTCCGTTTTAGTTGATCCGATTCGAAGAGATCTTCGAAAAATGCATGGGCTTCCCTGTATACAACTTTGTATCCGGTCTGAATGGCGGCATGAGCCACGGTTTTAGCGATGTGACTCTTGCCGGTTCCGGGCGAACCTATCAACAGGGCATCGGCGCCGTCGCGGATGAATTTGCCGCTGACAAGTTCGTAGATTTCCTTCTTGGGCAGTTTCGGATTAAACCCCCAATCAAACTCAGTCAGGGTGGGCCGTTCCAGAAGTCCGGACGCTTTGAACCGGACTTCCGCAAGCCGCGAGTTTTTCCAGTCCATTTCGTCCTGCACCAGGCAGGCAAAGACCTCCGCGAATGACGCGCCCTGGTTTGCTTGAACAAGGCGGGTTTCCAGCGTGGCGTTCATGCCATGCAGGCGAATCGTTTTGAGATTTCTCTGTAACTCTGCTAACGGTATTTCCATTCATTGGCTCCTTTTCTCATTTTGTTATTTAGAAACAACCTTGAACACGCAGTTGCTGAAGTTGCTGTGCCGTCATGTCTGCTGGATCCTTTATCGAATCCGGGATCCGTTCCCAGTCATAGACGCTTACCTCGAAGTTGTGCTGTCGCAGTCGATCCAATGCATGGTAGGCGCCCTTTTGACCGGCTTCGTCCCGATCCAGAAACAACACAATGCGGGAAAAACCGGCATGTGACCGGATCCACGCCAATCGCTCAATCTGCTCGCTGGAGATGTGGGCTCCCATTAAAGCTCCCACATTACGGCAACCTGCTTCCACCAGTTTGGCCACGTCAAAGAAACCCTCGACGAGAACCAGACCCCATGTTTTCATCTGGCGACTGGCTTCTGTATCCAATAGCAGTTGGTCCTGGTTGTAGATTTCAAGTCCTTTTCGAAAGGGGTAGCTCCAGTATTTTCCATGCGAGTTTTCCTGTTCCGGCGCCAGAGCTCGTCCCGTATGGTTCAGGATGATTGGTTGAAGTCCTTGACTGTTTTCTTTCACGCCCCGGATTTGAAACACCACGCGCGAATGCAACGGAGAGTTTGATCCGCCATTTGTTCTCGGAGGCAAAAAGCCGCAACCCAGATAACGACACGTAGCGGCAGATATGCCCCTACGGCTCAATTCAGGATGCTCGCAGTGAAGGTAACGACGGAGATCGACTTCGATGGCGCGATTGACGGTAATGGCGCCGGCCTGTCGATTGACGGGATCCAGCATCTTAGGCTGCGGCGTTTCTGTGCAAATGCCCTGGGCAATCATCCATTTCGCCGTTTCAAACATGCTCATTTCACGTCCCTGCCGGCGAAGCATCTCCCGGCAGAACTGGATAATGCCGCCTCCTTTACCGCTGCTGAAGTCCTTGTATACATTGGCCGACAGACTGACATGCATGGAGGCCCGATGTTCCTGCGTAAATGGCGATCGCAGCCAGATCTCGTCGTCCCGGCTGTTGCGCTCTTGGTCGATATTCAGTTGAAACACATCGATGACTTTCCTCCAGTTCGCCTTCTGCCAGACTTCACGCAATTGCTGCCGGCTTATAGGCTTGAGTTCGGAAACATGAGGCTTTTCAGGAACCGGCGTTGGAAGATCTGCCTGCGCCGCATGCTGGTCCCAGAAAGCGGCGTAATCCTCTCCGGAGCGAATCAAAGCGTGTTGTTGTGTAAGACCAGTGGCTTCTTCTGCTTTCTGTTCACGATCTTCAGCCGCCATGCTTTCCACGATCCTGCGGATGGATTTGGAGCTTCTCAATCCGTTGCGCTTGGCGATTTCTGAAGCTTTCTCTATTTGGCCGGCAGCATAATGCCGGGCCAGATTCACCAGACCGTACATGCGGCGCTGCCCGCTGCGCCCTTCTTCCTTGAACCACGTCTCGCACAGATCGAAGGTGTGCGGGCCGATGCATTCGGCTTGGGCAAGCAGCCGGTCTGTTTCCCGCGATGGATTGAAAATCCTATCTTCGGGTTTCATCATCACCGAACCCGCATGCCGGCTTTTAGGATGGCGGCGGATGACTTCCATCCGGACCGGATCCAGAATCTCGATTTGATCATCGTAGATCCGTACTGCTAATTCGATGCCTGACGGAACCGGGTTGGCCGCATAGTAGGAGTTTCCCACCTGAATAGTGCTGTCATCGTAGACCGTCCGCTTCTCCTGCTTAAAATAGCGAAAGGACATTAACGGCAACGGCTGCAGATAGGACTTCTCTTCCTGAAAAAGCTCCTCGACTTGCCGCTTGACACGGCCATGGATCCGCAGTGAAGCCCAGCGATCCTCCCAGTGCATCAACCATTCGTTCTGAACTTCGATGCTTTCAAACTTGCGTCCCTTCAAGGCCGTGTCCTGCGTATATTTTATCGCATTCTCCACGGTCCCCTTGCGGTCCGGATCTCTCACTCTTGCCGGATCTGCAACCACGACGTAATGTTTCAACATGGCCGCATATAGAGGATTCAGTTCCGGTTCATAAATATCCGGCTTAAGCACTCCCTCCTTTAGATTATCGAGAGCTACGTATTGCGGGCAGCCCCCAAAATAGCGAAATGCTTCCTCGTGCAGACGGCACCAGGCTTCTTGGCTTGAGTTCCACACTGCTTTCCGGAATGCGCGCCCGGAGTATTTCAACGTCATGACAAACAAGCGCGGCCGCCGGTATTTCCCTTTGATATGCAGAGTAGACGCGCCCTGTCCGTAATCCACCTGGGCTTCTTCTCCCATAAGGAATTCCAGCCGGTCATATCGTTCGGGATCCTTCTTTTTGAGTATCCGCACAAACCGCTTCACGCTGTTATACCGGTGCGTGAAAGCATACAGTTCCACCAGATCCTGGTAGATGGACATGGCGTTCCGCCCCAGGCGCACTTGTTCTTCAATCCATTCCCGGTGCGCCTCACAAGCCGATAGGATGTGCTTGGGTATCTTAGGTTCTAAAGCCGGTGGCCGGGGTGGGGGATTTTGAATTCCGGAATAGTCCGAGCCGGTGGCCGCCTCCGGATGGGTGGGGGATTTTGAATCCTCAGAATCTTCGGTTGGGTTCAAGCAGAACAATCGAGCATAGCGGCGAATGGTCTTTCGATCTATCCCGGTTTTGCGCTCGATTTCTCGTTGACCTATATCTTTACTCAGCAGTGTCTTGATCGTGGTCTGTAATGATGGCTTCAAAACGTTCATCCTCTCTCTCCCATTTGTGAACGGTACAAATGGGAGCTTGCACGTTCTGTCGCCGTTTGCTGCGGTTTTTACTGCAGAACCTACGCAGTTAGGTGGGGGATTTTGACCCGGCCACAAGTGGGGGATTTTGGGTGGCCATCAGGGATGTTTAGGGACAAGCGAATTATTGGCCTCCCAATCGGGATAATAACTCTGAAAAATTGCATGAATATTAAAGATTAGGCAGCATGATTACATTTTGGTTTTCGAATAGGAACCAAACTCAGTTGGAGGCCAAAAGGATTAAGAAGACGGTTTATGGCGGCCTGGGTTGGATTATGGCGCGGATTGATTGCGCGCAACATGTTGGGACTCTCCATGCCGATTTTTGCGGCGAACTCTTTCACTCCCATGGCGCGGATAAGCTTGCCGAGTGCGAGTTGCAGGGAAATGCCTTCATCAATTGCAGCCAGGAGAAATTCCCGGGCAAATTGGGGATTCATTGGATCCTTGGCCGATCCTTCGTTCCAATCTTTAGTCCACCGTACCATTTTCTGTTCCCTCCAAATATTCCTTCCAGAGAAGACGGGCTTTGCGAATATCTCTGGCCTGAGATGACTTGTCACCGCCAAGCAGAAGTAGAATGATTGAGCGGACTTCTATTAAGGTCGGAGGTCCGAATCCTCTCGCCCCGACCATCTCTTAAAAATAACCAAAATCTATTGCTTTTGACGTTCCAGTAGAAGCTTTATTCGGAAGAAGGGAATAAAAAAATACAAGCCCAGCGTTGCGCTTGTCCCTGCCAGACCGCCTATCCCACCCCATAGAGCTCCCCACAGCATCTGATGATCGGGCATCGATTGCCAAATATTGATTACCGGGAATGCAACGGCTTCATAGACGCCCAAGCAGAGGCTCAAAGACAACCAGTTTATTGATCGCACCCGAATGCGCGCGCCTGTGACTAAAGTAATGGCAGCAACTGGAAACCATCGCGTAATCAAAGTATAGACGGCGCCAACCGCCAGAGTAGGGAATGCCAGGGACACAAAGCCCTGGACCGAACCATTGATCCAGTAGTTCGAAAACAGACGTCCGGGAAGGATCCGCTGTACCGTAAAAATGCAGGTTAGAAGAAAACCACCCCAGAATGAGGGCATCCAAATCGGAATTCTCGCAAGTAGCTGACCCTGGAGTTGAAAACGCATCTGCGGCAAGAGATAATTAAGGACCCCAAGAAGGCTTGCCGTGGCGATTAAACCTGACAGCCCGCCATGCCAGGGAGCCTTCGGAGTCTCGGACAATGTCGCCAGATGCAGGAGGACCACCAGCGGCACCGCCAGAACCTCCATCAAGGTGATAATCCAAAGCAAATGCGATGAAATTGTGTTCAGTTGCACAATAAAAACTATGCTTTGCGTTTTTGGTCTAATCATGTTCATGTATATAATACAAGGATGACAACAGTTTTCAATTCAATCAAATCGCTCAATCAGCACCCAATACTGTATAGACATGCCCGTTTCCATCTCATGACTTTCGGACTATTTTGCGCCGTCGGCTCCTTTGTGTTTTCACTTGTCTTTCTGGCATATTTGAGCGTCGCCGGTTATCCCCTGCGCCATCCTGTATTAATAAACCTGGCTGGAGCAATCTGTATCATAGTGGGCGCCAAGCTGCTCGCGCTAATTGCTCTAGGGAAGAACCTTATTGCCAGGCCCATGCACTCTTTAGGCAAAACTGCATTTTTCAACCAGGGCGGCATTCTGGGAGGGTGTGTCTGGTGTTTTCTTATCATGAGACTTGAACATATTCCAATATGGATTGCGTTCGATGGGTTATGCCTGGCCGGCACATGTTGCCTGTGCATTGGACGGTTAGGTTGCTACAACTATGGATGCTGTCATGGGCGTGTCACAAACCGGAACGCTTTCGCGGTTTACTATACACATCCGGAAAGCAAGACAATCCGGTTGAATCCGGAATTGAGCGGCGTCCCGCTGATCCCGACACAGTTTATAATGGCAGCGTTTCATTTGCTGATGGCGGCTGCCATCGTCCTCATGCTCGCGAATGGTTTTCCGCCGGGCTTGAGCGCTCTAATTTATTTTTTATCGGACAGCCTGTTTCGAATTATCATTCAGCACTATCGCTATCACGAATTTAGCGGGCCGAAGCATTTCCATTCCTGGATTGCCGTGAGTTTCTCAATTATCGGGGCCGGGCTGCTGATACTCTATTTAACTTCTCCTCCCGTCCAGCCAACCATTGATTTTCAATTCCAGCTGAGTCTAAAACAGTGGAGTATCTATGGGATGGCTTCCGTCATGGTTGGATTGACAGCCTTTGTTTGCTATGGAGTTCATGGCAGACAGATCGGGAGCATCTTTTAGAATCCTATTTAATTCTCCGAACGAGGAATCCCATGCTCTTTCAGTCTTTGTTCCTGCTCCGATTGATGATGGCATTCAGCGTGGTTCAGGCGGCAGACCCGGACTCACCCACCGCGATCGATCAGGCTTTCGCTCATTTCTACAACTATGATTTTGCCGGCGCGCAGGCAATCCTGGACGAACATATTCAGGAGCACCCCGCGGATCCGCTGGCTTATTCCGTACGCGCGGTGGGCTTGCTTTTTGCCGAGTTTGAACGGCAGAAGATTCTGGAAATGGAATTCTTCGCGGATGATGAAAAGATAACCAACAAACGCAGAGTTGTTTCGGATCCTAAAATCCGGGCGCGAATTTTTGAGGCAACCTCAACGGCAAGGAAACTGGGGAAGGAGCGTTTGTCGACCAGCCCTCAGGATCGGGACGCTCTGATGGCATTGTGCATGGCAACCGGCATTGAGACGGACTATAGCATGTTGATAGAGAAGAAATACTTCCGAAGTTTCTCTCTTTCTAAAGAATCGCAAGGATATGCCCGCACGCTTCTGTCGCTGAACCCTCCAGTTTACGATGCCTACTTGACCCTTGGTTCCGTCGAATATACTGTCGGCAGCATGAATTGGTTTTTTAAGCTATTCGTTCACTTCGACGAGATCAAAGGCAGCAAACTAAAAGGCATAGATAACCTGGAGAAGGTTGCAAACGGCGGACGCTATTACGGACCTTTTGCGAGAATCCTGCTGGCGGTTATCTATCTTCGGGAAAAACAGCCGCAGAAATCTCTGCACTATATGCAGGAATTGGCCAAAGAATTCCCCCAGAATCCACTGGTCCAAGCTCAGGTTGACAAGATTACGGAAAAAATCAACCAGCCACGCAAAACCGGCAAATGAACAGAATGGATCGGGATCGCACGAAATCGACGACAGCCTTTATCCGAAAAAATTACTCGATCGCCGGAAGAATCATTTTCTCAGGCTCAAAGATGACGCGCCGTTCCCCGGCTTCGACTTGTCCGATCTCGAAAAGCTCATATCCTGCTTTCTTTCCGGTTTTGATGGTTCGCGCCACTTCTTTTTCCGGTACGAAGACGTAGAAGCCGATTCCCCAGTTGAAGGTCCTTACGCAGTCTTCCAGGCTGACGAGTTGCTACATACTATAGAGGCAAAGGAAATGAGACAAAGAATCAAGCTTCTGGACGTTGTGGCATTGACCGAAGATCTAACGAATCGAAAACTCTGCCGCGGGCAAGTGGGAACGGTTGTGGAACTGCTGGATCCGGGTGTGTTCGAAGTTGAGTTCACGGACAATGACGGACGTGCATATGCCAGCGTGGCACTGAAAGAAAATCAGCTATTGGTTCTTTATTATCAGCCGCTAGAAGCGGCCTGACCGCAGGTTCTTTCCTTGCAGCATCAAATAATAGAACGTTTCTTTATTCCTTTAGCTGCTAAAATTGCAGTTTCTTGCACCACTCTGCCCCATAGGGCAGTAAAATCGCCCTTCTGAAAATCAAGAATAGTTGACGGAATGCATCTTATCAGCAACAAAAGACAGCCTGATACAGGAAGCATTTTAAAACCGGGGGTAATTTCTTCTATAGGCTAGCGGAAGATTCGGCCATAACGGAAAGAATCGTTAATGGCAGCAGAAATAGAGACAATAACATTTTAAGATATATGGAAACTCGGCCTTTAAGAAGAATACGCTGCATTTTTTCAAAAGCCCTTTGGCATCGAACCCATCCTGGTTGCTGATAACTTGTTCTATGTAAATTCCTTGAATTTTATGGATTTGATTTTGCTACAGTTGTGTATGGACATGGATGTGAAATTCCAGTAACTCCCAAGGCCCGTTCTGAGAAACGTGCCTGCCACCGGTTACTAATCCCAAGCCAAACCGTACCATTCTCCTGTTTCTATAACAGTTTGGAGGCGCAAGCCGATGAAAAAGGCGATCTACAAAGACATTCTCTTTTTAATCAGGGTAGCGGATACGATAATACTTCTTTCTTGCAGATCTATCGGTGGATTTCTAAATATTGGATGCCGTAAATCGACATCATAGGATTAAAAATAATCACGTTCAATTTTGTCTCTGCCGGCGGAATCTCCGTCGTGAAGGATAGCGGAATTCCCGATTGAAGTTTTTGCCTGAATTCCTCCTCAGAGTAGCTTGGTTCATAAAATCTTATAAAAAGCTCTGATTTATTCTGATATGCAAATGCTAATACAAGCCAGCTTTTGTACCGTTCGTCGGTAAAGAAAAAGAAAAGCCGGTTGGCGTCGCATTTCATATCGATTTTGATGACTTGTTTGTCCTCAGACTCTGACAATCTGTTCGCGGCTATTTGGAAGCTCAGGCGTTTATTGACATCATTAAATTGTGGATTTTCATTCTCTTTGTCTATGAGATAACGCAAATAATAAAAGATGTAAGGATTTTTATCATCAGTCCAGGTTTTCTTTATTCCGGCTAAATATATCCGGGAAACGTAATTGGACGGGAAGAGAGAGCTTTCCACAGAAGCCGCCAGTCGATATAATTCTGTTTCCGAGACATATTTTCTGCCTGGGCTCCCAGGGTCAGGATACATCGCCTGCCCATCGAAGTTATCCATTCTTTTGGTCTTTCTCTTTGTATTTTTGGTGGAAAGCTCCTCAAAGAACAATCCTTCCGGCGTTACACGCATTCCCGAAATGTTTAAGCCAAATGAAGGAACTGGCGTTTTGTTCGGCGAAATCGGCGCATTCTTCAAAATCGGCGTATTCTTTTTTTTATCACCTGTGGCCATCGACTCCCCGCCAGTATAGTAACCTTTTCGTGTCCAAACTTTGCACCCGGCGCATTTTTTGTTTTTGTTAAAAATGACTTTGAGATTGTGATAGCTCCCTTGACTCCGCTCATCAGAGGGATAGAAGCCAATCACATATGATTGCTTAAGGCGCAGGACAGCCGCATCGAGGGCATAGGAAAGGTCGTCAGCAGAATTCGCATCCAGTACTTCTCCACCGGTATCCGCGGCGAGTTGCGCTATGTTTGTGAGCGAGGTGAATTTCGATTTTTCTCCCGGGGTTTTGATGCTGATGAGAATTATATCCGATTCCAGCATTTCCTTAAATGCTTCCTCGAAGCTGTGTTTGTCGCTCTGATATAAGCTATCGAAGTTATCAGAAATCAGAATGATAGCCCGGCGGCGGTCCTTCTTGGGTTGAAGTGCTAGATATTGAGTCGCGTCCCATAGGGCGTAGCTTATGTTTGACGCACCGAGCTGAGGGATTCTATCCATCGATTGGACAACTAAAGAACGGTCCAGAGTAAGCCCTGTTAATTGAATAGGATAGGTACCAAAGCAAAATAGCGCGACTCGATCTTGTTTCGGATCTAATTTTTGCAGAACATCAAGCGATGCGCTTCGAAGCCGTGAGCGATAATTTTGCTCGCTATAGCTGGCGTCGACAATCAACGCAATATCCAAAGGCTTATAATCATGTGAGAATAAGGCGATCTCTTGAGCAATTCCATCATCGTAGACCTCGAAATCGCTTGCCTGTAAATCCTCGATGTATTTTCCTTTGTCATTTCGAATGACAGCGTCCATCGATACAAGCTCTGCCTTCATTTTAATTAGGAATCCGGACTGAGAATCGTCTCTTTTCTCCAATTGTGCATATTGTATCGGCTCATTCCTTTCCGGGATTCTGAGGACGGAGGCATCACTGATCAGCGACATCAATATTGTTGAAAAAACAAAGATGATCCAGCCCGGCATAGGAAGCCTCCTATGTAGAAAAAGTAGAGAATAACCATTTCGTTCAGCTTTGACAAAAGGAAAGCCAATAATGGCCCATGCCTTTTCTACTCTGACTCGCACACAATGATAAAAATCCTGAACAAATTTTGGGCATTGCTGTTTTTTTATACCCTGAATCTTTTCCAGTCGGAAGATCAGAATCAAATCTGCAAAGCTGACAATTTTGAAAATAATAATATGGTAGTAGACGATTTATGCTGACTAAGCGTTCAGAAAAACGTTCGATACAGGCTCTCAGTTTCCCGGATCTGGCGTTTCTTGGGAGCGTTGCAGGATGAGTGACCCGTCAGATAACTAATACGCGTCTGTCTGGCTCTTTAACTGTGCTATTATTTCACAAATCCCTGACGGTTAAGTCCTTGAACGGATTGGCGTTTGTATAGAATCAAGGCTGAGGAGGCAAAACGATGACAATCGACCGCATCGAAATCAACCCGGAGGTGATGTTCGGAAAACCAGTGATTCGCGGGACACGCATTCCGGTCGAGCTTATTCTCCGAAAACTCGCCGAAGGGTTAACAGAAGCCGATCTCTTGGATGGCTATCCGCGGTTGAGTGGATCCGATATTAAAGCCGCCCTTGCCTACGCGGCAGATGCACTTTCGCATGAAAAAATAATTTTGAGACCTGCCTCATGAGCACGTCTGCACTCCGATTTTTGGCCGATGAAGGCTGTGACTTCGCGGTTGTCAGAGCTTTGCGCAAAGCAGGATTCGACGTTGTAGCAGTCTGCGAAATCATGCCCCGCTCAAACGATATTGAAATCATCAAGTTTTCACATGCGGAGAACCGCGTCTTGCTTACCGAAGACAAGGACTTCGGATGGCTGGTTTTCGTCAGCCATGTAGATTCGGCCGGTGTGGTCTTGATACGGTTTCCGGGAAATGCGCGTTCGACTCTCCCCAATACCATAGTCTGGCTTGCCGAAAAACACGCTTCGGATCTGCAAAACGCCTTCGTCGTCCTTGAACCCAACCAGACGCGTTTTAACCGTAACTCCCGACTCGAAAAGAAGTGATCCGGCCTGAATGCAATAGAAAGGACATTCTCATAATTTTCGGAGACGGTGTTCGACGGAGCACATTCGATGCTGCTGCCGTTAAAGAGCATCAAACGAATAGAACTGTGGTTTTGAAAAATTCTTAATGCCGTGTGTAGGGCGTGTGTAATAACAGATCAAAGTTCGAGCTGGTTTGGCAGTGTTCAGCAGGGTTCGAAAAGGGCGTGGAAGGGGGCTCAAGCCCTTCGCACAACTCTTTGATTGCTGAAGGGAAGCTTTTTCCAGGTCCGCTCCCAGGTTCAGCAACGGAACCGAGCCTTCGAATTCAGGCTCCTGTTGCGCAAGGCTGATCGGAATAATTACTCGATCGCCGGAAGAATCATTTTCTCCGGTTCAAAGATGACGCGCCGTTCCCCGGCTTCGACTTGTCCGATCTCGAAAAGCTCATATCCTGCTTTCTTTCCGGTTTTGATGGTTCGCGCCACTTCTTTTTCCGGTACGAAAACGTAGAATCCGATTCCCCAATTGAAGGTCCTCACGCAGTCTTCCAGGCTTACGCCGATTTCGCGCATAAACAGGAACAGAGGAGGAATTTTCTCCGTCCATCTTTTGACGCGATAAGTGAAAGGCTTCTTGTCATAGGCGATCTTGGCGATCCCTCCTCCCGTCCCTCCGAGCAAAGAGTGGATCTCTATGTTGTTTTCCTGCAATGCCTCGACAAGCCGGACATAGGAACGGGTTGGGATGAGCGCTTCCTCTCCCAATGTTTTTCCGGTTGGCAACTGATGGAGAAATTTGTTTTTCAGCGCCATGGCCTTTTGGATGACCAGAGAAACTCCGTTGGCGTGAAGTCCGGACGAAGTTACCCCGATGATGCGGTCTCCGACGGAGAGTTTGGCTCCTGTAACCATCCGGCTTCGGGGAGCGATAATGCCTGTTACGCAACCGGACAGGGAAGGCGCACTGCGAATCGGCGGTTCTGCTTTAACCAGATAGGGGAGAGCCGGAGATTCTCCTGCCGGCAGAGCCATGCCGCACTCCTTACATGCCTGATAAAAGCTCTCGGCGAGGTCGTGGCTTCGCTTTTCATCTGCAAACCACTCGCTGTCGCCCGCAGCCACTTCATCCGTAAAGACAACCGGAAGAGCTCCCTGGCAGATCACATCATTGGCAGCCATCAGCGCCGTGTCGATGCCGATTCCCTCGTAATACGTTTTTCCGGTTCCGGCATACTGATACATCCATTCTGCGATCCAGTTTTTGTTGCCCAAACCCTCCTGGGTTGCGCACCAGAAATGGGGTTTGCCGCCACGGTACTGGAAAACGACTCCATGGGCGCCCAGGCTTTCGGGCTCGATATACACACCCCGCCTGTTGGGAAATTTGATCGTTCTCTTGCCGGCTCGCACCATAGCCATTTTAAAAGGCTCGATTTTGGTGTAATCAACTCCCGATTTGGCGTATGCGGATTTTGACTGTTTTTTTTGCATTTTGCTATCCGTTAACAAAGTGATTCCTTTGCCTTTTTAGAGATTTGGTTTTTTTTCAGCAACCTTTTATGCAACCGGCATCCGGGCTCAGGTCCGGCTTTTATTCAATACTGAACGAAATATTCGGATCCGCTTTCTGCGACCTGTTTATTAACAATTTACTTAGATCATACATAACCCGGAAAGGCTGGATATCGGTAATTCCGTCAACAAACCGAGCTTTGTCTATGGCGATTTTCTCCGCGCTCTCTCCGGCTGCAAGTCTTGCAAGTAGTTCACGATGATATTTTTCGGTGGCGCTCATGGCATACTGAAGATGCTCTTTGACCTTTCCGTATATGACGCAGTTATGACTCAGGACCGCCCGTTTGGCCTGCAGGGTCGCCATCTTGCGGATGCTGTTGAGGTAATCCGCAAGGGAAACGAAGTAGTTCGGCCAGAAAGCGTCTTTTTCGGGAACATAGAATCCGGTGGCGTCGCCGACAGCCAGAGTTCCCTCGGACTTCTCCAAATAGCAAATGTGACAAGGCGAATGGCCCGGAGTTTCATGGACTTCCCATATAATCCCTTTGCCCAAATCTATCGTTTCCCCTTCCTTGACGCTTGAATCAAGACCAAAGTGATAATCGGTCAAAAACGGGGGTAGATCCTCTATCTCATCTTTAGCCTTCATGAGCTGCGCTATTGCCGTATCTGCCAAGAGATATTCATGAAATAAGTCTTTTTTCTGAAAAACCCTATCCGCGCCATGACTTCCGATAACCTTGACATGCGGCCATATGCGCTTAAAATGCGGGATGCCGCCTATGTGATCCGCATGGGTGTGAGTCAGCGCTATGTATCGGATTCTTTCAGGGCTTATGCCCAAAGACCGTATTTGCTCAACTATGATGGGAAATGTGGGTCCGGTGCCTCCTTCTATCAACATCCCAATTTCGCCTAAAGACAAAAAGGCAGGGAAAGCCGGAGTCCCCAGGTGAAAAAAATTAGGGGTTAAAGAAATAGCTGGATGCTTCATCCGATACATCTTGTACTTCCTCCTTCGCAAGAACTTCATAAGAATAAAAATGTATATTATCGCAATTGGGTCGGGTCGTCTTCATTTTTACGACTTAACCTGCGACTCCGGCTTCGACTGCAAGCGTCCTAAGCGTTATTAGAACGCGGAAAGCTGCCTGTCTGCCCCCCCCCCCAATTCTAAAAAACAATCCGGCAATCCCTGGAGCTGTTTGACATTTTGCTGATTCCGGCTTATAAGCAATTTTTGGGGAGGGTCTTAATATGGGGTATAACATTCGCTTAGCCCTAGAGGATGATTCCATAAGTATCGCGAAGATTTTCAACCATTTTATTCTTAATACTTTTTCGGCCTATCCTTCTTCTCCTGTCGATGAAAGCATTCTCTCTCGAATGAAGGCAATGGCGGGAAGACTTCCGATTTATATTGCGGAGGATCCCGAGGGCGCGGTTGTGGGATTCGCCGGTTTGCGGCCACTGCACTTTGCCGATACAATGAGCCGCAGCGCTGAAGTAACAATCTTCATTTTGCCTGAACACACACGCCATGGTTTAGGAGGACAAATGCTGATAAAAATGGAAGAAGACGCCAAGGCTCTTGGAGTCGATACCATTATCGGAGGCGCTTCCTCGCACAACCAGCCTAGCCTTGATTTTCAGCAAAAACATGGCTTCTCTGAGTGCGGAAAATACCAGAAGGTGGGACGCAAATTCGACAGAGATTTCGACATCGTCTGGATGCAAAAGTTTATTTAGATTCTAAACTGATTTTTTTTCGAAAAGCACGGATCATTTTTCCTGTCCTCCGGGTGGAAATATGAAGATAAACAGCAGATATTTATTTTTACCGGCTGCAGGGGTTGTCGCAACTGTGGCGGTGTTTGTCTGGGGCGCTCAATCCGATGTTAAATCCAAAGTCCCTCAATTCCTGGAATCGGGTAGATGTGTAACTTGTCACAACGGACTAAAGACGAGCAATGGCGAGGATTTATCCATGGGGTCCGCCTGGAATCCTACCATGATGGCAAATGCTGCGCGGGATCCATACTGGCAAGCCGGAGTGCGGCGCGAAATCATCGATCATCCCGAAGCCCGCGCCGCTATTGAAGACGAATGTTCGATCTGCCACATGCCGATGGCGCGCTTTGAATCGAAACTGGCAGGCAAAGAAGGATCCGTTTTCTCCCACCTTGGATTTCTGCCGGATAATCGTGGAGACCTGCTGGCTGCCGACGGCGTTTCCTGCTCCATGTGCCACATGATCGGGAAAGAGAAGCTTGGAACGCGCGCCAGTTTCGTTGGCGGCTTTGCCATCGCTGATCCCAACGAACAAGGGGAGCGACTTTCCTTTGGTCCCTATGCTCCCAGCGCAGGCCATATCAAAGTCATGGTGACTTCCACCGGCGGTTTCCGGCCGGTCGAGTCGACGCACCTCCAAGAGAGCGAGGTCTGCGCCACCTGCCACACGTTGATTACAAAGCCTCCAGGATCGAAAGGCGAGGAGATTGGCGGATTCCCGGAGCAGGTTCCTTACCAGGAGTGGTTGCATAGCGAATATCGCAAGGAACGCAGCTGCATTTCCTGCCACATGCCGGTAGTCGCCGAGGACGTCCATATCAGCAGTATTATGGGTGTGCCGCGCGCCGGCGTCTCACGCCACTCATTCCTGGGGGGAAACTTATTCATGAGTGGAATCCTTAATCGCAATCGCACGGCATTGAAGGTGCAGGCGCTTCCGAATGAGTTTACGGCAGCCGACCAGAGGACAAAAGCTCATCTCCAGTCGGCAACAGCGCGGCTTTCCATAGAAAAGCTGGAGGTGAAGGGAAAGAGGTTGGAAACCGAATTGACTATTGAAAACTTGGGCGGTCATAAACTGCCTACGGCATATCCGTCACGACGCATTTGGGTGCATCTGACAATTCAGGATAAGAATAGGCGGACGGTGTTCGAATCCGGCGCTGTGAATGTCTCCGGAGCCATTGCGGATAATGACAACGATACGGATGCAACCCGGTTTGAGCCGCATTACGCTGAAATCCGTAGCGCTGGACAGGTGCAGATTTACGAAGCCGTCATGGCCGACGACCATGGAGCTGTAACCACCGGATTGCTGAAAGCCGTTCGTTATTTGAAGGACAATCGTTTGCTTCCGCGTGGATTTGACAAGAAGACTGCAGGTAAAGATATTGCTGTCGCCGGCAATGCTTTGGATGATGAGGATTTCGGCGGCGGCGCCGACCGGATGCGATATTCGATTGACCTGGGCCCAGCGCAAGGCCCCTTTCAAGTGGAAGCCGAGTTATGCTTCCAGCCGATCAGCTATCGCTGGGCGATGAATCTGAACTCCTATGATGCTGAAGAAACCCGGCGCTTCGTGCGTTACTACGAGACCGCCGCCGCTTCTTCGACTTCGATTCTGGCGCGCGCTCGGAAGGAACAAGAATAAGGGCTGGGGGTAGTTATGTTGTTTGAATACAATAGTTGTTCGTTTATTGAGGAGGTCGTGGTAATCTTTTTGTGTTCGGTGGAAACTGCTCTGTTTTTGCAGCGCGGAGAGTCTAGGAATAGGCTGACTCATACTTGCCAAGTTATCCCTACACTGAGCCACAATCCATCGCATCGGATGCGGATGTGCCATCGCAGGCATTGGGCCTGAAATGTTTTTTCCGAATAAAAAGGAGCTTAGTAATGGGTCAAAAGTTATTTGTTGGCAATCTCTCGTTCTCGATCGGAGAAACGGAATTAAGGCAGTTGTTTGAACAAAAGGGCGGAGTTGAGTCGGTAACTGTCATGCGGGATGCCGACACTGGAAGATCACGCGGTTTTGGTTTTGTGGAAATGTCTTCGGAAGAAGCTGCGCAAAAAGCCATCAAAGAGCTGAATGAGTTTGCAGTCGACGGACGCAACCTTACAGTCAATGAAGCACGACCCAAACCGGAAAGACGTGGCGGATTTGGCGGCGGTGGCGGCGGCGGTCGTGGTCGCGGCGGATTTGGTGGAAACAACCGTGGCGGCGGTGGCGGCGGCGGTCGTGGTCGCGAACCCCGTTGGTAAGAGTTATCAAAACCGCCTACGCAGTCATAAATCCAGAATCGAAGGCATCGTAGGCGAGCCTTTCAGAGTTCCAGATTGGTACGATCGTTTCTTTGACGTATTACCTTTCAGTGCAGCTGGTCTTCGGAAGAGGGTTTTTTGACCGCGGCTTGTATTTCATCTTTAGCGCTTGTGAGATCAGCATGATGATGGAACTCCGATTCTGGATGATAACCTTCGCCCACGCCCGATAACTCATCTGGGGAAAATAGATGCCCCGGAAGGCGAGGCGAGAGAGCAGATGTATGACGCGGTCCGGAAAAGAACCCGCTTCCAGGTACCGCATGGCCGAGGCATTAGCTGCCGGTTCATAAGATGACGCCCAGGCCTTTCGCACTTCTTCTTCCGCTTGTTCAGAGGAAATCCCCAAGGGCGTAAACCCCATGCTGAAGGGCTTGAATTCCAGCCAATGTTTGGGTCGGGTGAGCCGGCCGGCTGAAGCCAGTCGCTCGTAAAGCGGAGTCGCCGGGTAAGGCGTCAGCAACCCGAATACCGGCAGCCCGGGGGGCCAGGAATGAATCATGTCCAAGGTGCGTTTCGCTACGCCGGGACTATCGCCATCCATGCCAAAAATAAAAGACGTGATTGCATAGACGCCGTATCGGGCCAGGCATTCCAGAGTCTCCCGATATTCTTCCGGTTTGTTAAATCCCTTTCGAATACTTTTAAGATTCTTCGAATCAATAGACTCGAGACCTATAAAGATCCACTTGCCGCCGCTCTGGGCGATCAATGAAACCAGTTCTTCATCATGGAGCAGATTTATACTGATTTGTCCAACCCAGGGGAGCTGTGCCTCTCGCGCGATGATCTCCCGGAGCAGCGACTTGGTGCGTTTGAGGTCGATAGCCAAATTGTCATCAATAAAGAAAACCGCAATTTTTCCTTTTTGTCGCTTTGCAAGGGACTTCAGTTTCAAGAGTTCATTGACGACGCTTTCATTCGAGCGGAAGCGAATCGAGTCGCCGAAATATCCGGTCACGGTACAGAATTCACATCCGTATGGGCAGCCCCGACCTGTTTCAATTGGAAATAAGTGAAAGGTCTGCCAGCTCATGCCGGCATAGGAAAGCAGCCACCGCGCCCACTTGGGGAAGTACCGGATGAGGTTGAATTGGTCTAAATCCATCTGATCCCATTGAATCTCCGGATAATCAGCCAGGGACGGCTTGCTCGGGTTTCCTGCCGCATCCGAAGCGACGTAGGTTTCTTTCAGAACGGCCCGCTCTGCGTCCGCAACAATCGAGGGCCAAATCTGATCAGCCTCTCCCAAGACCACGGAGTCCGCATGGCGCAGTCCACCGTCGCGCCCTAGAGCTTCATCGGGCAACTCTGTAACGTGCGGACCTCCCATTATTACCGGAACTCCGGCAGCGCGCACCGCGTCAGCCATCTGGTAAGCTTTCCGTATCATGCGCGTCATGGCTCCAATCCCAACCAGCCCAATATTTTTTTCCCGGATATATTGAACCAGCTCTGTGGAGTTCAAGCGCTGGGAGTTGCCGTCTACCAGGAAAACCTCATGATCTTTCGGGGTGAGCGATTTAAGCAGAAACATCCACAAGTGTGGCATGAAATTGTTGGTCACTTCATTGTCCGGGCTGTAAAGCAGAATATTCATTAGGACTCCATACCAATGCCCTTGCTGGTCCGTGTAATTCCAGTCATTGTCGGCATCCTATCCGTGGGCTTATTGCGCCGCCCATGTTGGAGGAATGAATAGAACCGCTGCCCGGCAACGAACTTATCCGGCTTCAAGAAGCGAAATAATAGATTATTTTCCTTCTCGTGGATTATACACCTCTGAAGGGCATTGTCTTATAGACAATTGTGATAATCCGCCGGGCGTGCGCCGCTCACTTCCTGGGAACCGATTACCAGCGGGACTCTCGATTGCGACCACGGCCGCCTCCCCGGTTCCGACCAGATCCGCCGTGTCGGTCTGTTTTGGGTTTTGCTTCGTTCACTGTAAGGGTGCGACCATCTGCGGGATACTCATTCAGCTCTTTAATCGCTTTTTCGGTATCCTCTTCGGATGCCATTTCAATAAATGCGAATCCTCTGGATCTTCCGGTATCGGTGTCGCGCATCACCATTACTGAATTTACAGTCCCCTTCTGCTCGAATAATCCCTTCAATTCATTCTCGCCCATAGAGAAAGGTAGATTGCCGACATAAATATTCCTGCCCATCTGGTATCCTCCGGTGTGCCGGGAAATATATTCCGGCGTAGTGGTCTTAAAATTAGATAAGCCGTATCCATGTGATTGCGGCGCAGCGCAGGGTTTATTGGGAATAGCGAGCCTGGAATGTTCCGTAACGACTCTTCGCGCCTGCGCAAGCAACGGCGTTTCCCGCCGGCCGATTCAAGGTTGACAGGATCAGCTGAAATGCTTGAATCAGGTCTGCAGCAGGCCGCAACCATTCACCTGGAGACGCTTCTTTTTAATCCCCTGCGGTTGGTTCTTCAGCAGACGGAAAATCAGGTTTTTCTTGTCTGTTCGTTTTGCGCTCCCGTTTTTCGAGAGCTCGTTCTTTTCGTTTCTGTTCTTTTTGTCTCTTAAGAAAAGAGGGCCTTTTAGTAGCCACTATGTGTTCCTTTCGAATGCTGCAATCCCCGCAGTCGCCTTTTTTTACCAGCGGCGCTGAGTTGAAAACTTCTGCGCCCTGGCGCCGTTTTCCCCAAAACAGGTTTTAAAAAGCATGATTCCGGCGGAGCAAAGCCAGGCAAGCGCCGGCATTCGATTCTTGCTCCCAGAGCCTTTTCGATTTGCAGCAGGATCAATTCATCCGCTTGAGCAATGAACGTGAACGCTTCCCCTGTTTTTTGAGCTCGGCCGGTGCGTCCAATGCGATGAGTGTAGGTGTCAACAGTATCGGGCATATCGAAGTTGACGACATGCGAAATTTCCGAGACGTCGATCCCTCGGGATGCGATATCGGTGGCGACCAGGATGTCGTATTTTCCGGAGCGAAAGCCGTTGATAGCCGACTGCCTGTGGTTTTGCGTCATGTCTCCCTGCAGCGCAGAAACCCGATAGCCGTTTTTTGCCAGGCTATCGGCCAGCCTGGACGCGCGGCGCTTGGTTCTCGTGAACACCAGGACTCTTCCGGTTGGAGTCTGTTTTAACAACGACAACAACAACTGCGATTTTAAGGCTTCCGAAACCGGATAGATTGCGTGCGAGACGGTGTTCACCGGCGCTGTTGATCCGACCTGCACATGGACCGGGTTCTTGAGAATATTATTGGCCAAAACCCGAATTTCCGACGGCATCGTCGCCGAGAACAGAAGCGTCTGTCGCCTGACCGGCAGATGCAGGAGTATGCGGCGAATATCCGGAAGGAATCCCATATCGCATAAGCGATCGGCTTCATCCAATACCAGCACTTCAATCGTCGAAAGATCCATCTGCCCTTCATCGATCAGATCGAGAAGCCGTCCGGGACAGCCGACAAATATTTCATAGCCGCGCCGGACATTCTTGATTTGAGCATTTCTGCTCACGCCGCCGTAGATGGTTGAACTGCGAACCTTGTTTTTTCCGGCCAAGTCGGTAATGGACTGGTGGACCTGTTCCGCAAGCTCCCTTGTTGGTTCAATGATCAAAACGCGCATTGGCCGGGAGGGGCCTTTCTCAAGGCGCTGTAGAATAGGCAGCACAAACGCCGCTGTTTTTCCAGTCCCGGTTTGTGCAACGCCTAAGACGTCGCAACCTCGAAGGACCAGCGGTATTGCCTGTTTCTGTATCGGAGTCGGTTGAGAATAGCCTGCGGCGCGAATGGCGACATTAATAGCGGGATTAAAAGCAAACTGGTCAAAATTCAAAGATGAATGCTCCTTGGCTGCATGAGCCAAGTAGCACTCTTAGCCCAAATTGGATCGAATTCACTTCACCGGGAACAGTGCGGATACGGCTTGCGAATCAACAAAGAGTATAGCACCGAATGATTGCAAATCCAAATTTCTAAACCTTCACCGCGAGGATGGCTTTGGATTATTTATCGCGCCGCCGCCGGCAACGATGATATTCCGCTTGGATTGGCAACTTCAGAGCTCCAAGGCAAGAGCGAAAATTTCCGCCGGAATATGAAAAGGGCTGAGAGCTATTCCACCGCTTTATGAAAGGATTTCCTTCGCGCCGCGGCATTGGGATGGGAAGCTCGGTAGTTTGCGATGTCCGACTCGGTGATCAAGATAGAGTCCTCGCGAAGCTCGGCAATTCCGCTGTTGAGATCGGTTAAAACTTTTTGATAACAAAGGTCCGGAGCCTCCTGAACCATCAGCTGTTTCGTAAGGAAATAAGAATCCGCTATAGTCAATATGAGCATCTTGACGCTCTTGTCTTCGTTTTCTATGCGGAATCCGAACTCAGAATGCCCGAGTTGGGGAATGCTGCCAAGGTATCGTAGACGTGGGAGATAATTAGGCTTCAATGATGTTCCTTTCTGGAGGAATTCGATTGTCTTTGGAATGAAGAATCGAAAAACCAAAAACATTATACCACTAAAAGAGCCCTTTCTTTAAGTGCGCATCTGTTGTTTTTTGCCTGATCTGGAAAAGGGCCGGCTGCAATCAGCGGTTAATTGCCTTGCGCTCGAGCTTGAATGCGAGTATTTTTAGAGTGGTTTGTTGACTGATTTCTCAGTCCTGGAATTCTGCTATTTCTCTGCCGCATTCCTAGTCTGGTAAAACAAGTCATCTGAATTTTAATAGTAAATGAGAAATTGCCGATGGTTAGACTGTTGTTAAGCGGGGTTTTTAAGCCCTTTGGCGTTGAAGACGATACAACCGATCCACTATGCACGATGGAGCTTCTGAACAACCAGGTTACACGCGAACAGGGAATCCACTCGCCTAGGTCCAACAACCCTAGTTTTGCCCTTTATTTAATTGCCGAAAACCTTCATGTTCCCTCAACCGTGTTGGATTTTCCATCCTGGGAGGAATTTACCCGAGAGATAGACTCCGGGGCCTATACCCATGTAGGGATTTCGTTCATAAGCCCTAATTTAATTAAGGCCGGCCGAATGGCCGCCTACATTAGGAGCCACTCTCCCCACACCCGGATCATTCTTGGCGGGCATGGCGTAGCAATTCCCGAATTACGAGAATTTGTGGATTACGATGAAATCTGCTATGGCGAAGGAGTTTCCTGGTTGCGGAAGTATTTTGGCGAAGAAGTGGATCAGCCCATCAACCATCCTGTGGTCGCATCCTCGATCAATTCATACATCTATGGCGCTCCTATCATGGGGAAAGCGAGCATCATCATTCCCGGCGTCGGTTGCCAGAACTCTTGTCGTTTTTGTTGCACCTCCCATAAATTCGACCGGCAGTATATTCCATTCCTGCGCACTGGACACGACATCTTTATGGCGTGTCGCAAATCCGAGGAGAAACTCGGAGTAGACGATTTCGGTCTAATGGATGAAAATTTCTGTAAGGATCCTTATCGCGCCCGTCAACTGCTCGAAGAAATGGAGAAGCACGGCAAGGCTTATACCTTCAGCACCTTTTCCTCAGCGGAAGCCATTACAAATCTGGGCGTCGATTTTTTACTGCGGTTAGGGGTGAATTTCCTTTGGATCGGAGTGGAGTCGAAAGCGAATCTGTTTGAAAAAACGCGGGGAATCGATCTCCATGATCTGATCGCGAATTTACAGAACCACGGGATCACGGTGCTGGCCTCTGCGATTTTGTTTTTGGAGCATCACGATAAAAAGACCATCCACGAGGAAATCGACTGGGCGATTGGGTTGGAATCCGACCTGCTTCAATTCATGGAACTGGGCCCCAATCCGGGAACACAGCTGTATCAGGATTATGAAGCCGAAGGGAAAATAATTTCCGGCATACCTTGGCCGCAGAAGCACGGGCAGCGCGAGATATGGTTTCGCCATCCACATTTTACACTTCCGGAAACTGCCGACTATTTGCGCGATGCATTCGTCAAGAAATTTCTCACTCACGGACCCGGCGTATTAAGCATGGCGATGACCGCCGTCAAAGGCTATTTGAGAGTAAAAGCGGAGATCGAGGAAAAAGAAAAATCAGGATTGATGTGGGACTCGAATATTCTGCAATACGTTCCGGGCAAGAATCCCTCTCCGGATGCATTCATGCTTAAGCGGCTGGATTCTATGAAGCGGAACGCCCTGCGTTTCCGGCCCGCGCTCCGCAGCACTCTGGCCTACGCCCCCAACGCTCAGGCTGCCGAGAAATGCCGCGAAGTAATTGCTCTTTATCGTCAGGCTTTTGGTCCGATGACGATTCTGGAGCGAATAGAATCCACAACCGTTCGTCTTATGGCCATTCGTGAAGACCGCCGGATGAAAAAAGAGGGCACGGTCATGCGCCAGCCCCCAACCAACCGCGTCACTTATCCCGACAGAACACGCGAACTTGCCAAGAAAACTTGCATGATGGAAACTACTCCCAAGCAGCCCGAGATAGAAGCCACAGCACAGTAGCGCATTTTAATTTTTTAATTTGCGAAATTATTTTGCCAAGGCGCAAGTCTAATGGCGCTTGTGCTTTTGAAAAGGGCGTTTCGACCGGCTGCGGGCCGGCGGATGACTCCCATTATTTTCGGGCATATTCACCGTTGCCAACGGAATGCGGACGCCGCACATGGAACAGTGATAGTTGTTGTGTTGCAGAGCTATGAAGGGAATGCGTGATTGGGAGCCGCAATGGGGGCAAGTTATAAACGCTTCACCTCGTGCCATACTTGTATATCCTTCCTCTGACAACCTAAAGGATGCGGACGGGTGTTGAGAAGTCAGAGGCTCCAGTTGTCTGGAGCCCCATTGTAGGATTCAGCTAGTTACAGCTTCACTACATTCTGAGCCTGCAGTCCTTTGGGGCCTTTTGCCACCTCGAATTCAATGCTGTCGCCTTCATTAAGAGATTTGAAGCCACCGCCTTGAATTGCGCTGTGATGGACAAAAACATCATCTCCGGAAGCGCGGCTGATAAAACCATAACCTTTTTCATTGTTAAACCACTTGACGGTTCCTTGTTCTTTCATTTGTTTTCCTAACGTAATATTCCCCTCTGTCGAGGGGTTATTGTGAATTTTTGGTTTCAGTAATTATTTGCAAATTCTCAGGCATAAAAAAAGCTGCTTCCCCCTTCAGGAGTCTGCAGCGTATTCAATCTGCGAATTCTTACAGAAGCCCTATTGAAGCTTCAATTATACCGCATCTTACGTCGGATGCCACAGAAATCGTCAATAACCATGCGATTCGTGACCGGCAAGCGGGAATAGGACCGGATTTTTAACCGCGCAAGCGCCCAGCGCTCCAAGAGACGCTGAAATATTATTGCATTATTTCGCGTTCCTTTGCGTTTTTGCGTCTTTGCGGTTGTCTCCCGTTTGCCCCGAGGCTTCACAGAAAACCCTTAATATGCGGCCGTGCGAGGAATGCCTCAGTTTGTGCAGGGCCGCAGCTTCGATTTGGCGGATTCGTTCGCGCGTGACGGAAAAACGCTGGCCGACTTCTTCGAGGGTATGTTCACTGCCGTTTCCCAGACCGAAGCGCAGTTTAAGCACCTCCTCTTCGCGAGGCGTTAAGGTTTTAAGAACAGATTCGGTTTTTTCTTTCAAGTTGTTATTGAGCACGGCTTCCGCTGGGGAAACCACGGCGCCGTCTTCAATTAGGTCGCCCAGCCGGAGATCCCCTTCATCCCCTATAGGGGCGTCCAGGCTAACAAGCGTCTGGGTGATTTCCATAATTTTACGAATTTTACTGACGGGAAAATCCATATCCTTGGCTATTTCCTCGCTGGTCGGTTCGCGGCCATACTCCTGAACCAGACTTCGCGAGGTGCGAACCAGCTTATTGATAGCCTCATTCATGTGAACAGGAATGCGAATGGTACGAGACTGGTCGGCGATAGCACGGGTGATGGCTTGGCGAATCCACCAGGTGGCGTAGGTGCCGAATTTGTAGCCGCGACGGTACTCAAACTTGTCCACCGCCTTCATAAGTCCGATATTCCCCTCCTGGATTAAATCCAGGAATTGTATCCCTCGATTGTTGTATTTTCTGGCTATGGAAATTACCAGCCGCAAGTTTGCTTCAACCATCTCTTTTTTGGCAATATCCGATTCCAACTCTCCCGACTGAATGGTTGCCAGGGTTTGCTTCAGTTCGGGAAGTGAACTTAGAGCCTCGTTTTCCAAATGCTTCATTTCACTTTTGAGTTGCTTGATTTTCTTTAGAATCGCCTTGCCATCCTCAAGCCTACGCGCTGTCTCCAGTCGGCCGTTAAGTCTGAGGATCTCACGCTCATACGCCAATACTTTGCAGAGGACCTCTTTGATGATTTCAACGAATCTCTCATGATGAACATTTCTGAGTTCCAAACTGCGGATTTTCGAAGCGACCGGAATACGGTAGCGGGCCAGCATGGAGAGATGCTTCTTATAAAGCCGGGAACGTTTGTGGCAGCGGCTGATTTTCAGGACGATTTTGCGGGCAGCCCATTCATGTTTGCGAATGCTTCCGATGATACGAAGCACCGAAGCCGTTTTTTCTTCCAGGACCTCTTCGGTCAACTCCTCATCGCTAAAGGAGACGACATCGCGAATAGAAATCTGCTTGTTCTTGAGCCGGTCCCCGATGTTGAAAATTTCTTGAAGCACCAGGGGGGAGCGAGAGAGCGCTTTCAAGACAATCTTCTGGCCATGTTCAATCCGCTTGGCGATTGCAACTTCCCCCTCCCGGCTGAGCAATGGAAGGTTGGACATCTCCCGGAAGTAAAGACGCGCCGGATCGACTATTTTGTCCAGGGCAAGAGATCCAATGCCTCCCTTCCCGTTGGTTCCATTCCTCTTATCCTCTTTTATCTCTTCGTCCTGGAACTCCGGTTCGCCATCGATCACCTCGATGCCGGCAGAGCCGAAAAGGGAAAAAATACTGCCCAGCTCATCGGAGGTGTATATTCCTTCGGACAACGAGTCGTTGATTTCGTCATAGAGAAGATAACCTCTCTTTTTTCCCAAAACAATCAACTCTCTGACTTCGTCGTACCTGTCTTCAATAGACAAAACCCGTAGCTCCTTCCTGCGATTCCCCGAATAGGGTAACCCATTGTCTGTGTTTAATCCATGCTGCAATATTTTCGCTCAAAATAGAGGAGGGCGATTAGATATTGCATGGAACTAATTCGAGGAGGAGCCTGCATGTCTAAAACGAAAGAATCGCAAGATCAGATGAGGCGTCAACATGTCCAAGAGATGAAAGAGCAATTGAAGCGTCACCTGGGGGAATCCCAGCCTCTGTATTTTGGCAACTTAAGTCTGAAACAGGAAGAGGAATTTCTGGAGCAGCTCCTTTTTATGGAAGGGGTGAATGAGGAACCGCTCTTTGACATCCTTGTACGTGAGGGCGTTCCACTGCCGGCGCCCACAACTCTGGATGATGAGCAGATTAAAACCAAGCTATGGGCGGTCATCAATGTCCTGGCTCTTTTGGGGCAATATCTTTCAAGAACGGACCATCTCAGCGACCGGCAATTGTACGAACTGCTCTGGACGCAAATTTTGCGCGAGCCTGCCTCTGTATGTCCAGGCAATCCCAACGCCGCCTGTTTTATTGATATTTTGGGCGGCTGTAGTGAAGAGGACTTTCTGATTAACCTGAAATATTATGCGGAGGAAGAAGAACGGCTGGATTGGGCGGAGGAATACCCGGACGACATTATTCCCCCTCATGAACCGCTTCCATACGATCGTGACCGCCATCTCCCCGGGGCGCCATTTGATTGCACCCATTCACGGGAAGCGTCTTGAAAAGATGTGTCACAGAATGCGGTTAGGCGTAGACGTCAATCAGGCGTTCGTCCGTTGGGGGAAGGGAATCTGCTAAGAGTTGTATAAGGGATGCGCCTTCCAGCTTGGCCATGTCGTTGGTTTTTTTCAGTACAGCCATGCCGGCTTCAATGCTAGTACTTTGAAGTGCGATGCCGCTTGTGAGCAGCGATAAAGTTGATATGGCATTGACCATATCAACTTTATCGGTGAAAAATCTCTGGGCTTTATAACTATGCGTTATTAGGCGAGACGCTGACGATTTTTGCGCAAAACCAAGCGCGCAAGCGGCGACCCGCTAAACCTTGTTTTTATTATGGGATTATTGCTAAATTGTCTCATATCTTTTTAAACAGACTTTAGCGCCAGGCAGATAAATGAAGACAAACCGTTCGACCGTTTTATTATCAATTATGTTAACCGCTATTCTTGGCCCGGCGATTTTTTGTTTGTCCGTTGAAAAACCGGTAGATAAAGTTTTAATAGAAAAGAAAGCCCGCAAGTTAACGCTCTTGCGAGGCGCAACGGTTATTCGGACGTATCGCGTAGCTCTGGGGAATGCTCCGGAAGGTCCCAAGGCATGTCAGGGAGACGGGCGCACTCCAGAAGGGCTATACCTGATCAGCGGGCGTAATAAGAACAGTCAATATCATCGGTCGCTTCGCATTTCCTATCCGAACGATGCTGATAGATCGGCGGCCAGGAAACGCAGATGCAATCCGGGAGGAGATATTTTCATACATGGATTGCCGAATGGTTCGGGTTGGATTGGCAAGGCTCATACCGCTCGGGACTGGACCTTGGGATGCATTGCGGTCACTGATAAAGAAATTGAGGAGATCTGGACAATGGTTCCAAACGGAACCCTTGTCCAGATTAAGCCTTAAGCAACGCTGGATTGAAAAATCTTAAACAATGAAATACGTCTCACCCCAAGACTAAAAGCGCATCAACGTAGTCGGTATTTTCAAATTTCCTTCTTTTCTTCAGCGCCTCTGTCCATGGGAATCACCGGTATCGTAAGAATCAGGAGAAACGCCAGGAACATCGTGAGTGCGGCTATACGAAAAGTCGTCCTAAGTCCGATTTCCGAGGAAGCGCGAATAGCGTTAACGGTTTGTTCGAAGAGCTCCGGACTGCCAGGGCTCGTTTTTATAATGGCGTTTCGGAGATCATCCGCTGCTTCCTTCTTTATCAGGACGTCTTGATTGATTAACGGGATTAAATCCTTGTCGTCGGCGATGTTCGTCAGTGCTTCCGGCAACGAGGCTTTCAACGCGCTGTTGTATTTAATATTCATCGCCGATCCTTGTACCGCAGGCGCCAGCGACATTCCTATCGAAATGCTGAAAAACAAAACGGCCATGGCGGAACCCATTAATTTTCTGGGGACGGCGGCTTGTATGAGCAGAGTGTTGATGGTTGGGATGACGCCTAGTCCCAGGCCTGCCAAGGTGGTAGCCGTCCATGCCAGTAAAATAGGGGTATTCTGTTTAAAAAAGATCATGCCGATCATCACAGCCGCAACCATGGCGTATCCCAGGACGAGAACAACCTTATAGCGCTTCGTCCGGGCAATAAGGAATCCGGTAGGAACGCCGATGAACGCCATTAAAAGGCTGAATGGAGTGATGATCATCCCACTTACGGTCGCAGTTATTCCGCGGATCCCCTGTAATAAAAGAGGGAGATACAGCGTCATCGACATCATTCCAAAAAAGGACAGGAATCCTGCGATCGATGCGGTCATAAAGGTGCGGTTCTTGAGCAGGTTAAGGTCGAGGAACGGTTCCTTCGCCTTCGATTCTGCTTTAAGGAAAAGCGCCCCGAAAATGATTGCGAATCCCAGCAACCCGACTACCTGAATAGATCCCCAGGGATATTTCGTTCCGGCGAAGGAAACGCCAAAGATTAAAGCGGATGAAGCCAATATTATCGTGATAGCGCCAAGAATATCGATTTTATTGACGGCGCCTTGTTTCAGAGCAGGCATCCAATATATGACAATGATGCATATAATCGCCAATGGCAGCGCCCACCAGAAAATATGCCGCCAACCCCAATTATCGGCAAACCATCCGCCGAGAGTGGGGCCGAACACGGTGGGTATGCCCATAGGAATGTTGAGCAACCCGATCCATTTACCGCGATCCGCCGCTCCCATGAAGAGGTCTCCGATGATGGTATAACAAAGCGGAGCCAATATTCCCAACCCCAGGTAAAGGACTGTACGAGCGGCGATGAAAATTGTAAAAGTTGCGCTGATCCCGCAAAGAAATGCGCCCATCAGCGAAAAGAGCATCGATCCCATCAATAGGGCGCGACGTCCATAGATATCGGAAAGCTTCCCTCCCAGGAGCGTTCCAAGCGCCATTCCCAGCGAGGGAATGGAGACGCTCCAGGAGATCTGCGACATGCCTTTCAAATCTGCGGCAATCTTCGGAGTAGCCGCATTCAGCGTTTGCATGAAATAGCTGTATACAAAATAGCCGACATAGATGGCTGAAATCGCCATGAGGACCTGTTTCTTTGAAAATGCAGAGCCTGCTGGTTGTACCTGACCACTGGCCATACCCGATTCTCCCGGATTAAGTTGAGGTTTTTTTCGGACAACATCATATCATCGGTTTATAAAATGGTGTCATAAATTGATAGCCTGGTGCAAAATGCCTCCTTTGCGGAAAGAGAATCTTGCCCATGGCTCTGGATATTCAGCATCGATCAATCCATGCCTATCAAGGATTTGTTCTTCTACTGATTGCAGTGGCTTTCTGGGGAGCGGCCGCTCCTATTGGCAAATATCTTATCGTGAACAGGTTTGACACGCTTGCCATTACCCAAACGCGCACATCGCTTGCTTTTGTTTTACTGGCGATGTATTTCGCCGCCAGGGATCGGAAGATGTTTCGGGTTCAAATCAAAGACCTGTGGAAACTCGCCGCGCTCGGCGTCGTGGGTCTGGCGACAACGAATTTTACATACTATTTTACGATCAAGGAATCTACGGTTGCGACGGCAATTCTGGTGCAATACTCCGCTCCGGCATGGGTGCTGCTATATTCCGTTTGGATTGCAAAAGAAGATAAACTGAATTGGACTACGATTCTTTCGCTTATCGTCGCCCTGGTAGGCTGTTACTTCGCCGTAACCTCCGGGTCGTTGCAGAATATTTCCTTAAAAGGTTGGGCGCTGCTGACCGGGCCTCTTTCCGCCTTTACATTCGCCTATCAAGTGATTGCTACCAAGCAGATGGTCCAACGCTATTCGGTCTGGACCATTCTTTTATATATGTTTGGTTTTGCAACGGTCTTCTGGCTCTTTGTCAATCCGCCATGGAATTTTATCGCAAGGAACTATTCTGCGACGGATTGGGGGCTCCTGTGGTTGTTCGCTCTTATATCCATTCTCATCCCCCAGGCGGCATTTGCATCCGGACTAAGATTCATTGAAGCGTCCAAAGCGGGCATTGTCAGTATTCTGGAACCTGTGTTTGCCATTGGCTCCGCATTCCTCATCCTCGGCGAATCCTTGAACGTCGTTCAAATCATCGGAGGATGCATGGTTCTAGAAGCCGTCACGCTGCTTCAGATTTTGTCGGATTAATATTTTTTCCTTAAAAATAAAAAACGCCACCCATTTCAAAGAATTATTTTAATATGTAAAATCCATGGCGTCCTTGTCCGGTCCTAGCGTCGCGGAGCGACTGGATTTTCGATGATGTCGCCCGGCAACGCTTGTGGAGCCGGCGATTTGGGCGTTGACAAGGGCTCCGTCTTATTGAGATTCGGCCAAAGAGCGTTTGCCTGGGCTATACTCAACGTCACGGCGGGTTGGAACCGATCGGTAGCCATGTAATCCAATAGAGATTTCCTCAATTGCCGCGCAACAGGCCGCGAATCGAGATTATTCTGAATGTCCGGCGCGCATACCATAAGCCGGCCGTCGCCGACCTTGCACTCGAATACTACCGCGAGCCTGTAATTGCGGCTCCAATCGTCAATAGCCTGCACAATGGGCTGAAGCTGCGCCGGCGCGCTATCGATGTTGATTGCGCGAATGAAACGCGCGGATGCCGCGCCGAGCGTGGAACTGCCGGGCAGACGAATAGCGTCAATCCATTCCCAGTTGCAGAATTGTTCGGTGGGGAACCGGGCTAACGCCGGGTGCTTGGGATTTATCAATAAACCCAGCATGGCTTCCAGTTTGGGATTCATCAGACGGTTCCAGAAGACCGGAACATCATTCAGCGGCGGGCTGGCATTGTCCATAATCGAGAGCGGGGGATTGAACAGGACCTTGCCGCGTGCAAGCAGTCGCGTTGCGGCGACGTTCCAATCGGAAGTCAAAAAAATATCGGACGGCGTTTGTGCATCGATTTTGTCAGGATAGAGCCAAAACCGCCAGTCGTTCTCGAATTGAGAACCCTGTAGTCCGACGATGATTTTATATTCTCGAGGAGCCGGCAGTTTGGCGAGATCCACGGCCACTTTTCCCAGAACGGTATTCTTGCCTATAGGAATGTCTTTCGCCGGCCATTGGCCTTGAGCGACAACGGCGCCGGCCAAATCTGCAATCTTCCAGATCGGCCGGGCCTTTTTTATCGGGTTTGGGCCATAGTGAGCGATCGCTGTCTCCACCTCGAATGCGTCCGATGTTTTCAAAATATTCTTCTGCAGCCGCGCCAATAGAACCGTTGGGCTGCAGAAGCGGCGGAATTGTTCGGCTGTCACGTAACTCTTCAAATCCCAGAACGCATCGAGCAGACCGACCAGGGCTCCGCCTTGTCCAAGATAATCATGCAGGTCCAATAGCTGGAATCCCGCGGCGCTCGGAGTGCGCAGGTTGGCTTCGATTTCCTGCTTGTAGCATTCGAGCTGGAATTTCCCGGACGCCCAGGCGAATTCCTTGTTCTTATCCAGCAATCCGTGCGCAATTGCGCTATCCCGGAAAATCTCATAATTGCCCGGCCGCAGATAACCGGTGAATTTTTTGATCACATCGAAATCCGGATAAGCGCACCATTGTCCAACCTCGTGCGCCAGCACCGGAATGATGGCTTTCTGAAGCATTCCGGAATAGTCGCGACCAAACCATCCGGATGTGCTGCGATAGGGAATGCTGGCATATTGAGCGTCTGCAGCCGTTGGATCGCTTCGGCCGGTGTTGGTGCAATAGAGCCGGCGAGGATCGGTTTTATACCAGTTCGCCGCCCATGGATTCAACACCGGCTGCCACCTTCCTGATGTTTCGTTGCTGGCTGACAGGAGCAGGAAGGAGGGATGATTCCCATAGGCCTTCATAATGCGCGACGTTTCGTCCTCCAACATTTTGACGATGGGCGTTCCCGGATTAAATGCATTCCACATGCCGCACTCAGGCTGCAGGTAGAATCCAAGCTCATCGGCGGCCGTGAAGGCGGCTTCGGGCGGGCACCAGGAATGGAATCGTATGAGATTCAGGCCGAAGTTTTTGCAGGTTTGAATGATTCTTTTCCAGGAAGCGACATCGGTAGCGGGATAGCCTGTCAGCGGGAAATCGCCTCCGGAATGTGTGCCGCGAAGATTGATCTCGCGGCCGTTAAGCAGGAACTGTTTGCCTTCAGCTTTGATCTCCCGCAAGCCGAAGACAACTTCGCGCCGATCATCAGCCTGAGAGCCTTTGAGTTGAAGGGTAAGCCGATGCAGGACCGGATGAAATTCATCCCAAAGTTGGGCGTTTTTGACGAGCGGCGCTTCCAACTCCACATGCCCCCCCTGCGCGCCCCATTCCACCGCAACGTTTGCACTGCCTGCGATCAACTTGCCGGATCCTGCTTGTCCGGTCCGATTGCCGATTTGCACTTTGATCCGCGCCGATTTTTTTGCAACATTGGGAAAGATCTGGGCGTCCTGGATCCAGACCGGGCTGGAGGCGGTCAATTCGATTCGCCCTGCAATTCCATTCCACGTGCCGCCCAGTGCATCGGACACGCTATGCCCATCCACCCGATATCCCGGAACAACGCTCATGCGATTGTCCGCTCGTACGGTGAGCCGATGTTTGCCCGGCGTCAGAATTCCAAGATCATATTCGTGAGGCGCGCACAAGCTGTTATTCGATCCGACCTGTCGGTCGTCCACCCACACGGTCGTTTCCCATCGTGGTCTTTCGAGCGTGAGGTGTACGCGCCTGCCCTGCCAGTTCTGCGGAATATCTAAGCCTCGCTGGTACCAGGCGAGTCCAAGGTAGTGTCTCTGCGGCTGGGAAAGGTACGGCACTTTGACATTCCCAGGCTTGGTGTAGGCTTTGTATTGGGGGAGCAGATGCCACCGCATGTCCCGCGGCAATGCTGCGACCCAGGGCGTGTCGATCCCGATCTCATCGCCAAACCCTTGAGACTGAAGAATGCCCGGAAGCTTGATCCGGTCCGATAGATCGCGCGTGAACCATTGCTGCTTTACACCCATGTCATCCCGGTCCATTGCGAAACGCCAATCTCCGGCGAGCGATTGCCGCTCCGGAGTCGCCGGCGTACGCGCCCATGAAAAACTGAGGAGTATGAATGCGAATAAACACAGGAGGCAATAGAAACGAGATCTCATTTCATCCCTTTCATTAGTTATACGCTATACATTAAAGATTGAAAAAACGCCACGGATTCCACAGATTCCACGGATTTAAAACCACTTTAAAAATCTGTGAAATCCGTGAAATCCGTGGCTTTTTTATGTTGCTTTATAATAGTCGGGCCAGGTCAATTATTATAAACTAAACAATTTGCGTGGCATAACTATGAACGCTGGCAATGGTTTGGTTTTTCGAGCGTCCGGGATTACAAAGGTCTATCCCATGGGCGAGGTTCAGGTGCATGCGCTCCGCGGCATAGACCTCGAATTAGTCGAATCTGAATTCGTAGTCTTGCTTGGTCCTTCCGGCAGCGGCAAATCTACGCTTCTCAATATACTGGGCGGGTTGGACGTGCCTTCCAGCGGCCGGGTTTACTATCGCGATCGCGACCTCACTGTCGCCGGTGAAACGGCTTTGACCGAGTATCGCCGCCACCATATCGGCTTTGTCTTCCAGTTTTATAATCTGATCCCCAGCCTGACTGCCCGCGAAAATGTCGCCCTGGTCACCGAGATTGTGGAAAATCCTATGGCTCCGGAAGAAGCTTTGGGTCTTGTCAACCTGAAGGAGCGAATGGATCACTTTCCCGCCCAGCTTTCCGGCGGAGAACAGCAACGCGTAGCAATTGCGCGTGCGATCGCAAAACGCCCCGCGGTTTTGCTTTGCGACGAACCGACCGGAGCGCTCGACATCGCCACCGGCATTGTTGTGCTGGAGGCGATCGATCGAGTCAATCGCGAACTGGGGACGGCCACGGTCGTCATTACCCATAACGCGGCGATTGCGGCTATGGCCGATCGCGTCGTGCGCTTGTCCGATGGCCATATCGTGTCCGTGGAGCGCAACACGCAACGACACTCGCCGCAGGAGTTGTCGTGGTGATCAAAAACAAGTTTACCGAGTCTAAAGATAATGGGAATTAAGGCTCTCAATCGTAAGCTGTTCAGGGATCTGCTGGGCATGAAAGGCCAAGTCATTGCAATTGCATTGGTGATTGCATCGGGCGTGGCCATGTTTGTCATGTATCTTTCTAATTTTGAATCGTTGCGGCGAACGCAACAGGCGTATTACGATCGCCAGCGCTTTGCCGATATTTTCGTTACCGCCAAGCGAGTTCCCGAGCGGGTGGCCGATCGTTTGGCGGAGATCCCGGGAGTTGGAGCGCTGGATACGCGAGTTGTAGCCGACATCACACTGGATGTTCCAGGCATGGATGCGCCTTCACGGGGTCGACTGATTTCGATCCCGGCGAACAGCCGACCGCGGCTGAACGATATTTTTCTCCGCAAAGGCCGCTGGATCGACGTCGCACGCCCGGATGAAGTTCTGATGAGCGAAGCCTTCGCCCTCGCCAATGGCTTTGAGCCGGGAATGAAAATCGCAGCAATCATTAATGGCCGGCGCCGCGAGCTTCGGATTGTCGGAATCGCCCTTTCACCTGAATATGTTTATACCATCCCTCCGGGAGAAATTATTCCGGATGACCGCCGATACGGAATCCTCTGGATGGAGCGGAAGGCTCTTGCGAGCGCATTTAATATGGAGGGCGGTTTTAATGATGCCGCTTTTCGGCTGATGCCGGGAGCCGCGAGCTCTGAAGTCATTGTGGGAATCGATCGGGCTCTGAAATCCTATGGCGGACTTGGAGCTATTCCGCGGGCTCTGCAATTCTCGCATTGGACGCTCGATAGCGAGTTAAAGCAACTTCAGAAGTTCGGGTTGATTGTGCCGGCTATTTTTCTGGGCGTCGCCCCCTTTATTTTAAATATAGCGCTGACGCGGGCTTTGACGCTGCAGCGGCCTCAGATTGCCGCGCTTAAGGCGCTGGGATACACGAACGCCGAACTGGCATGGCATTATCTTAAATGGGCTCTGTTGATCGCCGCATTGGGATCCGTGATTGGAACAGCAGCCGGGGCGGGGCTCGGCAAAACTATGATCCGGCTCTATAATCAATACTTCCGTTTTCCTGTTCTGGACTACCGGCTTTCGGCTGGAGTTGCCATTGGCGCAGTCCTTGGCAGCCTGGGGATTGCAGCGCTCGGCGCTCTTACCGCTGTGAGGCGAGCCGTGCGCATTCCGCCTGCCGAGGCGATGAGGCCGGAGCCTCCAGCTCAATATCGTGCAAGCCTGGTCGAACGCGGATTTATTGGCCGGCATATGAGCCACATCACACGCATCATTCTGCGCAATATTGAACGCCAACCCTTGCGGGCTATCGCCTCTCTTGTCGGGATATCCTTGGCGATGGCAATCCTGGTCGTAGGTTTATTTTTTATCGATGCGATGGATGTTTTAAAGGAGATGCAATTTTCCTACGTTCAACGGCAGGATGTGACACTCAGCTTTATCGAGCCGGTTTCTGCGCGCTCTCTCTACGAGCTTCGTTCGCTGCCGGGCGTCCAACGCGTGGAGCCTCTGCGCTCGGCGGCGGTGCGACTGCATTATCGCCACCGCTCTCGCAATGTATCGATTCTGGGTTTGCCGGCAATTCCCACCCTGAACCGTATTGTGGATCGATCCGGCAAAGTTATGGCTCCGCCGCCGGAGGGGATTCTGCTTTCCAAAACGCTGGCCGAAATTTTACGAGTGTCTCCCGGCGATCGAGTACAGTTGGAAGTGCTGGAGGGGGCGCGTCCTGTTCGCGAAACTGTAGTTGCCGGGCTCGTCGATGAATTTCTCGGTCTTTCGGTGTATATGGGTCAGGAAACATTGCATCGATTAATGAGGGAGAGCGAGAAGCTTTCCGGCGCATACCTGCAGGTGGATTCAAAGGAGTTGCCTCAACTATACCGAAAGCTCAAATCGACTCCAGGAGTGGCTGGGGTAAGTCTGACAGAGGCGGCTCTACGCAGTTTCGAACGCACGATGGCCGAGAATATGGGCATCATGACAACCATCACGGTGGTGTTCGCTGTCATCATTGCCTTTGGCGTTGTCTATAATGCTGCACGGATTTCTCTTTCGGAACGCAGTCATGAGTTGGCCAGCTTGCGCGTCCTGGGTTTCAGGCGTGCGGAAATATCGATAATTCTGCTTGGTGAATTGGCGTTGTTGATTATTATTGCTTTACCGCTGGGCGCTGTCATCGGCGTCCTGATGTCCAAGGGCATCATAGCGGCTGTGGAAAACGAGCTGTATCGATTTCCTTTCGTCATCACAACTCAAAACGTCGCTAGATCGGCTCTGGCTGTTGTGATTGCTGCGGCTGTCTCCGGTCTTGTCGTTCGCCGTAAACTGGATCGATTGGATCTGGTTGCCGTTCTCAAGATTCGGGAGTGAAAACATGAAGCGCCTGATGAAAATTATCAAATTCCTGGTCGTGTCAGGGGTGTTCGCCCTGCTTTTGATAATGGCGTTCTGGCCTAAGTCAGCAGCTGTCGACCTTGCAACTATCGTACGGGGCTCTTTAACGGTAACAATTGACGAAGAAGGGAAGACCCGCGTGCGCGAACGCTTTGTCGTTTCGGCTCCGGTGGCCGGCCAGGTGCAACGGATTGAATTGCAGCCGGGCGATAAGGTCGTAAAAGATACAACGATAATCGCGGTATTCAAACCGGCCGATCCGGTATTGCTCGACGTTCGCACCCGAACGGAAGCCGAGGCTAGCGTAAAATCCGCAGAAGCAGGGTTGGGTCGCGCAAAAGCGGAGCGTGAGCGGGCGGCGGCCGTGGAACGTCATGCAAAATCCGAACAAGCCCGGATGCGCAACTTGTATAAATCCGCCGTTGTTTCTCAGCAGTCAGTCGCGTCAGCCGAAAACGATGCACGTACCGCGGAGGAAGCTTTGAAAGCGGCTGAATTCAGCGTCGCCGGCGCTGAGCAGGACATCGCCGTGGCGCGCGCTCGCCTGCTCTCCGCTTCTCGTGCGCCAGGCGAGGTTCAGAAGACAATCGTTATAAGCGCGCCGATTACCGGAGTTGTATTGAAGCAGTTGCGCGAAAGCGAATCCCTTGTGCCGGCGGGCGAGCCGCTGGTCGAACTGGGCGATCCAAGACGGCTCGAGATCGTTACTGATTTCCTATCGACCGACGCTGTCAAAATGCGTCCGGGCTTTGCGGTGCAGATCGTGCGGTGGGGCGGGGAAGGCGAATTGCGCGGGCGCGTGCGGCGCATCGAGCCTGAGGGATTTATGAAAATTTCCGCGCTCGGCGTGGAGGAGCAGCGGGTAAGCGTCCTTATCGATTTTGAGGATCCTTTCGAAGCATGGAAAAGGCTGGGAGATGGTTATAGAGTGGAAGTGCAGATAATTGTGCAAGAGGCCAAGGATGTGCTAAAGGCGCCGACCAGCAGTCTATTCCGCCATGGAGAGGATTGGGCCGTCTTTAAGGCTGAAAACGGCGTCGCCCGGCTGTGCACCGTGGAGATAGGTCCGCGCAATGACAGCGAAGCCCAAGCGCTCAAGGGCCTTTCTAAGGGCGATATCGTGATCATCCATCCCAGCGATTCCATCAAGGATGGCGTTCGCATCGCCCCCCGCGAACAATAAAAAGCTTTAACCACGAAACACACGAAATATTCGAAACCCTTGGTTGTCTTTCCTGTCGACATTGACAGATGCGCTTTATCGGAGATGTGATGGCCGAACGTATTGACAAGCCCGGGAGAAAATCAGACCTTTCATCCATCCAGGTCATCCCATCGTTTTTTTTAATTATATAAGTCCACCCGCCTCCACCTAATCAGAATGACAGGGATAATCAGAATGACAGGGATGACAGGGACACTCATTGTTTGGAATTCAAGAATGAAAATGCGTCCAAAATCCATCCGATATTTTTGCCAATTTTAGGGAATGAGCGTTCGATATATTTAAAACATAATTTAAAATGGAATACTCTATTTAAAAATATAATTACATGTGGTTGACATTCCTCATCCAATGGAGGATAATCCAGCAATACTCTTTCATGACAGAAGGTGCAGGCATGGCAGATATATTCATTCCCCGAAAGCTTGGCGGAATTATTTCAGGAGATCTTTTCAAAGGGAAAGCAATCATCATACATGGTCCCAGGCAGTGCGGAAAAACGACTCTTGTAAGACATCTGGTTGAAGAGAAACGGCTTGATGCACTTTGGGTGAATGGGGACGATGATGCCGACCGCGCTCTGTTCAATACGGTTTCACAATCCTCATGGCGCCAGATCCTCGGAAACAGTGTGGTCGTTGTCATAGATGAAGCGCAGAATATTCAAAGAGTCGGAGCTGCGATTAAACTGTTGGTGGACCATTTCCCGGATGTGCAGGCTATATTGACCGGTTCAAGTTCGTTCCAGTTATCGAACCTGACCCAGGAGTCCTTGACTGGACGCAAATACGAATACCGGCTGTTTCCATTCAGCTTTAGTGAACTTGGCGATACGCATGGATTTCATAGCGAATACTCGCGACTGCCCGAACGCCTTTTATTCGGATCCTACCCGGAAATCGTCATCAATCCGGCTGATTCGCGGCGGCATTTGAAACTGCTATGTGAAAGCTACTTGTTTCGTGATCTACTCCAGTATGAAGGCATCCGCAAGCCGAACCTATTGCGACGGCTGGTTCGCGTATTGGCGCTTCAGATTGGCAGCGAGGTGTCCATCGCAGAACTTGCGTCGCTGCTGAATGTTTCCAGTCCCACGGTTGATGCCTACATCAGTCTTTTGGAAAAGGCATATATTGTATTCTCTCTGCCCTCACTAAACCGGAATCGGCGAAACGAAATCAGGAAAGGGCGCAAAGTCTATTTCTGGGATATCGGAATCCGCAATGCGATCCTGGACGATTTCAAACCGGTTGACTCCCGCTCAGATGTTGGTCATTTGTGGGAAAATTACCTGGTGGCTGAAAGGCTGAAAGTAAACGAATACCTTCTGGCTCCCCCGATCCCGCATTTCTGGCGGACGAAGGATCAATTCGAAGTTGATTATGTCGAAGAACACGAAAACCGTCTTGACGCCTGGGAGTTCAAGTGGCGTGCCGATGATAGGGCAAACTTGACCCGTGCGTTCACGAATGCCTATCCTGGAGCTGCCACATCTATCATAACTCCCCGCAACTTTCAGGAATTTCTGAATCCTTCAGAAATTCTCGCGTCTTGGGAGCGAACCTCCAAGACGCAAAGATTCAGAGATACTTAAAGCAAAGCTATTCTGTCAGAACTTTCAAAGCTTCTTTTAAAACCAAGTCTCCGCCATCAAGCCCGTATTCTGTTGCAATCGGGATGTCCGGTTCGACTCCTTTGCCTTCCAATCTGTTGCCGTCCAGGACTAAATCTGTGTAAGGAAAAAGCATCATAGCCCAGGAACTGATGCGGGCTATGGTTCCTCCAAGAAAAGCACCCGCCGTGCGACTGCGGACTATCCTTGGCTTTTTGATTTTGGACTTTGGGGATTTCTTCAATTGAAAATAAAAAATAAAATGCCAACGAATATCGGCAACAGCAATAGTAGCCAGCCTCCAATGCATACCAAACAACCCGGAGTCTGCTGATTGATGCCACCTCCTGTAATGGGAAGTTTCCCTGTATAACGGCCCATAGGGTCTGCGAACCAAATACAAGTCAGCGGCAGAATCAAGAATGCTAAAACCTTCAATCCTGCTTCCGGACCGCCTGCGAAGAATGCCAAGATAAGATAGATAAGAGCGAGCAGTCCCGATAGAGTTCTATTCCAGTCCATTATTGGAACATCCAAAAAGTAAAATACCTTCCTATCGGCTAAGCTCTTGGTATCCACACCAAGGCCATTCGATTGGATGGCGAATTCCCCTTCCAGTTGCTGCATGAAATGGCTGAGATCCTCAATTTGATAATAATTGTTTTTAGTTCTACCTCTTATTGCCCCTAATGGCCAAACTGAATAACGGTGTAGGAACGGGCAGGAACCTGGATTAGTGTCTTGGCTCCGCTTTTGGGAAGCTCGAAGGGCTGCGGCGCCACCTTATTCGGAGCTTCGAAGCTGTTGCCGGCTTTGAGATCGGAACCGGTGAGAACCTGCGCCAACAGCGCGCGTTCCGGCGGCGTTTCGCGCCAGACGATTTCTATATCACGCGGCTTAACCAAATCCCTATTAAGAATAAACATCGAGTAGGTTTTGCCGTCCTTAGTAGCGGCGACATCCAGATAGGGGATCGCCCCTTTGCCTTTGACTTCGTATGTCGGGCACTCCACCGCAAGGTCGAGCACCTCTCCCCGCGCGCATTGAATTGCCCATGTGTAGGGATAATAGGTCGTCTGGCGGTAGAACCCATTCGCGTTGGTCATAATCGGAGCGATCACATTGACTAGCTGCGCCAGACAGGCGATGCGCACCCGGTCCGCATGGCGCATCAATGAATTGCAAAACCCTCCAATAAGCAGGGCATCTTCAAGGTTATAAACTTCTTCCAGAAGATGCGGCGCCCGCTTGCGTCCGCCATCTCCCTCCCGATGGCGATACCAGACGTTCCATTCATCAAAGGAAAGCCAAAGTTTTTTTGAGGAGCGTTTGCGGGCTTTTACGTAATCACACACACCGGCTATTTCCGAGATCTGTTCTTCCATCTCCAGATTAAAGGAAAGGAATTTGGCGGTATCCCCAGCGGCTCCGGTCTCCTCGGCGTCATTGCGGTAATAGCAATGCAGTGAAAGGCCGTCCACCATGTCATAGCAATCTTCAAGGACCTGACGGTCCCAATCCAGATAAGTCGGCATGCCCGGGCTGCTGGATCCGCAGGCAATCAGCTGCAGCGATGGATCGACCATGCGCATCTGATTGGCGCAGTCGCGCGCTTTCATGCCGTATTCGTGCGCATTCATATGGCCAATCTGCCAGGGACCATCCATTTCATTTCCTAAACACCAATACCGGACGTTATGAGGTTTTTCGACGCCGTGCCGGCGGCGGAGTTCGCTCCACTTCGTGCCGCTTTCCTGATTGCAGTATTCCACCAGCGCAGCCGCCATCTCGGGATCGCCCGTTCCCAGATTCATTCCCATCAATGGTTCGGCTCCAGCCAATCGGCACCATTGCATGAATTCGTTGGTGCCGAATTGATTGGGCTCGATCGTGTTCCAGGCTTTGTCCAGCACAACCGGACGCTTATCCTTAGGACCGACGCCGTCCAGCCAGTTGTAGCCTGAAACAAAGTTGCCGCCGGGATAGCGTAGGATCGGCACTCCCATTTTTTTGACTTCTTCCAGAACATCCTTCCGAAATCCGTTCGCATCGGCAAGTTTTGAGCCGGGCTCGTAAATGCCTTCATAAACGGACCGCCCGAGATGCTCGATGAAAGAGCCGAAAACATTACGATCGAGCGCCGCGATCTTCTGTGCCGGATCGACATATACTCTAGCCGGACCGGATATGGATTGAGCCTTTGCCAGCCCGCCCATCCAGCGCCCGGCTGCCATCGCGGCGCCCGCAATGGCTGTATTTTTTAAAAACGTTCTTCTGGAATTACGCATCATGGCATTTTTATCTCCGTTTTAAACTTATTAGGCAAACTATTCCCGCGTACGGCGCGCATCCCCTTCCAGCCCGCCCATCATTTTGTCGTTGCACCCGGGTATGAACATCTCAAACGTAGAGTCAACCGTTGTATAATCGTAGTAACCAAGCCGAGCCAGTGGACGAATCCTGAGAATGTCGATGCGCCCGTCGGAGAGGATAAACTCATCCTTGATATGAACAAGCACGACGCGGCCAATAATGATGTCGGCCATTCCCGCGCCCTTTCTGCCCGGAAGACGCAGGGTCTGGTGATAGCGACATTCGAACTGAATGGGCGATTCCGCTACCCGGCAGGGCTTCACTTGAACAGAGGGAGCTTTGGTCAATCCGGCAAGTTCGAATTCATCAACCTCCGGGGGGACATCGGCTGCGCTGCGATTGACGGCATCCCGCAAATCGTAGGTGGCCATGTTGTAAACAAATTCGCCCGTCTCCTCGATGTTCACAATCGTATCTTTGCGCTGACCCCGCTTAATAGTGTTTGCCGAAAGCATCACATATGCCGGATCGTAGCCTAAGTTCTGAAACTGACTGTAGGGAGCAAGGTTGTCGATGCCATCGATACTCACCGTAGAAATCCAACCGATGGGTCTCGGGACAACGCAGGATTTGAATGGGCTTCGGGCAAGACCGTGGTCGTTCTTCTCGGGATCATAATGCATAGCAGGCTCCTATCATTGGATTCAGCACTGTAGGCATGTTCCCGCCAATCCGGGGAGAAGGCTTTGAGATGCTGTTCGAAAACACACGCAAGGGACGCAACGAATGGAGAAAGCTTGAATCGGCAATCCCTTCGGATCCGGTCAAAATTTTTATCCTTTTAGGATATCTATTGCTGCGCAAAAGGGGAGCCTATAAAAGTCCTTACGGCGTTGTCAAGAAATATGACACCCTAAGGCCCCATGCGAGCAAGGAGCCTTAATGTGTGAGTTGAACTGCTCATTGCTCCCTGTCGTATACGGCAATCCAGTGAGGTCGAAATCGTTGCTCCCCGGAAACCTATTCCAATCTCTTCAGTATGTAGCGGCCCTCCTGATAATTCGGTTTGTAATCACTCATTGTTGTGTAGGTTATTTTGGCAGGATCCACAATAAGTGTCAGGGTGTCGCCATTCAATTGATACGCCAGTTCCAATGAACCGCCATACATCATATCGGGGTCGATGGATACGGCCGGATGAATAACTAAAGTCGATCCCTTCAACTCATAGGGTCCGGCTACCGCTATAAAACCTTTGTAGGCTTTCACTATCTGTTCGTTGGTGGGTGTCTGTGTTTTAAACGCCGGCCTGGGCTCGGTAGTAGAAACGAAGTTGCTGCAGTAATATTTCTTGGTGATGAAGACCAGGCTCGGCTGAGGACTTGTGACCTTGCCCGCATCCGGTCCCCCAATCTGTTCCGTTTCCACATGAGTCCAAACGCCTTCAATCCCCGGATTGGCATCTTCCTTTGTCGCACCCGGTTCCGGAGCCGGGTTGCAGGCTGCAAGCAGCATTACCGTGATAAGGCAGAGAAAGAACATCGTGCGTTTCATCGTAGTCCTCCTTGATCATTCATGTTTTAGGCGATACGCATTCGCCGGCGAAAAACAGCGTTGCAGCATCAACCGGCGGGATTGCGCCTCAATGACCCAATTTAAAAAACATTAAAAGAAACAGGACACAACTAGAAAAGCCGTCCTTCCCCTCCAGGGCAAGAAATGGACGAGAATGTATGTAGGATGAATCTGAATCTCTATCGCGTCAAGCGAAAATCCTTGAGGAGTAAACTCCGTACATGACTCAGGACTCAGATCCTACCGCAGGCTCAAGCCTTTTGAAAAGGGAATTTCTTCAAATCATTGGTGTCTATGCCCCCTGTCCTGCAACAGAATCTCATTTGTAAATTGAAAAAACTGGTTTTAAGTTGAAATTCCTAGCCTTATCCGAAGTTGAGGGCCGGCTTGGTTGGAATAGTATAATTCAAGGTCTTTTACAGCATTGGACATGGAAAGTGTGAGACGCGGGGCGTCGCGATATTTGACTTCAATCGCCCAGTTTTCTCATTGTTCGCGCCAAAACAAGTCTAATTCAACGCCCGAATGAGTCGCTCCAAAAGCCAGTTCTTCTCCGATATGCCAAAGGACGGTCCTAGTTCGGCGTAATTAAGTATTTGCCCGTGATAGTGGCATAACATAGTTCAAAATCGTCGTAAGGTTGCCGCAGGTATGGAAATTCCCAGTTGTGGAATATCGCGTTTTACGCCCCCGGCGGGAGGGTCCGCGATCGAGCCCTGTGATTAGATGGAATTTATTTAGAAGCTTCAACCCCGAAAGTCACGAAATTTTCTTTTCGTGTATTTCGTGTATTTCGTGGTTAAACTTGCAATTCAGGTTTTTTGAGAGGGTCTGTGCCGACGCGAAAAAGAAGAAATCGGAATTCATTCACCTGCCTTGATTTTTTTGCCGGAAGCGGCTTGGTTCGACTAGGGTTGGAGCCCGAGTTCAGGACTCTTTGGGCGAATGACAATTCGCCCAGGAAGGTTGCCGTTTATCGCGCGAATTATAGCGACGGACAACTCTTCGAAGGCGGCATTGAAGAGGTGAGAGGCGCAACGCTTCCATCGGTTGATCTCGCCTGGGCGTCCTTTCCTTGCCAGGATCTTTCGCTGGCAGGCAATCTCAACGGCATGGACGCAGGAACGCGTTCCGGATTGTTTTGGCAATGGATCCGCGTGCTCGATGAAATGGCTTCGGCTGGAAACCGGCCGCCTCTTCTTGTCGCTGAAAACGTTGTGGGCTTTTTAGTCGCCAATCAAGGTCTTCATTTCAAGGAAGCGTATGACGCCTTGAGAAAACGCGGGTATCGGGCAGGGGCTGTCGTCATCGACGCGAAATGGTTTGTGCCTCAAAGCCGGCCCCGGGCGTTCTTGATTGCGGCATTGGAAGATATTTCGCTGGATGGTTTGAAACAGGAAACTCCCGGCAAACCATTTCATCCGGATGCTGTTATGAAAGCTACGCAGGAAATAGACAACCGTGGATGGATATGGTGGTCGCTTCCTGTCCCCTCCGGCCATACGTTGCAATTTTCGGATATCTGCGACCGGGATGCGCCCTGCGACCCTGTTTCAAAAACGCGCCATTGGTGTACGATGTTGTCGGCGCGAAATGCTGAAAAGCTGGAGGACGCGATCCAGTCGGGAGAATTCCTCGCAGGCACCGGATATCGCAGAACGCGCCCGGACGGACAGCGGCTTGAGCTGCGATTTGACGGAATTGCGGGATGCCTGCGAACTCCCAAAGGGGGGAGCAGCCGGCAGTTGGTTGTGATTGTCGATCATGGCAAAGTTCGTTCTCGACTGATGACCGTGAGAGAAACCGCCCGATTGATGGGCGCTCCCGATACTTATTTATTGCCCGGTACGTACAATGACGGCTATGGCGCCATGGGCGATGCGGTCGCAGTCCCGGTTACACGATGGCTTGCCCGGCATATTCTTGCACCGGCGGCAAACCGGCATAGGAGGCTTTGTGTCCCAAGAGGACGCCTATAAGGTTGGCGGACTTCCCAGCAATCTGGATTTCGAAAACGCGCTGATGTTTTTCCATGCTTATATGTATGGACCTTTGCAGGGCAAATTGAGGCTCTACGCCGCCAGAGGCATTCCTCCCGGCGCCGTTGCGATGTCGTCGGACTGGGAAGTGTTCGCCTCAATGCTGATCAATGACATAGGACGGAAGTTCGGCGCCGGAATCGACCTTGCCCATTATGAAGTGAAATCTGCGAAACGGGGCGGCAGTTACGAATATCAGTATCACAAGAATACCGGTAAAGATAAGCTGCAGGCGGATATGAATGTCGGCCATCTTTTCTTTGATTATGACAATTACCTCAGAGACGTCGACCTGCGCTACGCTCATGGCTCAGATATGAGAGAATATTTCCAGACCTGGCTGGATCGATATCCGGATCCCTATCCGCAGCGCTATCGAAAAAACATCCCCTATTCCTGGGTCAGGAATAACGGCATTCTTCTGATGAGGTTGAAAGATGGCGAGGTCGTCTTTCCGGCGATCGTCCAAGAAGAAGTTCCTATGGGGCAAGACAATGAAGGCCGAATCAACGGGAATGCCGAAGGCGATCGTTTGCCTTTTCCCAGGATCCCGTGATCAGAAAGCTTTCCTGCAGAGCTGTATAGGAGATATTTTAACCTAAGTTTGTTTTTGTTCTGTTAAAATAGGTGCGTTTTCCTAAAACCTATTTTAACAAGATAGGAATTATCGACACTGGCAAAGGAGAATTTATGGCTTTTTGTCCGGCTTGTGGCGCATCGGTAGAAGGCGATCTCTGCTCGAAATGTGGGGCCTTGATCGGTTCCGGGCAATTTCCTCCAGCGGCGCCTAAGAAGCGACGTACACTTTTTTGGGTTCTGGGAGGCTGCCTCGGGCTTATTCTTATTGTCATTATTATTGTTGCCGTTTCCGGTATTTATTTCGTCCGCAAAACGGGATTTGATCCGGCGCTTGCGGCAAAGAGTCCGGCTCAAGCGGCAGCGAATATGATGACTAAACTGGATCCGAATCTCGAGATCGTATCGGTGGATGAATCTACGGGCGCTATTCGGATGCTTGAAAAGAATACCGGCAGGATTATGAGGATGGATATCAAGGGAGGGCGCAAGAGCCCATTTGTTTATGAGGATGAAATGAAGACGGCTCCCCCGCTAGCAACCAATGCGGATCCGCCCGCTTGGCTGCCTCTCTATCCGGGCAGGAAGTCGGGAGCAACTATGGATCTTTTTATGGATGGTAAAAGCGGATCCGGCAATTTTGAAACAAATGATTCTGCTGAAAAGGCAGCCTCGTTTTACGAAGGTTTTTTTAAGAAGGAAGGATTCACCGTTAAAAAATCCGTAATTCCAGCCCCCGGCAAGGGTGAAACTATTTTGGTTGCGGCAGAAGATATCAGTGGAAAGCGTAAGGCTCATGTAACCGCCGAACATTCCAAGGGACTCACAAGGGTCATGGTGGGATTCGAAATTTTAGAATAGCTTTCCGTTACAGCAGATTTGAGACTTGGATGATTTGCGTCTTGGAGTTATTGGCTCCGAGACGCAAATTTCAAAAAGTAGGATGGGATCATGAAACGCTTATCCAGGGCGATTGTTTTCACCATTTCGGCAACAATACTGTCGATGGCGCCTGCTTTGAATCGAGCGCAAAGCGCGGGCGATGAGTTGGCCAAGGGATTTGTAAATCCGCCCGATGCGGCTAAGCCGCGGGTGTGGTGGCATTGGACCGGCGGCAACATCACACGAGAAGGAATAACCAAAGACTTGGAATGGATGAAGCGCGTCGGCATCGGCGGGGCGCAGATGGCGGACATCGGCATGGCCGGCGGCCAGACTGTTGAAAAGAAAATCGAATTTTTTATGCCGGAATGGTTTGACGCTATCAAGCATGCCGCCGCCGAATCGGATCGGCTTGGATTGGAAATGTCCATTTTCAGCTCTTCGGGCTGGAGCCTGACAGGCGGGCCATGGGTAAAGCCGGAACAGGCGATGAAGAAGCTGGTCTGGAGCGAAACCAATGTTCAGGGGCCCATGAAGTTCAAAGGGAAGCTGCCTTCGCCGCCTTCGTCTCCTGGAAATTTCGGCAGCCTGGGTGGTCTAAAAGATGATAACGGAGGCAAGCGAGTCAATCCTGCGGAACAATATTATCGCGACAGTATTGTGATCGCCTTCCGAACTCCCATTGACGAAATGTCGATGGAGGACCTCAAGCCGAAAGCCGCCGGCAGCGGCGGCGTCATGGATCCCCGTCTATTGATGGACGATCTTATTTCCACAAAAGCGACGATCGCGGCCGGCCAGGATAATGTTGCATGGGTGCAATATGAGTTTCCTAAAACTATAAAAGCAAAAGCCGTTACTCTGATCACGCCGGGTCGCGGCTCGCCCTATGGACAAATCCAGGCAAGCGACGACGGCAGGAATTATCGCACGATCGTCGAATTGCCCGGCGCTGTCCCCTACCGCGCCGGAGGGCTCAAGACTTATGCTTTCCCCGAAACAACGGCCAAGTTTATCCGCGTCCGGATGACTGGCGCGGCGCCGGGTCCGGATGAAGTCATTTTTCAAACCGCGCCCAAGCCTACCAAGCAATACCAGATCAGCGAGTTCATTGTTCATACCGGAGCCCGAGTCGATCGATGGGAGGACAAGGCCGGTTTTAACCTGATATATGAATATCAGTCGGCTCAGACGCCGCCGATCTCCAACCAATCGGTGATTCAGCCTGCCAATGTTATCGACCTGACCTCAAAAATGACTCGAGACGGAGCTTTGAACTGGGATGCGCCTGCCGGGAAATGGACGATTCTCCGGATGGGTTGCTCGCTGGTAGGTTCGCGCAACCGCGCCGGCACTGCGCCTGGCTTGGGACTGGAGGTGGATAAGCTCAACGCCGTACACCTTGAAGCCTATTTCCATGGTTACATGGATCCGATCGAGAAAGCCCTGGGCCCGCTGATGGGCAAGAGCCTGCGCTATGTCATGATGGATAGCTGGGAAGCGGGGATGCAGAACTGGACTGACGATATGATCCTTCAGTTCCAGAAGAGGCGAGGATACGATCCCCGGCCCTATCTGCCCGCCCTGGCGGGACGCGTCGTCGGCAGCGCCGACAAGAGTGACCGCTTTTTGTGGGATTTCCGCCGGACAATTGCAGACCTGGTCGCAGATGCGCATTATGGCACATTGTCGGATCTGCTCGCCAAGAAGGGAATGGGCATATACGGCGAGGCGGCGGGCGTGTCCATGGAAATTCTGGAAGATTCGTTGCTCACTAAAAGCAAAGTGGAAATTCCCATGGGCGAATTCTGGCTCGGTAAAATGCATCCGTTTCCGGAATATTATGTGGATATGCGGATGGCCGCCTCCGCGGCGCACGTATATGGAAAGAAATTTGTCGCAGCCGAGTCTTTCACCGGCGGCGGCTATGATGCGCCTGCAACCTACAAGAACCTGGCCGATTACTGGTTCGCCCAGGGCCTCAATCGCATCGTGTTTCATTCGTCCGCGCATCAGCCGCTGGATGCCAAGCCGGGCAACACGATGGTTGGAACCCACTTCAATCGCAATATTACCTGGGCGGAGCAAGCCAAACCCTTTGTTTCCTACCTGTCGCGCGTCTCCTATATGCTGCAGCAAGGGCTCTTTGTCGCGGATTTCGCCTATCTGCTCCCTGAGGGCGCGCCGTCCAGCCAGCCGTTCTGGGGCGCGGGACTGCAGCCGGTTCCGCCGGAAGGATACGACTACGACACCATAAATGCAGACGCGCTTCTGAACCGGATGAAGGCAAGCAGCGACGGGCGGCTTGTCCTGCCGGATGGCATGAGCTATCGAATCCTGGTTCTTCCGCAGATCGATCGCATCCGTCCCGAACTGCTTCTTAAAATACGCGAGCTTGTAGCCGGCGGCGCGACTATTGTTGGCCCCAAGCCAACTTTGTCTCCGAGTCTTCAGGGCGGCGCCGACAAGGCGGATCTTCAGGTTCAGGCGCTGGCCAATGAAATCTGGGGCGATCTCGATGGCGTTCAGCGCAACAAGCGTTACTTCGGCAAAGGGCTGGTGGCCTGGGGCCTGCCTTTGAACGACGTGCTGACACTGATGAAAATTCCTAAAGATGCTGAATTTGCCGGACCGCTTGATTCTTCCGTTGTTTGGATTCACCGGCGCACCGGCGACGCCGATATATATTTCGTCGCAAATCGCACAGACCGTCGGTATGGCATTCCGGCGCGTTTTCGAGTCGAGGGCAGAGAAGCGGAGATCTGGCGTCCCGACACAGGTTCTATGGAGCTGGTGTATTTTACTGCTATGGGCGACGGCAAGACATTGGTTCACCTTACTCTCGATCCAAGAGAATCGGTATTTGTCGTTTTTCGGCGGCCTTCGTCAAAATCAGTTCGAACGCTTGTCCCGAGACTGACTATGACTTTGGACAAACTAAGCGGACCTTGGGAAGTCAGCTTTCCTCCAAACCTTGGCGCGCCGGAAAAAATCTCGATGAGGGATCTTGAATCCTGGACGGCGAACTCCGATGAAGGAGTGAAATATTTTTCCGGATCCGCGACCTACCGGAAAACGATACAAGTTCCTCAGGACTGGTTGAATATCGACAAGGTTGTCCTTGATCTGGGCGACGTGAAGGACATCGCCCAGGTATCGGTCAACGGGAAGCCTGTGGACCTTTTGTGGAAACCGCCGTACACAACGGATATCAAGAACGCCCTGAAGGCCGGGCCTAATCAATTGGAGATCACAGTTACAAATCAATGGACCAATCGACTGATCGGCGATCGTCTCGCCGGAACCAATAAACGTGTTTTGGCTGCTTCCTCCGGCGGGATGGGAGGCTTCGGCCCCGCCCCGGCTTTATCGGAAGCCGGTTTGCTCGGTCCTGTTGAAATATTTTCTTTGATGCCTGGGCCTGCCCATGTTCAGACTGCGGGAGAAGCGCGGGATCGACTGCCATTTGCCAATGAGAGTCTGGATAATTTGAATCCGAACTTACCGACGCTTTTTATTACGGGCGATTCAACTGCAGCGACCGGCAGGCCGACGACGCGCGGCTGGGCGGCCCTGCTGGTGGATTATTTCGATACGAGCAAAGTGAACCTGGTGAACCAGGCGATAGGAGGCGCGCGATTCAACACCTATCTCGCGCAGGGAAGGTGGGATAAAGTTCTGGCCGCCGTTAAGCCGGGCGACTTCGTAGTGATCGAATTCGGACATAATAGCGGACCGCTTCCCGGAATCGGGGAAGAAACTCAGGAGATGGCCGATCCCCGCGGCGGGCCTCCAGCCACTGTCCATACCCATGGATGGCACCTGCGCAAGTTTATCGCAGATGTACGGGCGAAGGGCGGCGTCCCGATCGTTTCGACAATTACACTGCGCAAAAAATGGGTCGATGAAAAAATAGAGCGACTCAAAGAGCAAAAGCCGGGACAGGGGGGCATGTCGGATTGGTCCAGGCAGGTGGCTGCGGCGGAAAAAACATTTCTGGTGGATCATAGCAACATCATCGGCGACGTTTATGACAAACTGGGAAAGGATGAAGTCTCCAGGTTCTTTGATGGAACGGAGTATCTGCATACCAATACTGCCGGCGCCATCGTCAACGCCGAGGCTTTTATCGCGGGCCTAAAAGCCTTGCCGGGGATGCCGTTGATCCATTTCTTCAACGACAGAGGCAAAGCCATCAAGATTTACGAACCGGCAAAATAGTTTTCCGGAGGACGCCGGTGACGATCCTGTGTCGTCCAGGCTGCTAAAAAGACAAATCGCAACAAATACTATGCTGCATTGGGTGTTTTGCCGACATGTTTAGATTGAAGCCGAACTATTAGGGCTTTAGTGTAGAATTTTTCTAAAAATACGGTATCGTGGATGATGGGATTGGGCGCTGTTGCAACGACCGCACGCGTTCATTGAACCGGAGATGATGATAATGAAAAAGCTCCAAAGAATCGGTGTCATAACGGCAGGAGGCGATTGCCCAGGCTTGAATGCTGTAATACGAGCGGTAGCCAAATCCGCTTTCGGACAGCTCAATCTGGAAGTGATGGGCATTGAAGACGGATTCCTGGGTTTAATACAAAATCGTATGAGACTGCTGGATAATGAATCCGTCAGCAATATACTTACGCTGGGCGGCACTATCCTTGGAACAAACAACAAAGTCTCGCCGCGCAAATACCCGACCAACATTAACGGTTCTCAGGAATTTCGTGATGTTACCGATCGATGCCTCGAACACATCGCCCACAACCAAATTGACGCCATCGTGGTTATTGGAGGAGATGGATCCATGTCCATCGCATCCGATTTTGTCAGTCTGGGAATCAACTGCATCGGCGTGCCCAAAACCATCGATAACGATCTTTATGGCACGGATGTGACTTTTGGTTTTGCCACCGCGGTATCGATTGCAACGGAAGCGCTCGATCGGGTTCACACAACGGCCGCAAGCCACCATCGTGTGATGGTCGTCGAAGTTATGGGAAGGAATGCAGGTTGGATCGCACTTCACTCCGGCGTCGCCAGCGGTTCCGATATAATCCTAATTCCGGAGATTCCTTACGATATCAATAAAGTTATTGATTGTGTGATCAGCCGATCGAAGCGGGGCAAACGCTTCAGCATCGTTTGCGTTTCTGAAGGAGCGACACCCCTGGGAGGGCAGCAGGTAGTCAACCGTATGGTGGAAACGAGCGCGGAGCCGATGCGCTTGGGCGGCATTGGACAAAAGATTGGGGATGACATTGAAACCGCCACTGGAATCGAGACCCGCACCGTCAAGCTTGGCCACGTACAGCGCGGTGGAACGCCGGTTGCGGCTGATCGTGTTCTTGCAACGGAGTTCGGCAACAAAGCAATTGAACTGCTTGCCGCAGGAGAGCGTTCGCGGCTTGTCGTGATCCAAAATGGAGCAGTAACGCACATTCCATTGGAGGATGCGGCGAATAAACAACGCCTTATTCCCTTGGACGATCCCATCTTGCGCGCCGCCCGCAGAGTCGATACTTGTTTCGGCGATTAAAACCTATTGACGATTGACTGTTGCGATTCCCGATTCCGACCCCGACCCCGACTTAAAACATCCAAGTCACAGGTCAGGAAATAGCATAATAATAAGCCCTGGGAGGCATGTGAATCCAATCCTGTAATTATGGGTTATTCATAATTGTTGCAATATCGCAAGAATGTATCGAATGCCACGTCCCGTTAGGGACGGGATGAATTAAGCCCGGCACTTTAGTGCCGGGAAAATGGGAATGGCGC
>CAYTYP010000018.1:0-78657 GCA_964441405.1 uncultured Acidobacteriota bacterium
TAGTGGCGCTCACCGATGGAGAAACAAAATGCAGGAAACTGAGCTGAAAGGGCAGAAGCAAAAAAGCGCCTGAGACGCCGCCCATGGAGGAGACAAAAGAGACGGCGAAAGCTACGAGCGGCGGCAGCCATACCCATGTCTTAACGCCTGATATGGGAAAAGTCACAAACAGGTCCATCGTTTCCTCAGCGAATATCCCGGTCAATCATGAGGACATTGACCAGCCGCTCATCCTATGACAATCAGGGATAATTGGGTACTGATAAAAACAACCAACGCAATTTGTAGGATTTTGTGTATATGAAGAGAGAGCTGTCTATCGTCATCGAAACCCTGACGAAAATCCACTTTTTGAAATTGTCACAGAGAATCTTGAAACTTTCCTGGCAAGACAGTCACAGAGGGGCCGGCCTGTAACGCATTTTGTTGAACTAAAACTCAGGTCTTTTGAAGAACGGCTTTCGAGAACAGCGCTGGATCCGGCAAGATGCGACTTCACAATAAGAACAGTCTCGACGGCAGGCAGCTCCACCCTGAACCCTCCATGAATTTAATTGAATTCTTGTAAATATTTACATAAATTCAATTGAATTTATGTAAAACACATCCTATTCTTATTACATGAAATATATTCCCCGTGATCTTGAAGGACCGTTGTCCTCATTTTTCAAAACCGACAAAGGCGAGCACATCGTCCTCATTTCCGGAGCCCGGCAGACAGGAAAAAGCACCCTGGCTGAGAATTTTCCGGCGCCCGAGAAAAAACTGGTCATCAATCTTTGGGATGAGGAACGTGAAACTCTAGCCCTCAGGAACGCTCCAACCTTCTCTGAATTCGAGCATATTCTAAAGACCGTTTTCCGGTTCATACCCGGCGGCAGTTCCATTTTGATCCTTGATGAAGCCCAGGCATCCGATCATATCAGTTCGTTTATCATGGAAATGCAACGGAAGTGGCAGGGGCAAAAGGTGCTTCTTTTAGGATCGCTCCTTGCGAATCTTTATAAGAAGGGGCAACCGATGCCGGTTGGGAGAACCGTCGAGTTTACATGTCGGCCGCTTAATTTCAGGGAGTTTCTGCGATTTGGAGGGAAAGAGAATCTCTATGAACTGGTGAACGGCGACAGCACACTCCCTGTCGAGATCCATAATCTGCTCATGGATGAATACCGTAAATTTCTGCAATTGGGGGGATTGCCGGGAATTGTGGCAGCGTATCATGAAAATCGCGACTTGCCGATCCTCTTTGAATCTCTATTGAACAACATCTACCGCGACGCGGACCGTTTCATCGATCCATCCAACGGTTCCCACCGCGGGAAAATTCCTCAATATGGACGCATTCTGGAAACCGTAACGAAAGCGGTCGCACATCATCTGTGCTCTCCAACGCAAAATTCATCACTATTGTCCACCGATTCGCCCGCCTATCGGACCGTGCTGCCTCATGTGCTTGAAGCGTTGAATGTCTGGCATCTTGTCTACACGTTGCCTATGCAAACAGGACAGTTTTCAACCAAGAAGGGATACAACTCAAAAAAGTACCTATTTGACACCGGCGTTGCCAACTTTCTTCTTACACGCCTGATGCCGATACGGTTCGGAGCAGGAGATCCGGCGGCTGCGATGCTTCTTGAAAATGGAGTGCTCCAGGATTGCATCACCCGCGTGGATGGAATAAGCGCCGTTCAATGTTACCGCAGCAACAACCGGGTGCCTTCGGAGCTTGACTTTATTATCACTTATCGCGGCGATACGATTCCCATCGAAGTCAAATCCTCAGCGGCCGTCAAACTCAATACCTTAAGCCAGCTTGTCGATTATCTGGATCGTAACAACCGCAAAGAAGGATATGTCGTATTTACAGGGTATCCGGAAGTGAGGGAGTTTCAGGGGAAAATTCTGCGACTGATACCGCCCTATGCGGTATCGGCTCTATTTCGATGAAGAAATTCAGGAACTCCTATTGATTGGCAGCAAAATAGATAATGGATGTCCCATTAAGTTCTATTGGCGCCGATCGTCGTTTTCTTGTGGCGCAGGTCTCTCAATCATCCTTGAACGCTAGCGGCGGCGTGCTTTCATTGCCGCATCTTCTGGATTTGATTGACCGCGAAATTTAAGATCAACGACTGGTTACATGTCCGTGTTCGGAAGTTGAGTCGAATTCGATAAGAAAAGGCATTCGAAATATGCGCTTTATCCTTCCTATAGGCCCTGTCTGTCCTACATCCGGTCGATGGAGGATCGAAAATAATAAGCATAAAATGAACAAACTAATCATCAAAAACATCCAACTTCTAAATGCATCGTGACTAATTGTATTTGATTAAACAAATGAATGAGCTCTCGATGAAAATCCGCCTTGCGATCCTATCCCATTGGTTTTTGCTGTGGATCGCTGTTCTGCTTCCAGCTTTTGTTTTTATTTCGAGCGCAGAAGAAAAACTATCAACAAATTCAACTAATGTAGAACAAAAGCAAGAGCAAACCTTCAAGATCCAGGTTGCTGTCGAGGAAGTCAGAGTAGACGCAGTCGTCCTGGATAGAAAGGGAAGGCAAATCCCTGGTTTGACGGCGAAAGATTTTGAAATATTCCAGGATGGCGCAAAACAAGAAGTCCTTTCCTCGATCTATGTGGCCGATCAGACACAGCCTTTAGTTCAACCGCTAATCCCCCGCTCAGGAAAGACGAATAAAAAGTCTGTTCCGCTCTCGCCGATTCCAACACAAGCGCCGACGCGAGATGAAGTTCGCAGAACCATCGTTTTCATCATCGACGATATCGCAATGAATTTTGAAATGCTCGGTAACGCACGTATGAGCCTTATCAATTTCGTAAAGAAACAGATGCAGCCGGGAGACATGATTGCCGTTCTCAGAACCGGCTTCGGCAATAGCGCTCTCCAGATGTTTCTTTCGGATCAAAGAGAGCTGCTCGCCAGGATCGGTGTTTTAGGCCGGTGGAGTTCGAATGGAGGAAGAGATCTGCCTGAAGATAATCTGTTCCCAATATTTGACGGGCAGGTTTCCACTTTGAATTATTGTGTGCGGGCTTTGGATAAGATGCCCGGCCGTAAAGCCATTGTTCTTATGACTCCCCTGATAGTGCTTCCGGATTTCACTTTGAACGGCAATCCAAATTACCGGGAGATGTATTTGCCCAAAATGATCCGCATCTCCGACGCCGCATTGCGCGCCGGCGTTGTTATTCATTTTATGGATATAAGAATGCTGGAATATAACCCTACCGCGCGGTCGGCGAACACCTTCGGCCCTATTGCACCTATACCTGCCGATCTTAAACTAACCGAGGCCATGCAGCTTCAAAATCCGCTGCCCAAAAGAACCGGCGGACTCCTTGTCGAAAACCATAATTTCTTCCTGTCCGGAATAGGAGAGGTAAACGACGCGTTGAAGGGGTATTATCTTATATCCTATGTCCCTCCCGCCAATACCTTCACCGATAAGAAAAAAGTAAGATACCGGCGGATAAAGATTCGAGTGAAGCGCAGCGGCGCCAACGTCTATACCAGGGATGGATTTTTTAGCGCACAACCAAATGCTAATGAACCGGTGGAGGAATTCACTCCGTTGCAAGACGCTTTATTCGATCCTTTTCATCATCACGACTTGAACATCAACCTATCTTCTGGATATGTGAATAATGCTAAAGAAGGCTATCTTGTCCGGTCATGGATTCACCTGGACGCTAAAAATCTGGAAATCGTCAAAAAAGAGGCAGGTTCTATTATTTCGCTCGCGACGATCTCCTTATTATATGACGCCGAAGGAATCGTAAAAGATTCGAGCCTGATGAAATACGACTTCGGCGTCAAAGAAGAGAATATCCAGTGGATAAGAGAGCACGGTCTCCGATTCTCTCTCCTGACGCCGGTGAAAACGCCGGGCGATTATTTCGTCCGGGTCGGCGTTAGGGATCAGGCCTCCGGCAAGGCCGGATCCGCATATGAGTTCGTTCAGATCCCGGACCTCAGCAAAGGCAGATTGGCCATTTCCAATATGTTTGTTGTAACAAATAAGGAAGACGCTTCCTGGATCCTGTCGGGAGTCAATAGCGATGATTTCAAGCGTTGGCTCACGCCAAATATTTCGCGAGATGAAACCAGGAATCCTGCGCTTAGGAGTTATAAGCCAGGAGAGAATTTTGAATATATGGCTGTTCTTTATAATGCACATAAAAAAAGCAACATGCCCGATCTGGAATCCCAATTCGTTCTTTATCGCAACGGAACGGAGTGCTTGAAAGGCGAACCTCAGAAAGTACAACTCGAAGGAGTGACGGATCTGAGTCGTATTACAATCAGAAAGAAAATGCTATTGGGAAATAGCATGGGAAAAGGTGATTACGTCCTGCAGTTGCTTGTAAAAGATAAACAAAAAAAACAAAAGCCTGTCGACCAAACCTTAAGTTTTCAGATCGATGATAAGTAGCCCCCCCTGGGAGCGTCCTATGGAAACATTCTTGATATTTTGAAGATTCTTGATCAGCGATAATTTCATTGACCGGGTCTGATCCCTCGAATGCTGTTACTCTTTCGGCCTCTATTGGAGGCCATCTGATTGCAACTGACGAGCAGGCAAGGAGACTGATGAAATTGCCAAAGAAAATAGGCGCCTGTCACAATATTTTGACCATATTTTGTTACCCAATTATCGTTTTCACACCACACTCAACTTGATCAAACGGCACGACGGAAACCTTCTTGTGAAGATCGTAGCGTTTTGACCCGGGATATATGACAGCAATGCGCTCAAGCTTCAGGTCTTCCAATGCAATCCGCATTGATGGGGTCATGGCGGGTGCGTCCTGACGTTTTATTTCAACGCCATACATTTTCCCGCTTTTAAACAGGATAAGATCTATCTCCGCACCCTGATGTGTCGCCCAGTAATAAACATCATCCGGCTCGATAGCTCGAATGATCTCCTCGATGACAAATCCTTCCCACGACGCTCCGCTCGCAGGATGGCGAGGCAGTTCGGCTTCTGTTTTAATGCCAAGCAATGAATGCAGGATTCCCGTATCGCGGATATAAATTTTCGGCGCTTTCACTTGCCGCTTTTTGATATTTGCATGCCATGGCTGAAGCTGTCGTATCATAAACAAACTAGTCAGAATATCCAGATAGCGGCGGACCGTTGGTGGGCTTAATCCCATTGATGCCGCAATCGGGGCGGCATTCCATATCTGCCCGTGACTGTGAGCCAGCATTGTCCAGAAGCGATGCAAAGCAACCGTTGGCGCATCGATTCCATATTCGCGAAGATCCCGCTCCAGGAATGTCTTGATGAAACTATTTCGCCAAGCAACACTATCCGCATCGTTTTTTGCCAGAAATGACAACGGGAATCCACCTCGAGCCCAAAGAGCTCCTGCCTTTTTTGCCCCTACCTCAGAAAGATTGAAGCCGTTCATCTCGACCAATTCAAGGCGTCCAGCAAGGGATTCGGAAGATCGTCGGCGAAGATCGGGCGAAGCGCTCCCCAGGATGAGAAACCTGGCAGGCAAAGGAGTGCGGTCCAATAAGACTCGCAGAATCGGAAATATTTCGGGACGATGCTGAATCTCATCGATCACAACCAGTCCCTTCAAGGGCGCCAACGCAATCTTGGGTTCTGCTAAGCTGATCCGGCTGGATATGTCTTCCAGATCAAAATAATTTGGGGAATCCATATCAACAAATTCCCTCGCCAGGGTCGTTTTGCCGCACTGACGCGGCCCTAAAAGGGCCGCAGCCCGGCTTCGACCCAAGGCAGTTTTTATCAGTTCGGTGTAATCATCCCTTTTTATCATACTTTGATTGTACCATGAATATTGTATTTTTCATTTTCTTTTTTCATGGTGTGGGAAGAATGTATATTTCCGGGCGTCAGTTATTAGCGGAAGTATATTCCAATATGTCCGATGCTGAGCTGAAAGAGCTCGCAGCCGAAAAGGAAGATCTCACAGATTTGGCCTTCGCAACTCTGAAGGATGAGATGGAACGCAGAGACCTGAGCGTCGACCTGGAAAATTCTCCGCCAATCATAGAAAAAATTGAAAACTCAAATTTGGTCACTATCCGAAAATTCAGGGATCTCCCTGAAGCGCTTCTTGCCAAAGGTCTGCTGGAATCCGCGTCTATCGAATGCTTTTTAACAGACGACAACATTGTCAGGCTTGACTGGTTCCTGTCGAACGCTATCGGCAACATGAGGCTTCAGGTGAATGAAGCCGACGCTGAAACGGCGATCGAGGTACTGAATCAAACAGCTTTTGACGTTGATGAGACGCAGTAAAGCGCCCGTTTTTAGGCTCTGCCTGTGATATCTTTCGCAAAAGAACGATACGGCGCCCGAACGGTTTATCCGCTATGTCCGACCTTCACAACTGCCACAACAACTTCTTTGTCATTGATTTCATAAACTATCCGATAACTACCTTGCCGTATTCGATATCTATCCTGTCCTGACAGCTTCTCGACTCCTGAAGGCCGAGGTTCTTCTGACAAGTTTTCAAGGGCAGTCAGTATTTTTCGAAGATCTCGATCCAGCAGCTTACGCCTATTTGCGGGTCTCCGTCTGGTCGATTGTTTCCTCTTTGGTATTCCATCCGCTGAGCTTGACAACGGGCCGGCCCCCTTTCAGGTATTTGGGATTAAACTCCACGGTGACCGTCTTGCTCTCGCCGGGCATGAGTGAAAAATAGTTGTCGCTGTAAAACGCAGGCAGGATGTCTTCGCCCGTGGCGCTGCTGAGGATCCGGATGCGGGTCTGCACCGCCGGTGCAGAGCTGTGGTTGGACAGCCTGATGGCATAAAGATCGTTGCCTCTGCCGATTTTCCCGGCGACGGTTGATTTTGGCGAAACGACCGCGCGGACCGTCACTTCCGGCAGGCGGTTCAACGACTCATAGCGCATGTAGTCTTTCCAGTTGTGCCAGTAGAGCGTGTCGCCAAGCTCCTTGCCGGAGCGGTCCTTCACGGTCAGCCGGATGAAGACCAGGTCCGTAGGTGATTTTGTAAAATCGGCGGTTGCCGTCGACAGCTTGATGCCGTAGGCGTCCGGGCCGAGGATTGGCGTGTTCCATTTCTGTTCCGACACAATCTTGCCGTACAGGTCAAATATTTTCATACTTGTGGCAACGTCGTTGTGGGTTTTCGGAGTCATGTTCGAAAGCACGATGGAATCGTCCCGAGGATCCCAGACGGCGTGCGTCGCCTGATTCGCCGCCTTCGCGCCGAAATAGCCGGCGTTCGTATCCAGATACCAGTCGTAAGTCTGCCACATAAAGCTCGGCCACGAAGACTGGCTCATCCACATCAGGAAGCCGTTGGAACGTTTCACCGTCAACCCCTCATACACGCCCTTGAAGTTTTCGTAGTTAATGAGCTGCGCGATCTTCTGGAATTCCTCCAGCGTGTACGCTTTGCCGGCGGCTTCCACCATTTCAAATATTTCCTTTCTGTATTGGGCAAACACCGGATCCTCCGGCATTGGGCTCTGGCCCTGCACATTATCGGTCGGGACGGTAAAAGCGCCCGGCTTGTAAAGTTGCAGGGCGTCCATATAGGTGTTGGCCGGCCCATTCATGTGGTAGGTCCAGTCATGGAGCGCCCAGGACTCATTGATCGGCCACAGTTTTTCCTTGGGCAGAAACTTCTTCATGCTTTCGAGGCTCGGCACGTTGGGGATGCCGCATTCGCTCCGGAGCGTAACATACGGCACTTCGTCGAAATACTCCTTGATTCCTGTCCCGTTATTGCGGTTCGGCATGGCGGCAATCGCGTAACCGCCGCCGCTGCCCACCGGATCGCCGGCGGAATTCGGGAAGTAAATCCGCGTGCCGTCATAATCCTGCGTGAGTTGCCGCAACCCCTCGTCGAGCGTCTTAGACGGGCTGCTTTCATTTCGGCCGCAATAGAGGGCCAGCGCAGCGTGATAGCGGTTCTTCCTGATTTTATCCGCTGCGTTGTCGAGGAACATGGTCGCGTTATCCGGATTCGGGCCGTCCGCAGGATTTGCCAGCCAGAAGTCGTCCCAGATAAGGATGCCGTATTTGTCCGCAGCCTCATAGAAGGCGCTGTGGTTGGTCATGCCCACCCAGTTGCGGATCATGGTGTAGTTTTCCTCCGCATGAAGCCGCATCTTGTCGTCGTATTTTTCCGGCGTATCCATCTTGAGTCCATCGTCCATGCCCCAGTTGCCGCCCTTGGCCAGTATACGCGTGCCGTTGCAGTAGATGCTGAGTCGGTTCCCATCAATCGGATAGGTATATTCGCGCACACCGAATTTGAAACTTGTCCTGTCCTGTACAACACCGTCCTCACTTATGGTCACGTTCGCCGTATACAGCGGTTGTTCTCCGTAGGTGTTCGGCCACCAGAGTTTAGGGTTTTTCAGGACAATACCGTCTATCTTCACTTCCCGGCCGGCGTTTTCGGGAACCCGGACCGTCTTTGAAAAACGGATATTGCCGGGAGTAAGGACGCCGCGGATGGTCACAGTCGCCGCCTTCGATCCGTAGTTTTGTACATCCGTCCGAAAGCTAAGATCGGCTTTCGAGGCATCCAGGGCATAGGTGCGAATCATGCTCTGGTCGACTTCCGCCGTCGTTTCCGCAAAGATTCGAATTTCCTTAACCCTTGTCTGCGCAATCCGGTTGCCCTGCTGCTCCACCTGCCTCCGTTTTGTGCTTATGAAACGCACATATCGCGCGTTCTGCGGCATGGGAACGCGCACCGGAAAATCGTCGTTGCCGGCAAACGAAACCTTGACCATTGCAACCGGTCCCGGCACATCATTGGAAATATCAAATCCGGAGTATTCCTCCGTGCCGGGCGTCGGATCCGCGCGCCGGATTCCGAACCATCCGGTCTTCACTTCGCCGCCTGCATAGGAATTAAAATTCCGCCAGTTCACCCCATCATCCGACACCTGCACCTTGAACTTTGCGGGATGCCTGTCTTCGGCTGCTGCAGCAGCGCCGCCGGCTTCAACGCCCCAGATAAACTGCAGGCTGTTGATCGTCGTCAGAGTCCCGAGGTCTACCGTAAAACCGGCGTTGTCGATGTCTTCGCCGATCCATTGGGTGTTTTCATCGTTGTCGTTAACATATTGGAGGTTGGCCGCATTTTGCGCCGCAGGCTGCGTTACAGTCTTGCCTATCGCCAGGTTTTTCGCCGAAATGTTCGCCGATGTTTCGGTAATTTTGAGATCTGTCTCCATCCAGGAATTTTTCAGTTGGACAGCGCCGCCATAGGTCACCGTCACATCATTGTATATGCCGATGTCGCGGCCGCGGATAGTCGGCAGCCAGTCCCAGCCCACAGCCGCATGGATGGTCGGGTTGTCCTGCCCGAGTTCACCGCCGTTGCCAAGAGGACCTTCCGCCAAGCCCTGAGTAGTGACGAGGCCCGGCGTCTTGTTTTTGTGGATCAGGACTGCCAGGAAGTTTTTTCCGCCGTATTTTGCCAGCGCCGAAACGTCGAATTTTGCGCGGATGAAAGCTCCTTCAATGGAATGCGTATAGCCCGGCAAATTATTTGCCAGCAGTTGTCCGTTGAACCACACGTCCGCCTTCCAGTTGATGGCGTCAAAGTTCAGATAGACTTTTTTGCCCCGTTGTGACGCCGGAATGTCGAAGGAGTTGCGGTACCAGAAATTGGCGGTGAAGAAAATATCGGACGCTTGGAACTGCCAGTCGTCATAGTAGGGATCCGGAACGGCTCCCGCATTCAGGTAGGACACAAAGGCCGTGCCGGGCACTGTGGCCGGAAGCCAGCCGGAATCGTCATATCCGGCTTTCGACAAGATCCCGCCCTCCGCATGCACCAGCGACGCGCGTTGGATAGTCCAGTTTCCACCCGTCAGAGTCTGGGAACCGTCCGCTTCTGCAGTCGGCGGCGCTGCAAGCCTGTAGTTCACGTTGTTCACGCCCATGACTTCCACTTCGCGGATGCTGTAGTTCGCGCCGGAGGAAGTTTTGCAGAGGATCCGCAGGTACCGGCTTTCGCGATCCATGGACATGTCTCGGGCCGTTATATCGGCATCAGAGTCGCGTGACAGGGAACGCATTGAAGCAATCGAGAGGGGCGTTGCCACAGCCGAGTTGGCCGCGCCGGCGGCGCCGGCAACCGTTTCCCAGGTTTTTGCGTCGTCGGACAGCTGAATGTCGTAAGCGATGGCGAAGTTCGCGCCCCAATGTACTTTGACGGTTTGCAGCGCCGTTTTGCCTCCGAAATCCAGATACACCCATTCCGTGCCGTTGGCCGCGCTGATCCATTCACTGTTGACCGCTCCCGGAATCATCTGTCCATAGGTGGGATTAGTCGCGGAGGCGCCGCTGCGATCGATGACTTCGTCCGAAAGGAGACCTATAATGCCGTCCGTAATCAGTTGGCCGGTATTGTCGTAATTTGCCGCGCTGGAATGCCAGACGGCCCGCCGGAATGCAACATTCCGCACCGGATTATCCGACGGGGTGAATGCGATGCCGGCAACCTGCCCGGAGGATGCAGGCGCAGCTGCAAACGCAGACGCTATAAATGAAGCGCTAAGAGTACTGAAACCCATCGCGAAGAAAAGCAACGCCGATAATCCTTTATTCCTTTTCATTGCCGGCAATTCCTCATGTTTTGTGTAATTGATCCATCGCCACAATCCGACGCTTTCCCTCTTCAGCCCGGCATTTTACTATTGAGGAATGGATATAAACATGGATATTTTTTTGGATGTCCGGATATATGTCCGGATATATGAGGCGGCAGAACACGGCTTCTTAGAGGTGCGAAGAAGAGAAAGTTCTATAGTAATGCAAAAGGCTTTGCCAAAATCCGCAATGACTGATCGTATTTCAGCAGGCTCATGATCCATCCGCCCAGCTAATCAGTGCGCTCTTTGGACGGCGGTGAGTTGATTAATGCGGATGCTTTTTATCGGGCAGCAGTTTCCCCATTTTTTCCAATAAACGCTGGAATTCTATCGGCTTGGTATCGTACTCGTTGCAGCCTGCGGCGAATGCTCGGTCCCGATCGCTCGTCATGGCATGTGCGGTTAAGGCGATGATAGGAATATGTTGTGTGGTCTTCTCTGATTTGAGATGAGAGGCAGCCTCCCAGCCATCCATTTCCGGCAGGCTCATATCTAAGAGAATTAAATCCGGAAGCAGCTTTTGGGCCATTTCCAAACCCTGGCGTCCGTCTTCCGCTAGGGATACTGTATATCCTCGGCGCTGTAAACGGCGCGAGAGCATATCGCGATTCATCTCATTGTCTTCCACTAGTAGGATTTTGACGGACATTCATCTTCTCTCAAAAATTCGGTCTTTATTCTTTTGCACCTACGATGAATTGGAAAGTGTCTCATCGTTGTTCTATTCTTAATCGGATGTATTATAACATTTTGATGCATTCTTTGCATCAAGCTATGCCAATTAAATTATCGAAGTGGACGTTATTGAAGTGGACGGTGAAGGCAATTCCTCATTCATGGAATCCGCTTCCTTGGTCCCCGGAATTACGGCGGGCAGGCAAACTTCAAAAGTTGTTCCTTTTCCCGGTTTGCTTTGGAACAAAATGTCCCCACCCATTAAGTGGCAGAACCTGCGGCTGATAGCCAAACCCAGTCCGCTTCCGGCAAACTTACGGCTGGTGGAGGAATCCACCTGGGAAAATATCTGGAACAACCGATTCTGATGTTCCTCGCTAATTCCTATTCCTGTGTCCGAGATGCGAAAATGGACCCAGTCACCGGCATCCGATTTTACGCGGCTCACGTGAAAAACGATCGTTCCATTTTGGGTGAATTTCGCCGCATTGCCCAAAATATTCACCAGAATTTGCCTCATCTTGAGAGCATCGGAGATCATGATTCCGGGATCGTTCCCATATTCCAAGGAGAAACGGTTGCCGTTGCTTTCAATCGAGGCCCTTAATGTACTGACGACCTCTCGAATCATGGCTTGCACCACAAACGCCTCGGAATTCACCTGCATGCGGCCGGATTCAATTTTGGAAAGATCCAAAATATCGTTGATTAGTTCCTTCAGGTGCTGTGCGGCTGTGGCAATTCGTCGCAGATCCGGCAAATGATCGAGCTGCCGGCGATCTTCTAATTCTTCTTTCAAGAGCTCGCTGTATCCGATGATGGCATTCAATGGAGTGCGCAATTCATGGCTCATATTGGCCAGGAACTCGCTCTTCGCTTTGCTGCCCTGTTCCGCTTTTTCTTTGGCAGCCTTCAATTGAATGTTCATAGCCGAGATTCTCGCGCCATGGATGGCGAGGCTCTCGCTGTGGCGGCTCAGGGCTTCATCGCGTTGATGGATTTGCTCCAGCATTTCATTGAAGCCGTCGATTAAATCTCCAATCTCGTCTTGGTTCTTTCGAACAGCACGGATGGAATAATTTTTTTGCAAGGATACTTCCCGGGCGGTCTTGGCAAGATCCAGGATCGGTTGTGAAATCAAGCGCTGCATTCGGAACGAGATAAAATAGCTGAGGAGCAAAGCGCACGCCGCTATGCCGATGGTGAGGATCCCGACGGTCCGAAAGAGAGAGTACAGCTCCTCCGGACTTGTACGGATGCATAGGGTTCCGACGGTTTCATTATCGAGAATGATTCGGTGCGATACTATAAGCGAACCATTCCGGAATTCGGCGCCCTCGGGTTGGGCTTGGAGCAGGATAGGGGTTAGGTGAGGTCTCTGTCGGCGATAGGCTGCCAATATTTTGCCGTCCGGCTGGAATAGCACGGCTTCCATAATCCTATTGTCCGGGGCCAGAGCATTAATAATTTCATGGGCGGATTTAACATCATTAAAAAGAAAAGACGCTGTACAGTTTCGGCCAATGACCTCTGCCATCATAATGGAATCTTGCTTCATGGAATCCCGCAACGAAAACCAGGCAAGCCGGAGGAAGGCGCTGCAGGAAAGAAGCACAGCGATACTGGTCGAAACCATGACGATCAGTCTCAGTTTCCAGCTCAAGGGAAGATTTCTGATGGCTTTTTTCATGTCAATTTCTTCCCTTTACTGCATCCGAGGGCGGAACGCGCGCGACCCTCATCAGCTTGGAACTGATTTTTAGTCCCGCTTTTTCCGCCTTTTTGACGTCTATTTCAAACTGAACTCGATCTTCCTCCATTACAAAATTAATAATGCATTTCGATCCCGCCTTGCTTTCTCTTTCGCATACCGTGAGCACATGATTGCTTTCCAAACTCTCAAGAGAGGAGGCTATACGGCTTGCTTCCGGGGAACTGATAAAAAGGATATGGCAGGATTGCAAATCATCCAATGTCTTGGGGTGAGAAATCACAAGGTTGTGATTCTGCACTGTTTTACCGCTGACTGTTGTTTCCAGAATGCGTCCTAAGGGATCATCTCCGGCAATCCCAATGATTACGGATGAATTGCTTGTGGAAAATTTATTGTCCGGCCAATCTACAAACTTGGCAAAGTAATAAAGATACGCGGCTTTGACTTCATACTCACTCGGAACGCGCTCGATGCTGCTGCCGGCCGCAAATGCCAACGCCGCGATCGCAATCCACATCGAGAGGACTAATCCAAGCAGGCCCCGCCTGCGATAAAATCTCCTATTGGATGAGGATGCAGTCCCGATCATGAATGTGTGGCCTCGTACTCAGTCATTTCAATATCCTGAAAGGTGAAATCCATTTCCCAATCGCCGAACACATAGAGTGGATGCAATCGTTCTCTTCCCTTTATGGATTAGAAGAAGAGTTCCCGAATGAATAGGTTAAGCTGATTCGGAAACTTCGTCCGTCCTGGGGAATAACATCCATACGGTGTTCTTCGCCGGCGGGATCTGCAAATTTGTTATTAAAAAGATTATATATCCCCGCTTTCAGATCCGTTCGAGGAAGCAGGTTCCGATACAACAGCGTGGCGTTCGCCAGGAAATAGCCCCCGGCAGGATCGCCGCGTAATGTTTTTCTTGAAGATATATACCGCATATCCAGGCCGGTCCAACACCGAGTGACTACAGTTGGGATGGAAATACTCATCTGGGCAATATGCTGGGGAGAATTGACCAACATCTTTGACGTGTCCGAATTGATAGTGCGCTGCACCGCATATCCGATACGACCATCTATGCCGAGCACATTCTTTCCTTCTAATTCAAATTCAATCCCGTTTGAATGGATTGCGCCCGAGTTCGAGAACATCCGTAGATTGGTCTCAGAATTCATTCCCCAATTAATCAGCTTGGAGATGTGATTCTGGTAGGCAGAGCCCGTCATGCGAAGATGACTGCCCCAAAAACGTTCCACTTGGATTTCGGTTGTTCGAATCTTTTCGGGTTTAAGGTGCGAATTCGGCATCGATTGAATATCATAATAGTTCAGTTCATAAAAGTTCGGCGTACGAAACGCATATCCGTGAAGGAGTTTGAATGTCGTTTTAATCCATGGGGAATAGATCAGCGCGAAGCGAGGATTGGCGGTGCCGCCGAATGAGCTGTAATAATCGTATCGGAGGCCGGCGTTCAGAATTAAGTTCTTGTGTAATTCAAAATCGCCTTGCAGGAAAAAACCGGAATTATAAGGATTTTTTCGAATATCCAGGTAGGATAGATAGTCGGGGTACTCATCATAATTGACGGCTTCCGTGCGAAAACTGTATCGCCAATCCGCTCCAGTTGTCAGGCGATGCCGTTCACCGATACTGTGTGTGACTTGAGTTTCTCCTCCCCACCAATAGGCATGGGTTAGATCGATGTTATTGACAAGGTACGGAGTGCTGTCTTCAGAATAATTGTAGACATAAAGCCCATAATCGTCATACACATCGAAAAAAGACCGCGCCATCAGATCCCATTTATGACTGAAGCTGTGTTGATACTTGAGGTCCAAGTATGCGCGTGTATCTGTCGTGTGAGTATTTCGGTCTCCGAAGTAGGTATCGAAGGAGGCAGTGGGGATTGCTTTTTTTCTGGAACCGAATACCAGTTGTGCGCTCAAATCCTTGAAAGCCAACATAGCGAAAAAACTGCCGTAACGTTCGGCATCCGCGTCGTACACGATCCCATGATTGTTTTCAAGCGTATCCAATTCCGGATAATAAAGGCTTCGATTCCCCTTGCTGTCTGCATAAGCGCCGGATATCAACACGTCGAGACCACTCTTTAATTTTGTTCCGTAACTTGCACTCCCACGATAGAAATCTCTGCTTCCTGCCTCAATGGTGAATTTCGATCCGTTCAAATCCTCCCCGCGTTTCGTAAGGACATTCATGACTCCGAAAAATGCATTGGCCCCATATAAGGAAGATCCGGGGCCACGCACGATCTCTACTCGATCGATTAGATCCACGTCTATGGGAAACAAGGTTCCTGTGTCTGCGCTATCATAAACAATATCATTGAGACGGTGCCCATCAATCAGCACGAGAAAGCGCGAATTGTAATCGCCCGACCGTCCGAATCCTCTTGCGCCCACATAACTGTAGTTGCGGTCATTGGTAATTGAAAATCCTGTTGTATTGCGGAGAATGTCGTCTAAAGTGCGATACCCATGCTGTGCGATTTCTACTGAGGTTATGATCGTGACCGACGAAGGCGCTTCTGAAATTTTCTGCAAGAATTTCGATGCGCTATAGACTTGAAGCTTTCCCAGATCTTCCAGTGAGATTTCTGTAAGATCCTTGGGTTTTTCTTGAGTTTGAGCTTGCAAGGAGCATGGAGCCGCCCATAGCACAAGCGACAAAATTAAAAATCCGACCTCCGGCATGATTAATCGCTGCAAACGGCAATTGTTACGGAAGTGCATGAGAATGCAATCCTTTGTCAAAAAGCAGGATATATATTGTCTGCTTAATATTTTAAAAGCCACTTGTTGTCCTAAAAACCATGAGCGTCATCAGTGTTATGCCTAATCCCTTATCCCTATCGGCTCGCCATGGCTGCACCCTTAGAACGGAACCGAGCCGAAGCAAGTATAGCCCTTCGCCTCACACGCAGCCGGAATGCAGAACGGAATAAAGACGCACAGAGAACACGGGAAAATAACTTTTTTATATTGGATGCACGGCAGCCGGCTATGAATCAATCACCTCACGCACCTTGCTAGCCAAGCCATCGACGGAAAACGGCTTTTGAAGAAAGGCGACGCCTGCATCCAATATGCCATGATGAACAATTGCGTTGTCGGTATAGCCGGAAACATATAGCACCTTGATTCCAGGCCGTATGGTTTTGAGGCGGGAAACCAGTTCCGTGCCGCTGATTCCAGGCATGACGACATCGGTTACCACCAGATGGATTTCGCCGGCATATTTCTTGGCTATGTCCAGAGCTTCTTTCCCGCTGGATGCTTCCAGAACATTATAGCCTCGCTTGCGAAGGATCTGGGCAGCCAAAGCACGAACCGAGCGTTCATCTTCAGATATGAGCACAGTCTCGACTCCCCGCGCACCTTCGACGGATTTGCTTTCTAACGTTAACCTAGCAGTGTTGTCCTCTGCCCGCGGGAAATATATCTTGAATGTAGTGCCTTCCCCGGGTTCGCTGTAGACCCAGATAAAACCATTGCTCTGCTTGACGATGCCATAGACGGTGGCCAATCCCAAGCCCGTCCCTTTGCCCTTCTCCTTGGTAGTAAAGAAGGGTTCAAATATACGTGACTGCGTCGCTGCGTCCATTCCAATGCCGTTGTCGCTGATTGCCAGCATGACATAGGATCCCGCCCTAACCTCCGGATGTTTTTGAATATAATCTTCGTCGAAATCAATATTTGCGGTTTCTATGACTAGTTTCCCTCCTGCACACATTGCATCTCGAGCATTGATGGCAAGATTCATGACGATCTGCTGAATCTGTCCCGGATCGGCTTTGATCCGGTTCAAATCTGGTTGAGCAATGGTAATGAGATCAATATCTTCGCGGATCATGCGGCGCAGCATAGAACTCATTTGGGCAATATCGTCATTCAGATCAAGAATTTCAGGCTGCAGGAGCTGCTTCCGACCAAAAGCCAAGAGCTGAGAGGTCAGGGATGTGGCGCGTTGCCCGGCCTTCCTGATCTGATCGAGGTCATTGCGCATGGGATCCTCGGTCCCAAGATCATCAAGCAGCAATTCGCAATATCCGTTGATCACGTTTAACAGATTGTTGAAGTCGTGTGCTACTCCGCCTGCCAGTGCTCCTAAGGCCTCCATTTTTGAGGCTTGCTGCAACTGCGCCTCCAGCTTTTTCCTTTCTGTATTATTCCGGCTGTTTAACACAACGCCCTGCACGATCAAGTCATGAAGTAGGTTGGTGCCGACAGCCTCGAGATCCACCCAGGTCCCATTCTTATGGCGATAGCGAAATTCTATCCTTAGGGAGATGCCCGGCTGCATCAAAGCCTTGCCGAATATTTGTGTCGCAGATTCAGTGTCGTCGGGATGAATGAGATTGAAAGCGTTCGTGCCGATCAGTTCTTCAGCCCGATATCCCAGGACTTTCTCGACCGGGCCGTTGACCGATATCTGCATACCCTTTTCGTCCAACACTGTAATGATGTCATTGGAGTTATGCACCAGCCGCTTGAATCGTTCTTCGCTGGCTCGCAACGCTTCCTCTATCCGCCGGTGTTCTGTAATGTCATTAAACACCCATATTGAGCCCCCATCCAAGCTCTGCGCAACAGCTTGGCCTGTTAGGCCGCACCAGAAAAGCGAACCATCCTTTTTTTTCATGCATACTTCGGTAAAATAAACTTTGCCCTTTGCCAGCTGCGGATATCCTTCCCTTGCCAATCGTCGATAATCTTCCTGATCGGAATAAAAAATGGAAGTATCCTTTCCGAGAAGCTCATGGGCTTCATAGCCAAACATACTTAGCAAAGCTGGATTGATCCACTGCACTTTTCGATTTATCAGGTAACAAATGCCCATGATGATTGTGCTGAGAATGGTTTTCTGCTCGTTGGCGAGTTGCCGAAGTTGATCCATGGCAACCTTGCTATCGGTTATATCCATATCCACCACTTGAACGGCAGGCCTTCCATTGTAATCTATGCGGCTGGCAAATGTTTCCACCCAGCGATCAGTCCCATCCTTTCTACGGATACGGTGCTCATGGCGTGGCGGAACCGGGTTTCCTGCCAATCGATTTTGATAACGTTCATGGACAAGCTCCCGATCATCAGGATGAAGCAGCGCCTTGCTATCCGGGAACGACAACAACTCCTCCACGGAGTATCCGGACATTGCCGCAAACGCACTATTGCAGAAGACAAAATGGTCGTCCTGAATAATTGACAATCCCTGAAGCGAATTCTCCAACAAAATCCGGTATTTTTCTTTCGATTCCATTAAAGCCTCCCCAGGGGGCAGTGCCCACGACTCCCGGCATTGATGAAAATAAATTTTAGCGACCAGGTGCGAGGCGTCTGGCATTGGGATATTTGCTCCCTTTGATCATAAAATAAATTCGCGAATTTCACTCCATACAATTGGCGAAAGGCATTATAATACTAATAGCTAAACAGGTTTCTCGGGAAGTAATATGTAGTTTGGGAGCAACACGTGGAATTATTTTTAAGTGGCAAACAAGAACAGGCTGAGGAGAATAAATCGGAAAAGATACTGATAGTGGATGATGAATTGGCGGCATTATCTGTGATTCAGCGAAGCTTGAACAAAAAATTCAACATTCAATTTACCGATTCTGCGAAAAAGGGTTTAGAAATCCTTAAAAGGAACACTTTTGCCGTAGTAATCTCCGATCTTCAGATGCCCGGCATGGACGGGATCGACTTTTTAATCAAAGTTTCTGAATTCGCTCCGGACACTATTCGCATGTTATTAACCGGGCATGCGGAACTTGAAACCAGCATAAGGGCCGTCAACGAAGTCAATATATATAGATTCCTATCAAAGCCGTGTACCGCCAAGATTCTGGAAAGAGCTATTCAAGCCGGCCTGCGTCATTATCATCTCATTCAAACCGAGCGGGAATATTATGCATTAAAAAAATGGACTGAAAGTCTTGGCGGCCTGATTCAGGCATTTGTACGGTTGATAGAAGCCAAGGATCCATACACGGCAGGACATCAGTTCGGAGTTTCGCAGTTTTCAGTGGCTATCGCCCAATCTTTAGGTTTTTCCACACAAGTAGTGGAGCAGATCCGGATGGCCGCCATGGTTCATGATATAGGGAAAATCTATGTCCCAGTCGAATTCCTGAATAAGCCGGGTCATTTAAACTTGTCGGAATGGAATATAGTGAAGATGCACCCGCAAATCGGATACGATATTCTGAGTCCAATCGGATTTCCATTTCCCATGCATGAAATCGTCCTCCAGCACCATGAACGCATGGATGGCTCCGGTTATCCCAAGGGGCTGAAAGAAGCAGAAATCTGCGTGGAGGCAAAAGTTATTGCTGTTGCAGACGTCGTGGAAGCGATAGCTCATCATCGCCCCTATAGGCCGGCCCAAGGCATGGAAGCAGCGATTCGTGAACTCAAAACCAATCGCGGTAACAAATATGACAGCCAAATTGCTGATGAAGCAGCGATGCTGTTGAGCAAGAATTTATTTAGCTTCCCAAGCCACTCCTGAATCAGCTATCCAACACTTCTCGAACCTTGCGGGCTAAGTTGAGGACGGTAAAAGGTTTTTGAAGGAAAGCGATTCCAGAATCCAGAATGCCGTGATGGACAATAGCATTATCAGTATAGCCCGAAATATAAAGAACCTTAATTTGTGGGCGCCCATTTTCGAGTTGGGCAACCAAATCCTTGCCATTCATTTCGGGCATAATCACATCGGTTATAACTAAAAGGATTTCTCCGGCATATGCTCGCGCGACCTCCAATGCTTCTTGACCGTTTGAAGCTTCAAGAACAGTATAGCCTCGCTCACGCAGAATTCGAGCAGCTAGGCTGCGGATCGAAGACTCATCTTCAGCTATGAGCACAGTCTCAATGCCTTGCGCCATTTCTTCTGACTCGATTTCTTCTTTTAGTTTAGAAGCCTTCCCTTCCACCCGGGGGAAGTTCACCTTGAAAGTAGCGCCTTGCCCTGGTTCGCTATAAACCCAAATAAAGCCATCGCTCTGCTTGACGATTCCGTAGACAATGGATAATCCCAACCCAGTGCCTTTTCCCTTTGTTGTATAGAATGGTTCGAACAAGCGAGATTTGGTTGTCTCATCCATTCCAACGCCGTTGTCGCTGATAGCAATCATCTCATAGGAACCCGTTTTAACCATGGGATGGCTTCGAACATATTCATCATCATAATCCACATTCGCAGTTTCAATGGTGACCTTGCCGCCTTGAGGCATGGCGTCACGGGCGTTAACCACAAGATTCATAAGAATCTGCTGAATTTGTCCCGGATCGGCATAAATCATTCCCAGATCGGGTTGAGGGCTTATGACAAGATCAATATTTTCAGGGATCAATCGGCGCAACATTAAATAGGAGTCTTCTATAACATTGTTAAGATCCAAAACCGCCGGTTGAAGTATTTGTTTCCGACTGAACGCCAACAGTTGAGCGGTAAGAGATTGCGCTCGTATCCCAGCCAGGCTTATTTGTTGAATATCTTTGCGTACAGGGTTGTCTTCCGCAAGGTCTTCAAGCACAAGTTCACAATATCCATTGATTACATTCAACAAATTGTTAAAGTCATGCGCCACGCCGCCTGCCAATGCTCCAATAGCATCCATCTTCTGCGCCTGCATGAATTGAGCCTCTAAGCGCTTGTACTCCGTGATATCACGAAGCACGCCGACAATCTGCCGGTTGCCTTTTTTATCAACAAGGAATGCCTTTTTTGCAAGAAATGAGTGGTTTTTCCCCTGGGAGTCTTTAACAACATCCTCGCTGATGTTTTCCTCGCCAGTTCTTAAAACCTCCGATTCACGCTCAATTAAGGATTCAGTCAAAGCATCGTCATGTTCTTCGAAGGAGTTATGACCAAGCAACTGCTCACGAGTCCGTCCTTCGAATGTACACATGGCGTTATTGACAAGTACATATTTGTGTTCGCTGTCCTTGACAAAAATGGGATCGCTGATCTGATTGATAATTTGAGCCAAATATTCTCTGGATTCTCTGAGTTCTTCTTCAGTGCGTTTCCATTCTGTGATGTCTTTCAGAGTTTCCAGTGCGCCAATAATTACGCCTTTGGAATCCTTGATAATCGATGCGGTGAAGTGAAGCCATGTTCCATCTTTTCCTAAAGCAGGGAAAAATCCAAGGCCTTCATAAGAGCCTTCGACTAGAATATTTTTAGCATATTGTATGTAAAAATCCGAAAGCCTCTCCTCTTTCCCGTCTATTAACAAGTCTGCCATTAAGGGACGTTTCTCTTTATAAAACGGCCGCCATTGCTGATCGGTGCCGATGATTTCATTTGCCCTAATTCCGCTATATTCTTCAAGAGCCTTGTTCCATTTGATGATTCTGTGATCCTTACCGATGACAAACATTGGAATTGGGGAACCATCAAGAATATCGCTTAATAGCTTTTCACTCCGGCGAAGCGCATCCTCCGCCATTCGGCGTTTTGTGATGTCCATGTTGAGCACTTGAACGGCAGGACGCCCATTAAATTGAACAATGTGGGCGCTAACTTCGACCCAGCGGAGATCCCCGTCCTTTTTAATGATGCGATGCACGTGAGTAGTGGGAACCGGCCTTCCGGCAATTCTATCTTGGTGTATTTTCTGAACGGTGGCTTGATCCTCTGGATGCACCAGGTTAATTGAATGAGGAAAATCCAACAGTTCTTGGATGGAATATCCTGTCATTGCTTCAAAAGCCGGATTGCAGAATACGAAGCGGCTATCCTGAATGATAGATAGCCCTTGCAATGAATTCTCAACCAACGCTCGGTATTTTTCCTCTGATTCTTTCAAAACGTCACCCCTTGGTTTAGCTGATAAGTTTTTTATCCATTTATTTTTCCGTGGAGAGATGTCCCTTCATTTTTTGAAAAAGCAATTATACGCCGCCCATTTTATTCTTCGACGCTATCTGAGGAGACGCCTTGCAGGCGATATCCATTCCATTCGCAATTGGGTTAGGAATCCAGCACCTCTCGAACCTTGTGTTCCAGATTTTCTACCGTGAAAGGTTTTTGGAGGAAGGCGACTCCTGAATCCAGAATGCCATGATGAACGATTGCGTTGTCCGTATAGCCGGATGCATAAAGCACTCGAATGCCTGGGCGCATAGCGTCGAGTCGAGAAACCAGATCCCTGCAACTCATCCCGGGCATAATGACATCGGTTAGCGCCATATGGATGGCTCCGGCATATTTGTGAGCAACGTCCAAAGCTTCTTGGCCATTGGAAGCCTCAAGAACAGTGTAGCCTCGCTCACGGAGAATTCGTGCGGCCAAGCTGCGAACTGAAGGCTCGTCTTCAATCAGGAGCACCGTCTCAACGCCTTGAGTTCTTTGTTCTGATTTGATTTCGTTCTTTAGCTTGGCAACCTTGCCTTCCACTCGCGGGAAGAAAACCTTGAAAGCCGTGCCTTGGCCGGGTTCGCTATAAACCCAGATAAAGCCATCGCTCTGTTTAACGATTCCATAGACGGTGGATAATCCTAAACCCGTTCCTTTTACCTTTCCTTTAGTTGTAAAAAAAGGTTCGAATAAATGAGCCTTGATGGTTTCATCCATGCCAATGCCATTATCGCTGATCGCCAGCATTACATAGGAACCCACTTTAACGTCTGGATGGCTTCGAACATATTCTTCATCATGATACACATTAGCCGCTTCAATCGTGAGTTTGCCTCCTTGAGGCATGGCGTCCCGAGCATTAATCACAAGATTCATGAGAATCTGCTGAACTTGCCCCGGGTCGGCATAAATCAATCCCAAACATGATTGAGCGGTTATCACAAGATCAATATTTTCGGGGATCAACCGGCGTAACATTGAGTTTATGTTGGCAAGAGCATCATTCAGATCCAGAATTGCCGGTTGAAGTATTTGCTTCCGGCTGAAGGCCAATAGTTGGGATGTGAGAGATTTGGCTCGTGTCCCAGCCTGGCTGATTTGCTGGATATCGTTGCGCATAGGGTTGTCTTCCGCAAGATCGTCGAGCACAAGTTCACAATATCCATTGATCACGTTGAGCAGATTATTAAAGTCGTGCGCTATGCCGCCGGCCAATACTCCGACAGCCTCCATTTTCTGCGCCTGCAAAAATTGAGCTTCCAAATGCTTGCGCTCCGTAATATCACGCAGGACGCCGACAATCTGCCGGTTGCCTTTTTTGTCTACAAGCAATCCCTTTTTCGCCAGTAACGTGTGGGTCTTCCCCTCCCGGTCAGTAATAATATCTTCACTAAGGTCTTCCTTGCCTGTTCTGAAAACCTCCGATTCACGCTCAATTAAGGATGCAGTCAAAGCATCGTGGTGGTCTTCGAAGGAGTCCTGACCAAGCAACTGCTCACGAGGTCGTCCTTCGAATGCACACAGGGCGTTATTGACAAGTACATATTTGTGTTCGCTGTCCTTGACAAAAATGGGATCACTGATCTGGTTGATAATTTGAGCCAAATACTCCCTGGATTCCCTAAGCTCTTCTTCCGCGTTTTTCTTTTCGGTGACATCATCCACGATCGCCATTGCGCCAACTATGTTTCCATTGGAATCCTTTATTGCCGATGCCGTGGTATAAAGCCACTTTCCATTTTCCCCTGCCTCAGGGAAAAAGTTCGTCAACTCATAAGCGCCATCCAACAGTTTGGATTTTTCATATTTCCCTGCGTACAATTGAGGAATCTTTTCTACCGCTCCATCCGCTAACAAATCAATCATGAGCGGCCGCTTTTCCTTATAACAAGACCTCCAATGCTGATCAGTGCCCACAACGTCCTTTGCCCTGATTCCGCTATACTTCTCAAGAGCCCTGTTCCATTTGATGATCCGGTGATCTTTGCCAATAACCATCTGAGGGAATGGAGAACCATCGATAATATCGCTCACTAGCTTTTCACTCCGGCGCAGCGCTTCCTCGGCCTGTTTCCGGTAGGTGATGTCGCGGCTGATCCCATGATAACCCAGAAGGTTTCCATAAGGATCCAATAGCGGCGCTCCGTTTGTCTCAAGCACTATTTCACGTCCGTCCTTGCTCCGGTTGATATGCTGAACCCCTGAAAAAGGCTGACATGATTTTAAAATATCCTCAAAGAATGTTGATACCAGCGCAGCCTCTTCCTTTGCAATGAAATCGGACGCCTTTTTCCCTATAATTTCTTCGGATTCATATCCGAGCAGGTCTTTTGCCTTCGGGCTTACGTAGGTAAAGAATCCATTTCTGTCTATTTCCCATACCCAGTCGCTGGTTGTTTCCAAAAGAGAACGGAACCGTGCTTCGCTTTTCTGTAAGGCTATTTCTGCATTTCGGCGATCCGTTATATCCATATTCACAACTTGAACGGCCGGCCGCCTGTTGAATTCCAGAGCGATGGCGTTTACTTCCACCCAGCCGATGCTCCCGTCCTTTTTGATGATACGATGAACGTGGGATGTGGGAACCGGCTTTCCGGCTATACGATCTTGGTGCCGGTTATAAACAGTTGTTTTGTCATCCGGATGCACCAGATCTATTGAACTTGGGAAGGCCAGCAGTTCCTTGACGGAATATCCAGTCATGGCTGCAAGAGCATTATTACAGAAAATAAAGCGGTCATCCTGAACGATGGATAATCCCTGCAGCGAATTTTCAACCAGCACACGGTATTTTTCCTCTAATCCCTTTGAGACGTCCCGCTCTTGGTTTTGCTGCACTCTTTTTTTCAATTGCTCGTACTTGATTTTAAATTCTTCCAGCTCAGCCGCCTTTTGGCGCAATAGATCAAGTTCATTTTCCATTGGCATTTGCCTCTAAATTCAGTAGGCTAACGTTACGGCGCAAAAATTTCAGCTATTATCGCATCAATCGCCATCCTGGACTATCTCGATAATTTTTAATCTTCGTTTTGATCATACAGCAGGCGCAAGTCCGTAGAAAAAGGATATCTCTGCAAATTTTCGGTTTTTCCTCCGCCGGCTAGCAGTAAAATCCATGTTGAGACTTGGAGACGATTGAATTTCGAGTTCACATAATGCTTTTACTCATAGAAAATAGGGTAACAGGGATTTGAAAAACGTTTCAAAACATAGATCGGCAAAACGATCTAATTGCTATTTTCTTTTTATTCAATGATATGATGCAGTTATGGAACCTAAAGATCAGGAACAGGAACGTCAGTTATTGGCGGAAGTATATTCCAATATGTCCGACGCTGAGCTGAAAAAGCTTGCAGCCGAAAAGGAAGATCTCACAGATTTGGCCTACGCAACTCTGAAGGATGAGATGAAACGCAGAGGCCTGAGCATCGACCTGGAAAATTCTCCGCCAATCCTAGAAAAAATTGAAAACTCAAATTTGGTCACTATCCGAAAATTCAGGGATCTCCCTGAAGCGCTTCTTGCCAAAGGTCTGCTGGAATCCGCGTCTATCGAATGCTTTTTAACAGACGACAACATTGTCAGGCTTGACTGGTTCCTGTCGAACGCTATTGGCAACATGAGGCTTCAGGTGAATGAAGCCGACGCTGAAACGGCGATCGAGATACTAAATCAAACAGCTTTTGACGTTGATGAAACGCAATAAGGCGCCCGTTTTTGGGCTCTGCCTGTGATATGCTTCGTTCCTTCACTGTCTCACGCAAAACTGCTTGATCGCATAAGCTTTAAAGGCGTCTGCGACACCTTGCGACAAGCGCCATTCGTGACAGGCGCCCTATTCACCTTTGGAGGACGACCAAAAGAAAGGAATCATGAGAAAATAGAAGGGTCCAGAATTCATACGCTTCATTCGTCAGATTCTTCACATTTTCATCAATTCCTTCAGGCGGTTTCGTATCAGCAGTTTGAATTTCACTACAACCCTGTTGTCCAGGTCCCGTATCCTGTTTATCAGGGAAATGGCATGGATCACAGGTTTGTTCCTTTGAAATATCCTCGGATTTTTTATTTTCCCATATAGATTCAATCTTCTTTCGAGCTCCCGGCACCAGTAGCAAAGAGGATTTTCACACAAATTGACTGCAGGATTTTCTTTTAAAATCGCCGTCATGCTTTCGAGCGATTCCCTGGCACGAACGAGGATGGCTGCCGCACTACCGATAACGCCATCTGTGGCATGGTTCTGCATCCGAAGCGTGTTTACCAGTTCCGGAAGCCGCAAGGTACACCCGCCGCAGTCCCTGCAGAGGTAAGTTTTGATATCCCCCCGACGGTCTTTATACCGGACGGCGCGCATCCACGGCACTGATGCCAGAAGACCCGCTTCTTGCTGGGCGCAATGGCGGAAACCCGCCAGATTGTCCCCGATGCCGACGGCCAGATACTTGCCATTGATTTCCGCCAGTTTCCTAAAGGGCATATAGGCGTCGGCGTTTTCATCATGTCCTTCGGTTAAAAAACGGGCATGTTTTCCGATAGCTGCGATGGAGCATGTGGGATGCCTGCTGCGAAATGCTTCCTTCCTCTGTCTGAAACTTTCCGCAACGATTCCTGTGACACACGGTGTTGTTTGAGCATCAAAGACGTAATCCGTCCATCCCAAACGGACCTCCGCCAGATTAAAAAATATGGTATGGGTGTTCATCATGACCGTACCGTCGGGTCCGACCGCATCGATCAGAGCGTCGATGAACGTGTCGGGACCTCCGTCAACAGGCCCGAGACTCCTGAAAGAGACGCCAACGGCCAGGTGATCGCCTCTGTTAAGGCCGATCTTTTTCAACCCATGTACAATCTGGCTTTTCGATTTGAGTATGTCGCTCATTGTCCCTCGGGAACGCCAAGTCACGCAAACGTCGCTCGGAGGTTACTCCATCCTGCGGCCATAACGGCCATCCGTGCCGGCCTCCAGCTGGAGCTGCTTTCTCAGGGTCCTGGGGGACATTACGGCTCTATTGTTCGCGCGGGCTATCACGTGAATCCTACGCAGCAGATCCGCATTGCGCGCCAGGGTGGTCCTGTTTCCGTCGTACCATATGTTGTCTTCAATGCCAACACGGACTCCGCCGCCAATGGCAACCGCGATGGAATTCATCATGAGCTGAGAGTCCCCGATGCCGGCAATACTATATAAGGAAGAAGGAGGCAAATCCCTGAGAAGAACGCCGGCATGAAGCAGATCCGGTTGAGCACACGCGATGTTGCCAAAAAGAAGGTTGAAGTAATAGGGCGGGGAAATCAGGCCTTTGCGCTCGAGATAGCGGGCGTAGTTGATCATCCCGGCATCGAATGCCTCAAGTTCGGGCGCAATTCCCCTTTCCTTCATGATTGCAGCCAAACCCATGATAGTGGAAGGTTCGTTGATGCTCGCCTGGCGGTTGAAGTTGAGGGAACTGAGAGTCAGTGAACCCATATCCGGCTTTTGACCGCCCGTCAGTCCCAGCGGTTCGGCGCGTCGCTCAAGCTCATTGAAATTACGACCGCTCAGGGAAACACAAATAACCAGTTCCCTGGAGATCTTTCTCACGCCTTCGATGATCTTTGCATACTCCTCGGCTCGATAGGTCGGCAGGCCGCTTACAGGCTCACGGGCGTGTATATGAACCATCGTGATGCCGATTTCCGACGCTTCATGAATGTCTTCAATGATTTCTTGAACCTCTATCGGGACATGAGGCGTCATTTCCTTCATCGGGATCATCCCGGTGGGAGCGAAGTTAATGATAAGATCTCCATCTTCCTCTGATGGATTCGAACCATAAATGTTTTTGGTCATATCAGCAACGCGGTCTGATCCCAAAGGCTTCTCTGCATTAATATGCTAAATCGACATGGAATGCGAAAAGGCATAGCACTTTCTTCTTTTATTATCCGCTGGCATGTGCGGTCAGCGAGGCGCCTCCGCTAAAACCGGCGACTCTATGAATCAGATTGTTTCCCAAGGCGTTTGTCGATCCTGCGGCGATTGATCCGATCGATGATCAAGAGCAGGCCGATGACACAGGGGATCCAGAGCAGCGTGCGGACGGCGTTTTCCCCCATGATTTTCAAAAGAGGAAACGGCATCAAGAAAAATCCAATCCTGAGGCGGCATACCCAGTCATGCCGCCGGCTAAGCTTTTCACATCTTTAAATCCTTTGCTCTTGAGAATGCCTGCGGCAAGGCTCGAACGCATTCCGGTGCTGCATAGAATGACGACAGGTTTATCTTGGGGCAGTTCCGCATGTCGATAGCGCAGGTCCGGAGCGGGAATATTAACTGCGCCGGGAATGCTTATTGCCGAAAATTCCTGCGGAGAGCGGGCGTCCACCAGAATTATTCCCGGTTTTGATTTCACCATCCGATACAGTTCCTGAGGATCGATCTGGGGGATATGTTCCGTTGGCAGCCCCGCCACATTCCAGCCGAGCATGCCCCCCTCAAGATAGCCGAACACATTATCCAGACCGACGCGCCGGAGCATGACGGCAGCGGACCGAACCGCAGACTCGTCAGGGGCTACCAGTAGAATTTCGGCGTCCGCCGGCAGAGTCCAGCCGGCAAAAGTGGCGAAGTTGCCGTTAATATCAAGGTTCCATGAACCCGGAACGTGTTGTCCGCCAAATGCATCAAAAGGCCGCACATCCAATACGACCGCGCCCGTTTTCCGCACGCGTTCGGCAAAAACATCGGCCGGGAGGGAAACGGGCTCCGGCAGCATGCGCAACAGAGCCGGACCTGCGCCATTGACGGCGCTGCACCGGGAAAAATGGTCCGGAGCGGCCGGCATGCCGGTTGTAAGCGAGTTGACGAATGCATTCTTATCTTTGATCCTTAGAGAGGCATTGTATTGGCGCTCATACCCGATCGTACTGGTGCGCTTGTCCCCCATTGCCCGGCCGCAAAGGGAGCCGGCGCCATGAGCCGGATAAACTTCGCAGAAATCGGGCAGCTTCATCAACTTTCCATGAAGGTTGTCGTAGAGTTTGGACGCCAACTCCTTCGCTTTTCCCGGGAATAAATCCGGCCGCCCCACATCTCCTACAAACAGCGTATCGCCGCAAAATACTCCGGCGGGCTCTTCGCCCCGCTCGCGGTCGACAACGACATAGGATACGTGTTCGGGCGTATGTCCGGATGTATCGAGAATGGAAATGCGCATGTCGTCCAGATCTATAACATCCCCTTCCGTCACGCCAACATGGTTAAACTTGCAATTCCCTGCCTTGGGCGCATAAATTACGGCGCCGGTCCGATCCGCAAGATCCATATGGCCGGAAATGAAATCCGCGTGAAGGTGCGTCTCCAGAATATGGGTGATTTTGAGATCCAGCGCTTTGGCGGCGGCAATGTACACGTCAACGTCTCTTTGCGGATCGACGATCGCGCAGGAGCTTGAACCGCCGAGCAGGTAGGAACTGTGGGCCAATCCATTCACGAAAAACTGCTGAACAAACATTTTTATCTCCTTTTCCCGGCAGCTTCTTCGGAATCGGGACCGCAACCCAAGCTCTCTTTTCGATTGCGGCCTCCGGATCCCGAATCAGGCTTCTATTTCTTTGCAATGGCTTTCATCACCTGCTCCTTCGAAACTTTCCTGGTGCAGAAGAACCAGTCATAACAAGTCATATCACCTTTAGCCTTGAGGCGCTCCTGCGCATCATTGCAGGACGCCGGAGGAGGAACGATGACATCGTCTCCGGGCTGCCAATCCGCCGGCGTCGCCACGGACAGAGCGTCCGCAGTCTGGAGGCCGATCAGAACTCGGTAGAGTTCGTCGAAATTGCGTCCCAGGCTCAAAGGATAATAGATGATGGCGCGGATCACGCCGGCGGGATCAATGAAGAAAACCGCGCGCACAGCCTTGGTGGAGCTTTCTTCGGGCTGAATCATGCCGTATTTTTTCGCCACGTTCATGGTAATGTCTTCAATCAGCGGGAATTTCACATCGACATTTTTCATCCCTTTGAATTCGATTTTTTCCTTGATGGCGCGCAGCCAGGCAATATGGCTGAAAAGGCCGTCGACGGAAAGCCCTACCAGTTTGCAGTTGGCTTCGGCGAATTTGTTTTCCAGAGAAGCAAAAGTTATGAACTCCGTGGTGCATACCGGCGTGAAATCGGCGGGATGGCTGAAAAGAATGACCCAGCCGCCGGCGTATTGTTCAGGGAAATTGATTTCTCCCTGGGTGGTGGCGGCTTTGAAGGACGGGGCTTTGTCCCCGATACGGGGCATTGAAACAACTTCCATAGCATTCTGAGATTCCATATATTCCTCCTGGTTGAGTCTATAGCTAATTTCTTAAACAACAACGACATATCCCGCTTATCTGCACACGGAAATCCTTGACGATAAAGCCCAAGCTTGTCATGTCCGGCAGTTTGATCGAATCGAGTTCCGGGTCGGTTACGTCGATGACTTGGTTGCAGAGCGTACAAACCAGATGATGGTGCATTTCGGTGCGTCCGTCATAGCGGATTGCATTCCCGCCCAGATCCAGCTTGAGCACAGTTCCCAGCCGAGACAGACTTTCCAGGGTTCGATAGACGGTGGCTCTGGAGACGCCGGCGCTGCAGGATGCGAGGCGCCGGCATACTTCTTCGGCTGTCGGATGGCAACCCATATCAAGCACTGTCCGCAAAACCGCTTTTCGTTGTTCTGTAAGGGGAGTCCGCCTCTCCCGGCAGATCCGGCGAAGGTCCTCCTCGCACTGTTCTTTTTTAATCCTGGACATTGTCCAAACGCGCTTCATGCTCATCGCCAACAATCCCGCTGAAAACCTTATATTTGAGACATTGTCTCATCTAATGATAAAAGTCAATAGCATTTTCCATGCAACCGATGGACGGTTGATTGAAAATTACATTGTCATGGAGATGCACAAACTCAAGCAACCCATACCGACTTTCGCGCATTGCGCCATCTGGCGGAATCTCTTGCAACAAAATGGATCGGGGGTGTTGTGGTCTACCGGGGTGATACCATGCAACAATTTGAACAGAACATGTGGGCAATTCCTTAGTACCGATTATTGACGCCGGCATGATCCGGCAACAGCGGGACTGCATCACGCTCGATGCGATCCCGATTGCTGAATCTTACAAGGAAAATTTCCGCACTCCCGAATCGCGGGTGAGAGCGTGCATCAAGCAGGTCGAAGGAAAAGTCTGCGAAATTCTCCTTTTCTCGATCCCGCCCTGTAGTAAAATCCACCAAGTGATCCATGAGAAATCTACTATTTCTAGTCTGCGGCTTGTTGATCGCTGTTGCGTCCTTATCAGCAGCTGATACCGTATGGTTGTTTACCTATTTCACCCATAATGGCGAGAACGGGATCCATCTCTGTTGGAGCGAGGACGGCTACAAATGGCGCGCGCTCGGAGAAGGCCGCTCGTTCCTAACTCCGGCTGTTGGACGCAAGGAAAAGCTTATGCGCGATCCGTGCGTTGTACGCGGACCCGATGGGACCTATCACATGGTTTGGACCTCCGGCTGGACGGAGAACAACATCGGCTACGCCTCAACCCGTGATTTCATCACTTGGTCGGAACAGCGTGAATTGCCGGTGATGGCGCATGAGCCGGGCGTACGGAACACATGGGCTCCGGAGATAGTCTACGACGATGTTCGCGGCGAATTCCTGATCTTTTGGGCTTCGACGATTCCGGGCCGGTTCAATGAAACAGCCGGATCATCGGAATCCGGCTACAATCACCGGATCTACGCTGTCACGACAAAAGATTTTCGGACCTTTTCACCAACGCGACTCTTTTACGATCCCGGTTTCAGCGTGATCGACGCAACATTTCTGCGCGACGGCTCCAGGCAGTGGCTGATTGTAAAAGACGAGACGGTGAATCCGCCGAAAAAACACTTGCGGATCGCTGCAGCCGACGGCCTACAGGGCGCCTTGGGCAAGCTCTCGACGGCATTTACGCCGGATGGAATCTGGGCAGAAGGGCCAACTGCGGTGAAGATCGGCAAGGAATACCTCGTCTACTTCGACGCTTATCGAGATCGGCGTTACAGAGCCATGCGTTCGCACGACCTACAGGTTTGGGAGGATGTATCGGCGAAGATGGAATTCCCATTCGATGGCGCGCCGGAGCGGATGCGGCACGGCACTGTTATCGAAGCTCCGCGCGCGCTGGTCGATCGACTGCGCGTTCCAGCGGCGCAGCCAGCGCTTAATCCGGCGCTGCCCACGCTTTTTATCGCCGGCGACTCGACTGCGGCGCGCAATAATGGAAATCCCGCGCAGGGATGGGGCGAGCCGTTTGCAGGCTACTTTGATCCTGCAAAGATCAACATCGCCAACCGCGCCGTCGGCGGGCGCAGCAGCCGGACATTCATTGCAGAGGGATTGTGGGACAAGTTGCTGGCCGAGATGAAGACAGGAGATTTTGTACTGATCCAGTTAGGCCACAACGACGGCGGCGCCATCAACGAGGAGCCGCCCGGCTCGAAACTGCCGCTGCGGGCGAGAGGATCGTTGCCGGGGCTTGGCGAGGAATCGCAAGCAATCAACAACATTATTACGAAAAAACCGGAGGTTGTGCGCACTTTCGGCTGGTATGTCCGCAAGATGATCGAGGATGCGAAGGCTAAGGGCGCTACGCCGGTCCTGCTTTCGCTGACGCCGCGCAATCTCTGGCGCGACGGCAAGGTCGAACGAGGATCAGGCCGCTACCGGGAGTGGATCCGTGAACTCGCCCGTGGCGCAGGGATCGAATTCATCGATCTTACACGCATTGTCGCCGACAGGTATCAGTCGTTAGGCAAGGAGAAAACGGCGGATCTTTTCGGGGGCGACTTCGTTCATACGAACACAGCTGGGGCGGATCTCAACGCTTCGTCGGTCGTGGCGGGACTGAAGGGAATTCGGCGGGGGCCGCAATTCAGCGCGTTTCTGTCTGAAAAGGGACTCGCTGTGGAGGCTGACTCACTGGGCTGGCTCAATCTGTCGGAGCCTGCGAATCCGGCGCTGCCCACTCTGTTCTTAATTGGCGATTCAACCATACGCACCGGCCGTGGCGACGGCGCCGGAGGGCAATGGGGTTGGGGCGATTTGCTGGCTCCATTGTTCGATTCGGCAAAACTCAATGTCGTCAACCGCGCCGTCGGCGGGCTCAGCAGCAGGACGTTTTTGACACAAGGGCATTGGGAGAGGGTTCGCGGACTTCTCAAACCGGGTGATTTTGTCATAATGCAGTTCGGACACAATGACAACGGACTGCTCAACGACAATTCGCGCGCACGGGGAACGATACAAGGCGTTGGAGATGAAGCCGAGGAGGTCGACAACCTGCTTACGAAACAGTGCGAAACGGTGCACAGCTTCGGATGGTACCTGCGCAATTACATACGAGAAACCAAGGCCGGCGGCGCGACGCCTATTATTTGCTCGCTCGTACCGCGTAAGATCTGGAAGGACGGACGGATTGTCCGCGCAACCGACAGCCACGCCGGCTGGGCGCGGACAGTGGCCGTTGAGGAGAAAGTGATTTTTATAGATCTCAACGAGCTGATTGCCGTCCGCTATGACGAGTTGGGCCCGGAAAAGGTCAATGCGCTGTTTGCCGACGCACACACACATACGAGTCTCGTCGGAGCGGAACTGAATGCCAGGATCGTAGTCGGCGCGCTGAGAACGCTGCCCGGAAATCCTTGGAGCGGATTTCTAAAAACCGGCGATTGACAATGCCAAGCATAATTAAGCTCACCAACAATCAAAGAATGGATTATCTCCTGTTCCGCCCTGTGTCAAAATCGCCCGACGATCGTGTCCTAGGTTCTCTGGGGCGCCAGCGCAGTTGGCATTCGAAACACCGAAAACGCCACAGAATCGAACACGGAAACAGCCACGAAACAAACTACATTGTAATGGGTAGAGGCTTGAACCGGCGGGAGCGCCTTACGCTGTCGCCGGTGGCAACGCCGTGGCGGCGTGGGTTTCACGGGTGGACGAGGCAGCGGTTCGAAATACGCAGGACGTGGACTTTCTACTGCGCCGCGCCGACCTGTCAGCGGCGATAGCGGCGATGACACAGGCCGGATTTTTCCATCGTCACGTGGCTGGTATCGAGATGTTCCTCGACGGCCCGAAGGCCGGAGTCCGCGACGCGGTTCACCTGGTTTTCGCCGCCGAGAAGGTGAGGCCGGATTACCCAGCGCCGGCGCCGGACGTTGACGAATCCGAAGCGACTGGGTCGTTCCGACTCCTGAGTCTCGACGCGCTGGTGCGGATGAAACTGACTTCATTCCGCGACAAAGACAGGACACACTTGCGCGACTTGATTGATGTTGGATTGGTGAATGCCTCCTGGGCGCCGCGCTTGCCTGCGGAACTGGGAGTCAGGCTGCAAATTCTTTTGGACAACCCGGAAAACTAAACACGAAAAATAAGCTCATAATGCAGTCTGATGCTGGAAAAATGCAGCCTGTCACGATATTATTATTGTAATTGCCACGAGGGATGCCATGAAACTAAGCGCACGGAATGTATTGAAGGGAAAAATCAAACACATTACAACCGGTGCAGTGAACGACGAAGTCGTATTGGAACTGATGCCGGGCGTCGAGGTTGTTTCGATCATTACAAAGGAATCCGCCGAAAAACTGAAATTGGCAGTCGGCAAAGAGGCTTATGCAGTGATCAAGGCGTCTAATGTAATGATTGCGATCGATTAAAAGACAGGATTCAAAACAAACAGGATGCCTCATGGCGGCGAGCGTCACCGGAAAGGCATCCTGCGTTTAAAATATTTTTGGCATTAATTTACCTACACGCCTGTCGGCTATCTCAGGCGGCCGACTTTGAAAATCGCCTTTTTTCTCCCGCCAGCCGAAGCGATTCCAATGTTTTAAGGGATGTCGACTCAAGTTACCGATGAGCAGAGGCCGTCGACTGAAATAATAGAATCGGCCATCGACAAGAAAAAAATCGAACTATTCGAAAAGAAGGATAAGCAGCCAGGCAAACCGGCCGACAATTCATCCGCGTCCAGTTTCTAAAAGTCTTGTAAAACATAGTATGGTCGTGTATATATGCCATCCGAAATGTAACGGTTGTAATACATATATCGTTTGTTCGTTACATCGGACTTTAGATCAAGGCCAAAAGGCGCCTGATTGCTATTCGTCCCATACCAAAGCTATTGATGTGAAAGGAAGTGCGTCATGCATCCATTATCGAGATATATCGGCATTATGGTGATCATGCTGGGCGTTGCAACCGCCCAAGCTGCTCCTGGGAAATTTTACATTGTCGGGATGGGTACGGCCCCCGACCTCATTACGCTCCGCGGCGTCGAAGTAATTAAAAGCGCCGATATAATTCTGTTGGAACAGCCCTCTGAAAAGGAGTATTGGAAGGGCTTCATCGGAACCAAAGAAGTAATGTACTGCCCTCACGGAGCGCGGGTAGGCTATGGCTTGGATCCGAAAAAGATCAACGATCCCGATATCCGAACTATTGTGGAGAATAACGCCAGGCATCGGCAGGAAGCGGTGGATAAGATACGAAAAGCCGTCGAGGCCGGCAAGATAGTTGCGGCTTTGGAGGGAGGCGATCCTATGATCTACGGCACCACTTTCTATCTCGAGATGCTGCCGAAAGATTTTCCTTCCGAGATCGTTCCCGGCATCGGCGCTTTTCAGGCAGTCAGCGCAGCTGTGAAAATGAGCCCGGTGTTCGGCTATGACACAGATTCTGTCATCATAACGATGGACGACTTTGAGGGACGGAAAGATATCAATGAAAAGCTGATGCAAACTCAGACAAGCATGGTTTTTTACACTATGGGTCTTAAATACCCGAGGCTTTTCGAACAGCTGAAGAAACACTATCCCGCCGATACGCCTGTTGCGGTGGTATCGTTTGCGGGAGATCGGGAAAAGCAGAAGATTGTGCGGAGCACTGTCGGAAAATTCCTGATGGAAGTGGATTACAAAAAGCTTCCGGCAGACGCCCATACCGTGCTGGTGGGCAAATTCCTGAAAGTCGGACAGGCTCGGATCGATGCGCTGCTCGGAGCCAAAAAGCAAATCGAGCGGGTCCACGGCGCAACCCCTACCGCCAAATAAAGGTCTCTATCGGTTCTATTTTCCGTGACTTAACATGCACTCCGTGGCTTGCAGGAAATCCCCCTTGATGCAAGCCACGGAGCTCTGGGTAGTCTATGATACATAAATTTTCACATTACTGCCGGCGTATTGGATTTGTAGTGTCGCTGGCGTTCGTCCTGCCGTTGCACACTGCTGAAAATAATGTCGGCGCCCAGGGCGCGCAAGAACGTCCGGCGGCTTCGCCGATCGAAGAATGCGGCGACTGTCCCATGCCGACGTCCGATATAGTTTTCAATCTGAACCGCATGGATCCGGTGAAGTTTTCACATGTAAAGCATCTTTCCGTCGATCCCGGTAAAACTGCAAAGCAAACAGGTTTCTCCTGTAAGGATTGCCATCCCAATCCTTTCGCTCGCGTTTCTAAAGGACCGATTGGGATGGAAGTTCCTCACGAAGAAGGCGGATGCACACAATGTCATAATGGGCAAAAGCGCAACGGGATAACCGTATTCGCCGCAAATACCCGCTGTTTGACCTGCCACCGGAGCGCCACACAACCATAGTAGCGCTGCTGGGAACGAACGGCGTCCTCGCCGGCTCGCAGGTGCGAATCATTAAGGATTTACGAAATAGCCAAAGAGATCCGGTGGCTTACGCGGTTTTTGGCGAATAATTCAGTCAATCGTGGAAATGGGCCGGCGAGCAATGCGTTCAGCTGTTTTTGTTGGCCGGCAACGATAACTTTTGCCACAGAAAAAAGAACACGGGAATCACAGAACAAAACAGCTTTTCTTTTCCGTGTTCTCCGCGCGCATTTCTTCCGTGGCGGCGTCCCGGCTGCATGGGTGAAGCGAAGCGGACAAAGACTCTACGGCGTTAGGCGAGGACGCCGGCGCATCCATAAACTACTTGCACTTTTTATCTTCGTCCGACTGTTTCATTTCATGATCTTCTTCGAGATCATAGGCGAAATGTTTCACGCCTTTGGATTTGAACATCACGCACATTTGACATTGGAGGCCGCTGGTCGTTTGCGCCTTGATAAAGATCTTGGGCGCATTCCGATATTCCTCAGGAATATCGAATTCCGCGGGATCTCCGGGGTTCCAAACCCTCCAAAAACCATACGATCCGGAGCCGGATCCGACATAGAACACCATGTCATGCGATTCGTTTTTCAGTGCATGGATCTTAAGCCACCAACCGTCCTTCTTTAGTTCTTGCTTTGCTTCCTGCGCGAATGCGCCGCCGCAGAAAAGGAACACACAAACAATTGCACTTAAAAGTTTGTATCGCATCCATCCCTCCAGAATGGCGACTATTTTACCCCATTGGACGCAAAACGCCGCGAATTCGGTTAAAAATCCGCGGCGTTTCCATTTTCTCTTAAGCTAAAAGCTTCTGTGCGCGAATCAAGCGATCCTGGACATGAACTCCATTCGGGCATTGAATTGCACAGGTAGAACAATCTTTGCAGCGCACATCACGGACTTCCGGCGCAAGCTCCTGGAATTTCATTGCGGCTTGATGGAAGTTGCCGCAAAAATCGTGATACGCCAAAAAGCGCAACACATCCGCCACCGGCATGCCCTTCGGGCATTTTCCTTCGCAATCGTAACACATGCGGCAGTAATCCGGCCGAATCTGCTCGTTCAGTGTGAACAATAACTGCTCGTCCTTGGCGGTATAGGGTTCCGACATCGCCCGGAAATTCATCTCGAGTTCGGGAATAGTTTTCATGTGAGGAACCGTTGTCCCTATTCCGGGATTCGCCAGCACCCACTTAATGCCGGCAAGCGGCCCTTCATTGCTCAACTTAGGCTTATTGTCAAAGCTCTGCATATTCAAACCGCTTATCGCCACCACGACTTTCATCGCTATGACGCCGATGCCTGCTTCACGAAGTTTATCGACCGCTTCGTTCCTGAGGTGTCCGCCGATCGGATAGCTGTAAGTCATCTGCATGACGTCGAACACTTTTGTTTTTATCAGGAAATCAACCATGGCATACGGCTTGTGGCAACTGAACCCGAGGTAGCGCGCTTTGCCGGACTTCTTGCACTGCACCATGGCTTCCAGCACTCCATCATTGATCGTCGCCGGCGCATCCCGGGCATGCAAATGCCAGATGTCTATATAGTCCGTACCAAGTTCCTTAAGGCTGGTGTCGATGTCCGCCAATACCCCTTCTTTTTTAAACGAGGGAGATTTCGTGGCGATAATTATCTTGTCTCTCTTCCGTCCTTTGATGACTTCAGAGAAGATTTTTTCGCTGTCTTTATAGTCTCGGGCAGTATCAAAGTAATTGACGCCCATATCGAGGGAACGCGCGACAACATCCTTGATGGGCACATATCCTATGCCATACCCGACGCCAGAGGGTTTAAGATCCGTTTTGCCCAGAGTTCTGTATACAACCTCTGCCTTCTTCTCTTCCTTAAACGCCGTTTCCAGGCTGTTCGAAGAAGCAAGGCTCGCTGCAGGCAAGGCTAATCCTGCTTGCAAAAATTGCCTTCTTGACGGATTGGAGTTCACATATCCTCCTTTGAAATAATCATCCTAGGATTCATAAAAGGATTTCCGGCTATGGGAAAACCTTATCGCATATTTTCAGTCCCGGCAACGATAATGTTTGAAATTGTAATTGTTTGTAACTATTTTATCTATTTGTGGCAGACCACCTGCATGAGAGGCTAAATAAATGACTGGATCAATAAAGTGGAATAACATTCTCCTTTACGTAGGAATTACCAGCATCTCAACGGCCGGACTTATCGCTTTTACCGTTGCAGAAGAAAAAGCAATTCCAGATCACACGAGCTTTCAATCCTGTCAGGCATGCCACGCTGAAAAACAGAGCATGTGGGAAGCTTCCGGCCACGGTAAAGCAATCGGCCGGATCGTTAATATGAATACGGCCGCAACCGAATGCAGCGGCTGCCACTCATCCAAGCAACAAAGCAAATTGGCAGAGACCGCCCCAAAAGAGAGTTTTCATAAACTGCCTTGCCTGGCATGCCATAGTCGGCAGAAGACAACCTATGCCCATCGAAACGTCGTGGATCCGGAAAAGCTGTGCGATCTATGCCACATCCAGCGCGACATATTTTGGGGAAAGGGAGCCAAGGGCATTGACGATTTAAGAAATTTCCATTCCGGAGTCACCTGCGTCTCCTGCCACATGAATGAAGGAAATCATAAGATGAAAGTGATCAGGCCTGACGCTCCCGATCTGACCGAAAAGCGCCAGGACACATGCACGGCTTGCCACAAGGACGACAACAGAGCCGCCCGCGTTCGGCAAATACAGGAATGGCAGTCCACCTATGAAGAAAACATGCCTCTTTTGCTGGCGGATGTTAAGGCTATCGAAGCGGCGCTCCAGAAAAAACCCGGCCTGCTGAATGCATCCCTAAAAACAAAATTCGATGATGTTAAAACCAACCTCTCCCTCATGGAAAAGGATGGATCGCGCGGATTTCACAATTTTGTTTTTTCATTGGAAATCGCTTCCCTGGCCGCTGACGATCTCAAGGAGATAAAAACCGCCATCAAGTAAATCCTTGTTCAGCGCTCAACGGGATTGTCCTTGATGAGCTTTAAACTTGAGGTAGACATGTTACAAGAGGGAGCAATTAAAGAGCACGAGCTAGGCGATCTGGGCATCTTCCGCATCCCCATTCCGATACCCTTCCGGAATGCCGGAGGCCCGGTGAACGCATATGTCATTGAGGAAGAACAAGGTTTCCTGCTATTCGATCCGGGACTCGGGCTGGAGAATTCCCAGGCGGCTCTTGCCGAGGGACTTATACGCACGGGGCATCGTTTCGAGGATTTGAACCGGATCGTCCTGTCTCATGGACACATCGATCACTTTGGAGCCGCCGCATGGGTCGTAGAGCAGGCCGGCCGAGCCATTCCTATCACGATCCACAGTGCGGATGCCGGCAAGGTTCTCCAATCAGGCGCCGACTGGCCGAATCTGCTTTCACGAAACAGCAACTATCTATCGAGTCTCGGCATTCCGATGCATGCGCTGGAAGAAATGGTTTCGATTCTAAGCAAGAATCCCGGTTTTGGGAGGCGACTGGCTGAAGTTGAGCCGCTCCTTCCGGGCGACAAATTCCAATGCAAACATGTCACACTGGAAGCGCTTCACACGCCGGGCCACACGCGCGGGCTCTGCTGCCTGTATGATCGCGATCATCGGATTCTTTTCTCGGCGGACCATCTTCTCGAGCGCGTATCGCCCAACCCTATCATCGAACTTGGACAGGAGGGCGAACCTGTTTCATACAAGCCGCTCATCACCTACTTAAAATCCCTCGAACAGGTGCGCTCATTAGCCATAGACCTCGTCCTGCCTGGCCACGCAGCGCCATTTACTGCACATCTCGAAGTCATTAAATCGCTTCATGCCTTCTATCAACGCCGCCAAACCAAGATCCTCGACATCCTCAACTCCGGACCGCAAAGCGCCTATGAAATCATGACCAAACTCTTCTCTTCCGACACCGGATTCGAGCTCTTCCTGATGCTTTCCGAAACTCTCGGCAATCTTGAGGTTCTTGAAGAAAGGGGAGAAGTTGAGCGCCTGATGGACGGAACAATCATCCGTTTTCGAGTTCATCGCTAAGACGCGAAAATAAAAGGTTCATTTCCGAAAAACCTATCCTAATGGCCTTCCCCATCTGGTATATTTTATGATCCATTGCGAACATAATAGACCACGCCAGAGAAAGATTATTTATAATTAGTTGAAATACATACCCACTATTAATCTAACTACCTGCAAACACTGATCGAAATATTTTTTAACAAACCCCTATTCTTGGCACGTCCATTGCTATTCATAACCATGGACCAAAAGGAGAATGGATGGAAAACATGCCGGAAACAGCAGAAATTACCATGTTCATCTGTGCCAATTGCGCACGTTCGGGCAAACCGTTGACATCCACCGGACGAACTCGGCCTTCTGTCCCGGCTTTCAATATACCCGGCAGTTTTAAACAAATCATTGTTCCGTGCACTGGACGGCTGCAACCCGAACATGTTTTGAGGGCGTTTGAATCCGGATCCCGCATTGTATCGGTGGTCGCCTGCCGGGAGGACAATTGCCATTATGTCGAAGGGAGCCGGCGCGGCACCCTTCGGGTGGACTATATCCGCTCCATCCTGAATGAAATCGGATTGGGCGATGGACGATTATTGCTTTCTTATCTCCCTGGTTCCGCTGCTGAAGATCTGACTGCCGATGAAGGCAAGCCGGCAAATCCTATCTCGACAAACTCATTGGAAAGTCAAATAGCGGACCTTCAGGATCAAATCATTGAAGCTTTTCGAATGCATGCTCCTAATCCTCTGCGGCTCTCCTCGGATGAGGCCTCCATGTTATGCGAGGAGCAAGCGCAATGAATAGTTTTGGCAAGGCGATATATTCCGGCCGAATGCTTGCAACGGCAGAGTGTTATCCGCCGGTCGGCGCAGACGCAGACGCAATAAAATCCCTTATAAGCTCCCTGCCGCCCAATTTGGACGCTGTAGTCGTTGCAGACAATCCCGACCGGATTCGCGGCTCAGCGTTTTCCGTCGCCGCTACGTTGCGCAAAGAAAAGCAGACAAGCGTGATCTTGTCGATGGCGACGCGCGATCGCAATCGCATCGCACTAATGAGCGATGCCTTGGGAGCCGCCGCTTTGGATATTGAAGCTATCCTCTGCATGAGCGGGAGCCATCCTTATGTGAATATCTGCCCGCAGGCTGCGGCGGTTAATGATGTCGATACCGTTCAATTTGTCCAGGCTATGAAGAAACTGGTCCTTTATGGAGTAGGGTTGAATGACAAAGAAATAGAGCCCGCACTGAATCTGCAGATTGGAGCGACCGCTCATCCTTATATGCGTCCCATGGACCTGAATCTGCTGCGCCTCAAAAAGAAGATTGCCGTCGGTGCGGATTTTTTAATGACGCAGGCGATCTTTGATGTGGAAGCATTTAAAGAATGGATGGATGCAATTCGAGCCATCGATCTGGACAAACGCACGGCAATTATCCCCAGCGTATTGCCGTTGACCGGCGTTGAGAACGCCAAGGAATTGCAGCAGAGCCGTATTTACGGGCCCATCGGAGATGACATCCTGGATCGAATCAGAAACGCCGCAGATGCCGCCCAGGAAGGAATTTCCATCGCCTCGGAAGCAGCCGCGCAGCTGAAAGAAATTCCAGGCGTCCGCGGCATTCACATTCTGAGCGGCGGGTGTGAATCCTTAGCGGCGGAAGTCATGAAGCAGGCGGGACTATGAAGAAATTGGAGAGAGACTAACCGATGCCGGATCGATATCACATCAATACCGTACCTACTCCAGGCCGATTCCATCGTGTAGGCAAGTTTGGGGGAATTGATTGGAGAGAAGACTGCTCCCGATGCAGCAACTGCGTCAAGCCGCGTTGTTGTTTCGATGTCTATCAACACGAATCCGCTCATAATCACGATCCCGTTGCGGCCGTTCAAACGCTCTATGAATGCAAGGCCTGCTTTTCCTGCGTTCAAAGCTGCACCAAGGGCTTGTTGAGCCTATCCGTCAATCCGGAGTTCCTCGACATGGGCGACGATTACTGGAAACCGGACATCCTCCTCAGCACCTGGAATCAGGCGGATTCGGGCAAAATACCCGTATCCGGAGCCGGCTATCGCGGCCCCTTTCACGGCCCCGGATTTGATTCCATCTGGACCGATATGTCCGAAATTGTCCGGCCCACACGTGATGGGATTCACGGACGCGAATACATCTCCACCAGCGTCGATGTAGGGCCCAAGCCCATGAGGCTGAGCATCGCACCCGATGGGCGGATATTGACGGAACCTTTGAATCTCCTCGAGCTGCAAATTCCGGCCATTCTGGATCTCCCTCGCTGGTCCATGCAGCCCAATAAGCTTGCGCAAGCTCGCGCTATAGCGGCGCACGAACTGAAAACGGTTGCAGCGGCATTGGCCCCGGAGGCCGCCCAATTATCTCCGGATCTATGGCCCTGGGTAATGCCTGTTTTCAGAAGCGAAGATGTTCAGGATTGCCTGCTCCTCGAAACAATTGGGCGAATGGCTCAGTTGTTCGACGCCCCAAACGTGTTGGAATCCGCCGGCCTGATTCAGGCCGCCAAACCGCAAGCGATCCTTTCGATACGGATGACGCTTGAGGCCGGGACCGCCGATCGCATCGTGGAATTATCCGGTCATGGGCTCAAGGTTTTTCAACTTTGCGCGGATCAGAACGGACGAGAGCGTAAGGACAACGGGCTTCCGGGGCGACATATTAAGGACGCTCTCCGCCGGATTCACAACCGCCTCGTAAAGGAAGGCGTGCGCGACGAAATCACTCTCATCGTATCCGGAGGCATCGCCCTGGCGGAACATATGGCCAAAGCGATCCTCTGCGGCGCCGATCTGGTGGCTGTTGATACAGCGCTGCTGACGGCCCTGGGTTGCCGTGTCTGCCGGAACGCCCATGTTACATCTCCCCAAAGCGCTTGCCCCGCCGGCATCGACTCGGTGGATGGCGATTACGCCGCTCAGCGCATGACGAATCTCATGGGCGCCTGGCACAGCCAGTTGATCGAAGTTTTGGGGGCAATGGGAATCCGTGAGGTTCGGCGCTTGCGCGGAGAAATGGGGCGGGCAATTTTTATGGAAGAGGTTGAGAAGGAAGCTTTCGGCGATTTGCTTCAAGTGACCCGGGAAAGGGCAATCGTATGACGACAACCGTCGCTCTCAATACGAAATATGAAATCAACCCGCGCGTTTCCTGCCCAGGCGATTGGCCGCAAGAGAATATTTCCCGTGAAATTCGCCTGACGCCCGACCGTTATCGGAACGCTATCGGCAAATACAAAATAAACCGGTCGGCCCGATGCATTTCCTGTGGACGTTGCGCGGAGGTCTGCCCAACGGGCGTGCACATCAAGCCGGAAGGTTATGCCTTGATGCTCCGCCCTCAGGATCACCGGTGTATCGGTCCGGCTTGTTCGAAAACCAGCCGCAGTTGCTTGAGCGAGTGTCCGCAGAAAGCATTGACGCTGCGACTGAACCCAAACCTGGAGTGTCTGGGAGATCCGCGATGGTCCAGTGATTTGATTCTTTCCACCTGGCATGAAGCGGAGACCGGGCATATTCCGCCGCCGCATCTTGAATATCGGCATGGCGCTTCCGGAGGCGGCTTCGATAAAATCCGTTTCAGATTTGAAGTCCCGGGGCTGGAACTTTCTTCGGATAATAAAGACGCCCATGAAGACTTCTGCGCAGAAATTGATACCGGTTTGGATTTGAATCGTCGGGACGATGGCAGGCCCCAGGTCCATATCGACATTCCGGTTTATGGCGGCGGGATGAGTTTCGGATCGGTAAGCATCCATACCATCCTGGCCAAAGCTCGCGCGGCTGCCGCCTGGAACAGTCTCAGCTGCACTGGAGAAGGAGGCTACCCCGATCGGCTGAAACCGTATGACGACCATATGATTACTCAGGTCGCGACCGGGCTTTTCGGCGTGCGCGAAGAAACCATCCAGCGTGTCAGGATTGTAGAATTCAAATATGCGCAAGGCGCCAAGCCGGGGTTGGGAGGTCATCTTCTTGGCGACAAGAACACTCCTGCGGTAGCGCGCATGCGTGGAGCGGTGCCCGGGAATGCATTATTCAGTCCGTTCCCTTTCCACAGCGTCTATAGCGTTGAAGATCATAAGAAACACCTCGATTGGATCAAAGAGGTGAATCCCCGCTGTCTCGTAAGCGTGAAAGTCTCCACTCCGACGGACGTCGACATGGTTGCGGTGGGAAGCTATTATGCCGGCGCTCACATCATTCATCTGGACGGCAGTTACGGCGGCACCGGCGCAGCGCCCGATATCGCAAAAAAGAATATTGCGATGCCGATTGAATATGCCATCCCCAAAGTCCACAAGTTCCTCAGCGCTGAAGGCATTCGGGATAAGGTTACGCTAATCGCATCCGGCGGCATTCGCACCGCCTTTGATGCGCTGAAGGCGATTGCCTTGGGCGCAGACGGCGTTGTCATCGGCACGGCGGAAATGGTTGCGCTCGGTTGCGTGCGTTGCGCCTGCTGTGAAAGCGGCCGCGGTTGCCCTCGCGGCATCGCATCCACCGATCCCGAAATGGTTGCGCTGATGGATTTAGAGTGGGCCGCCCAGAGACTGATCAACCTCCAGAACGCCTGGCATGAGCAAATGATCGCCGTATTAAGACATCTGGGAATGGCTTCCATTCGTGAGCTTCGTGGCCGCAGCGACGTCCTTTGTTACCTGGCAGACGAAGAAACGTCCGGCAATTCGGATCCGCTATTAATCAAATCCGATCCGTACTTCACCCAGAGGATCCATCTGTTGCTGACAAAATAAAAAACGCAGTCCCTTTCACAGATAGTGAGCTGGCAAACGTGAATTCTATAGCTGAACGATTATTGGCGACGCGGTCGCAGATCTATTCCAATCGAGATCCGTTTCACGCATCCAAATCCGCCGAAGAGGGTGGATGCGGTGTAACAGGTTTTGCCTGCACCGTCCCCCTGGCCGGGCGATTTATTTATGAGCCGTCGGTTCAAATGCAGAACCGGGGCAATGGCAAAGGCGGCGGCATTGCCGCGGTCGGCCTGACTCCCGAGCAGATGGGCGTTCCCCGCGAGGTGCTGGACAACTATTATCTTCTTCAAATCGCCTTGTTGGATCCCGGATGCCATGCCGATCTCGAAAGCAAATTCATTCTGCCCAACTTCGAAGTGGCGCTGTCTGTCAGGCAGCCCCATATCGACGACTACCGGGATATCGGACTTGAAGTGAGGCCTCCGGATATTCATCGCTACATTGTTCGTGTAAAACCGGAATTGCTGAAGACTTTCGCTCTCCAGACGGGCCTCGAAAGCCTCTCGCCGCGCGACCTGGAAGATGAATTTATCTATCGAAATTCGTATAGGCTCAATGAGGAGTATTACGCCTCTCTGGGAGAAAAACGTGCGTTTGTTCTATCGCACGGCAGAGATCTTCTCGTTTTTAAACTGGTCGGTTACGCCGAACAAAATGTCGAATATTACCAGCTCCGGGATTTTCAAGCGCACGCGTGGATCGCCCATCAGCGATATCCAACCAAAGGACGCGTTTGGCATCCGGGCGGAGCTCACCCGTTCGTAGGCTTGAATGAAGCTCTGGTTCACAACGGCGACTTCGCCAATTATTACTCCGTCTGTGAATATCTGCGGCAACGGAATATACGCCAGCAGTTTCTTACCGATACGGAAGTTTCCGTTCAGCTCTTTGATTTGTGGGATCGTGTTTACAAATACCCGTTGGAATACATCATCGAAGCATTGGCGCCCACAACGGAACTTGACTTCGATCGATTGCCGCCGGACAAACAAAATATTTACCGGCAAATTCAGGCGACCCACATCCACGCCTCTCCCGACGGCCCCTGGTTCTTCATCATCGCGCGCAGCCAGCCGGACAAGAAAAAGATCCAGCTGTTGGGCATAACCGATACCGCGATGCTGCGCCCCCAGGTCTTTGCACTTTCCAACGATGAGGATGTTCAGATCGGCCTCATCTGCTCCGAAAAGCAGGCGATTGATGCAACGTTGCGAAGCCTTGCCAAGGAAGATCTTCGCTTTTGCCCTGTAGCGGATAAGTACTGGAATGCACGAGGAGGGTCGAGCGCTGACGGCGGCGCGTTTGTGTTCACCGTTGATTCCAAAAGCGATCGAAAAACGCTTACATGTACGAATAAGTTCGGCCATGAAGTCAAGCTTGACTGCGGCTTGATTCGATGCGACACGCCGGAAGAGGCGACGGAATTAAATGCCTTCGATGGGCTGCGAGAGCTGATCAATCAATGGCTTCAAAAAGGGGATGTGGCTGCCTTGTTTGCCTACGTCTTGGATCTGCCATCCTGGTCGCCGGGCGAACTGATGCGATTCTGCCGCCTGGTAATCCAGGGAGCCGACAACGCCAAATCCAGGGCTACCGCCATCGAACTGCTCTCCATGCTGCGGGACCGGCATTTCTACACGGGAGACAAGCGCCGTTCCACGGTGGTTTGGGTTTTCGAGAAAATGCTGGAACAACTTTTTGACAGCGCGCCGCTCTTTGGAGAACCGGCGACCCGCTTCTGGCGTCGTGTGAATTGGGCCGCCCGGGAACGACTGGTCGGACCGCGGGCGGGAGAAGAGACTCTGGTCATCGACGCCCGGGATTTCCCTCCGGAAGGAGACGACTGTGATGCTGTTCTTCTCCGCAAGGGGCGCGCTGCAGGCTGGAAACGTTTCATCGTCTATCGGCTGCGCGGGCAGCGGTTCCACGGCGCCGGCCTAGGCCCGGACACCAACGACATCCGCATTGATTTGTATGGATCCGTCGGCGACTACGCGGCGAGCGGCATGGATGGCCTTCAGATTTATATTCATGGCAACGCCCAGGATCAAGTCGCTCAGATCGCCAAGAGCGGGAAGCTGGTGATCTACGGCGATGTCGGTCAGACTTTTATGTATGGAGCCAAAGGCGGCGAGGTATTTGTACTGGGCAATGCCGCCGGCCGGCCTCTGATCAATGCCGTAGGCCGACCGCGCGTTGTCATCAACGGCGTTTGCCTCGACTTTCTGGCGGAATCATTTATGGCAGGCAATCCTTTAGCCGGCGGAGGCTTTGTCATACTGAACGGCATCGAATTTGACGGGCGCGGCCGCATGGTTCCCCAATCCATGCCTTATCCCGGAAGCAATTTGTTTTCGCTCGCCAGCGGCGGGGCCATCTATATTCGCGACCCACACCAACAGGTAGTCGAACGACAGCTGAACGGAGGCGCTCTTTCCGCGCTCTCCGACAAAGACTGGCAGTTGATCCGTCCCTACCTTGTCGAAAACGAACGTCTCTTTGGCGTTCGATTGGAAGATTTATTGAAAGTGGACGGGCAGGTCCGCACGCCTCAAGAGATCTATCGTAAAGTAAGCGCAACCAAGCTTTCTGTTCTGGCAGGTTCAAAAAAATGATCCCAGAGAATGGCAGTATGGAAAATGACAATGTCGGCGCTGTGCTGGTTTGCGGCGCCGGCATAGCCGGAATCCAGGCCTCACTGGATCTGGCAGGAAGCGGTTTCAAAGTGTACCTGCTGGATTCGGCGGCGGCTATTGGCGGCCGAATGGCGCAGCTGGACAAAACATTTCCGACCGGCGACTGCTCCATGTGCATTCTTTCTCCCAAACTGGTTGAATGCGCCCGAAATAAGAATATTGAAATAATCACACTGGCGGACATCCAAAATGTATCCGGCAGGTCCGGGCGTTTCAAGGTCAAGATCCGGCAAAACCCTCGGTACATAGATATTAAGAAATGCGACGCTTGCGGAGATTGCGCCGAAGTCTGCCCCGTCAGCCTTCCGAATGAATTTGATGGCGGCTTGGGCGCGAGAAAAGCCGTATTCCGGCCCTATCCCCAGGCGATTCCCAATGTATTCACTATCTCCAAATCAATCGGCCGAGCGCCCTGCAAAGCATCCTGCCCGGCTGGAGTCAATGTACCCGGCGCTACAGCTCTTATTGGCTCCGGAAAATTCAACGAAGCCTACGACCTGATTCGCCAACGGTGCCCGCTTCCGGCGTCCTGCGGACGCGTATGCCGACATCTGTGTGAAAGCGGCTGCAATCGAAAATCGGTCGACGAAGCGGTTTCTTTCAGCGCCCTGGAACGTTTTATCGGAGATTTCATACAAACCAATCCGAATCGGCGCCCGCCATTTTCAACTCCGCCGCTTTTACATGAAGGCAAAATCGCTGTTATCGGCGGCGGCCCCGCCGGATTGACGGCCGCAGCCGATTTGAGGCTTTTGGGTTATGGAGTCACTTTATTTGAAGCGAAACCGAAGTTGGGGGGAATGCTCCAATACGGAATTCCCAACTATCGCCTGCCCAAAAGTATTTTGGACAAGGAAATAAAATCCATCGTCGATTTGGGAGTGGAGGTAAAGACCCATATATCCATTGGGCGCCCAACGGATCTTCTCAAATCCAACGCTTCATCCACTGCCGGCTTCGATGCAGTCTTCGTGGCCATCGGCGCCTGGAAGAGCGTTCGGCTGGGAATTCCGGGTGAGAACGCCCATGGCGTTTGGAACGTACTGGATTTTCTTTGCGCAGTAAATTCCGGCAATGCTCCCCAAATCGGCCCCAACATCCTGGTGATCGGCAGTTCCGATCTCGCGGTGGAAGGCGCGCGCTGCGCTTCGCGACTGCCTGGCGTGGAAACAGTACGCCTTGCTTGTCTCGAAACTCCTGCGGAAATGGCCGCACAGGCTCTTGATGAAGGCGTAATTTTCCACAACGGCTTGGGACCGACCAGAATCGATGTTCAAGGCGAACGAGTCTCTTCCGTAACATTTCGCACTTGTGTAAGCGCGTTTGAAATTTACAGAGGATATAGACGCTATAATCCTCTGTTTGATGATTCTCAGATTTCCCGGTTGCAGGCCGACACAGTCATCGTAGCGGTCGGGCGCGGAGTTGATTCGATGCGGCTCAAAATAGAGACGCGGCCAGGCGGACGGATCCTGACGGACCCTAAAACTCTGGCCACCGGCATCCCAGGCATTTTTGCCGGCGGCGATGCCGCGCTTGGTCCTGCGTCGGTAGTGGATGCCATCGCTCAGGGTCACAACGCCGCTGAAGCCATGGACTCTTACATTCGCGGCGCCGCCAATATCCGCAGAGCCGAAACTCTGCAGTTTTCATCCCATGCCCCCCTTGACTCAAATGCGGCGAACTATGCCTCCAATCCCAGACCCAACGCTTCAAGACAGGATCGCATCCAAATGCCGCATAGGGATGCTCCGGTAAAAAACATGAACGAAATCAATCTGGGATACAACCGGGAACAAGCGCAATTTGAAGCCCAACGTTGCCTATCCTGCGGGCTATGCAGCGAATGCATGCAGTGCGTCCAAGCTTGTTCCGCAGGAGCCATTGTGCACGATCAGCAGCCGGCCGAAATGGATATTGAAGTCGGAGGCGTCATCCTTGCTCCAGGCATGGAAGAGTTCGAAGCTTCGCATTGGAAAGAATTAGGCTTTGGCCGTTACGCCAATGTCTTGACCGCCGTACAGTTCGAAAGAATGCTTGCGGTTATGGGATCCGGTGGAGGTCGCTTGCAGCGTCCTTCCGATGACAGCGAGATAAGGAAGATCGCTTTCATTCAGTGCGTGGGGAGTTGCAATCCCCTTCGAGGCATGAGCTATTGTTCGACGGTTTGCTGCATGAGCGCGGCCAAAGAAGCGATCATTGCTTCGGAATATGCACGGAACACGCCGTTGAATATATCCATCTTCTGTATGGATGTGCGCGCTTCCGGAAAAGATTTTGACAGCTATATCCATCGGGCGCGTGAGGAGTATGGCGTGAAATATGTTCGAGCCCAGCTATCGCGCATATCCGAATTGCAGGGAAGCAAGAATCTGCAAGTCAGTTTCCTGGATGAAACAGCAGAAATAAAACATGAGGAATTCGATCTCGTAGTTTTAAGCTCCGGCATTCGAATTTCTTCAGGCGTCCAGGAAATGGCTAAAAGGTTGGGGATTGATCTCAATCCCTTCGGATTTGTGCAAACAGAACGATTAGCGCCTTTGGCGACTTCCAAACCCGGCATTTACGTAGCCGGATCTTTCCAGGAACCCAAGGATATCCCGGAATCGGCAGCCCAGGGTTCTGCCGCAGCAGCCTGCGTTATGGAACTGCTGACCGCGGTCCGTGGAACCATGATCAAGCATCACGAATATCCATGGGAGCGCGACGTCGCCGATGAATCTCCGCGAATCGGCGTATTTGTCTGCCAATGCGGTCATAATATCTCATCGGTAATTGACGTGGACAGAGTCGCCAGGCAAGCAGCGACATTGCCGAATGTTTATCATGTGGAAGTTAACCCTTACACATGTTCCGAAGCCAACCAGCAGCATATTAAAGAAGTGCTTCACAAACACAGGCTCAATCGCCTGGTCGTGGCTTCGTGTTCGTCGCGAACCCATGAGACTCTGTTTCAGGAAACCTTACGTGAGAGTGGATTGAACCAGTTCCTCTTCACGATGACGGATATTCGGGATCAATGCTCTTGGGTTCACCGGGACGATCCGAAAGCCGCAACCACCAAGGCTCTGGATCTGGTGTCGATGGCTGTCGCGAGAGCGCGCCATTTGAAACAGCTCCCTCTCTACGAGTTGCCGGTAAACGCCTCCGCTTTAATACTCGGAGGGGGACTGGCCGGCATGACGGCCGCCCGGATTATTGCAGGACAGGGATTCCATGTACACCTGGTTGAGCGAGAAGCTTTCCTCGGCGGGCTATTGCGAAATATTCATACAACGCTGGAACACGCCGATGTTCCAGCCTATCTCAACCAATTGATGGACCAGACCCAATCCAATCCTAAAATCAAAATTTACCTGAACTCCGAGCTGATCGGAATTTCCGGCCAGGCGGGAAATTTCCACAGCGCTTTGAATGTGGCAGGAAAAGAGGAAACGATAAACCATGGAGTGGTTATCGTCGCAACCGGCGGACAGGAGAGACTCACAGAGCGGTTCCTCCACGGCAGAAGTTCTCGTGTGATAACTCAAAGCAATCTGGAATCCATGCTGGCTGACGGTAATTTGAACTCAAAGCTGGGCGGCAAACAAGATCCCGTTATCGTCATGATTCAATGCGTAGAGAGTCGCGACGAAAAGAACTTTTATTGCAGCCGTGTCTGTTGCTCCGAAGCGGTTAAAAACGCACTAAAAATCAAACAGCGCCTGCCGCTTTCCAAAATCGTCGTTATAGGCCGTGACATTCGAACCAGCGGATTCAGGGAATCGTTCTATCAAAAAGCTCTTGATCAAAATGTCTTGTTTGTTCGCCATGCGGAAAATCATGGTCCGGAAGTTATAGAAGAAGACGATCATTTAAGAGTAAAGGTTCATGATGCCTTCATCGGCCGTGATTACAACCTCCATCCGGACCTGATAGTTCTTTCCACGGGGATCTCCCCTGCGAACAATGAAGCTCTTTCGAATATTCTTCGCAGCGCATTGACCGCCGACGGATTCTTTCAGGAAGCGCACCCGAAACTTCGTCCAGTGGATTTGGCCAACGAGGGAGAATTCGTATGCGGATTAGCGCATTCACCGCGTTTCATGGATGAAACCATCGCGCAAGCTCAGGCGGCAGCGGCGCGAGCGACCAACATTCTTTCCAAAGCGCAACTCGAGATAACCGGTCAAATTGCTCTGGTCAATCCGGCCGCATGCATCGCCTGCGCCACATGCGTCAAAAACTGTCCTTATGGCGCTCCGACGATCAACGAACTCAAAAAGGCTGAGATTCAAAGCGCCAAGTGCATGGGATGCGGCAGTTGCGCCGCCGCTTGTCCGGCAAGAGCGATTCATCTGCATCATCAGGAAGGCGCCGCCATGGTCGCGATGCTCGATGAATTGCTTGTCGGTGGAGGTCGTCCATGACTCAGACAAAATCAGGTTGGAACCCGGGAATCATCGCCTTCTGCTGCAATTATTGCGCGCATTCTGCAGCGGCTCTTGCAGGATCTAAACGGATGCAATATCCCGCCGGCGTCCGGATCATACCAATGCCATGTACGGGAAAGCTTGAAATGGAGCATATCCTGGAAGCCTTTGAAAAAGGGATTGATGGAATTTTAATAGTCGGTTGTCTGGAAGGCGGCTGCCATTACGTAGATGGCAACCTGCGGGCGCGTAAACGAACGGACCGGATCCGCTCGATTCTTGAAGAAATTGGAATTGGAGCCGAGCGTCTCAAGATGGTGAACCTTTCGGACGCGATGGCTTCGGCTTTTGCACAAAATATGAGAGACGCGGTGGAAAACATACGAGCTCTCGGCCCGAATCCGCTCTCGATTTCTCAACAGAAGGAAAGTGCAGGAACGCTATGATTGTTGCTTCACCCAAATCCATTACAGAATTGAAAAGCTTGATTCATGGACATACAAAAGTTCTTTTCGTAGGCTGCGGAACGTGTGTGACCGTCTGCCTGGCAGGCGGCGAGCGCGAAGTCAGCATCAGCTCTTATGCCGTTCGGATGGCGCGCAAACTCGACAATAATCCCGTAGAGATTTCCCAGATCACTATCGAGCGTCAATGCGAAAACGAATTTTTAAAAGATCTTGCGGAACCCGCAGCAAAAGTCGAGGCGATTGTCTCTTTTGGCTGCGGCGCCGGCGTTCAGGCCATCGCAGAGCGGTTTCCCGACAAACCGGTTTATGCTGCGCTCAATACGCAATTTCTGGGAGTTTTGGAAGACCAGGCGATATGGACGGAGAAGTGCATGGGCTGCGGCGATTGCATGCTGGCGCTTTTCGGCGGCATTTGTCCCGTGACCCGGTGCGCCAAAAGGCTGTTGAACGGACCTTGCGGCGGCTCTCTGGAAAACCGATGCGAGGTGGATCCCGATCGGCCTTGCGCCTGGCAGCTCATCTATACTCGGCTTAAAAGCATCAAACAGCTTGATCGGCTTGAACAGGTTATTCCACCTAAAGACTGGGGTCCTGCCTGGTACAGCGGCGCACGAAAGGTCGTGCGCAAAGAGCACCAGGTATGACAACTAACGCCACGGATTCCACAGCTCCGCGGATTTCATAGATCCATCCTTGCTCCTTTTCGATCTATTAAATCGGTGGGGATCCGTGGCAGTTTAATTTCCCCTGTGTGATTTTGGACAAGTGTTTTCAAATCCTGATCACTGCGCTCTTGATCGATCACCTTGGACAGCTTCGAAGGGAACGCCCTTCTCCTTATCCTAATTCAACCTATCATTATTATTGTTAGAGTGTATTAGAAAAGAAGCCTTGTGAAACTGTCGTATACTGCGCTACCGTTCAAAAGTAATTATGCCTTCTCTTGCCACCATGGATAGGACGCCAACATCCGATCTTGTCGGAAAGGGAGTATTTTTGCTGTTTTTAGTACGGCACGGCAAGGCAGCGTCGAAAGACATCGGCTTGTCCGATTTTGAAAGAACACTTATAAAAAAAGGCGTTCAAGATTGTACGCGCGTGCTTGAAAAAATAAATAGGATGAAAATTACTGTCGATCTTATGATTTCAAGTCCTGCGGATCGCGCGCTTGAAACAGCGCATCTGTTTGCCCGCGGGTTGGAGTATCCGGTCCATAAAATCCAGATTGCTGAAATATTATATACCGCGGATTCGATCCGACCGGTGGCGGCATCCATCCGGCGGTTCAACACCACAGCCCGAACCGTCGCAATGATCGGCCATAACCCTCTTTTCAACAAGCTGGCCGCCCATTTCATTCCGGGTTTTTCCCGAAATATCCCCAAAGGCGCCGTTGCCGGGATTGAATTTAAGGCCTCCTCGTGGGCTGAAGCGAACAAAGGGCGGGGAAAATTGGCTTTTTTGCTGACACCCTAGGTGAGCGGCTCATCATTCCATTAGCAAGCAGGCATTAAGAGTTCAAGTCTGAGGAAGTGTTAGTATTGTTCGAGAAATTTTGCAATGAGGTTATATGATAAAATTGGCGGCAATCGATATCGGCTCAAACGCTGTGCGGTTGATGCTGTCGCGGGCTTATGACGATAACGGCAAAACTGTTTATATCAAGGAATCCCTCATGCGTGTGCCGATTCGGCTGGGTGAGGATGTCTTCGCCCATCAGCGCATCACAGAGGAAAAAGCCCGGCAACTGTCTACGGTCCTGCAAGCGTTCAAACTTATCATGCAAGCATACCAGGCTGAAGACTACATTACGTGCGCAACTTCAGCGATGCGCGAAGCTCATAATGGCGCAGCCATTGCCAGAGAGATAAAATTAAAAACCGGAGTTGAGATCGAAATAATCGAGGGTCGCCGCGAAGCCGCCATCATCTATTCCAGCCACATCAGCCGGACATTCAGGGCCGATGAGCCGATGCTGTATATCGACCTGGGCGGAGGCAGCACGGAAGCAACCCTCATGTCACGCAACCGCATCATCGAGTCCGGATCTTTTAAAATCGGGACCGTACGCGGGCTTCAAAAGGGACGGCCGAAGAGGGAACTTGATCGCCTTAAAGCCTGGATTAAAGTAAAAATAGCTCCTTGCCATCCGTTTGCCGCGGTAGGCACCGGCGGCAGCATCAACAATATTTTCCGCTTTTCAAGCAAAAAAGAAGGCAAAGCCCTTTCGGTGAAATTGATAAAGGAAATCCGCGATTATCTGGATTCTTTTTCGGTCGAGGATCGGATTAAGGTGCTGGGATTGCGCCCGGATCGCGCCGATATCATTGTCGACGCCGCAGATATTTATCTGATGATCATGAGGTGGGCGGGAGCGAAGAAGATATATGTCCCGATGCTGGGTTTATCCGACGGATTGATTCATGTGCTGTATGAAAAAGTTAAATCCAAACACATCGATTTGTAAAAGCCGATCTCTCTCGGCGGCTGAAGAGATATTGCAATCTCTCCGTGGTAAGACGTTGATTCGTTTGAAAATCGTTTAGCCCTTCGATTCGCACGCGGGCCCGAATGCCGCCACGGAAGAAATGCGCGCGGAGAACACGGGAAAGAAATTGTTTTGTTCAGTGTTCTTCGTTTTCTTCTTTCTGTGGCAAAAGCTATGGTCGCCGACCAATAAAAACAGGACAGTTACGAAAATCGGCGACCGGGGCAGGTCGCTTGCTTGACACCCCGGTCGCCTTAAAGGGGGAGTTTGGCTGTATGATCTCCTCTATAGGGCGGTTTCATGAAAAAACTATATTTATGCGTGTAAATTTTGGAGTGAATAAGATGAAGGCTCCAATGCCATAGACTTATCCCTGCGCTCCGATTCATTGTATTTTAGAAGGCGCTTCGGACAATCGTATTCCTGCAGAACGGAGATGATTCGTTTTTCCGTACCCCAATCGCTCCAAAATACTCCATTCATGGGGACAACAACGAATTGATTCCGTGAATGCGCGTCAATCCCTTCCAGTAGATCTTTCGAAAAATTCACCGTCTCGATTTGCTCGTAAACTTCTTTGGTTATAGTTTCCTCATGACGGGAGCCAAGAGCTCGAAAAATCTGTTGAAAAGCGTGATATAACTGAGGAGCCGCAAGTTTTACCAGATGCAATATAATTTCAGTCCTAAAAACCATCACCATCGTATTCCATAAAGCGCCTTGCGTTCTAAGATGCTCGGCGACCGAACGTTCCGGCTTTTCGATAAATATATCCACATTTTGTATTGACGAGCTGGGATTATGCCCCCCATTTTTTGGAATTATGTAGCCGTATTCAGGTTCGGGATCAGTTGGCTTTACGCCTAAGAACACAATTCTTGCGGGGCTTCTTTCAACGGTTTCAAAAGCCAGCTGAACATAAGCACAAAAAAGCTCTTCCTGAATGATAAAGTGATCCGACGGGAATAGGGCGACAATAGCATTCGGATATTGCTTATAAAGATGTATAAGAGGCAGAAGCAAGCCCGGCCCGGTCTCTTTGTTTTGGGGTTGAATCACCAATGTATTCGGAGGTCTTTTACCGATTTGTCTCTGCACTGCAAGATGAGCGAGATGTTCGTTAGCCACAACTGTGAATATTCGTTCCGAAGGAATGAGTCGCTCTGCTCGATTGTATGTATGTTCGAGCATCGATCTGGATCCGATAAAACTCATATATTGTTTCGGCAGGTTGTATCCCAAAAACCGGCTAATAAACGGTTGCAGACGTCTTCCATCTCCGCCTGCCAAGACGATTCCACATCGAAACGGTCGTACATTGGAACTGTTCATTTTCGGTCCTCCTTTCAACGATTCAGATCCCTATCAATAGGCTTCCCAATACCCTTGGTGCAGTTTGCTTCTAAAATAATCGGGCTGACTTCTGTGAAGGGCTGTATTCATAAAATATCGAATTATGGTCGCATGGCCCATTTTCTGAAAGCGCCGGTTGGTGCTGAGTATTCCTCCGCGGATCACTCGGAAGCGTTTCCGTTCGAACTGCTGAGTCATTTGATAATCCTCAGCATAGAGCGCTTGTTCATCGAATCCGCCTAAGGCATCGAATTCCCTTTTATTTACAAGCATGAACATTCCGGTCGCAAAAGGCCGGTAAAAACGAGACAAGCGTTGCGCTAGATTGCTGCCGCCATACAATAGATTGTCTCTCCAACGGCCATCCCGGCACCATATATCGGTCGTCAAGCAATGAAGCGATTTTGTTTTAATCACATCCATCGATCGCCGCAGCATTGTGGGATCGGCTATTTCAATGTCGGCATCCAGGAAAAGCAGGTAGCGGCTGGAAGCGCAACGGGCGCCATTGTTCCTGCCTATGGATGGAAGACCGCCTTGTATGACGGTAATTAACAGCTCGGGAAAATAATCTTTTGCGACTTCAATAGTACGATCCGTGGAATCCGCATCAGCTAAAAATACATTCGTATTCGACATTTGCGGATAGTCCTGCCGTATCAGCGATTCCAGCAGACGCGGCAACAACTTCTCTTCGTTCTTCGCCGGTATAACAACAGTTAATTCGTTCGACATGCTCATGGATCATTACCTTTCTTCCCAATACTGAAATGTATGTAGCCTGACTATTTGTCCAAGCTCCGGCGTTGTAATATAGGATCCCATCCCCAGCCAGAACGCCGGCGGCGACTTTGGGCGTCAATCGTTGCCAAGCGGGTATTCAGCCTTTCGATCAAACGTGCTATTCGCTTGCCTTTGGAACTAAGTTTCTGCAGAGCCAGATAAGCGCTGCTTGAAACGCCATTGATAAAAAAGCGATTTTTGATGATGAAATTATCGAATTGATGGCCATGAATAGCCAGATATCGCTCACCTTCGGATTCCCATAAGTATTCTTGATACACGGGGACGCCTACCAGGTGGGACATCATTTGCGCCAAACCATAATCATGGTTGCCTTCAACCCAGACAACTTCCACTCCACGTTTGGGATTCGATAGTTTGCGGATGCAAGAAAGGAACTGCCAATGCTCTTTATTCAAACGCCTGAAATTGAGATCGCAGAAAATGTCGCCTAAGAGAATAAGCTTTCGGAACTTGAGCTTTTTCAGCGCCTCCAGCGCATCACAGGCTCGCGAGATTTCAGATCCCAGATGAAGATCGGAAAAACAATTACATCATAAACAATGTTTTCCATGCCTATAGTTTTACATTTCATTGTTATGTTCCGATAAAGGGACTATGAAATTTCAACTAATATTTAGGGTGGAGGCCCAAAAAGGCTGGCATTTAAAGCAGTATCTGAGCTAATTGGCTTGAATCGGTATCAGCAGAACATATCGGCGGTTTGCTTTATGGGAATGAATCCAAAGAAGAATTTGCGGATTCATTTGTTCGTTATAGTGACAGGCAATTAAACGGCCTTCTGAATTGTCTATCACCCATTCCTTTTTATTCCCATCGCTAGGATTAATTATTTCTTCTTGAAAATCGGCGCTGGGTTCTGAAAGAGATTGCACCTCAATCCCTATTTGAATCCAGTAGGAAGGCTGCATATTCAGTATTGCTTCCATATCAACCATGCGCATTCTTCTGGCCGCAGTTATTCTTATTGGTTTTTCATGATACCGGATTGTGCATACATGATGGATGATTTTTTGAATTATTCTTTCCAGGCTTTCATCTTTCCAGTAAAATCGCGAAAGATTTTCATACATCGTGAGAAATATATGATCATAATCGCCATTCTTTTCTTTTTTCATTCTGAAAAGGATGTCCGGTAATATTTGTTTCAGATCGATTTCTCTCATACATTTACCCTTGATGCTATGATAAGAAACATCTGTTAAGATTTTATAAAGTTGGGGTTAGGATTATGTAAATTAAAAAGATAGCGAAACTCCAAGGTTGCGATCGTGCTATAGCAGCAGAGAAAGCTGGACAGAAGGTAGCGCACTTTAGATCGGGGCTGAGCCGTTTATCCCTGGTGGGCGCTTTTGGAGTATTGCCAAGCTGATCTTATCGAATTCTTACGGCATTTGCCTCGGGGATTCACTATCAAACCGATGCACTGGCGGGACCTTGCCTCGAAATTCAAGGTGTAAAAGCGGGACTGCCCATGGGCTTGGCTTCCCCGATACTTAAGCGTCTTTGATCTCGCTTCCGTGGCGCACTTCCCTTCCTTCAACCAGATAAATAACTTCCTCCGCGATATTGGTCGCGTGATCTCCTACGCGCTCCAGATTGCGAGACATTAAAATGAGCGACAAAGCGCGTTCGATTGTGCCCGGATCGGCCATCATATAAGTTAAAAGCACTCTGAATATCTGATCCCGATACAAATCGACCTGCGTTTCATCCTCCAGGACAACCCGGGCCAATGCGCAGTCTCTATTGACCAGGGCCTCGATGCTGTTGCGCACCATCGCTTCCGCAATCTCACCCATCCGAGGAAGATCGACCAGCGGTTTTAGCGGAGCGGCTTTCAATAAATGATGCGCATTCTGGCAGATATTAACCGCCTGATCTCCGATACGCTCCAGTTCGGTAGCTATGCGCGAAGCCATGAAGAGAAACCGGACGTCCCTTCCGACAGGCTGCTGCAGCGCCGTCAACTTGACGGCCCGGTCGTCGATTTCTATCTGCAGATTATTAACTTCCTTTTCTTTTCGAAATACATCTTCCGAAAGAGATTCATTGCGCTCAATCAACACCCTCAATGCGAGCTGAATCATCGACTCCGCCGCTCTTCCCATGAGGACAAGTTTTTCAAGCAAATCTTGGATTTGTTCATCGAAGTGACGCTGCATTTTTATCCGAACCTCCCCGATATGTATTGCTCCGTTCTTGAATCCGATTGAAGGGTGAAAATTGTCTGGGTTTCGCCAACTTCCACCAGTTCACCCAGCAGCATGAACGCCGTATAATCGGATATTCGAGCCGCCTGTTGCATATTATGAGTAACAATGACAATGGTATACTGCCGTTTCAGAGCAATCAGCAGTTCTTCGATATGAGCCGTTGCGATGGGATCCAAAGCCGAAGTAGGCTCATCCATCAGCAGAACCTCCGGCTCGACGGCAAGCAGACGTGAAATGCAGATTCTCTGCTGCTGCTCGGAAGACAACGATAACGCCGAAATATTCAACTTATCCTTTAACTCATCCCATAGCCCTGTTTGGAGCAGCGCTTTTTCCACGCGCGCTTCCAGATCTCCTTCCGACAAACCGTGTATTTTGGGACCATAGGCGATGTTTTCGAAAACGGACAAAGGAAACGGATTCGGCCGCTGAAAAACCATCCCTACCCTCTTTCGAAGCAGCCGGAGGTCTTGGCGAGGATCGTAAATGGATTGGCCTTCGAGGAGCACGTCGCCGGATATGTGCATTCCTCGAATGGAGTCGTTCATTCTATTAAACACACGGACCAAAGTGGATTTCCCGCAGCCTGAGGGACCAATGATGGCAGTGATCACATTAGGCTTGATTGATAAAGATACTCCTATCAGAGCCTGGAATTTCCCGTACCATAGGTTCAGCGATCTCGTTTCCAATTTTATCTGCGCAGAGGATTCTGTCATTTCGCCTTATCCAAACCGTCCCGAAATATAATCCGAGGTGCTTTTCTCTCGCGGCGTTGTAAATAATATTTCCGTATTCTGAACCTCAATCAATTCGCCGAATAGAAAAAAGGCAGTTCTATCCGAAGCCCGAGCCGCCTGCTTCACATTATTGGTTACCAGAATTATCGTAAGATCCTTCTTCAGCTGTTGCAGCGCCTCTTCAATCTTTCGTGTCGAGATGGGATCCAAACCCGAACAGGGTTCATCCAATAAAAGCACGGAGGGTTCGAGAGTCAGGGCTCGGGCAAGACAGAGCCGTTGCTGCTGGCCCCCGGAGAGATTGCCGGCCGATTCCTGCAGCCGGTCTTTGACTTCTTCCCAGAGATACGCTTCACTCAAAGCCTTTTCGATCTTTTCATCACGCCGGCTTCTTCCATCGCTATCGAGATTCAGACCAAACGTCAGGTTACGATAAATCGTCATCGGCAGGGTGACCGGAACAGAAAACACCATTCCGACCTTGCGGCGCAAAGCGGCGACCTGAACATCTTTGTCGTAAACCGATTGCCCGTTCAGCAGCACGGTTCCGGAAACATTCCAATCAGGATCCAGATCGAGCATGCGATTGAGCGATCGCAAAAAAGTTGTTTTGCCGGCTCCTGCAGGACCTATGATGGATAGAATTTCACCGCAGCGCGCATCGAGCGTTATGCCCTTTAATATTTCATTCCCTGAATAGCTGACGCGCAGGCCTTTTGTGCGAATTCCGGCAAGAGTTTGAATTCCGATCTCTGGATTCAATTCAGTTTCCAAATTAGCGTCCGTCACGCAATCGTTTGCGAATACGCGCTCGAATCATAACGGCAGTAAAATTTAATAGGAACGTCAGCAAAAGCAAAACCAGAACAGTCGAATATAAAGCAGGTTTGGTCGCTTCAACGTCAAAAGCTTGCGTGCTCATGACGTATACATGATATCCGAGTTCCATAAATTGATCGTGAAGCCGGGTCGGTAGTTCCGGAAGCGAATATGCCGCTCCGGTGAACATAACCGGTGCAACTTCTCCCGATCCGCGGCTTACGGCAAGAATTCCACCTGTAAGGATTCCTCCCGCAGATTGAGGGAGGACAACTTTCCATATCATTTGCCAACGCGTCGCTCCCAGTGCATAGGCGACCTCGCGATAACTTGTTGGGATAGCCCGTAACGCTTCTTCGGTAGCGACGACCACTGTGGGAAGCGTCAGAAGCGCCATCGTCAACGCAGACCAGAGGATGGCCGGCTGACCGTACACCAGCCGACCGCCATATAAACCCTGGTCCAATCCGCGGCCGACAAATTCAATAAAAAAACCGACGCCGAAAAGTCCGAATACGATCGCCGGCACGCCTGCCAAATTTTGAATTGCCAACCGCACAATATGCACCAGGCGCGAGCGTTTGGGCGCATATTCATGCATATAAATCGCCGTTGCCACGCCAAGGGGAATCACGGCGATCGTCATCAAGATTACCAATGCAGCCGTTCCAAAAATTGCAGGGAATATTCCCCCTTGAGTGAAATGATCTCTCGGCGTTTCAGAAAGAAATTCCCAGGAGAGCTTGTCTGTGCCGTACAACAATATGTTGCCGATGACAATCGCCACAATAGCGATAATAATCAAACAAGCCAGAGCGGTGAGCGTTTGCAACACTCCACCGGTTAACTTGGTCCTTCCCAGCCAATTAGAACGCATCAGGATGCTCCCTGCAGTTTCTTTTGCAAGCGGCCAACCCACCAGCGGCCCATGAGATTGACCATGAAGGTAAAGACAAACAGGAACGCTCCGATGAAAAAGAGAACATGGTAATGAGGGCTTCCTTGAACAAGTTCACCTAATTCGGCCGCTATGGTGGCTGAAAAAGTGCGGATCGAATCGACCGGCGACCATGAAAGCACCGCGGCGTTGCCGGAGGCCATCAGCACAATCATCGTCTCGCCAATCGCGCGTCCGAATCCGAGAATGCAAGCAGCAAGCACTCCAGGCATTGCCGCGGGAAGCACTACCCGAGAAGCTGTCTGCCAGGAAGTAGCGCCCATCGCAATGGAACCCTCACGAAAAGCCTGCGGCACGGATGTAAAGGCATCCTCACATACTGTATAGACGATCGGGATCACAGCCAAGCTGAGCCCAATCCCCGCCGTCAAGGCATTCAGACGGAACGTCAAGCCAAAGGCGCCCTGCAACCAACTGGCGACCACCATCAGGCAAAAGAATCCAACCACAACGCTTGGAATTCCGGCGAGAATTTCAATACAAGGTTTAATAATCTCACGAGCCCAGGAAGGCGCAAATTCCGAAGTAAAAAGCGCAGCGGCCACCGCCAGGGGAATGGCGATCAGCACGGCGATAATCGTCGCTTTCAAAGTTCCAACAAAAAGGGGCAGCAGCGAGTATTTCGGAGTCTCGGCAATCGGCTGCCAGCTGAATTCCGTTGCTCCGCCGGCGTGTTTCGCCTGAGGAAGAAAAAGTTTCGATAAACTCGCTTCCGACTGAACTTCCTGCGATGTCAATACCGGAAGAGCTTCTTTACCGATAAAAATGAAAATCAGGATAAGCGATACAATCGCAAAAAAAGCGCTCCCCTTAATAACAACGGCTGCAAGCCGATCGCCGAACATTCCCATACGCCGGAGCTTGGGGAGAGGCGTTATTTCTGAACTATAGGGTAATACCCTACTGTTTCGCATAGTTTCTGTCCTTCCGGTCCAAGCACCCAATCGATAAAAACTTTCACGTCTCCCGTCGGATCTCCAACAGTATAAAAAAACAGATTCCGTGAAAGCGGATATTGCCCGCTTTTAACAGCGTCCAGCGAAGGCAGCACCGCCTCGCTTTTATCATCGCGACGGACAGGAATGACTTTTATTCCGGAGGCATAGGCGATTCCGCCGTAGCCAATGGATGCCGGATCCTTTGATACGGCATTCACAATAGCGCCGGTCCCGGGAAGCGTTTGAGTCTCATGCGCAAAATCCTCATTTTTTAATACATGCTCTTTGAAGAACTGATAGGTGCCGGAGCTGTTTTCTCGACTATAGGCGACAATGCGTCCATCTTTGCCCCCCAAGTCGCGCCAGTTCGTTATTTTTCCCGTATAAATGTCCTTTAGCTGAGGCTCTGTAATGGATTGGAGCGGATTGGATTCACTGATATAGACCGCCAGGCCATCCAGCGCCACGGGGATTTCTTTCACATCCTTATTACGACGCTTCCGAACCTGTTTAATTTCCGCAGGTTTCATGGGCCTGGAGGCCTGGCATATGTCTGTGCCGCCATTGATCAGCGCGGCGATCCCTACGCCGGAACCTCCTCCTGTCACCTGAATGGTTCGTCCGGTTTGCTCTTTCATATAATTCTCCGCCCAGCTCTGAGCGAGAATCACCATCGTATCGGAACCCTTTACCGTAACTGCCCGGCGCCGATCACTCGTATCGGATCCACCGCCACAACCTGCCAGATTTAAAGCCAGCGCTGAAAAAATAATTAAAAGAATGCACCTATTCTGCATGAACGCCTCCTGTCATCAGTGCATTGTAGATAGCGAATGTAAAGCGAATGCTAAGTTTTTGTTAAGATATGATTAAGATTCCAGGGCCAATTCAAACTACTGCAAACACCTGGAATTCGATATACAATGTTTTTCAATAGAACCGGAGATAGAAGCCCATGAACGACCCCGTCCCTTCGATTACCAGTAAACCCAAAAACCGGCTCTTCTGGAAAATTGGCTTTATATACCTGCTGATGTTGTTTCTGATCCTGATTTCTTTAGACGTTTACATTGTTCGCGCATTAAGAAACGAGTACCTGGAAGCGACGTTTTCGCAATTGGAATCGCTATCTCGCGTAGCCCTAGGACAACGTCCCCGATCTTTCGAGCCCAAGGAAACAACGAAATGGGCGAATTGGCTCGCACAAAGCGGAACGCGCGTAACCCTGGTCGCCGATAACGGGAAAGTACTCGCGGATTCGTATGAAAATCCGGCATTGATGGAAAATCACCAGGAACGCCCTGAAATACAAATGGCGTTTTCAACCGGTGAAGGACGCATGGTGCGTTATAGCGCGACGCTCAAACACGAGCTTGTCTATTTTGCAAAACGCTTTGATTCCGACAACGATGCTCGCATGGTCGTGAGGTTGTCTTTTCCCGTCTATCGCCTGAACGAAGGGATCGCCGGTTTTCGCTGGCGACTCTGGAGCATCTCACTGTCGATTCTCATCCTGACCGGTGGAGCTTCGCTGTTATTCTTTAGAAGAATCTCCAATCGCATCGGGCGCCTGACTGATTTTTCCCGCAGGGTTGCTGAAGGAGATTTTAACCCGATGCCGCTCGAACAGACTAATGATGAATTGGCCGACCTGTCCAACACTCTCAATATCACCGCCTCAAAATTGGATCAAACCATTCGCACCTTAACAAAAGAGCGAAATCAATCGGCGGCGATACTCGCCAGCATGGAGGAAGGAGTTGTAGTCATCGATACGGAACAACGGGTGACTTTTTGCAACAGCGCTTTTTGCCAGGCGGCGGGAGTCCCCAGCGTGCATTGGGATAATCGTCCTGTTGTCGAATTAATTCGTCATTCCGATTTGCTTGCCATGCTGCAATCTTCGTTTGAAGGTGCAAAAGTCATACACGGAGAAGTGGTAGTCGGTTCCGTTCGCACCAGGAGTTTCGCGGCCACTTCAACTCCGATTCATTCCAAGGAACGCATTACAGGCGCCGTGATGGTGCTGCACGATATAACGGAAATACGAAGACTGGAACGAGCGCGCCGCGACTTTGTCGCCAATGTCTCCCATGAATTCAGAACTCCCCTGACAGCCATCCGCGGCTTTTCTGAAACGCTTCTGGAAGGCGCGTTGGAAGATGACAACAAAAGAAAACGGTTCATAGAAATTATTCACGAACATGCCTTGCGACTCACCCGTCTGACCAATGACCTGCTTCGATTGGCGCAAATTGAAGCGGGACAATTGCAGCTCGAGTTTCACCCTTTAACGGTCGCCAGCATCATCGAACCCTGCATCGAAACTACTCGCGCAAATGCATTGCAGAAGGGACTGACTTTAGAAATTCAATCTACGCCGAATTTGCCGATGCTGCAGGGCGACGTACAATCCTTGCAGGGAGTCCTGCAGGAATTATTGGATAATGCAATTCGGTACTCTTCGCCCGGCGGCAGCATCCGAATAAACACAACTCTTAAAGAATCCGAAGTTGAAATCTCCGTCTCTGATACCGGAATTGGAATTCCCAAAACCGATCAGGAAAGGATTTTCGAAAGATTTTACCGGACGGATCCCGCACGATCGAGAGAATCAGGAGGAACGGGGCTGGGGCTCTCTATCGCCAAACATTTAATTGAAGCGCATGGCGGCTATATTAAAGTCGAAAGCGAAGTCGGCAAGGGTTCCAACTTTTCTATTTTTCTTCCTATCCGTATTTAGAATTATGATCTGAAACGATACCCGAATCCCCGAACGGTTTCTATCCATTCGCCGCAGTCGCCCAGTTTTTTCCGAAGCCCGGTGATGTGAACGTCAATCGTACGATCCACGACCGAAATTTCCCGACCCAACGCCCCATCGATCATTTCGGAACGTGAAAACACCTGTCCGGGGTGTGCAGCCAAAAAGTGCAGCAGCCGAAACTCCGAGGCGGTAAGAGCAATGCTGTTATTTCCACAATTCACCTCACGGCGATTCATGTCAATCGTCAGTTCGCCTCGCCGGATTATAGTGGGAATCGCCGTTTGAGGCAGAGTCCTGCGCAGTACAGCTTTTACCCTTGCCGCCAGTTCTCGCGGGCTGAAGGGTTTGGTAACATAATCATCCGCCCCAAGTTCCAATCCGACAACGCGATCGGATTCGGCTGATTTAGCTGTAATCATAATTATCGGAATGGCAGCGGTTCGAACGTCCGATCGGAGCTTGCGACATACTTCGAGCCCATCGATGCCCGGCATCATGAGATCCACGAGAACAAGATCCGGAAGGTCGCTGATGGCTTTAGCTAATCCGTTTTCTCCGTTAAACGCGCTTTTAACAGCAAATCCTTCCTTTTCCAAATTGTAGCTGACCAGCTCGATCAGGTCTTTCTCGTCATCGATAACAAGAATCGTTCGTTTGATCATAAAATAAGCATACACCGTAAAGTCGCAAAGAGCGCCAAGGTTCGCTGAATAAATGATTCTATGTTAGCGCTCTCGAGGCCTTTGCGGCTATTTTCATGTCCTACTGAGAAATGGACGAATGGTCAATTCGAGCAACGCTCCAAATAACGCCGAGCATGGGATTGTAAGAACCCATGCCCAAACGATATTTCTTGCAATCCCCCAACGAATGGCTGAAAGCCGTTGCACCGATCCCGATCCAACGATGGCGCCGGCAATGGTATGAGTGGTGCTCAGCGGTATTCCCAAAAAGGACAGGAATACTATAGTGGCGCCACCTCCGGTTTCGGCGCAAAAACCGCCTATGGGCTGCAGTTTTGTCAATCGCATTCCCAGAGTACGGACAATCCTCCATCCGCCGAAGTAAGTGCCCAGCGCAATAGCAGCATGACAGGAGAGGATCACCCATAAAGGCACATGCATTTTTGAGCCTGCCACTGTAGCAGGATAAAGATTGGCGGATATGAGAAGAGCCAGGATGATGCCCATGGTCTTTTGCGCATCGTTCATCCCGTGGCTGAAGCTGAAAATTGCAGCTGAAACGAGTTGGCCTCTGCGAAAAAAACAGTCGACTCTGCGCGGAGAGGATTTTTGGAAAATGAAATACATCAACATCATCATGAGACGACCGAGTACGAATCCAACAATAGGAGCAATGATGATAAAGGGCAATACCTTAAGCAGACCTTGAGGCTTTAGCGCGATCCATCCAGCCTTCGCAACCGCAGCTCCCGCGAATCCCCCTACCAGCGCATGCGAGGAACTGGTGGGCAGTCCAAACCACCAGGTTATCAGGTCCCATACAATAGCCCCCAAAAGTCCAAACATCACAAGATAAGGGTCCAGAAACTCCTGATGAACAATGTCATTACCAATGGTAGAAGCTACTTTAGTCTCAAAGAAGAAAGCGGCGCAAAAATTGCATACAGCGGCAAGAAGAACAGCCGCTCGCGGCGATAAAACCCTGGTAGACACCACTGTCGCGATTGAATTAGCGGCGTCATGAAAGCCATTAATGAAATCGAATGCAAGCGCTACGACGATCACTATTACAACAAGCGTCATTTGAGCGTCCATCCACACTCCCATCGAATACTAAATAATGGAAAAAACAGAAGGACAAATTACTTAGCATTTATTAAGATTGTATTAAGATTATATTATATTATTATTAAGACGCTCATATTCAATCAGGAATCACTGCAATGTCTGCAACCGTTCCTGTTCCGCCTTATGCCTTACATCGATTCCCCGAACAAAGAAAAGAACATCTTCCGCTATATTGGTTGCATGATCCGCAAGACGTTCCAGACCTCTGGCGATAAAAATATAATCGATGCCCGGATGAATTCTTTGCGGATCCTTTTCCATAAACTTTTCAATTTCGGCGTACATTTCGTCCCGGAGTTTGTCCACCGCGTCATCCGACCTTAAAACCTTGGTCGCAAGATCGACGTCTTTCCGAATGAAAGCGTCAATGCTGTTCCGAATCATGTCTTCAGCAAGTTCCGCCATATAGGGAATGTCAATGCTTGGATTCAAATGCGGCAAGGCCAATAACGATAGAGCTCTTTCCGCAATATTCACTGCAATATCGCCCATCCGCTCCAGATTATTATTGATCTTGATAGACATGGTAATGAACCGCAGATCTACTGCCATAGGTTGCTGCAACGCAAGCAACCGGATGGCAATATTGTCGATCTGGATTTCCAGTTGATTGATCGTGGCTTCATTCTCGAACACTTTCCGCGCAGGTTTTTCATCACGATCCACCACTGCCCTGACGCTGTGATGGATGGAATTCTCAACCAGGCCGCACATTTCGAGCAGCCGTTTATTTAATGAATCAAGTTCTTCGCGAAGATGCTGCAAAATGCGCTTCCTTTCATTTTTAGCCAAACCGGCCTGTAATGTAATCTTCCGTGCGTTTATCGCGTGGGTTGGTGAAGATCTGTTCTGTGGGGCCGAATTCAACAAGTTCTCCCTGGAGAAAAAAGGCCGTATAATCGCTGACCCTTGCGGCCTGCTGCATATTGTGCGTCACAATCACAATCGTGTAATTCTTCTTCAGTTGAAAAATGAGATCCTCAATCTTCGCCGTGGATATCGGGTCGAGCGCCGATGCAGGTTCGTCCATTAAAAGGATTTGAGGGCGAACAGCCAACGCCCGGGCGATGCAAAGCCGTTGTTGCTCGCCGCCCGACATGCTTAGCGCGCTTTTATGAAGACGATCCTTGACCTCTTCCCAAATCGCAGCCTGGCGCAGCGCTTCCTCTATGCGCGACTCCCGTTCGGATGAAGAGCTCGTAAGTTTATTAATCCTTAAACCATAGGCGATATTCTCATAAATCGTTTTTGGAAATGGATTCGGCTGTTGAAAAACCATCCCGACATTTCGACGCAATGCGACGACATCGATATCCGAAGAAATTATGTTCTGCCCGTCAACGATGATTTCACCTTCCATGCGGACGTTCGGGATCACGTCGTTCATTCGGTTGAGGGAACGCAGGAATGTGGATTTCCCGCAGCCGGAAGGCCCGATGATGGAAGTTACCTGCTTGGCATAAATATCCATCGCGACATCGCGCAAGGCTTTTTGCGCGCCATACCAAAAATTAAACTTGTTTACGGCGACGCGAACATCATTCGGTTTGGCTTCATCGAGAGCGGTCGACCGATGGACATGCGTTCGAATAACCGGAAATTTGGAAGTTGCGGTATTGTAGGACATCAAACGCTCCGATGGGCGATACGGATGCGCGCCCGGATGACAACAGCTACGGCGTTAAGGATAAAAGTCAACGCCAGCAATGTAAGCACCGTGGAATAAAGAATCGGCTTGGTCGCGTCCACATCGGGCGACTGAGTTGACATGATAAAAACGTGATACCCCAGGTTCATAAATTGATCACTCAGTCGTGAAGGTATCTGCGGCAGGTAATAGGCGGCGCCGACAAATAATATCGGCGCCACTTCTCCTGCCGCGCGACTGACCGCCAAGACAGAGCCGGTCAATACGCCCGGCATTGCATGCGGCAAAACAACACGAAACACCGCTTGCGATTTGGTCGAACCGAGCGCATAACTGGCATCCCGATAGCTGCGCGGGACCGATTGCAGCGCTTCTTCCACGCTGACGATAACTACCGGAAGAGTCAGGACGGCCATGGTTAGAGCCGCCCATATAATCGAGGGCTGACCATAGGCCAGATCACCCCCATTAAAAGTCTTATCCAAGCCCCTGCCTACAAACTGGACAAAAAAGCCCAACCCGAACAGACCGAAAACAATAGAGGGCACGCCCGCCAGGTTGTTTACAGCCTGGCGCGAAATGCAGTAAAACCAGGACTGTCGATCGGCGTATTCCGAAAAATAGATCGCAACAAACACGCCGGCAGGCGCCACAAAAATGGTCATCAAAAAAACCAACGCGGTTGTTCCAAAGATGGCTGGGAATATGCCGCCGCCGGTCATCCCTTCGGAAGGCGCCGCGGTGAGAAATCTCCAGGAAATTTTTTCCCAGCCGTTATAAACGATAATGCCTATCATTATCGCAAGAATGGCGATAATACACAGGCCTGCAAGCGCCGTAAGCCATCGAGTGGACGCATCGAATAGGAGTCTGGGTCTTGTTTCCATGCTAGGATTCTCCCAATAACTTGCTTTTCAACCTGCCGATAATCCAGGATCCGATGCCGTTCAATCCAAAAGTTATCAGGAAAAGAAGCAGCCCAAGGAAAAACAGAACGTGGTAATGGGGGCTGCCAAAAACAACTTCGGCCAATTCTGCGGCGATCGTCGCAGGAAGAGTCCGGGTTGAGTCCGTAAAAGACCATGAACTGATGGCGGCATTCCCCGAAGCCATAAGAACGATCATGGTTTCTCCGATGGCGCGGCCGAAGCCAAGCACAACGCCTGCGAAAATCCCCGGCAGCGCAGCGGGCAAAACCACCCGAAAGGCCGTTTCGGTCCGAGTCGCCCCGAGCGCCCAGGATGCTTCTCTGAGTTTGCGCGGGACGGCGGAAAGCGCGTCTTCACATACGGTGTAGATGATCGGAATGACCGCAAGACTGAGAGCCAATCCTGCGGTAAAAGCATTGAGACGATAATCGAACCCGAATAAATCCTGGAGCCAGGAGGCCAGAACAATCAGGGCAAAAAATCCCAGCACTACGGACGGAAATCCGGCCAGTAATTCCACAATAGGCTTAAATATTTCCCGCGTCCAATTAGGGGCGAATTCGGCCGTATAAACCGCAGCGGCGAGGGAAATGGGAACCGAGAAAATCATCGCGACCAGAGTGACTTTCAGGGTTCCCTGAAGCAGAGGCGTCAGGCTGTATTTCGGCTCCGTGGAAACGGGATGCCATGAGTACGCCAGCGGCGCTTCCGGCGTGCCGTAATTCTGCGGCATGAAAAGACGGCTCCATCCGACTTCGGCGACAGACGCCGGCTCATAAAAAAGCGGCAGCGCTTCCTTCGCAATGAAGATGAGGATGAGAAACATTATCGCGATGGAGAGCCAGGCGCTGAGCCGGATAAAACGGGCAATAGCCCAGTCGCACGCACCGCGCATAGTGATGCCGGTTTTTCGAAGTTGCATGCCGGGAACAACGGATTCGGACGCGCTGTTTTCAATAGTCATCGTTTTTACCGAAGAGAATTTTTAATAGCCTGGGGTTATTTTTTCCCCGTCGATTTGGCCGACGAACTGTATTTGGCCAGAACATCCGCAGGCAGCGGATAATAGCCGACGTCATGAACAACAGATTGCCCTTCCGAAGTCAGGACCCATTCCGTCAACTTTTTAATCTGGTCTTTGGGCTGGCCGGCCAGGTACCAGTAGAGGAATCGGCTTATCGGATAAACGTTCTTCTGAACGTTGTCCAGAGTCGGCTCGACGCCGGGAGTGGCGGCGTTCTTTTTGACTTTGAGAGCTTTCACTCCCTTCAGATAAGCGATCCCGCCGTAGCCTATTCCGCGGATATCTTTCGAAACGGCGTTGATTACAGCCGCCGTTCCGGGAAGCGTCTGGGTGGTCGGATAGTAATCTGCATTTTCCAGCACGTGTTCCTTGAAGTATGCGTAGGTCCCGGAGCTGTTTTCACGCCCATAAAGAATGATTCGTTCATCTTTCCCGCCGACGTCCTTCCAGTTTTTAGCAGCTCCCGTATATATTTTTTTCAACTGTTCCAACGTCAGTTCGGTCAGAGGGTTTTTTTCGTGTACATAGACGGCTAAACCGTCCAGAGCCACTGGCAGTTCCACCGTTGCCATGCCCCGCTTCTGCTGAAGCTGGCTTTTTTCGGCGTCCTTCATCGGCCTGGACGCTTCGGCAATATCCGTAGTGCCGTTGATGAGCGCGGCGATTCCGACTCCGGATCCGCCGCCGGTGACCTGTATCGTCACACCGGAATTCTTCTTCATGTACGTCTCAGCCCATCGTTGTCCGAGCAGCACCATCGTGTCGGATCCTTTGATGGAAATGTTCCGCCCCTGAGCCGCGGCCGGAATGGATCCGGACACGCCGATCAGAAGGCCAATACTCAATATCGCAAGAATCGCCGATATTTTTTTCATCGTTATTTCTCCTATGCGTTATGAAGGACAATTTTAAAATTTGTAAATCAGGTCGAACTGGAGCCGCTTCAAGAACGGATCTTTGCAACCGGACTTGTCGACGCCGGTGCAAGCGCTCCGCACGCCCGAAGGAACCAGTTCCGTATTGTTCAGAGGATCTTTCAGCTTTCCGATCCACGTAGTGAACTGACCGGAAACTCCTTTACCGAACATGTAGGAGCCCAACAGCCTGTGGTTGGATACGTTGGTGGCTGAGCGCAGATCGCTCTCGTTGAAAGCGCCGATAACAGCATCTTTATCGATTCTCACGTAGGCATAACCGAACTGCAGGTCTTTGGGGTCTTTCTGTTTGCCGACGGTCAATTCCGTCCAGTAGCCGCTCCGTTCCTTCGGTCCGCGAACGTTGTTGACAAAGTTGAAGAGCAAACTGGTCGGGAAGCGGGAAGAAGCTTCAATGTCCAGCTTCATAATCGCATCCAGATAGGCGAACTTGTAGGCATATCCCACAACCGTTCCACCGGAATTTTTCCGCAGGGTGTTTGAATTATTGAGGCTGCCGACGAACGTCCCGGAAACTCGTCCGGCCGCCGCGACTCCCAGCGGATCCATGCGGAGGAAATTGATTCCGGCGCCATAGAGCCCGAGTTTCACTTTCGGACTGATCATGAATTGCGTTTGAATCTGTCCGCCAAGGATGAAGCTGTCCGGGCCGCTGGACGATTCGTTGAGCGGCAGTTGAAAACCGACAATCGTAATATTTTTGAGGCCCGGGGATTTTAAATCAAAGGACAATGTCTGCGCGAATCCTTCCGGATTCACATCATTGTCGAAAGTGAGGCCCGTCCGGTACCAGGGGTACGAGAATTTACCGGCGTCCAGTTTTAGGAATTTAGCATATTTCGGCTTATAGGAGACGAAGGCTTTATCGACTCCAAAACTTTTTCGGTTGAAGAATCCGGTGAAAGTCTGATTCGTCGAAACCGGATCGTCCAACGTACCGGTAGCCAGTGAGAACCCGCCGCTGAATTCATCCGATATTTTTCCGGTGACATTGAAACGGAGCCGGAATCTTTCGCGATTCCGATCCCGAGCGCCTTCCTGGAAGAAAGATTCGAACCGCGCCCTGATGTCGCCGCCAAAAGTGAAAACTCCGATTTGTTTGACTTTAGCGTCGTTCGATTTATTGTATGCCGCAGTATCGGCTTCAAGTTTGGTTAAACGCTGGTTGGCTTGGGCGGCGCTTTCCGCAACCGCTTCAAGTTCCTTTTGGATAAGTTCCATTTCTTCCACTTTTTCATTGGTTGCAACCGCTGTTGATGTTTTTTCCTTTGAAACATCATCGGACGCCTTTAAGGGTGAGGCCAGACATATAAGAAGCACGGCCGGAAGACCGTATATCATTCTTGTTCCTCTGTTTCTCTTGTGCATCTGCTGCTCCTTGATTAATAAGAATCGCCTTTGGATGACCGAATGTTCCGCTCAATCACTCCTGATAAAAACATGTGGAATGTACACCGGGAATATTTAGAACATATAAAACGAGCATTAATTTTGAGTTAAGTTAACCGCTTTGCGAAAAAAACGCCCGGAGAGCCAATTTCGTTTTGGCTATAGGAATACGCATGGCTTAAGGTCAAGCCCGTGGCAAGACGGTTCTTTGCACTAGATGAATTAATAGAATCTTAACGATCTCTTTATATTATCGGGAACTGCATAGGGGCGCACTCTATATGACCCGTTATATCACGCCGGCGCCGGAAGAGATTCCCAAAATTCCGGGCATAGATATTTATGGCGCAAGCGTTCCTTATAATGGCATGGCTGGAGGAGATTTGATTACGTATATGAATTTTCAGGAACGCTTCGATCTGAATAAACGGATTCAAAGCGCCTTGGCCAACGGGCAAGACGGCGTCGTACAAAATCTTCAGAGGCTTAACCGCACCGGCGGGATTTTGGTCGCCGATGTCGCAGGGCATAATTATACGGATGCAGTGCGGGACATCCGTCTCCACTGGTATTCTCCCGCGAATACGACCGCTTCGTGGCCATAAGCCCAGACCGGCTGCAATCCTGAAAACAAACTAAGGGCGCATCCGCGGTGAAGAATCAGGGCTCCACGCAGCGGAAATTGGCTGCATCGTCGATGCTTCCCTGGCCCGTGTAGCGCGCCACCTTCGGATATGCGCATAATGGCCGCGTGCGCACGACCTTGTTGTTCATCACCCGGCTCGCCAATATCGAGTCGGGGGCCTGGCCCTTTTCCACCCAGTTAATGATCGCCGTCATTGGGTCATGTTGATCGGGACCTATGCCGCCGCTGCAGTGCGACATGCCCGGGACCATGAACAGGCGGAAGAAATCCATCGTCCCCGGACCATTTTTTGCCATTGCCTGTTCATAGTAATTCACGCCCATCATCGGCTGCAGAATCGCATCCGCCCACCCATAGGTCATCAGGAGTTTGCCGCCGCGATTTTTGAATTTCGACAAATCCGGATTCTTAGCGTCCGCCTGTTGGCTCCATGCGTCAAGCATGTGAAGATCGCGATTGAAATCAAATGTCTTATAATCGTAGTCCGGCTTCGGCGGTTTGTGCGCGAGATAACGTATAGTGTCTTCCGCCAGGCCGAAATCCGCGGACTTGCCGTTTGGCTGCGCGCTAATGATCATGTTCATCCAACCGCTGCTCTCGCCGCCGCCGAATAAGGCCGGCATCACGGATTCACTCCCCGGCATGAATCCTGGGAAGTAGGGTTTGCCGTTGCTCATTGGACCGCTATAGATCTTGGCAATAGCCGTCGCTTGAGCTGCAGTTAGACAATCGGCTCCATCCACGCCCGGGCTGCAAGCAGGAACGTCACGCACAGGATCGAAGGCGCACTTGCGCGGATCGTCAATCAGGCCGTCTTTGAGCCCGTCGAGCGCATCGCATTTTGCCATGACTTTTTCCGCCACCAGCGCCATTTTGGCTGCCGTGATCGGCGTCTCACTAATCGCTTTCTGATTCCACAACGCGCCAATGGTGAAACCCGTCTGATCCAGCCACGGCGCATTCGCCACAACGCCGTCGAAATCTTCCGGAAAGCGTTGCGCCTCGATCAAGCCCTGGCGACCGCCATTGGAGCAAGCATTCCAATAAGCGCGGGAAACCTGTTTTCTATAGTAATCCTTTACGATATCTTTTGCGGTTATAGCGGTCAGGTGCACCGCACGGTAGGCATAATCGATCGCTTTCTGCGGATTGCTCAGCACAAAGGTCGCTCCCGGCTCTTTGCGTGAATCATGCCCCGTATTGGTTCCTGCAACTGCGAAGCCGACCTGCAAGGCCTCGTTGCGAGACGCGGCGCGACGGGGATCGTCCATCGCTTCGCCGGCGTGCCCACCGTTGCCGGTCATATAAAAGCGACCGTTCCATTTAGCCGGAAGACTCACCTCAAAAGCAATTTCCGGATCGAGGAGGCCTGTAACCCGGCAGTATGCAGGAATAGCAGGAGTGGCGGGGATTATCGCCGCCGTGATTTTCACGATCTCCTTTGATTTGTATTGGCTCATCGCCTCACAGGTCTTGATAGGCATAAGGTCCGCTTTCGAATAATCCACCAGCGCCTTTTTCACCTCCGAAAAAGCCTGGGCTCTGGCGGAGTTCACCCCCCCATTCATCAGAAGAGCAGCGCTAATAATAAAACTCACGGTTGTGAGGAAAGATCGTATCCTTTGATTTAATGGCATATAAACTCCTATTCAATAATTGCATATCCCGGAGTTGGCGCTGCGAGCCAGGGAGAATCCATCCGCAGGCAATATATAGCGCAGTCCAATTAGAAAAGGGATCAAGTCCTGATATCAAGACCTGATCCCTTTTCTGTTTTTCAATCGTCAATCGTAAATCGTCTATCGTCAATCACCTTATGCTTTGCATCTCCTCCGACATCCCCTGTTCGTAGGTGCTCCATCCGGAGTTCAACCCATAGGCGCATCGATGAAAAATAGCTTCGATGCGGCGGATATTGCCTTTTTCGATCCTGAACAGTTCCGCGAGCTGCCAGGTCCAATTGATCGACTCATGATCGAAAAAGCCGAAAGCGAAGGCGATGCCGCGTTCACGATCCACCGCCACGAAACGGCGATCGCGGATCCGCGACACAATATTTCGCAGCTGCCCGGACTCAAACTGCTTCTTGCATTCTTTGGTGGCCACCATGCCGTTTTCATAGCGCAGGCAATCGTCGGTAAAGGGGTAGTAGCCTTTGCCGTCATTCCTCTGCAATCCCGCGAAGTAATAATTGCCGACCTTGACCAGTTCTTCTCGCGAAGCTCTCTCTGCTTCAGGAATGACTTGGGTGAATATCTCGTGCGGGGCGCCCATCTTTTCAACGCCCTCGCCGGTCGGCGGAAACGCGGAAGCGCTCGGCGCGGCGCCGGTCAGGCTTTGCTCCGGACGGATCGCGAGTTGTTCTACTTCTGTGATTAAACTATTTACAATTTTCAAGCGAAGCGCGAGGGCTACAACGGTAGGTTGGGCCGGCTTGGCGCCGGGGGCTATCTTCGCGGCAGGAGCGGCGGAGCCTTCCCGCACTGTTCCAATAAAAGCGACCTGTTGAGTCTCGACGTCGGGAACGTAGAATTTATAGGTCCCTTTTCCCGACATGCCGAACCAGAGCCCCTCTTTGCCCAGCGGCAACCTCACGCCGTTTTCAGTGAATTTGACTTCTCGAGCAAAAAGCTTTGGACTCACTTCCTTGGCTATCATCGCGTCCAGATATCGATCGACATAGTTCTCCAGGCAGGCGCGGTCACAGGCGACTTTACCGGTTTGTTGAGCGACTGCAGCCGGCAACGCAATCAAAAAAAGTGCCACGACAAATAATCTCATCCGCATTGCATGTCCTCCTTTGAGATGGAAATTCCACAAACACCAAACAATTTCGGGATTTTTGCGTAACCATCATACTCAGGGCGGACATCTCTATCAACCGTTAAGGTTCATGAAGTCGCATCGTTCTGAAAGCAGCATACGATAGAGCCATAAGGATCAGGATTGGAAAAGGAGTCCCCAGACGTCTCGCGATAAGGTCCGGAGGGGAGCAGGCTATAAGACGGCATTGTCGGGATTCTTTACAATTTAGCAAAACACTTATTAATATTAGCTTTCCTTAAGATTGAACCCATTGAGACCAACCTTACACTGTTAAAGTTTTTTACACTTTATTGATTTCTTGCCGCCGTAAATTATTAAATCCGCCAGAAATTAGAAATTTCTAAGCGACGCAAATCATTATTTATCAATAGATACAGATCAGCAATTAAAATTTGGCAAATATGTATTTAGTTAAGGAATGCATATTGCATAAAAAAACAATAGCACATCATGCTTTTAAAAAATGCGCTTGTTATTTTGATTTTAACCATTGAGCAAAATTTATTTTGGGGGAAATTTTAATGAAATTAAAATGTTTGGCAATGGCTGTGATGGTTTGCAGCCTATTGGCAGTAGGATCAGCGATGGCTGATCCTACATACTGGATGACGACAGGTGGCAATTTCGGCTCAGGTCAAATCTTCACCGGTGATACGGCAAATGAAGAACTGCTGAGCAATGGAACAGCTGCCGGTCTGCTTCCGGCTTTTGGTTTTACTGCACCCAATAAATGGGATGTAGCCGGATATTGGACCTTTAGGGTAACGGGTTCAACGGCCAATACGCCTGGATCGAATTGGAACGAGGTTTTCGCCGGCGGCGATTGGTATTTTGATATTACCTGGAACGGCAGTGTTCTTGATCCACAAGTCGGCTCGATCGGAAAGCCGATCGACATGCCGGTCGCTTCATTTCATCAATGGGCCACGTGGAGTGAGTTATACGGCAATTGGTTTGAAAATAATCCTGGAGTATACACATACTTCAAGCTTATTAATTGCGATCCTTCTGCCGCTTGCGCATCCGATCCTAATAATCCGCCACAAGGCGTTTTCGCCTTTGTATTGGACACCCAGGGAGGCGGAAATTATTCCGACTTCGCAATGCTTTCGCGGCTTGGCGATCCGGTTACAGGCGATGGAACAGGCATTGCCACAGCTGCCGTTCCCGAGCCCACAACATTTGTGTTGCTCGGCCTTGGACTGGCAGGTATTGCAGGACTGAAGCTTAGAAAAAGAAGTTAGTAAATTATATCTTTTGGTTAATCGACATAGGTAGGCGGTCGCCCGCTTTCCCTGTCACACCACCGTACGTACGG
>CAYTYP010000019.1:0-38349 GCA_964441405.1 uncultured Acidobacteriota bacterium
TACGCTTGGCAATTTACCTGAACCGGAATGCACCCACAAATTTTGCTGACGAGGCTTAATTATTTAGTGTTGCGCTCGGCGCCCTTGATAGGTATTTCGGGCTGCCAACCGCTGCTCGATTGCACGCCTGATCTCGCTTTTGCTTTTTCCCCACATAGGTCCGATCAATTGATCCATCGGAGCAAATCCGAAAAGACGCTCAATATAAATAGCCGGGTTTAATCGTTCAAGAAAATCTACTGTCAGGTTGACATAATCCTCGAATCCGATCAGCGGGAACGGCTGTTTCCGGTATTCATCTCCCAGCGGCGTGTTCCGTACAACATGGAAGTGGTGCAGTTTTAAAAAATCCAGCCCTTTGTCGGACAATGCTTCTGCGCCGGCGAGCATTTCCTCCCGGCTTTCCCATGGAAAACCCAGGATCAGATGAGCGCATAATTGGATGCCTCGATTGCGCGTACTTTCCATTGCGTCCAGCCAGCATTGATAATTGTGCCCTCGATTGATGCGAATAAGCGTCTTATCATGAATCGACTGAAGGCCATACTCCAGGGTGACAAAATGGGTGCGGGCGAGCTTTTCAAACCATGCGATTTTATCCTCATCCACACAGTCCGGGCGGGTCCCGACTGAAAGCCCTATTACATCCGGATGGTCTATCGCAGACTCATAAAGAGGAATTAAATCATCCAGCGAAGCGTATGTGTTGGTATACGGCTGGAAATAAACAATGAACTTCCCTGCTCTATAGCGGTTTTTAAGATGCTCGATTCCGTCTCTCACTTGCTCCGGAATCGATTTCACCCGGTTCGCAGTCACTGGACGGAAGGAATCATTGCTGCAGTATGCGCATCCACCTGCCCCGGTAGTTCCATCTCGATTAGGACAGTTGAATCCGCCGTCGACGCTGATTTTGTAAACCTTGCAGCCAAACTTCGCCTTTAAAAAATCCCCATAGGAGTTATAAAGGCGTTTTTCAATCCCCATAATTGCAATATATCAAATTGGGGCTAGAAGGCCGGCCGAAAAAGTATTTTGTGCAAGACAATAGGTGGAATTAGAGCCCTTGAGGCTTAAAGCAACTTAAAGCTCAAAGGCTCTAATATTATATCTTGACCCTGTTATCGTCTTTCGGACAAATCCAGTACATACCGCCAGGCTGATCTCGGTATTTAATGACTTTTGTGGCGACCATCACGGTGCCGCATTGCGGGCAGGGATGTTCGTATTTTGCCCCTTTATCTCCCAGGCTCGCGCGCGCAGTTTTGGAAATTTTCTCTGCCATTTAAAACTTCTCCTTATCATGAGTGCCCAAGGCACAAAAACCGGAAATTGTACGGATTAGACGAGCTCCGGTCAATAACAATCTATTTATCCGATACATTGGCGAGATTGATTTTAAATTGTGCAATCCCGTATTGATAGCCCCGATCATAGGCGATCAGGTTCAGATCTTCTGTCCCATGAGGCACGGATGCTTTGACAGCTTCCCGGACGGCCTCATATTCGACCAGCTTCGTGACAGCAGTAAAAAAACCCGTCATGACTATGTTCAAAATCATTTTACGGCCGAGCTCTTCCGCCAAACGAGTGGCGGGGATGCTGAAAGTTTTCATATCGGGCTTGAGCCCTTTGGGTTTTACGAGACTCTTTTCAATGATTATGGTTGCATTATCCGTCGCTTGCGGCAGAAATAAATTGCAGGCTTCCTGTGACATGATCATTAGGATTTCAGGTTTCGTAACATACGGATAGAGGATTTTGGAATCGGAAATAATGACCTGGGCGCTGCAGGCGCTGCCACGAGCCTCAGGTCCAAAGCTCTGAGTCAGGGTGGCAAACTTATTGCTGTAAATGCTTGCGGCGCGGCCAATGATGATCCCAGCAAGAATAACCCCTTGCCCGCCAAATCCTCCGAATTTGATTTCCGTTGTGCTCATAGCACCCCATCATAAGTTTCAAAGGAGGGTCCGAGTCTGGCAGCTATTTTTGCATTGTACTGATCGATGAAGGTAGGTCTTTCGCGGTCAATGAATTTGCCGCAAATGACCTTACCCTTAAAATCCAGACCGACATCTCTGGTATCAGTTCCATTTTTAATATGACTATTCTCTCTATAGAGTTTCATGGTTTCGAGGCCATCGCCCAGGCCGTTTCTTCTTCCAAAAAGAGTAGGACACGGACTGATGATTTCCACAAAACTGAATCCTTTTTTCTGGATGGCCTCTTTTAGAGATTTTATTAACTGCCTTACATGGAATACAGTCCAGCGGGCGACGTAGACAGCGCCTGCGGAATCAGCCAGAAACGGGAGATTGAATGGCTCCTCAATATTGCCGTAAGGCGCAGTAGAGGCAATGGCGTCAAGAGGAGTTGTGGGCGTAACCTGGCCTCCGGTCATTCCATAAGTGAAATTGTTAACGCAAATAACAGTCATATCCATGTTGCGACGAGCCGCATGAATAAAATGATTGCCCCCGATGGCAAAAAGATCTCCATCTCCGCTGTAAACTATAACTTTCAACTTGGGGTTGGCAAGCTTAAGCCCGGTAGCAAACGGAATGGGACGGCCATGAGTTGTATGAAAACTGTCCAGTTTTATATATCCAGCCACCCGTCCGGTACAGCCGATGCCCGAAATCACACTGATTTGATCTATCGGAATGCCGCATGTATCCACAGCGCGTACAAAGCAATTGACAGTCGTTCCCAGTCCGCAACCCGAACACCAGATATGAGGCATTCGATCCATTCTGATATATTTGTGCGCCGGATTGGTTGGATTCACTTCCCTGCCTCCTTGCCCTTTAAGCTTTTTACCGCTTCCATAATTTTTTTATAAATGAGTCCAGGGTCGTGCACGGTTCCTCCCCCATGAGGGATGAGGTAAGACTTTGCCTTGCCTTCAATGGCTCGCTGCATTTCAAAAAACATCTGACCGTAATTAAGCTCAGGCATGATGAAAGCTTTGGTACGTTTTGCCAGCTCACTGATTCGGACTTCCGGAAAAGGCCAGGCAGTGATCAAGCGAAGATGGCCGACTTTTACACCATGATCTTTCGCCATTTCGATTGCCTTGATTGCCACCCGTGATGTAATTCCGTAAGAAACAAGGATCACATCAGCGCCTTCCGTGTCCGCCTCATCCAGCATAATTATCTTTTTAGCGTTTTTACGGATTTTATCCAGAAGCCTCCGCACGCATTTTTCCTGTGCATCGGCGTTCATGGCCGGATAGCCTCTTTCGTCATGCGTGAGACCGGTCACATGGAAATTATAGCCATCGCCGGCTTTTACCATGAGCGGCGCCTCAGAGTCATTCGCCAGATAAGGCAGGTATTCTCCAGGATTCGCATCGGTATACCGGCGTTCCGTCACCTCGATTTCTTCCGGCCGCGGGATCACGACTTTTTCTGTCATATGTCCGACGCATTCATCCATCATGACTATCACGGGAACGCGATACTCTTCCGCCAGATTGAAAGCTTTAATGGTCAGGTCAAAACATTCCTGGGGAGAATTGGGACATAAAGCAATAATTTCATAATCTCCATGAGCTCCCCAACGAGCCTGCATCATATCAGCTTGGGCCGGTAGCGTAGGCAGCCCCGTCGACGGTCCGGCCCTTTGCACATCCACAAAAACACAGGGAGTCTCAAGCATGGCTGCAAGACCTATATGTTCCATCATCAGCGAAAACCCGGGACCGGATGTCACGGTCATCGCTTTTGTTCCTGCCCACACGGCGCCCTGGATTGCTATTGAGGAGGCGATTTCGTCCTCCATCTGGATAAACATCCCACCGACGGCTGGAATGCGCACAGAGATTCTTTCCACAACTTCGGTCGACGGAGTGATGGGATATCCTGCAACAAAACGGCAGCCTGCCGAAAGTGCGCCTTCACAGCAAGCATGATCTCCGTCCAAAAAATGCGCGCCGGTTAAAACCCCTCTGGGATCAGCTTTCAAACAGCCTCCTTTCAGGCGACTGCTTTGTTAAGAAGTCCAAAAATAGCGAAATCCGGGCAGTAGATTCCGCACAGATCGCAGCCAGTGCATGCTTCAGGTTTCACTGCACGCGGCGGATGATATCCCTTGCTATTGAAGTCGCTGGAAAATTCGAGAACCTTTGCCGGGCAGAACTCAATACAGAAACCACAACCCTTGCACAGTTCTGCGTTGATAATGACCTTGCCCCTGTGTTGTGGGGGCTTCTTCTTTCCCGGCATAAACTTTACCTCATTCTAGGCAAATATATAAATTTACCTGCACCTTATGGTCTTCGCAATATAATATTGCCCCGTCACTTGATCAAATCCCAGCGGAAATAAATGAGGCAGGCCTCTTCAACCGACACCGCCGCGCCGCCCAGAATGAAAAGCCTGAAACCAGAGGCGCAGTTTCGGCGGCGCTCAAAATATAAGCGCCGTTCGATGGCGCTTGCACGAAAAGCGGTGCACAAGTAACATCAAGGAGGCTCGATTGCCATGATAGTATGACCCATTTCTCCTGTTTCCCAGGCTTGAATAAGAGGTAACAATGCGCACAATTCTTGCAGGCATTATCTTTTCCGGATTAATTTCCTTAACCGGCCAGTCCCTGGATGCGCAAACTCCAAAGCCACGCGTAAAGAAACTGGCGTCTGTCGATGGCATGGTCATTACTGAAACCCATGTCAGACAGGAAGGCGCCGGCGATCTCGAAATGCTCGAATTGCAGAAGCTAAAAGAAAAAGCTGTTTCGGCAAGAAATGAACAGGAAATTCTGGAAAAATATCTCGCGCATCTTATTGCAGAAAAACTGTTGGGATTGGAGGCGGAAAAGCGAGGCGTCTCAAAAGAAAATTTACTCAATTCCGAAGTGGACTCGAAGGTGAAGGAAGCAACAGCCGAGGAAATCGACGCCGTTTACAAGGATAATGCGGATCGTATCCAACAACCCAAGGAAGAAGTGGCGGATGAGATCCGAGAGGCTATAAAAAAGCATAAATCAATATATCTGCGTAGAGTTTTTTTGCAAAAGCTGGAAAAGGAGCACAAGGTGGATCGATTCCTCGAACCCCTTCGATTCAATGTGAAAATTGAGGGCCGCCCCTCATTGGGACCGGCGTCGGCCCCAGTAACCATTGCAACCTTTTCAGATTTTCAATGTCCTTACTGTAAGGAATACAATTCGACGCTCAAGCAGGTGATAAAAAAGTACGGAGACAAAGTGCGACTGGTTTTTCTCCAATTCCCTCTTACCACAATTCACAGAGACGCTCAGAAGGCGGCGGAAGCGTCTCTATGCGCCGCGCGCCAGCAGAGATTTTGGGACATGCACGATCGGATATTTCAAAACCAATCCTATCTCAAGGTTTATGACCTGAAGAACAGGGCGAAGGATCTTGGACTTGATGTCGATTCCTTCAACGCCTGCCTGGACGGCAATCGCTCCGCCTTGCTTGTCCATGAAGATCTGGTCGCAGGCTTTCGTGCAGGGGCGGACGGAACTCCCTCCACTTTTATTAATGGAAGATTTATGAACGGCGTTATTCCATTCACCGATCTCTCCGCCATGATTGAGGATGAACTGGCGCGACAAGAAAAGCCGGCTAAGAAGAAGACGAGTCGTCGGTAGTCCGTGGACGACTGACGACTAAATATAATGTTTCCGCAATGCGTATTGAACCAATTCAGCTGTTTTTCTAATATTCAGCTTGCTCATTATATTAGCGCGATGACGCTCCACAGTTCGAACGCTGATACATAATAAATCGCCGATCTCTTTGTTGGATTTGCCTTCAGCAATCAGCTTCAGTATTTCTCTCTGCCGTACAGTCAAGGATTCCACGACATGAGGATCATCCTCTCCACGGCGCAATCTTGCCCAGTTTTGCATCGATTGATCCGTAAGGCCGGGAGAGATATATATCTTGCCGCTTCGAATACTTTCAATAGCGGAGAACAGTTCTTTTTCAGCGTCTTCTTTTAGCAGGTATCCGTCGGCTCCTGCGGATATTGCCTGGTAAAGGTATTCTTCTTCATTGTGCATCGTGAAAATTAAGACTTTAACTTGAGGCTGAACATGGCGAATTTCGGGGATTGCCTCAATCCCGCGCAAATGCGGCATAGAAACATCAAGTATAATAAGATTGGGCACCACTTTATTAAGAACGCTCAATAACTCGAGCCCATCCCCCGCCTCGCCGGCGACTTCCAGATTGGGATTCTCTTCTAAAATTCGTTTTAACCCGCGCCTTACGAGTATGTGGTCGTCAGCCAGAATTATACTATAGGGTTTTGCCATCCCGCCATCGCTCCGGTTTTTCGAATTTCCTATTTCTTCTGCTCCCATAGAGTTCCCAGGGAAAGAGGGGTCCATGCCGTCTGGACCCCTACCATCCCACCAAAAACGGATGATGTCAACATCCCATTATTCACCAATTTACGACAGGTATATTAAAAATAAAATCGACAGGGCCCCTGAGATTGTAAATGGGCGGAATTTTTCGAGCAGTTTGCGCAATCATTTTTCCTAAGGATAATCCCCGATCATTCTGATATAAGTACCCGCGCAAAGGATGGGAATGGATACTCAACTGGCAGTAGTAACGACCGTTGTGCTGGTAGCACTTGCATTCGATTTCCTCAACGGATTTCACGACGCTGCGAACTCAATCGCGACCATCGTCTCTACCAGGGTTTTGTCCCCGCGAGCTGCGGTCCTCTTAGCGGCAATATGCAATTTCTGCGCAGCTTTCTTCATCGTGCCGAAAGTTGCGGGGACCATAAGCCACGACATAGTCCATCCGGAATTTCTGGATCCCTACATGGTAGGATTCGGGCTGTTTGGGGCCATAATTTGGGACATCCTTACTTGGTGGATTGCTTTGCCCACGAGTTCATCGCATGCTTTAATTGGAAGTTTTGCAGGGGCGGCCGTTGCCAAGGAAGGATGGATCGCACTCAAACCGGAGGGACTCCTTAAAGTAGTTCCTTATATCGTAATCTCCCCCCTGATCGGATTTGTGCTGGGCCGTATTATGATAGTCCTGATCAATTACCTGTTCCGCCGATCCACGCCCCGCAAGGTGGATAGTATTTTTCGAAAAGGCCAGCTCGTTTCCGCCTCCATATTCAGCTTCAGCCATGGAATGAACGACGCCCAAAAAACAATGGGAATCATTGTCGCGCTCCTTATATCTACGAACTATCTTGAGAGCTCCAGGACCAACATCCCATGGTGGGTGATTTTATCCTGCAACGCGGCCATAGGACTGGGAACTTATTTTGGAGGATGGCGGATCGTCAGGACTTTAGGAATGCGATTGACAAAATTACATCCGGTGCAAGGATTCTGCGCTGAAACAGGAGGAGGAGCCACAATCGTTTTCCTTTCGCTTTTCGGCATTCCTCTGAGCACAACGCACACCATCACGGGCGCAATCGTTGGAGCTGGATCCGTACACCGATGGTCGGCCGTAAGATGGGGAATTGCGCGAAGTATCGTTTGGTCCTGGATTCTGACGATACCTTGTTCCGCAGTTTTCGGCACCCTGCTGGAATGGACTTTCCTTTCGATAACCCGCAAATAATAGAAAAACGCTGCGGAATACGCGGACTCCACAGATTAAATAAATTTTTAAAATCTTTGTTTTCCGTGGCGTTTTTATTTCAGTTTTTTATTGAGACGCGCGAGGCGATGTTGAAATTTCTCGTACCATTGCATATATTTTCCCGAGCTGATTCGACCGGCGCGAAAGGATTCCTGCAGTCTCAAAACCGATTCTCTAACCAGCAACGCCGCTTTTTCCGGAAGACGCGCTTGGCGCTCATAATAAATCGCCAGCTGCTCGTATGCCTTGAGTCCTTCGGCAGTGTCGCTCAGGAGCTTCTCCCAGAATGCATTGGATACATTGTAATCACGCCCGCGTTTGGCAAGGAGCGCCAGCTCTCTCTGAGCGATTTGCTCGGCAGGTAGAGGCAATCCTTCTTCAAGCGCTTTCAGATAAATTCGCCCGGCGAGATTATTATTCCCCCGTCTTTGCAGCAGACGTGAAATGCCGAAAAACTCTTCAGCGCACGAACCTCCGTTTTCCGGATCCGCCAGGATATGACAGACATGCAACGCCAAGGACGCCAGGCCGCAAAGATCCCATTGGTTATGGCGAAAAACATCTATCATCGGTTCTGAGCGCCCTCCCCGAAGAAAATCGAAATAGATCTGAGGAATTGTTTCCGAAGGGATGTCCTGTCCGCGATTCAATTTCAGAATATTCTTTTCCAACTGCGTCAAAGCCACGGATCGCAAACTCAAACGCCAGAGCTGACGCGAAGGATATAGCAAATCAAGATGAAACAAAGGCGCGGGAACGGCGCCGGCTCGCGTTATTTGATACCGGGTTTGCAGTAGAGGCCAATCAAAACCTTTGCCGTTAAATGTAACCAGGATCGGACGCTGCGCAAAATGATCCAAAATTCCAAGCAGCAGAGAAGGTTCCTCGCTGTGATCCCTCATGAAATATTGTTCCACCACAAAACTATCTTGTTCCCACCAGGCAAGCCCCACTAAAAAGGCATAGGTTCCCGTGCCTCCGGCTAACCCGGTCGTTTCCGTATCCAAAAACAGCCATTGTCCAATATCGCAACCGGAATCGGTCGCCTCCGGCGCCAGCAAACGGAGAGCTTGCGCGTCTACCCTTTTGGGTTGAGGCTCAGAAAAACGACGCCTGATTACAATATGGGATCCCCTGTCATTGATCCGCTTTTCGCCGCCCAGCTGCTGTATCCATTGATCCGATTGCGAAAAAACCGGCGCCAATGCGCGAGAATTGGGGCGAAGAGCCGCGACTCGGGAAAGCTTGTCCGCAATAGCATTCATCGAATCCTCAAATCTGAGACAATCTTGCAAGAATAGCGAGAGCGGTTTCTTTGGCGCGCTCGCCGGTTTCGCCTACAGGCCCGACACAGGAAGGACATCCTTTTTCACAAGAGCAGTCGGCAATGAGTTCCTTCGTTCGTGCAATCAGCAGCTCATGCAGGCTGAACAATGGTTCACTCAACCCGATTCCTCCAGGATAAGCATCATACAGATATAGCGTTGGTTCAAAATATTCCATTTTCGGCGAAACGATCTTCTCTTCCCATCCGCTTCCAGCGGGGCTGGAGCCAGGAATTCCTTCCCCGATAGTGGCGCCAAGATCCATCCGGTCGCACATCACCAACAGACTCGCGACAGATTCGATAGCGAACAGCAATCCGAAAAGCCCATCCTGTCTTTCCGAAATCGTATAAGGCAGCGACTCGAGCAATGCACTCCTGAGAGTCACCCAATACGCAGTCGTATGCATTTCATTCTCGGGCAATTCCAGGTTCCCTGAACCCACATTTTCGAGAGTATAAAATTTTATTTTTTTAAATCCGACTACTTGCGAACGGACCTTGACATCGCCATAGCCTTTAATAGCCGGACCTGCCACGGAAGATTGCGCTTCCACCTCCAGATTCTTGATTTCCGTATAGCGTATCGCTTGAGTGAAATAATCAACATTGACTTTTCTTACATAGGCTTTGCGCTGGTCGAAATCCAATCGGTCGACGTGGTACTGCTGCGCCCCATGCAGATATATGGCTTTGGGATGAACAGTGGTGAGCGCACTGGAAAAGTCAGTCTCGCCGATAACTTCAGGTTTCTCGGTCTCATCTATAATAACGAAATTATCAGAACTGATGGACCGCAGGCTTACGGTATCGGCCGGGTAGGACTCCTGAATCCAGTGCCAAAAATTTCCACTCCTGTGTAGATAACCCGCTTCCGCCAAACGCTCGCAAAGAATTGAAAGATCCACTCCGCCGAAGACCTCGCCGGACTCCAAAGGCAATTCAAATGCAGCGCATTTTAAGTGATTGATCAGAATTTCCAGATTGTCCGGTTGTATGTAAGCATGTTCAGGAGAACCGGAAAAAAAATAGTCCGGGTGTTTCACTATAAATTGATCCAAGGGTTGTGAGGATGCAACTAGGACGGCGCAGGAAAACCCTTTCCTTCTCCCAGCCCGCCCGGCGCGCTGCCAGGTCGAAGCAATGGTTCCAGGATATCCAGCCAGAACAGCCACATCAAGCGAGCCGATATCAATCCCAAGTTCCAGGGCATTGGTGGCTACCACCGCGCGTATCCGTCCATCTCGCAATCCATGCTCTATCTCCCGCCTTTCAAGCGGAAGATATCCCCCTCGATAACCGCAAACTGTTTCAGGTGAGCCGGGCGTCTGAGGCATGTCCTGTTTTAAATAAGTCAGCAATAGTTCGATGTGGAGCCGGCTATTGGCGAAAACGATCGTCTGAAGATCATGCTTTAAAAATCTACGAGTTATCCGCCAGGCCTCATTAATATAGCTGCGGCGGATCCCCAGAAATTTGTTTACGACAGGAGGATTATAAAAAATGAAATATTTTTCGGCGGAAGGAGCGCCGTTTCCGTCGAGGACTTCAACCTCCGAACCAATCAAACGGGCGGCAAGTTCGCCGGGATTCGCGATGGTCGCGGAAGAGAAAATGAATTGTGGCGACTGGCCGTAAAAACGACAAATGCGCTTAAGCCTGCGCAGAACATTGGCAAGATGGCTCCCAAATACTCCACGATACATGTGAAGCTCATCAATCACGATGTAGCGCAGATTTTCAAACAGACGCGTCCATTTAGTATGGTGAGGTAAAATCCCGCTATGCAACATATCCGGATTCGTGAGGACAATATGTCCTTGCTGCCGGATAGAGCGCCGCGCATCCGATGGAGTGTCGCCGTCATAAGTGAAAACGCCGAATCTGTCCTCCAATCGTTTCCCCAAATCCTGCAATTCCGCCATTTGATCCTGGGCCAGCGCTTTGGTGGGGAAAATATAGAGAGCGCGCGCATCCGGGTTCTCAACCATGGTGTTTAGAACCGGGAGGTTATAACAGAGCGTTTTGCCCGAAGAGGTGGGGGTGACAATGACTATATTTTTGCCGTTGCGTATGCAATTGCATGCTTCCGCCTGATGTGAATAGAGCTGTATTATTCCCTTCGCCCTATAAGCCTCGATTAATTCGGGTCGAATCCAATCAGGCATGGACGCCCATTGAGGCTCTCGCGCAGGCAAACGGTGGATGGCTGTAATTACTTCATTCGATCGATCGTGAGACGCCAGTTCTCTAATAATTTCAGAAACTTCAATCGATCCAGAGTCTCGATGCGCAGGATAAGAGGACATAGGTTTCACCTTTTATTCACCTGTCGCATCAGTCTACCACATAATTACAAATTACGAATGACGAATTACGAAATAAAACACACACGAAGCTAACGGCTAAATATGGTGGGATAAGGCAGACAAAACCTAGTTTAGGCGGATGATTCAATTCGTAATTTGTAATTCGTAATTCGTAATCCCGTTAGGCGCTGTTACGTTTTTTTATCAGTTTTTGCCGGTATAAAGCTTCGTCCGCTTGTGTGATCAGTCCGTCGAGGCTGATGGGGTCCTGATTCACTGCAGTCCCATAACTTATCGAGATATTAATTTCACCGTCCGAAGTAGCAATCGGATCTGCCATCAGACGAGTTGCGATATCCTGAGCGCGTTTTTCAATCGTTTCCTTGCTGCATCCCGGAAACCCGATCAGGAACTCATCGCCTCCATAGCGTCCGACATTGCCGTTGCGTACGGAATCCTGAAGTCGCTTGCCCACCGCTTCCAGCACTTGATCGCCAACAATGTGGCCGTGACAGTCATTGATGTGTTTAAAATCATCAATGTCCATGAGCACTATTCCCACCGGCAATTGATTAACGTCAGCAACGCGCCGTCCCAGCCAATTGATTATTTCCCGTTTAACCAGAACTCCGCTTGAATCCTTTTTGAGTGCTGCGATTATTTTTCTTAATTCGAGTTCTTCAATAATCCGGGCTTTGACGGGATTCAACTTGGCTTCGAGCGCTTCCCATGAGCCCTTGACAACGTATCCGTCCGCGCCTGCTTTGTAGGCGATAGTTTCATTCTCTACGCCTTCGCAGACCGTCAAGAACAGAACATAAAGATGCGGTCCAGTCTTGTAGGCATGGCAGCTTTTAATCCATTTGCATAAGGCTATGCCATCCAGCTCGGGCATGTGCCAATCCACCAGCGCAATATTGGGTCGATTTTCGGATGTTGCCATCTGGACCAGTTTTTCCAGCGCTTCTAATCCGTTGCTTGTTTCATAAACCTCGTATCCCCAGTCTTGCAGCTTGTTTTTAATTATTTTTCTTATTATTGGATCATCTTCAACCAGTAGAGCGTTCAATTTCATATGATTAATTATTCAACAAATTAATGATATATAGATCCCCTCCGCGCAGCTCTCCGTCTGCCTCACCCAATAGCCGCACCGTTTTCCCTGTATCTATACCATTCGATCGATATACTATCAAAAGAAACCGGAAAGCGGCTGCAATGCTGTCTTACAGTAAAAACAGGAACTTGTAAGGTCGCTTGCCCCCGTACGGTTCATTCCGATTGTGGGCCGGGAATAAACCTGGGGTTGGAGCGTGCAGGCATCAAAAACAAAAACGCCATAGACTACACGGAATACATAAATAAAGAAATCATAAATGTGTGGCGTTTATAAAAAACATTCAATAAACGGGCAACCAGGAGAAATGATGGCAAAGATCGAGTTGGCGCTTGGAGTGGATATTGGCGGTACAAATACGAAATACGGCTATGTCGATAGAAACGGCAACTGCCTGGCGAGCGGCTCCATTCCGACTGAAGCGCATAAACCGGCCGATTCGTTTTTCAAACGCTTAGGTGAAAGTTCAAAACTCCTATTCCGCGAAGTGCAGGATTCCGAACTGATCGGCATTGGAATCGGAGCGCCCAATGCCAACTACTATAAGGCGACCATCGAAAAGCCAACCAATCTCGGATGGGATTTCGTCGATATGCGATCCGAGCTGGCAAAATACTTTAACGTTCCGATGGCGGCGACCAATGATGCAAACGCCGCCGCCATCGGTGAAATGCTTTTTGGCGCCGCGCAAGGCATAAAGGATTTCATTGTGATAACCCTGGGCACAGGACTTGGAAGCGGCATCGTTTCGAATGGACAACTGCTCCACGGATCCGACGGCTTTGCGGGAGAGATCGGCCATACAACCGTTGACCCGCAAGGACGCCAATGCGGTTGCGGAAAACAGGGATGCCTTGAGACTTATTGCTCCGCTACAGGATTATGCCGAACGACACTGGAACTGATTTGTAATTGGAGCGAACCCAGCGACCTTCGTCGAATTCCTCCCGCTGAGCTGACATCCGAAATGGTTTATGAAGCAGCTCTCCGACAGGATCGGTTGGCGTTAAAAGCGTTTAATATGTGCGGCCAAACTCTCGGCCTCAGACTGGCAGATTCGGTCGCTCATTTAAGACCGGAAGCCATCATCCTGGTTGGCGGCCTCGCATCCGCCGGCGATCTGATATTCAATCCGACCCAAAAATCCCTCGAAGAACACCTCTTCCCAACATTTCGAAATAAAGTAAAACTCCTTCCCTCTAAGCTGAAAGGCAATACAGCAGTGCTCGGAGCCGCAGCTCTGATCTGGTCTTTAAAGAAATAAACCACGAAACATACGAAATAAAAAGTTCAGTGTTTTTCTATGTTTCGTGGTTCAAAGTTTTTCTTATTATGCCGGTTGGCCCTGGCCGGCCGGGATGCGTTCTGCAACTGGGCAATGCCAGGCGGCATTACCGAAATCCATTGTTCAGCACGTGCCCTGGATTAATGAGCAACACAACGACTTTTTCCTTCAGCGACAATCCATTTTTTCTCATTTTGCCTGTCAACCGGTGAATCCCTTCTCCAATCAAAGAACCGATATTGGATGTCAGCAACAGGTCCTGAGTGGAAGGATGCTGTTCTGTGGCTTCAAAAGTGAATTCCCAGATAAGGGACTGGCTGCAGGAAAAGAGCCAGGAAGTCAGCGGCGAAGCATTCTGAGATCTCATCAGGTTGTAAGTAAAGGCGCCCGTATAGGGATGGCCGATATAATTGTAGTAATAGGAGTCATCATCCCAGTCAGGCGCGGTGGTCCAGGCCCGGCGCAGGTTGTCTTTAATGCTTGAAAAAGGACGGCGTCCGGTATGCCACGCATCCATTCCCTGAAAAAAAGCCATGCCGGTCAACTGCGAGCTCAGAGAGAGCGCCTCCGCACGCTTCAATCGTGTAAAATTTGAAGCATTTTGATTTCGGAATAATCCCGCCGCCGAAGATCGGTAGACTTCAGAAAACGCCGGACCTTGAGCTGAATGGAGTTCCGCCTCCTTATCCATTGCCGGCTTATACAAGGAATTGTCCGCATGCCGCGTATGTTGCCCTAGGAATCCATCCGAGTAAGGCTTGTCCGCCGGATAGGCGCATTCCATAGAAAAGAAAAACAGGACCAGGGCGACCATGGATGAAGAGTTCCGCTTTTTCATATATGCTTCCCAAATTTTTTACATCGGCAGCGTGACAAGAGAACATTACGGGATAGCGCGCAAGAGGTATCAGTCAGCGGCCGTTCGATTTACTTGTGAATAGGGGCAACAGCTTTTCTAATATTGGAAACTCCAAGGGGATCCGGGTTCCGGCGGCTACCCTGCGCAGATACGGCATCGGGGCCACGATTCTCATGGAAGAGACAAGCGATGGCATCATGTTGCGAACGGCGGCGCCTTCCATCACAAAACTCTCCTGGGAAAGCACTGCCCGGGAAATGGCCAACGCACCGGAGGATTGGCATGAATGGGAAGCCGCCATTGCCGATGGTTTAGTGAGCGAACCTTGGGCAGCTGAATTGTCGCCAAGGATTGCCGGGCAGGCTGGTTCGTATCATTCGGTTCGGCGTCGCAAAAGCTTGAAGCGTTATGAAATTCGATGGGCCAATCTGGCGCCCGCCCAAGGCGCAGAAATGGCCAAGAAGAGACCGGTTGTCCTAGTCAGCATGGACGTATTGAACCAACAACTCGAAACGGTGACGATATGCCCTTTGACGAGCCGGCTTCATCCTGCCTGGCGTTCGCGGCTGCAAGTCAAAATCGGCAGGCGCCATGCGGAAATTGCCGTTGACCAGATACGCACCATCAGCAAGCACCGACTGGGATCCAAACTTACCACACTTTCCGAGGCTGAAGCTGCGTTCCTGCGCCGCATGATTACGGAAATGTACGGAGAGTGAAATTCGAACAGCACTATTGGTATATGAGGCTCAATTCGACAGTTGCATTCACACCTAGTACGGCTATGTCAAAAGCAGAGTGATGAAGCGCCACTGTCCGGGCCCCTCACGGATCTTTTTGACGATGCGTACCCGCTTTTTATGTGCCGGGAGTTACCTCCCGATTCCGGAAGAACGCCAGGCAGTTTTAAACGCTTGGCGTCCATTTTCTGCAAACTACGGACACCATTCTTTTGTGTTGATATTTTACCGCGTGAGGACACTTCCGATACAGTCCTGCCGTTTCAGGTTCTTTAATCAACAAGGACGAGGTATTATTGGAACATCAGTCTGGACGGCAAAAGGTTCCTGATGCTGAAGGACCCCGGCGACGAAGCTCCAGGCAAAATCAATATCATAGTGAACTGGTCCGAAGAACTGGAACAACGGGCGCTGAAGAACCAATTTCGGAGCTATCGATGTTGCTCACTCTCATATTCGCCAGCTCAGAGCGCCGCACTCCGGTAGCATACAGCATCATCAAAATTACACGGTGAAACGGAAGGTCAGCCGATTCAATAAGCAGGCCGACTTCTTCAGGGCTCAATATGCGCGGCAAGCTGAACACTCGTTTTGGATAGGGCGTTTCCGCCGTGTTCCATGGCCGATGCAAGGTCTTTACGAAGAAGAAGCGCAAGGCAGCCAGTCGCTGGTTGACTGTGTTGGGTGATAGTTTCTTGTCAGTAAACAGGTGAGCTTGGTAGTGACGGATGTGTTCCAGGCCTAATCTGTCTGGAGGGCAGTTAAAATATTTTGTAAAATCTTCGATGCCTCGGATATAGCATTCACGCGTGGCGTCGGAATAGTTTCGTCGCACGATTTCTTCGATCGTAATTGTTCTTAAGTGAGTCATAGTTTCTCCTTTTATGACTCAGGCTATCGTCATTTTTTACCTCCATGTTCGTGTAAAGACGCGAAGCGTCCGCTGCAAAGCGGCTACGTTCAAGACGCCGGGCGAGTTGAGGGATCTGCTCATCGTCGCCCCGTAACGCAAAGAATTCTTACATCCCTGACGAAGCCGCGGCGCGTATTTTATATTAGTTATAGGGATCACTCTCATGGAAGTCCAAAATAACCGGCCAATCCTTAAATCCGACATACATGACTTTTCAATAATTCTATAATGATTAAGATTAGATAGATAGCTTTTCCCTTATTCTTCTCCGACTCTTTTCATTCGGGTGCTCGACGGCGAAAAATGAACGGACCGGCTACAGGAATGAATGGATCGATTTTAGTTTTCAGGTAATCTCTCCAGTTTTATTTCCGATCTAAATTCTAAGGACAAAGTTAAGGAAATCACATCCAATTGAGCTCAGAGCACCCCGAAGGGGAATGGGTCCCCCTCGAGGCTTGAGCCTTCTGGGAGAGACCAGCTCCCATGGGCCATTGTGAACATCCGACAACTCAACGCCAAAATCAAGCAAAAGAAATAAAGTATCGCATCAAACGAAATGCTCGGCGGCCGCGCACCCGTTCGTGTCTGCTAAAAGGCTGCGGACGCGTATTCAGGCCGGACCGTCCCCTGGCGCGCTATTGCAGCGAGCATTGCCGCAGTGAGGCGGCAAAATGGAGCGAGTGGAAATCCCGGCGCAAGTATCGGAATACTGATCGTGGAAAACAGGTTCGCCGCGTTCAAAGCCACAGATACAGAGTGAAGCAGAAGAAGCGGAAGAAACAAAAAGTAGTCGCAGTAGGCGGCGCGAGGGTCATCCCAAGAAAATATTTTTCGTGCTCCTGCAATCGCCCTGGTTGATACGAAGAATTCCTGCGCAGCCGGCGGTCGCCACTGCAACGCTTCTGTTCCCATGCATGTCGCAGGGCTCTTGAACGAGTTCTGGAGCGGGAAAGGCATTGGTGGGAGCGCCACCCCAGCCGGCGATGAACTTTTTCAGATTTAGTCCCGATATATTGATTCATTCCACACAGTTTCGTTAGCTTCAGCATGTACGACATAGGAAAGAAGGCGGCGTTAAGCCGCGATGGAAATTGCATCATGATTAACAAACGACCTCAACCACCGATGCCGGATCGAATCCGAGCCATCCGCGGTTCTTTCAGTTGGATTGATCATCGGTTTTTTCGGCAGGGCTTCGATCAGGGATTAACCCGCTTGGAAAAGCTTCTCTACTTGGCGCTTGTTGCTGTTACCAATCGGGATGGTGTGAGCTTTTATTCCGACGAACGTCTAGGGGAATTCCTCGAGATTCGTCACCGCCACGAACTTACCGGCGCACGTGATGAACTCGTGGCGCGAGATCTGATTGCATTTAAGGATGGAGTCTACCAGGTGCTGGAGCTTCCCATTGCGCCGAAGGGCTGACAATCGACGCATTACCTGAACCCGTTGACTCCGATACCTATTCTATTCTGGAGGTTGCTCAGCTATGAGATTCCATGTGATTCGTCCGCAGGTTTCCAATCCCGCACAAAGCCCGATTCGTGTGATCGATAACGAAACTGGTAAGGAGGTCGGCTGGGTCAATCGCTACCTCGACCGCGAGTATGTTCGCCGCTTAGCGGACACTACGCTGCGCGCCTGGGCCTATGACCTGCTGCACTTTGTTCGCTGGTGGGAAAGTCTTCATCACACCGCGGATGTTGGCAAAGGAGACTTGACCGAATCGACCCTTCTGGATTATCTGAAGTTCCAGTGCAATCACCAACCCCCGATTGCCAGTTCTACCATCAATTTCCGCATTGGCGTAGCCGATCGCGCACTTCGCAACGAGTTTCCCGACGCCCCTTCGCCGATGGCTCAGGGCTTCCAACAAGCTTATTTGCGGCGCGGACCGTTAGGCCTGGGCCGTCGGCGGCTAGCCACAAGCCGGCTGCGGGTGAGAGTGCCCAAACGTCAGCTTGTTCCTCTTTCGGTGGACGAGGTGGCACGTTTTTGGTCCAGTTTCCGCACGGCTCGAGACTTGGCCCTTGTAGGAGTGATGCTTCTTCAAGGACTGCGCTCGGCCGAAGTATTGGGGTTGAATGAGGACGACGTGTTGCTCTCCGAAGCGCAGCTGCGCGTGCGCGGTAAAGGCAACAAAATGCGCTTACTGCCACTGGCGCCGGAAACCGTGCAACTCCTCGAGCACTATCGGCGGCTGGAACGGCCTCAGGTCGGGACCGCCGCGCTCTTTGTTTCCCTCAAGGGCCCTGCTCGCGGAACCCGCATGACTCTGGCAGGATTACGATCTTTGTTCCGCTACCATCGCAAACGCACCGGTCTTCAGATCGCTAACCCGCATAAGTTTCGGCACACTTTTGCCTCCGACATGGTGCGCGCCGGAATCAGCCTGCCGGCGCTTATGCAGTTGATGGGGCATTCCGATATCCAGACGACCATGCGTTATGTGCAGGTAACCCCACAAGACATTTACCAACAGTATACCCGCGCAGTAGCGCAACAAGTCCGCTCTCTTCCGGGGATCTCTTGATGACCCGCGCCCATCGTCCTCCCCTTTCACATCCACTGGCTGATATCTTTGATCGCGCGGTCGATTCTCTCTGCATTGCGCTCGGAGAGGCAAGCCAGATTCAATATCGCGGGACCGTGCGGAACTTCCTTATTTATATGGGCGCCGATTACCCCGAGGTGAATTCCCTCGAACAACTGCAGCGGGAACCCCACCTCCTCGGCTGGATGTCTCGCTTGCGCGCCCAGACGCCTCCGCTTGCCACATCCACCTATATCGGTAAGCTTATCGCTTTACGCCCACTGTTCATTGAACTGGCTTGGACCAAACAGCTTCCTCAACTCGCCCGCCTGATTCGTCGCGAAGATATCCCGCGCCGCCCACACAGACTTGCACGCCCACTCACCGCCCAACAGGATCAACTTCTACAGCAGGAATTCGTCAAGCGCAACGATCTGGGAGGGAACGTCTTTCTGCTCATCCGCCATACCGGCATGCGCATTGGTGAGTGCGCTGATTTGCCCTTCGATTGCCTTCGCTCGACCGGTCTCCATCAGTGGGCCATTCACGTACCGCTTGGTAAACTCAAAACGGAACGGATGGTCCCGGTGGATGCGTCCGTAGTCGCGGTCGTCCAGCGCTTGCAATTCTTTCGTTCTCTTGATCCAGATCCTCCTTACAGTCGACTCCTGGCACGGCGTAGCAGTAAGTACGCCCTCGTTCGTCAACTTCGCGATTATCTGCATCAAGTTTGTCACTCTCTGGAAATCTCCACTCCCATCGTTCCACACCAGTTTCGACATACCTATGCGACCGAGATGATTCGCTCCGGCGTCAGTTTTCCAGTTCTGATGAAATTACTCGGCCACACTTCTCCGAACATGACGATGCTCTATGTCGAGGTGGCGTTGAAAGATCTTCAGAGGGAGTTTCAACAGGCTCGTTCAAACCCTCGGCACTTGGTTCCTCAGCCGAAAACGTCCGTTGCCCCCATTCGAACTGGTTTAGACGGGGTCATCGATTCATTGCAGGCCACTCAACATGTACTGGAGATGTTTCGGCGAGCGTTGCCGATTGGTGCTGCACGCAGTTGTCTCAATCGACTATCCAATCGCCTTATCAAGATAATTACAGAAGCGAAAAAGCTCCGCACGCCCTAAGAATGGGCAGAGATTGGCCGGTTATGTCCCGATGTGGGAAGTTGCTCCCTTTGACAGTCGCTTGATCGAGTAGTCGCGCACCCAAATAACAATCCGATTCTAATTTCCGCTGATAGTAGCTTGTTGGGAATTTAAAATACCTTGAAAAGCCAATCGTCGCAATCAATGCGTGGTTATCTATTTTGCTTCAGGATTAGGAGATTTTGTCCTGGTCTAAGGGCAAAATAGACACCAATCAACAACGGCCGCTGTAAATTATTTCAAATAGAGCAGATAAGATTATGGCTGGGAGACAGGGATTCGAACCCCGATCAGATGGTCCAGAGCCATCCGTCTTACCATTAGACGATCTCCCAGCATTGACAGCCATTTTAGAAAATCACATAGCTAGATTCAAGGCTAAACAGTGCCAAGGACAACAAACAAATCAAAAACGCCGCGGATTTAACAGATTCCACGGATTTTAAAAATCTTTATCAATCGGAGCCTTCCGTGGCAATAGTGGCGTTTTTATGCTTCCATGGATTTGATGATTTTCGCCCAGGCGTCCCGAAGCGTTACGGTTCGATTGAAGACAAGCGCTCCGGGTTTGGAGTCCGGATCGACGCAAAAATAGCCAAGCCGTTCAAATTGAAAGCTTTCACCAGGCTTCGCTTCCGCCAGAGCGGGCTCGATTTGACAGGATCGAACCACTTCCAGCGAATTTGGATTCAAGAACTCTTTAAAGTTTCGCCCTTCCTGACCATCAGGATTTTCCACCGAGAACAGGCGATCATAAAGGCGAACCTCTGCGTTCACGGAATGGAGGGCCGAAACCCAGTGCAGGGTCGCTTTGACCTTTGGGGCGTCCGGAAGAGCGCCAGTCAATGAGTCCGGATAGTATGTGCAATGAAGCTCGGCGACTTCACCCGATGCATCCTTCACTACCCTGTCACATGTAATAATGTAGGCATAACGCAGCCGCACAGAACGGCCGGGAGCCAAACGAAAAAACTTTTTAGGCGGGTCTTCCAGAAAATCATCTTTCTCGATAAAAAGCTCTCGTGAAAATGGCGTCTTCCGTACCCCGGCTGCGGGATCTTCCGGATTATTGACCGCTTCCAGTTCTTCGACTTTGCCTTCGGGGTAGTTGTCGATAACCAGCCGTAAAGGCTTCAGCACCCCCATTACGCGCGGCGCCCGCGAATTCAGATCTTCGCGCAAGGAATGCTCCAGGAGCGCCATATCAACAACACCGTCCCTTTTCGCCACGCCGACACGATCGCAGAAATTCCGTATCGATTGAGAGGTGTAGCCGCGCCTGCGCAGCCCGCAAAGAGTCGGCATCCGGGGATCATCCCAGCCTTTGACAAAATTTTCCCGAACAAGCTCCAAAAGCTTCCTTTTGCTCATAATCGTGTAATTGAGATTTAAACGCGCAAACTCGATCTGTTGCGAACGGGACTGAACCGACAGCAATTCCTGGAACCAATCATAGAGCGGCCGATGATCCTCGAACTCCGACGTACAAATGGAATGCGTAATGCCTTCGATCGAGTCCGATAACGAATGAGCAAAATCGTACATCGGATAGATGCACCACTTGTCGCCCGTCCGATGATGAATCACGCGGCGGATGCGATAAAGGGTCGGATCTCTCATGTTCATATTGGGAGAGCCCATGTCGATCTTTGCCCTCAACACATGCGCGCCATCTTCAAATTCCCCTGTGCGCATACGTTGGAATAAATCCAGATTCTCCTCGACAGAACGGTTGCGATAAGGGCTTTCTTTCCCGGACGCCGTCAGGGTGCCCCGGTAATCGCGGATTTCCTCGGCGCTCAGACTGTCGACATACGCATTGCCCATCCGGATCAGCTGAACGGCATATTCATAAAGACGCTCAAAATAATCGGAGGCGAAATAAATGCGCTCGGCCCAATCAAAGCCAAGCCAGCGAACGTCTTCCTGAATGGCTTCGACATATTCGATATCTTCTTTGGTCGGATTGGTGTCATCGAACCGTAGATTGCATGTCCCATGGAAGTCCGTGGCAATGCCAAAATCGATACAAATCGCCTTGGCATGGCCTATGTGGAGGTATCCATTCGGTTCGGGCGGAAACCTGGTCGCCACCCGTCCTCCATTTTTATTCTGTTTGAGATCTTCCGCTACTTTAGCGCGGATAAAATCATCCCGGCCTTCCATTTTTAACTCCAGCAGTTGCTTAATTAATGAGGTGGCATCATACCATATTTCCGTGAATGTCCCTTAAGAAGGCCCCCTAAGAAGGCCACCCTACATACTATGTTGTTGATTTCATTGTCGGCAACCCATAAAATTCAATTAGAGAGAGAATATTGAAGGGAGTCGTCGTACATGAAAAGCCATTCTACAACCGTCATATTGATCTTGCTGGTCTTAGTTGCGGTTTGTTTTCCAAATGCAAACAAGAGCTATGCATTCGAGAATCCACAGGCAAAACCTGCGGACGAACAGTCGTCGGAGCAGGAGGGAATAGAAATTGAAGATGCGGAGTTGGCAGATTGGGAAGCCGCTAAAGGCGAGCCCGATTATGATAAGCGCGCAACGAAACTCTTGGAATTCATCAATAAATATCCCAAAACCCAGCTCAAAAAGCATTTTGAATACGAGTATGCAACTTTATTTGACCTCTGCCAAAAAGAAGAAAAATGGGAAGCCTTGCAATCCATCATACAGAAATGGCTGCAAGCATATCCGGACTATCCTAATAAGTTGGACCTGACAGCCAGGGATGCCATAGCGGCGGAAAAGCTCGGAAATTATGAAAGATGCGCTGAATGTCTGGAAGAAATCTATGCTCAAAAGCCTGACAACAAACTGGTCCTCAGCATTTATGAATCTCATAAGAAGACTAAGAAACTGAACAAGATGATTGAATGGGCGGATAAAGTTCTTCAGACTCCGGAATATGCGGGCTACTACTGGATTCCCTACGAGTTTGTTCAAAAATATTCTGAATCGAAAAATACCAAAGAAGCAATCGTATGGATTAAAAAAACCTTTAAGGCAGCGGATGCCGCCAAGGATCTGACGCCCCAACAGCAGGAAGAATTGACAACAGTTCGCAATATCGGCACTCTAATGATCGCCCAACAGCTGATTGAAGACCAGAAATGGGACCCTGCCATCAAAGCGCTCAACGATGCGCTTAAATATAAAAAGTCCTGTACGGCATTTCTGAATATTGGATTAGCCAAATGGAAACAGGGCAAAGGGGATGACGCCATGGATTCGCTGGCCAAAGCCGAATTAATGAACGAAGAATCCTGCTCAAAAGAAGCTAAAAAACATTTGGAAACTCTATATTCGTCCCAGCACAACGACACTCTCGTTGGGATTAAAAAGCTGTATGATAGAACCAGAGAAGATATGGAGAAAGACGGGATTCTGAAAAAATAACAGATCTATAAACGCCACAATTGTCCTCGTACCCCAGGAGCTTGCCCTGGCAATTGTGGCGTTTTTTTATCTCTTCATACGATGTTTGACTGCATTGAGTCGGGAGATGGAGCGTAATAAAGACAATTCTGTACGCGCAAAATCGATTCCGGGGTCCTTGGAAGTCAGGCGTTTTTCTGCACGCATCTTCGCTTCCTCTGCCCGCTTGATGTCTATCTCCGAAGCTGCCTCTGCCGATTGAGCAAGCAGCGCCACCCGTTCCGGCAAAACTTCGGCAAAGCCCCACGAACAAAAAATGTATTCGGTTTTATCCCCTATCGTATAGCTGACCTCTCCTATTCCCAGCTCGGTTAGAAGCGGCGCATGCCCCGGCAGAATCCCCAGGTATCCCGTCGTGGATGGAATAGTCACGGCGTCAACTATTCCAGTGAATACCTGCTTCTCAGGGGTGACAATTTCAAGATGTATATGTTCCGGTAGCGCCATTTCCTCACCTTTTAAAAGAAGGATTCAGAAGCCAGGAGATGGAAGAAAAAATAAAGCGGTTCTACCGGCTTCTGGTTCCTTGCTTCCGGCTCCTTTTTTTACTACGCAGCTTCAATCTGCTTGGCTTTTTCCAAGACTTCTTCGATGCCGCCGACCATGTAAAACGCCTGCTCGGGGATAGAATCATATTTCCCGGCGCAGATATCCCGGAATCCTTCAATGCTTTCTTTGATCGGAAGGTATTTGCCTGGAATGCCCGTATACTGTTCAGCTACAAAGAAAGGCTGTGACAGGAACTTTTGAATCTTCCTGGCGCGGCCGACCATAAGTTTGTCTTCTTCGCCCAGTTCATCGATGCCGAGAATTGCGATGATATCCTGCAGGTCTTTATACCGTTGCAGAATTCGTTTTACTTCACGGGCGACATTGTAATGATCCTCGCCGATGATGCGGGGATCGAGGATCCTGGAGGAAGATGCAAGCGGATCGACCGCGGGGTAAATTCCCAGCTCCACAATCCGGCGTTCCAGGTTTGTCGTAGCATCCAGATGGGCGAAAGTTGTGGCCGGCGCCGGATCGGTGTAATCATCCGCCGGGACGTAGATCGCCTGAATAGATGTAATGGAGCCATGCTTGGTGGATGTAATTCTTTCCTGGAGTTCGCCCATTTCGGTAGCCAGGTTCGGCTGGTAGCCTACTGCGGAAGGCATGCGGCCCAGCAAAGCTGAAACTTCCGATCCCGCCTGGGTGAAACGGAAAATGTTGTCGATGAAAAGAAGCACGTCTTGATGTTCTTCATCCCGGAAGTATTCGGCTACCGTCAAACCGGTCAGGCCGACGCGAAGGCGCGCCCCGGGAGGTTCCGTCATCTGGCCATAAATCAAGGCTGCTTTTTCTATAACCCCCGACTCTTTCATGTCCAGCCAAAGATCGTTCCCCTCACGAGTTCGTTCTCCCACTCCGGCGAAAACCGAATAGCCGCCGTGATGCATGGCAATTCTATGAATCATTTCCATGATAACGACGGTTTTGCCCACCCCGGCGCCGCCAAACAAACCGATTTTTCCACCAATCACATAGGGTTCCAGAAGATCAATGACCTTGATGCCGGTCTCCAGCATTTTGGTTTCCGTACTCTGGTCTTCAAAACTGGGAGCCGGGCGATGGATCGGGTATCGCTTCTTGGCGTTCAATTCACCCATCTGGTCGACGGGCTCCCCGATTACATTCATAACACGTCCCAAAGTCTCCCGCCCCACAGGCACGCTGATCGGCTGCCCGGTATCGACTGCCTTCATACCACGCACCATGCCGTCCGTCGTCTGCATGCTGACGCAGCGAACGCGGTTTTCTCCAAGATGCTGCTGCACCTCTGTGCTGATGCGGCATGGATTGCCGGCGATTTCCCCTTCAACGATCACGCAGTTGTAAATCGGAGGGAGGTGTTTTTCTTCGAACTCGCAATCAACCACAGGACCAATGATCTGTACTACTCTGCCAACTGTTTCCATTAAGTTACTCCCACGCAACTCGAATTACGAATTACGAATTACGAATTACGAATTACGAATTACGAGCTACGAGTTACGAATTACAAATTGTTATTTATTCGTAACTCGTCAGCCGTAATTCGTAATTAATGAGATGCTCCGCTGACTACTTCAATCAATTCTTTCGTGATGCCGGCCTGCCGTACTTTGTTTGCATAGAGCGTAAGGCCTTCTATCATTTCCGCAGCGTTGTTTGTTGCAGCTTCCATAGCCGACATGCGGGCTCCCTGCTCGGAAGCAGCCGCTTCTAAAAGCGCCCGGTATATCTGCGCTTCTACGTGTCGGGGAAGCAGGTTTGAAAATATTTTGGCGGGAGGCTCATCGTAAAGGTATTCAAGGCGGCCAAGGTCGTCTGGAGGCTCCAGCCGTTGAATCGGGAGCAAGGGCTCAACTACAACTCGCTGGGACACTACCGATTTGAATTCATTGTAGACGAGCCAAACCTGGTCTTTTTTTCCTTCGACAAACTCGTCAATCAAATCCTTGGCGATCGCAGCAGCGTCGGCAAAGCTCGGCTTTTGCAAAATGTTTACGGCTTCGCACCTTATGGCAAAAGGCCGCCGCCGGAAAAAGTCCCGGCCTCTTTTGCCTAATATGTTCAGTTCGACATGACGGTCGGAATGCTCATTTAAGAATTCAAGCGCCTGCCGGATTATGTTGGTGTTATAAGCGCCGCACAATCCGCGATCGGCGGTAATAACCACCAGTTCGATTTTATCCTCTCCTCGTTTTGCGAGCAAGGGGTGCGCTTGTTCCGGCACTCGAGTCGCCAGGCTGTTGATGACTGAAATCATCTGCTTTGCATAAGGGCGCGCGGCTAGGATCCGCTCCTGCGCCTTACGCAGCCGCGCAGCCGAAACAAACTTCATGGCGCGGGTTATCTGCTGGATATTTTTGGCGCTTCGGATGCGCCGTCGAATGTCTCGAATATTCGCCATAAGCTACGCTGCGGCCTGATCGGCCGAATATTTTTCCTTAAATTCCTTCAACGCTTCCAACAATTCCTGAAGCAATGCATCATTCAGCGCTTTTTCAGTCGCAATCTTCTGCATCAGGCCGCTTTTTGCAGATCCCATGAACTGCACCATTTCTTTCAGGAACGTATGAACTTCGTCAACTTTAAGATCATCGGCGAAACCATGCGTCCCGGCGAAGATCGATACGATCTGGTTCACCACATCAAGAGGTTGGTATTGCCCCTGTTTCAGGATTTCCGTCAACCGTTCCCCGCGCGCCAGCTGAGCCTGGGTCGCCTTGTCCAGATCCGAGCCGAATTGTGCAAATGCAGCCAGTTCCCGGTATTGGGCCAGCTCCAGACGAAGCGTTCCTGCAATCTGTTTCATGGCCTTGATTTGAGCATTTCCGCCTACGCGGCTGACAGAGTTTCCGACATGAATGGCAGGACGGATGCCGGCGTGAAACAGGTCCGCTTCCAGGAAGATCTGGCCGTCTGTAATTGAAATAACGTTGGTTGGAATGTAGCCCGAAATATCTCCAGCCTGCGTTTCAATAATCGGCAAGGCTGTAAGGGATCCGCCGCCAAGCTGGGCGTTCATTTTTGCCGCACGCTCCAGAAGGCGCGAATGTAGATAGAAAACATCTCCCGGATACGCTTCACGTCCAGGAGGACGGCGCAAAAGCAGAGAAATTTCCCTATAGGCAACCGCATGCTTGGTGAGATCGTCGTAAATAATCAGCGCGTGCTGGCCGCGATCCCGGAAGTATTCGCCCATTGCACAGCCGGAATAAGGGGCGATGTATTGCATGGTTGCAGGATCGGAAGCCGAAGCGGAAACGACTATTGTCTTTTCCATAACTTCATAATCGGTCAGAGTTTTCACCACCTGTGCCACAGTGGAACGTTTTTGGCCAATCGCTACATAAATGCAAATAACGTCGGTATTTTTCTGGTTGATAATAGCGTCGATAGCAATAGCGGTTTTGCCGGTTTGCCGGTCGCCGATAATCAATTCGCGCTGGCCGCGTCCGATTGGGATCATGGAATCGATGGCTTTCAACCCGGTTTGAAGCGGCTCTTTTACCGGCTGTCGATCGATAACTCCGGGCGCCAGACGTTCAATATTGGAATACTCCGTCGTAGCAATGGGCCCCCGATCGTCAATAGGCTCTCCAAGGGCGTTGACTACGCGCCCGACCAAGGCTTGTCCGACTGGAGTCGACATGATCCTTTTGGTACGATGAACCACATCTCCTTCCCCAATCAGCGTGTATTCGCCAAAGAGCACGGCTCCGACATTGTCTTCTTCCAGATTCAGCGCGATTCCTTTGACGTCATGTGGGAAATCGAGCAACTCTCCGGCCATGACATTATCCAAACCGTGAATGCGAGCGATGCCGTCTCCCACGGAAAGAACGCTCCCCACCTCGCTCACAACTACTCCGGACTGATAGTCCCGAATCTGTTCTTTTAAAATCTTGCTTATTTCATCCGCCCTGATCTGCATGCCTGTTTCCCTCTCTCTACGGTTCCGAAAGACGGCGCTTTACCGCATCCAGCTGGGTTTTGATGGAGCCGTCGAAGACAGTGCTCCCCACCTGAACCACTATTCCGCCCAGAAGACTTGAATCCGTCTTCAATTCCATATTAATGATCTTCCCAGTGAAGCCGGCCAGGTTTTCCGCGAGGCTGTTCAACTTCTGTTGTGACAGTGGAGACGCCGTCGAAACTATGGCCGTTACAATCCCTTTACGATTGTTTACCGCTTTCAGATAACTCTTAAATATAGGTGCAAAATAAAAAATTCGATTGTGCTGCAGAAGAATGCGCAAAAAATTGGAGGCGACGGGATGGACTGGATACTGGGCTGTCAATCCCGATAATAGCTTTTCTTTAGCGTCATTTGGAATAGCAGGGTTATAGAAAACCTCCAGAACATTCGGGACAGACTGGAAGATTTCGTTGTATGTCTCGAGATTTCCGGTTACTTCCTGTTCGAGATTTTCTTCGAAAACCACGTCCGCCAACGACTTCGCATAACGGTCCAGGACTGCAGACGATATCACTGCCCCCCCCCTAATCTGGTTATGAACTTGGTGAAAATCCGTTCGCGATCTGCATCGGTTATTTCATTCCGGATATTTTCTTCAGCCAGTTGCACGGAAAGATCGGCGATATGAGTTTTTAACTCTTTTTGAGCCGATCGGGTCAATCCGTCAATTTCCTGTCCAGCGCGTTCAATGATTTTTTTAACATCCTGCTCCGCTGCTGCGCTCAGTCGCGCATATTCCTCCTGCGCTTCTCGTTCTGCATTCTGCTTGATCTCTTTTAATTCGTCATCCAGTCGGCTCATCCGGGATTCCATATCAGATACTTTAGCCTCCGCCGCCCGGCGGGCTTCCTGAGCTTCGGCCAATTGCTGGTGAATCATCCGCGTTCTTTGGGCAAAGAAATCCGAGAGAGGTTTTCGAAGAGCCCAGGCTAAAATCCCGATCACAATCAGGAGATTGAAGAATCTGCCTGCCGTAAGCCATGCGCCCCACTTGCTTGCATGCTCAGCCGCAAGTGCGGCTTCCGGGAAAGCAGCCAGCACAAAAAATAGCGACATCGCATAAACAGAAAATCCGGTTTTTCGATTATTCATGGGAAGCTCACATGAAAAATTCTCAATCAGCCAAATCATGAAGGGGAAATTCACAAAAAGACATTTTCTACTATTAAGTGATCAGGCATCCAGCGCTGATCTCTCAAGAATTGTCGTTGTAATTTTCCGCGCCATTTCCCGAGATTCCAGAAACAGCTGTTTTTTTGCATCCTCAACCTGAGACTGGATAGAATTGCGCGAATTTTGCATTAACTCCTCGGCTTCTTTGCGGGTTCGAGCAAGCATTTCCGCCTTTTTCTTCATAGCTTCAGCTCGCAGTTCGTCCTGTCGCCGATATCCTTCCATACGGGCGTTTTTAATGGCAGATTGATATGCATTAAAAAGGCCGGATTGATTGTCCATCTTTTCCTTCATTCTGGCCATCAATCCTGTGGTTCGAGTTTCTCTTTCGGCCTGAATTTTTATAATCGGCTTAAAAAGAAGCTGATTGAGCGTAAATATCAGCAGTATAAAAATAATTATTGCAGCTATTACCGAACCATCCAAACTGATCATCGCTATTCCTAGATGATATAAGGAGTTTTCTCCCTAAAAGGGGTCAAAACTATCATAGGGCAACGATAAATTCAACCGTGGATTCTTTATAGGGCCTTGCAGAGAAATAGCATTTCTTTAATTCAGGGCAGGTCAGTGAAAATCAGAGGCTAATGTTATAGTAGAGCCATGCTGAAAAAGTGGATTTGGATTTTGTTGGCGGGAGCGGCGCTGGAGATTCTATGGATTTCCGTCAACAGGCTCGGGCCTCTCCGGGAGCACACCGCCTCTTTTATCGCATTGATGCTGCTGGCGTTTATAATTTGCCTGTGCACCTGGTTCTTTTTCCCCAATCAGAACAAAAAGGCTGTCTGGCTTCTATTGAGTTTTGCGTTGCTCTTCCGTATTACCGCCCTCTTTTCTCCGCCATTCCAAAGTGAAGATGTTTATCGCTATATCTGGGACGCCCGGGTCGCTTCGAGGGGAATGAATCCATACCAATATGCGCCCAACGCGCCGGAACTTGCCGGCATCCGGGACAAGTCTGTGTATCCGATGATCAATTCGAAACCTTACATTACCGCTTATCCCCCTTTATCTCAGGTCCTTTTTCGTTTTTCTTTTCATTTCTTCGGCGCAAACGTTCTTGCCATGAAGGCGATGTTCAGCCTTTTTGAATTCCTGACTGTCCTGTTGGCCTGGAGACTAATCCGCTTATGGAACGGGAAGATTCAATCCCTGGTCCTGATGGCATGGAATCCTTTTTTTATATTCGAGTTTTCTCATTCCGGACATTCGGATAGCGCCATGATGTTTCTGACACTCCTGTTTGTATATTGGCTCAGTCGCGAGAAAAAAACCTGGGCGATATTAAGCTATGCGGGAGCGGTGTTGGCCAAACTCCATCCCGCTCTCTGGTTTCCGCTGATTGTTCGGCGCATCGGTTGGAAGCCTACTTTCGCCGGCATTGCGGCAGGAATCGGTTTAACACTGCTATATTTCACGCCCAATTCTTTGCTTGGGTATATAAAATCTCTTGGGCTTTATTTTCGATTATTTGAGTTCAATGCAAGCGTTCATTATCTGATCCGAGCTTTTGGACGCATCGCTCTCAATCAATTTTGGGATAAAGACATCGGGCCTTATCTCGGGGCGGCTCTTGTAATTATTACCTTTATGATTATCTGGAAATTCCCCATGCGCAACTCGCGGGACCTGCTGCATGCAGGATTCTGGATCATGACAGCCGATCTCTGTTTGGCCACTACCGTTCACCCCTGGTATCTTTCCTGGGCTGCACTTGCATTGCCGATTTTCCCATATGCTTTCATGACTTACTGGACGGGAGCTTGTTTTCTATCTTATGTCGCCTATTCCTATCATCCGGTATTTGAGCCCAGATGGGTTTTGCTGCTCGAATATTTGCCGATGTACGGGCTCTTGGGTTGGGAGCTATGGAAACGCCGGTCTCTGATGGAAACATGGCTCGAGCGGAGAAAACAGTGAGGAGCATCATTTAAAGTAAAGGAGCAATTTTGGCAAACCACCCATCCTTCACACTGCATTTGCCGGAATGGCTGGAGAAGTTGGCATCGAGTGCGAAAAACACCTTCTCCTCCATGGAAGAACGCATGGATTTCGTCGTTGATCTTTCCCGCTGCAACGTTCGTTACGGGACCGGCGGCCCTTTCGGAGCTGCAATTTTCAGCATGGATGACGGTTCTCTGTTGGCGCCCGGCGTTAATCTGGTGCTTTCAGCCGGTTGTTCTGTGCTTCATGCAGAAATTGTGACCCTTATGATCGCGCAGCAAAAAGCCGGGACCTATGACCTGAGTTCCCCCGGATTGCCTCCCTATGAGCTGGTAACGAGCACGGAGCCTTGCGCCATGTGTTTGGGCGCTGTTGCATGGTCCGGAAACCGCAGGCTTATTTGCGGCGCCCGTGGAGCGGATGCGGAGGAAACAGGATTTGACGAAGGAGAGAAGCCGCCCGGGTGGACCGAAGCATTGGAGCGAAGAGGAATTTCGGTCCTGCGTGATATCCGTCGAGACCAGGCCGCTGCTGTTCTGCGGGATTACCGCGCAGGCGGCGGCATTATCTACAATCCCAGCAGGAGTTCATCCTTCAAGTAAAAATAAGAGAAGTATTCGTAAAATGTGGACAATGGAGACGCAGCCCCTTATTTCCTTATGCCTCTGGAGCCGCGTATGCCGGCGGCTCCAGAGGCATAAGGAATTTACATCTTCTTGGTGGTTGTTTTTTCCGTCAGAATCCAGTAATCGGGATCCAGTTCAATGGACGAAGGCTTTTCAGGCAGCGTCATCTTGGAGGAGGTTTTCGGTCCTTTGACATAAACCACGGTGTTGGCTTTCTTGCCCCCCGAAAATTTAAGAACCACTGGAAGGGGCATAAACCAATTCGGTCCGGCGTTATCCTGCACCACTGTCCAGTTCAGAACAGTCTGGCCGTTTTGCCCGGGCTCAAGGCTGTATTCCAAGCGATAGCTGGGAAGCTTGGCTTCATAGATCCACTCCTGAAAAAACCAGTCGAGGTTCTTCAAATTAAAAGCCTTTGCAATGGGAGTTTTTACAAAGTGTTCCGCCGCGACTCTCCTGAAATCCTCGGTGCTGGCCGCCTTGTTCTGATATTGCCGCACGAAATCCGTCAGCATCGTGAAAAAGGGCTGCCCCTCTCCGGTTGAAGGATCGGTGAACAGGAAGTGGAGCATACGCATCACCAATCCTCCTTTATTGAAAATCAACGGGCCATAGGCGTTCATCGTATTACGATTTGCCAAACGGTGTCCGAGAATCAGTGGACCTATTTCGGCTACCTTCCCGGCCAGGACTCCTTTACTGCCTGCGGGAGGGAAAGGAAGAGGATATCTTGCCTCTTTAATGATGTCACGCTGGGCGTCGGCGTTGTAACGGAATGCGACATATAGAAGGCCGGAATACTTGGCGAATGCTTCCCCCAGCCACTGGTCGCGATAAGAACGCAAGGCCACCATATTTCCCCACCATTGGTAAGACGTCCCGTGAGCAAAAGACTCAAACACCGCCCTGTTCGCCTTGTCTGAAGGGGAAATCATTAATAGTGAAGGAATGCCTCCACCTCCGAAAGGATTCACGACTGCTCTATAACGCTCATAGGGATACACCCCAAAGTTTGCACTGAAGTACTCGAGGCAGTTTCTCATTTCCGTTAGGATAAAGGATTCCTTAAGCGTTGCAGCTGCAGACGGCAGGGCGTAAAGATCAACTAATTTATCCCCGGTCAGCTTATACTCGGTTGACTTATTGCCCGGCTTCTCAGTTGAACGTTCAATCATGCCGCCCGCGAACGTTACAAAAGAAACCGGCTGATCCATTACAAATTGGGTTAACCGTTCACCTTTGTCCTCCGGCCATGGCTCCGATTCCCGCACCAATTTGCCGATACTTGCGACCTGGTGGGACCGATCATGTCGAAACGTAATGTCAAAAGTCGATCGCTTGAGGTAGCCGTGGCGCGGATACCAATTGTTGTTATTTTGCAGATAATAAATATTCTCGTAAAATTGTTGTCTGTTGGCAATATCCCCTTCAAGCGACAGCTCAAGACTGAATTTCTCGCCTTTCATGATGGGCTTAGGAAGCATTATCGCCAGCCCGACTTCCCATGCTTCCTGGGCGAAAGCTGCTTCCTGGCCGGCGAATTTAGCCGATTTCAGACGCATGGAGTGATCCTTGCGCTGATCGTCATAGGCGGTTATGCCTTCGTTCAGACGCATCGGCAGGACTCGCAGGTTGTCGACCAGGGATTCAAAGTCAATGCGCATTTTTGTTGGAATCGTTCTCCGGGCGTTCCGAACATCTATTTCCATTGTGTAATGTATGGGGGAGACAAGATCAAAAACATCGGAGTAGTTGACCTGTTTTTTCTTGAAATCCTCCTCTGTATAAACGGCCATCCAAATATCATTAACGTAGTTGTAGGGTGCGTAATTGAAAAGCATTACCTTTTCGCCGCCGTTGATGCCGAAAGCGGATCCTGGAATACGGGCTTGAGGATCCAGAATGAAGGTAAAGCGCTCCCGGCGTCCTTTGTCAAATTGGGCCATAAAGAATCCGGGCGATTCGTTGTGGGCCAAAGCAACCAACAATCGCGAGGAAATATTGGCGCCCGTCTCCTCCATAAAGCGGGGCTCAAGTCCCGTCGCGAGCGACACGGCCTCGCCCGGAATAGCAGCCCCGGCGTCGATTGCTTTTCCAATGGCGCTGAAGGTGTCGTCGCTGAAGCGCAGGACAGCCGTGTGAAAGTCGGACTCGGCCACCTCGTCGTTCAGGAGTCGCATCAGGTTTTCCTGTTCAAAGGGAACCTCCGCAGGCGGCGCAGCGGTGAAAATTCCATTCCCGATGAACACAGCGCCTGTAATCCGGCCGTTGATCGGAGCTGCAAAATAAAAATCCCCCGTAAATACCATTTCTGCGCGGTCGCGCTTGAGCATCAGGTCGGACACCGAAACTTTACCCCGAAGCTCGAATTTTTTCAGCGCATCATACAGGGGGCGTCCTTCCATAGATCCCGATTGTTGAGCAAGAACTGGACTTGCCATCAGCAACAAAAACAAAATCATAAAAAACAGTACGCCGCACCGGTTATGGAGCTTGGATCTGCGCATGTAATCCTCCCAATTTAACAATTGAACTGGACTGCAATTCCCTTGCGGCCAACGCCACCCTGGAGACAAGCCTTTTGCTCGGGAAGGCGATATCCTTCCATCAAAAAACGCTTAAATAAAAAACTGAATGGAATGTTTCAACTGCGCCCAGGACATAATAAACCAATTTCGTCCAATCACCCGTATTTTTTTATTAATATTTATAAAAATATATGCAACATTCTATTATGATTTTTGTCATCGGGCGTCCGCCGATGATTCATGGAATATAAAAATTTTCGGAAAGCTTGTTTTATTTCACGATGGAATATTCCGAACGCGTCCGGACCGTCAGTTTTTCCTGTTTGGGAGATTGGACTTTTAGGCTGATTTTTCGAGATCTGCCATCTACGTTTTGATTGCTGGGGACGTATCCAAGCGTGTATTGAGAGCGGATATCAATCGCGATGCGCCTGCAAACCTCAGAAAGCTCCGAATCCGTCTTGAGAAAGAACGCTCTCCCTCCGGAGATGTCGGCGAGCTTCTCCAGGATATCAAGCCTTCGATTCTTAATGCGCTCATCGTCAATCCCGATCGAGTAGATAATGGCGCTGGAAGCTTTAGCCATCTTTAAGGCTTCCTCTAACGTATGTTTGCTGGCAGTATCCTCTCCGTCGCTTATTATCACTAAAACCTTTTTGGTCATCGCGCTTTGCTTTATGTGCTCCAAGCCGGCGCACACGGCGTCGTAGAGCGCCGTCCTGCCGGATCCGGGTATTTCGGCTACCGCTTTTTCCAATATTTTCAGGTTGCGGACCGAAGCCGCTTCCTTCAGCGGCAGAGTAAAGGTAATGCGATTGTAAAAGTGGGCCACGCAGATTTCATCCTCCGGATTGCTGGAGTCTGCCAGCGTCAGCGCCGCTGCGAGCACTTCCGCCCGCCGGGGCGCCATACTGGTGCTGCTATCAATCATCAATCCAAGAACGACAGGTATGTCCTTATTGTCAAAAACCTCAAGAGACTGTTGAACGCCGTCTTCATAAACCGTGAAATCCTTTTGCCCCAACCCGGTCACGAAGGCTCCGGTATTATTGAGAACCGTTACAGGCAACACGGTCAGTCCCACTTTGACCGAGATTGTGAACAGTTTTTCTTCCGGTTGTTGGTTCTTTTCTTCTTTGCCGCTTTGAGACAAAACCTGAGCCGAAACCAAGACAATCAACGTAAAGGCAATGCCAATTTTGGTCCATGTATTCATAGTTGTTGCAATCTCTTTCTATCGGAAAAAATGGAGGCTTTTATTTATACCGCGACATCCCTCGCAGTTGCAAGTATTGTAAGCCAAACATTACGAATATTGTTTGTGAGAAGTTGATAGGACGGCTCTTATTGTTGTTTCAGAGCCGTTTTGAGATGCTGTTGCGCTTCTATACTGTCCGGATGGATACGAAGAGCTTCATTAAAATGCAATATCGCTTCGGTATATCGCTGTTGATCCATCAGGGCAAGGCCCAGGTTAATATGAGTATTCGAAAGATCCGGATTAATTTCCAAAGATTTGCGGTAATGCTCTATGGCGTTACTGAGTTCTCCTTTTAAAAATAAAGCGCCGCCCAATTCGGTAAGCGCTTCTGCGTAGGATGGCTTGATTTCAAGCGCCCTGTTATAATGAGCGACCGCTTCGTCCATCTTGCCTTGTTTTGCCAAAGCGAACCCTAAATTATAGTGTATTTCCGCTTTTTGCGGATCGAGATTCAAAGCCACTAGGAATTCGGAAACAGCCTCCTCGTTTTTTCCCAGAGTTCCCAATATGATTCCCCTATTGGCGTGCGCCTCCGCAAAATTCGGCTTCAGACGCAGGGCTTCTCCATAGTAATGCGCGGCTTCAGACAATAATCCTTTTTTATACAGGACAATGCCCATGCCATGGTACGTTTCGGCGGAATTGGGTTTTAAGCGCAGAGCTTCTCTATACTGATCCATGGCTGCGGCCAAATCGCCACGGACGACAAGGGCCGAGCCCAGATTAGTCCGGGCAAAAAAATTGCGGGGCATTTCCTGCACTGCATGCTCCCACAATGAAAAATCGTTTTCCCAATAGCGGACTTGTTTTCTTGCAAGAATTGCAAGGACGCAGATAAGGATGCCTGCAGCAATTCCAAGCTCGATGCCACGATAGCGTCGGATGGCCACAAGTTGAGAAACTCCCCATGCAACCAGGATGAAGATGCCAATAAGTGGCACATAGGTGTAACGATCCGCTCTCGATTGCTCTCCCACTTGAATCAGCCCGATGACCGGCAACAGAGTGAACAGGTACCACATCCAGCCAACGAGGAGGCAGGGACAGCGTTTGGCAAAACGAATCGCTAAAGCGGATAGGGACGCTAATATCAGGACGCTGATTGCCACAAGCCCCCAGGAGGGCGGTTCGTAAGAATAGTATGCAATAAGATGCCTGGGCCACAACATTTGGACGAGGTACAGGACATAGGACACAACAGCATTGGCTGCGCGCTGACTGAACGGAAGCATTTCTAAATTCTGGACTGCGCCTCCCCTCCATTGAGCTATGATAGTGACAATGCTGGAAATGACCGACAATGAGAATAATGGAATTTTTTCGATAAATAATTGCAGCCACACCTTCCTCTGGCCGGCTTTTAAACTTACGCGATGAAGAGGCCATATATCGAAAAGCAGCAGGATGAATGGCAAGGTAACCAGCATCGGTTTCGCCATCAATCCGAGGAGAAAAATCAAAAAGACTATCAGGCGCCGGCGATGAAGAGGCCGGCGGACATAGCTCACATACGCATGAAATGCAAGCATCCAGAATAGAGCGCTTAGAACATCCTTTCTTTCAGCAATCCATGCAACCGATTCTACGTGCAAAGGATGCACAGCGAATAAAAGTGCAACCACCGCGCTTTGGCTCCATCGGCGTGTTGTTCGAAACAACAACCAGAATAACAGGAGCGAATTCACTATATGGAGCAGCATGTTCGTGAAATGGTGGCGTTCGGCGACCATGCCGTAGAACTGCACGTCGAGCATATGCGACAACCATGTCAGCGGATGCCAATTCGCGGAGAGCCCCGTAGTGAAGGCCCACAAAACGCCATGCCCGGTCAGCCCGCGGGAAACTTCAATATTTTCGCTGACGTATATGGGATCATCATAGTGTAAGAAGTCGTAATTCAGCGATGGCGCATAGACAATCACATTCAGTACAACAATGGTCAGCAAGACCAAAAAAATAACTATGAATGAAGGCGGTTTTTTACTCGGCTGGCAGGATACTGAATGCGAAGACGCCTCAGACCTGCGCAGGTTAGCCGCTCGACTTGAGGGTATCTTTCTCTTATTCATACCTTATTTTGTGCAAGACGGGAGTCCGATCTTGAAATTTTATTTTTTAAAAATTTTAAAAATCCGACCCCCGTCTTTACGGCAGGTTGCGTTTGAAGATCAAATTCAGGAATTCCATCCGGGTCTCGGCGGAGCGGCGGAAATTGCCCAGCATCGAACTTGTTACAGCTCGGGAATTTTGTTTTTCGACGCCTCTCATCTGCATACACATATGTTGAGCCTCAACCACAACGCCCACCCCCAGAGGTTTGATTTTCTCTTCAATAGTTTTGGCTATCTGGGTTGTCAGGCGCTCCTGCACCTGAAGTCGTCGGCTGAACATCTCAACAAGACGAGCAATTTTGCTGAGGCCGATTACTTTTTTATCGGGGAGATAGCCTACATGGCATTTTCCGAAGAAAGGAAGCATATGATGTTCGCACATGCTGAAAAAATCGATATTTGCCACAATCACCATTTCGTCATACTGAACGTCAAAAAGAGCGTTGTTCAAAAGCTCGTCCGGATCTTTTGTATAGCCGCTGGTGAGAAAGCGGAGGGCTTGTTCTACCCGCTTTGGAGTGCCCTTCAGGCCCTGTCTTTCCGGATCTTCTCCGATATCTTCCAGTATTTTCCTTATATATTCCTGCATCAATTCCCTCGCGCCGCCCGGCAACGGGCCAAAAAACAATCAAAATTTTTCCGAGAAACTTCGTCGTAGCCGCAATTCTTCTCCAGATGCCATTGAACGCCTGATAACCAGTGATCCTGTCTGGCGCTTGATATAGCCATAGCCCTTCATGTTTCGTAAAACTGAGTATTTTACCATAGTCGGGCCGTTGGCCTAGTTGATAGTGGTCAGTCGCGATAAGGATAAGAAAGGGGTTGAATTTTTCTAAATTTTTTATTTCCCAAAATCCTCCTGGCTCCTGGCTCCTGGCTCCTGGCTCCTGGCTCCTGGCTCCTGGCTCCTGGCTCCTG
>CAYTYP010000019.1:38449-68839 GCA_964441405.1 uncultured Acidobacteriota bacterium
CTGGCTCCTGGCTCCTGGCTCCTGGCTCCTGGCTCCTGGCTCCTGGCTCCTGGCTATCGACTGACGACTCCAAATGCGATAAACTTGCAGGTTATGAAAATTATGAGCCACGCAGGCAGAGCGTTGGTAGCTACCGGCCGAAAGATGATAACTTATGAAACACCAAGAGATGCCGCCAGCATCTCCTATTTCGGCTTGTTCGCTCTATTCCCCGCTGTTTTAGTCCTGATAGGGCTGGGAGATGTATTTTTTGGCCGAATGAATCTTCATTGGACAATTGTTCAAACGGCGACTGCTTTGTTTCCAGGGTCACGCCAGTTCCTCAGAAGCAACTTATCCGAACTCACAAATCCATCTGCGGCCGTCATCCTGTCGTGCATTATTGCCGTCTTATGGTCATCCTCTTTAATTTTTTCTTTCATTGAAAACGCCATAAATCGCGCCTGGGGAGTTCCACATCAGAAAAGCTTCTGGGAAAACCGCCTGCGTAGTTTTTCTTTCATGATCCTTGGCGGCGCCAGCCTGTTGATTTCTTCAATTTTGACCGTAACCGTTAGCGCTATGCGCAACCGAACGACTGCCAGCATCCCGGCTTCAATGAAAGCCAGCTTTTTCGTAGGCTGGTTTTGGTATCTTATTTTTTTTGTTACAGGGCTTATAATTGCCATCCTGGTGTTCACACTTTTATTCAAGGTTACCCCTCACTGCAAGGTAAAATGGAGCGAAGCAATTTCAGGAGCGGCAACGACCACCCTGATGTGGGAAATCGGCAGTTTGATTTTTGTAGAACTGGTGCCAATTTTTGATTATGAAAAAGTGTACGGAAGGATGGGCGCTTTTATCGCAGTTCTAGCTTGGGTATATACCTCAAGTTGGATGGTGCTTTTTGGAGCCAATTTTTCGGCTCAGCTGCATGCCGGCGCCAGTGAGAAATCCGAACCTGAGTCCGGCGAACTCCCGCAGGATAATATCAGCAGTTTTTCTTCGCGCTACAATCGACGATGAAGCTTAATGATTTCAATTTCACACTGCCTGAACGGCTGATCGCTCAGGTCCCATCCGCCCAGCGGGACCAATCACGGATGATGGTCGTATGGCGTAAAAGCGGTAAAAGAGAGCATCTGCATTTCCGGGATCTTCCCTCGATTCTGGAACCCGATCATTTTATTGTAATTAATAATACTCGGGTGTTTCCCGCACGTTTGAGAGCTCATCGCCCAGGCAAAAAAGAAGAAGTAGAAATACTGCTCGTCAAAGAGCTGAACTCCTTTGATTGGCTTGCACTGGTCAAACCTGCCAAAAAAGCTTCACCGGGTCAGGAATTTCAAATAGGCGAATTATCGGCTCATGTTTTGGAGACAAGAGAATCCGGCGCTCGAGTATTTCGGTTTGACGCCAATCCCAATATCCGGGAAACGCTGGAAAAGCTTGGAGAGCCTCCTCTTCCGCCCTATATCCGGAGAAACAGGGGACAGGATCTGGCCGAAGATAAGATAAGATATCAAACAGTCTATGCTCGTCACACAGGTTCCGTAGCAGCTCCTACGGCAGGTCTTCATTTTACTGAAGATATATTTCGCGAGCTTCGCACTTGTAACATTCCTATATGCGAGATCCTTCTTCATGTAGGCTATGGCACATTCCAACCCGTGCGATCAGAAATAATAGAAAACCATCGTATGGAGCCGGAGTATTACCAGATCGACGATTCTACCGCCGCATCGATCCGCAGATTCAAATCTGAAAAACGCCGTCTGGTGGCAGTCGGAACAACCACAACCCGATGCCTCGAGTTCCTTGCCAGACAAGAACACCCTCTGAAACATGCCACCGCTGGATTATGCAACTTATTTATATACCCTGGATTCGAGTTTAAGCTTCTGGATGGACTTCTAACCAATTTCCATTTGCCTTGCTCTACTTTGTTTATGCTTGTATGCGCCTTTGCCGGAAAAGATCTGGCGTTTGATTGTTATCAGGAAGCTATCTCGATGAATTATCGTTTTTTCAGTTATGGCGACTGTATGCTCATAATCTGAGCAGTTTCAGCAATCTGCAGCAAGATAGAAATAATTATTCAAATCGAGTTAAATTTAACTTATCTGTTGAAAATAAAGGCTCTTTTGTGCTAAACCACAGCTAGTCGCCACCGGTACAATTTAGAAATGAAATATCTCCGTATTAAGGACGTAGTAAGCATTATTGGAGAGTAAGGGTGACATATGGAATGCACTGCAATTCAAGGTTGGCTGTTCCGTAAGATGGATGGAGAGCTATCCGGACGCGAAAATGAAGAGCTGAACGCCCATTTAGCTCAGTGCGCCACCTGTACCAGGGAATATAATCTGTTCAGGCTGCCCTATCAGATTTCTCTGACCGCTCCTGAATTGAAACCCTCTGAATATTTCAGCAGGAAAGTTAGTTTGCGCATCGCCGGCGAGGCTAATAATGGCGCTTTCTGGCAGGCAATTCTCAGGCCGGCGCGCAGGATTGTCCCTGCTTTGGCGGGCATTACTTTTTTCCTGCTCTCCGTTTTGGCTTATTTGCAGCAGCAACAACCTAACACTGAGATATACAACGCCTATGACAAAATGTTCTCAACCGAACAGCAACCACGCCAATTGTTAAGCGCAGGGAACATTACGGAAGAAAGCGTTTTGAGCGCGATCGCCGAATGGGAAATCAATCATCATAATTCCGACTGACGCGATAGAACGTAGCCGCCGATATATGGTAGTGAAATGAAATCCAAAGTTATCGTTATTCTTCTGGGAATTATAGTGTTTTTATTGGGAGGCGTTGCCGGAGCTGTCAGCCACTACCTTTACCGTGAACATATTCGACAGGCTTTTTTAAAGGACGGATCCCGGCAGTACGATGTCGTTGAGGGCATGGCGAAAGAATTAAAGCTCGATTCGAAACAGAAGGAAAACCTCCGGATTATATTTAACGATATTCGGAATCGCACCCTAGTTCTTAATAAGCAATTCAGGCCTCAGTATGAAGCGGTCAACAAAGAATTCAAGCCACGGTATGAAGCCATCAATAAGGATTTCATGCCTCAGTTTGAAGTCATACGCAAGGAATCCGATCATAGGATTCAATCCATCCTTCGCGACGATCAGAAGGTTCTCTTCGAAAAATTTTTAAGAAATATTTATCAGCGGCCCCAGAGAAAATACGACGCCAATAAGAGCCCGTCGCCCCAATAAACCTTCGCAATCAAAAGATGCTAAGCCGCACGCGCAACCGTCAGGACGGAAACCCGGAAACAGCCTGCTTCCAATAGAGCTTGCGCCGCACTCGCCACTGTCGCGCCTGTCGTCATCACATCATCGATCAACAAAATCCGCTTGTTTGCGATTATCATAGCATCGATGCAACGAAAGGCTTTCTGAACATTCTCAAACCGCCGTGAATCCGAAAGGCCTATTTGGGGTAGCGTCGATCGAATTCTGATTAGCGCACGGCAGTTAACAGGGATAGCAATTTGATCAGCCAGCGCCCGGGCCAGAAGTTCGGATTGGTTGTAGCCACGCTCCCGTTTTCTCTTGGGATGAAGCGGAACAGGCAGGATCAGATCAAACGCCTCTCGATTCCAGGATTCATAAAATACCGAAGCCATCAGAGGTGAAAGAAGTTGAACCAGGTTCTTTCTGCCGTAGAATTTCAAGCCTTGAACCAGGCGGCTCAGCTCGGCTTCATAATACCCGAAGGAACGTGCGCCGGAATAACAAGGCATCTGGAGGAGACATTTGCCGCACAGATTTTCTGCATCCGTATCAAGGCTGTTGAATGGCAATCCGCAAGATGGGCATCGGGGTCGTTCGATTTTAAGAGCGACTGCTTTACTCCAGCAGCTTGAGCAAATCCCACAGTCCTGACGCCGACTCACCGGGACGGAGCAGATAAAACATGTTTCGGGGTATATCAGGTTGAGAATGCAATCAACCATTTGCTTTGCCCTTGAAACAGGCAAATCCCGAGTTGTGGGGAAATAGGGTTGCGGAACTATTCTTCCAGCAGTCCCTTCTCGAGAAGATCCTGGCATTGAACGCAAAACCCTGTCCAAGGCACAGCCTCTAACCTTTTGGGTTGAATGGGATTTTCGCAGTTGACGCAAACTCCATAAGATTTATCTTCAATACGTCCGAGCGCTTCACGGATTTTCTGGAGAATGTGCCGGTCTCCTGAGCTCTTCCCAAAGTTGAATTCTTTGGTATACGAATCGACCGCCATATCTGCAACATCTTGTATGTCCTGATCTTTTTCGCGACCGTAGCCTTCGGTTCTCTGAACCATGTCCGTCAACGAGCGTTGTTTCTGTAACAGCTTGTCTTTAAAATACTCCAGCTTTTTTCCATCCATCGTTTCCTTACCTACCCATCTGATCGGCGCAATTTGAAATGTAATCCCAACTGGAATAACAGGTTCCGCCAGAGATCAATTGCCGCCTTTGTGATATGGAATCTTACGCAAAATGCATAATGCGCGATATATCTGCTCTATCAACAGGACACGGCACATTTCATGCGTCCATGTCATTTTGCCCAACGAAAGTTTTTGATGCGCCCGGTTGACGATCCTTGGGCTCAAACCATCCGGACCGCCAATGACAAACGTGACTAATCGAGCCCCGCGGTCCTGTTCGGATTCCAACCAATGGGCGAAATCCATAGATGTAAACTGCGCGCCTTTTTCATCAAGAACCACTAACCGCCCATGATCCGGCAAATGCCTGCTTAGTTCCTCCCCCTCATCCGCAATCGATCGGGCTGCCGGAAGGGAACGGCTCTTCGAAATGTCACGCGCTTCAACAATTTCACACGGAACTAAATGGCGAATCCTTTCCAAATAATCCAGCACAAGAGATTTAATAGCTGAATTCTTTGTCTTCCCAATCCAGAGAAATCTTATGCGCATAACCGGGATCTGGTCCGCCTCGGGCGGACCAGTAATTCTATAGAAACAGCTCCTTCAATTCAACATTGCTGGAACCCTAAGAATCAGAAGCCAACTAAATTTTTCGTCGACTTCTGGCTTCCGGCTTCTGGCTCCTGGGTTTTGGTTTTGGTTCTTCCAGCAGTTTGCCGACATCCAACCGTTTGCCGTCTCTCCATAATCGCTCAAGATCGTAATACGTTCGAGCGCTTTTCGAGAATATATGGACTACGAAATCAAGATAATCCATTAGAATCCACTCGGCATTTTGATATCCCTCCACATGGGAAGGGCGAATTCCATTCGCTTTAAGGCGCTGTTCCACTTCATCGGCAATAGCCTGCATTTGCCGCGAAGAATCGCCTGTGCAGAGAATAAAATAATTCGTAAAAGTGGCGATCCCGGTAATATCCAAAGCAACGAGATCGTTCGCCTTCTTGGCATCGGCTGCATTGACAGCAATTTTCAGAGCATCAGTCATCTTGCACCCTACTTGAACCATATAGGTTTAATTTTCTCATATACGCGCAAACAGAAACCGGAGCTACGGACCTGACGAACTTTCCCGCGCCGACTTGCGTTCTTATGCGCGTTGCGGATATATCCGGCGCGCCAAGATCCACAATGTAGATGCGGCTTTCCCCGGACTTTTCTTCTTCCGCTATTTGACGCTTCATCCGAACCCGCCCCATACCGGAAAGATTTCGCACCCGGGCAAGCGTCTGCCCCGGCAGGACATCTTTAGGATCCACAGGGGTTGTCCCTGCACGCAGAACAAAAATAAAATTGTAGGAGGTCAAAAGCGTTTCATTCTCGCGCCAGGAATTGATTTCAGCCAACGAGTCTCCTCCGGCAATAAAATAAAGGATGTTTCTGCCGTTATTCCATCGACGCGCCAGCTTGCTCAGCGTATCGATCGTATAAGGGCTCGCCTGAGGCTCCAATTCTATAAGGGATGGAACGAAAGAGGATTTCGCCGCAGTTGCCAGACATACCATCGCATATCGATGAGTCAATGGGATCAGAGCTTCGGCGGATTTGTGAGGAGGAAAGGCGGCGACAACAAAGTGCACTTGAGATAGAGAAAACAGCTTTTCGCAAGCGCGTGCTATATGCAAATGCCCGAAGTGAACCGGATTGAACGTTCCGCCAAACACCCCTAGTCGATTCAGCGTTCCCAGTTTAGAGTTCACGGTTCCCAGTTAAAATAAAAACGAGTAATTAGAAGTTCAGAGTTCCCAGTTATAAAATCCTGAAATCTAAACTGGGAACTCTGAACTCTTATTTTAGCATGCTATCCAATTTACCGATCAATTCCTTAATACCATCCCCTGTCACTGCGGAAATCTTCAGAAACGGCAGTTTGCGCCGATTGCACATAGCTCGCAATCGCGATATTTTACCAGGATCTTCCAGAACATCTATTTTCGAGGCGACAACCAACTGTTTCCTTTCGAGAAGCTGTTTGTTGAAAAGTTCGAGCTCTTTGATGATTGTTTTAAAATCAGAAACCGGATTTCTTGCGGTATTCGACACGTCAATCAAGTGGACCAGAACTCTGGTTCGCTCGACGTGTTTCAAAAACTGATCACCAAGTCCATGCCCTTCATGCGCGCCTTCAATCAACCCGGGGATATCGGCAACGACAAAAGTTCGAAAATCTCCCACTCTCACCACCCCCAGGTGCGGCTCAAGCGTGGTAAATGGATAATCTGCAATCTTTGGCTTGGCCGAACTAATGCGTGAAATCAGGGTGGATTTTCCCACATTGGGATATCCGACAAGTCCAACATCCGCAATGAGTTTAAGGCTTAAAGAAAGCGCCCAATCCTCGCCTGGTTGCCCGAGTTCCACTCGTCGGGGAGCCTGGTTGGTAGAAGTGGCGAAACAGGCATTGCCTCTGCCGCCTCTGCCTCCCGATGAAACTTTCAGTCGATCGCCCGGCGTGGCAAAATCACGCAACAGCTCATGTTCCGGCTCTTTAAACGCCTGTGTCCCGGGAGGGACAAAGATAGTAATATCTTCGCCATCCTTGCCATGTCTATTGTCCCCTTCGCCGTGACGGCCTCTTTGCGCTTTGAAAATCCTTTTATATTGGAAATGGAGCAGTGTATTGACTCGATCCGAACACTCAATATAGATATCTCCACCTTTTCCGCCATCGCCGCCGCTGGGCCCACCTTTGGGCACAAACTTCTCTCTGCGAAAGGCAAGACACCCGTTGCCTCCATCTCCTGCAATCAAACGTATTGCTGCGCGATCAATGAACATCAGTAGTCAGTTGCCAGTGGTCAGTAAAATACTTCAGAGTCAAGCGTTATAAGGGTTTTGCCGGGAACTCTGAACGGGGAACCCTTTAAAAAAAAAGGACCCCGATTGGGGTCCCAAGGCAATTAAGCTGAATATTTTTTATTAGGCTTCTGTTCGAACATGTATGAATTTGCCAAGGCGTCCGCGATCCTGGAACTCAACGATTCCAGATATTTTTGCAAACAGAGTATCATCGCGTCCTATTCCTACGTTCAAGCCCGGTTTAAACTTGGTGCCACGCTGCCGGACGAGAATAGAGCCGCCATCCACCAACTGGCCGGCAAAACGCTTTACTCCAAGCCGTTGGGCCTGACTGTCTCTTCCATTCCTGGAGCTGCCCACTCCCTTTTTATGTGCCATGATATACCTCTTAGCCTGCTACATTAATTTTTTCAATGCGGACTTCTGAATGCTGCTGGCGGTGTCCGCGGGTACGGCGATACTGCTTTTTTTTCTTATATTTAAAGACGATAACTGTTTCGTCTTTCTCCTGGGATTGCATAACACCCTGAACCGAAGCGCCATCAACCAGAGGTTTGCCAATATAAGTCTTTTCATCAGTTTTAATCAGAAGCACATCTTTGAATTCGACCGGGGCGCCGGACTCGGCTTCAAGTTTTTCAACCCGGACTACATCGCCTTCTGAAACGCAATACTGCTTTCCGCCGCTCATAATTACTGCATACACGGTTTCACCTCCTGAGCGAAATGATAGATTTAACCAAGAAGCGGCGAAAAAGGCAATAACAAATACAGGTTGTCGAGCAAATTAGTGCAAGATCGGGGTTGAAATTCATGATTTTTTTAAAGGAAGGCTAATTTCAAAGGTGGCGCCCCTGTCCGGCTGACTTGTTACTTTAATGGTTCCTTGATGAGCTTCAACGATCCATTTTACCAATGTCAATCCAAGACCAGACCCTCCACCTACACGGCTGCGCGCAGGATCCGCCCGGTAGAGCCGGTCAAAAACTCTTGGAATATCCTCGGGCAAAATCCCAATTCCATAATCCTTTATTTTTATCCTTGCGGTCGATCCTTCGATCGCTGTCGATATTTCTATTTTGCCTCCATCCTTGGAGTATTTAATAGCGTTATCCAGGAGGTTGACCAGGGCGCGACGAAGCCAAGAATTATCAGCTTCAATCCAAAGCTCCGCCGGTCCCGATAAATCAATCTGAATATCGCGATCCGTAGCAAGCAAGCGCATTTGTTCGATTAGATCAAGCAAATGCGCTTTCAAATTGACGGGCGTTTTTGCCAGCATATGTCTTCCAGCTTCGGCTTCAGCGAGGGTAAGCATGTCATTCACGAGCCGTTTCAGGCGGTCGAGTTCCTCAAGGTTGCTGATCAAAACAGATTGTATTTCCTCCGGAATATCCGGAGTCCTTAGAGCCACTTCAGTTTCTCCTTGGAGAATCGCAAGGGGCGTTCGAAGCTCGTGAGCCACATCGGCGTTGAATTCCCGCATCTTTTGAAAAGATTCATCCAATCGCCGAACCATAGAGTTAAAGGACTGCACCAGCCGTTGGACTTCTTCCTCTTTGTGATTCGTAGCTATTTGAGTGTTCAGATTTTCATAGGTTATTTTTTCAGCAATCCGGGTGATTTCTTCATACGGCTTTATGGCTCTGCCGGCCAGGAACCAACCTGCCGCGCACGAAATCGCCAATATGAGAGGGACGGAATCTATATAGAGGGCTCGATATTCCTCCAGAAAGCGTTCTAATGAATCCAGTGAGCGCCCAATGTGTATTACGGCAGGTTCCGGGAAAGCCCCTGGATGCGACATAAGGTTGACGAACCGGTATGCAGATCCATCGAACGCGATGGCTTTGGAAAATCCATTCTTTTGCCGAAGAACATTGTTCAGGTTGCCTCGAGCGAGCATATTCTGCATATACTTGCTATAGGAATTGCCGGCAATCACATTTCCTTTTAAACCCGTGACAACAAATAACGGTTCCAATTCGCGGATTGTGAGGCTGCCGCCGATATTCATGCCGTCCAGAGACCATTGAAAGCCCGCGCCTCCCAATTGGATTCTTGAGTTGAAGAACTTCGCATCGCTAAGAAGCGTTTTATCGAAATTCCGTTGAGACCGATAGCTGACCAATTGGTAACGAGTCAGTCCGACGCACAAAATTACCAATCCAATAGCTGCGCCGTGGATCCAGATGAGTTTAAAACGAAGACTGTGTAAATTCACAGTTTAACCACGGAGAGAATAGCCGATTCCCCGGATTGTATAAATCAGCCGAGGTTCAAAATCACGGTCAATTTTGTTTCTCAGATAATTGATATACACATCAACTACATTAGTGACATTATTGAAACTGGCATCCCAAACATTCTCCACAATCATGTCGCGGGTGACGACCTGTCCCTTATTCCGCATAAGATAATCCAGAAGCAGGAATTCTTTATTGGAAAGCTCAATGGTTTTGCCGCCTCGAGTCACTTTGCGCCGAATAGGATTCAGGACAAGATCGGCGGCGCGCACTTCCAAATTGGCGGCCGAATCACCTCGACGCAGCTGCACCTGTATCCGGGCCAACAATTCTGCGAATGAAAAGGGTTTCGTTAAATAATCGTCGCATCCAAGATTCAACCCATGGACGCGATCTTCTACTGAAGTCTTGGCGGTAAGAGCGATTATCGGAATAGTGGGCTTACATTCTCGAATATGGGGAATCAAGTCCCAGCCGCTTATTTTGGGAAGCATCAAATCCAAAAGGATCAAATCAAATTGGGCTTCACGGATCTTTTCATAGCCTTGCTCCCCATCGCAGGCCCAATCGCTGTCAAATCCTGATTGTTGCAGTCCCTTCATTATGAACTGAGCTAATTTGGCTTCATCTTCAATCACCAGGATTTTCATAGCGCTTTCCTCTCCCCGAGCCGGATTGTTGGAAAGCATCATTTTAACCACGAAATACACGAAATACACGAAATTTCAGATTTCATGCCTTCCGCGTGTTTCGTGATAAAAAATGCAATTTTACCTAAAGCGCTTGCGGAACCGAAAATCCAAACCGTATTTCCCATCCTCGTCCCGAGTCGCAACAACCGACAAATCCTTACTGACGTCATATTCAATAATGACAATCTGCTCCTGGTGGGTGGTAAGATTTCGCGAAAAGGTCACGACCAAGTCCTTTGCCAAACGCTCACTAAGGGTAACGCGAGCGGTGGGATCATTTTCCGCTCCAGCCAGGAATGGGTCCACTCGGAAGCTTTCGAGACCGAGAATACGTTGTACGCGTTTGCCCAGAACTCCTGTAAGATTCTCAGACAAAACACTGGCTGCGCTCATGCCGGTCCTCTGAGACTCCTGCTTCGAATTGGTTCCGGCAGCCGTCCCGTTGCCACTGGCGGCGTCCGCTTTTCCCGTTGTCAGAAGCGACAAAATATCGACGGTAGACATCGGTGGGTCCGAAGTTACATTCAGCGTCAAGTGATCCAAATCTCCGATTGCGTCGAGTATCAAACGATAGGTCTTCACGTCTGCTTCGGCGCGAATTTCCAGGACCGGATTAATGCGATTGCGATCCACGAAATCAGCGGAAGCATGTGAAATTTCAAAACGGCTTCCGCGGAAAAAGATGGTTCCTTCACTGGCTTCGACCCGTCCTGTTAAAGACGGATAAGCGGGCGTTCCTCGCAATGTCAAACGCAGGCGTCCGCGCAGCCGGGTCAATTCATTATCGATTAGCAGGCCGCTATCGGAATGAATATCCACATTCAGGCGCAGACCGAGCAAAAAAGGGGACGTCGTCAAAGGTCCGGGCTGGGCTACGCTGCGGCTGGTCAACTGTTCGAGAAGGTTGAAGCTGCGGACATATTCGGACCGGACTACATTAATATGCCCGGTGAGAATTTTAACATCGTTGTTTCCGCTCAGTACAAGATCCGAATGGACGACCGATCGGAAATCCTTTGGATAGGAAAGCCTGGCGTTTTGAAGTGATATATTCATATTAATGGATCGAAGCGCCAAGTTATGGTGCTCAATTGCGCCCGACAGTTGAATCGCGCCGGAGGAAGCCGCTCCATGAATATTTTCGAAGCTCACAAGATTGCGGGAGAAGACTATATTCCCCTGCATCGAGGAAAGATGCAACGGGAAACCCGGATAATCCAATTTCGCATTCTCTAAAGCAGCTCGTCCGATGATCTGAGGATCCTGCATTTTGCCATTTGCCTTGATATCAAGGTCCGCTCCGCCTGACGCATGAAGCTTCTTTTCCACGCCCTCCAGAAACTGTAGATTCAAACGCCCATTCAAATCCAGATCAAGATTCCTGCTGTCATCCAAAGGAATGTCGCCATTTAAAACAAGGCTGGTGCCTTCTCCAACGATGTTCACATTCTCCAGTCGAATATCCCTATTATTAATGAGCGCAAAACGCACCTGACCCGAATTGTGAAGCTCGTAATCCTGAATTTTTAAATGGGCGCCATCCAACTCCCCCTTGATTTTAAGCGCATCTATTTTGGAGAACGCCCCTTCAAAATCAATTTTCCCTTTTAAGTCCGTGCTGATTTCCTTCAGGTATGAGGGAACTTTTCCAGGAATAATCTTCTGGACATCCAGGTCATCGAAATTAATCCTGATTTTTCCAGGAAATCCATCACGTGTCGACAGATCCGCCTGAATATCAAAAACTCCGAAATCAGATAAAATGGAAGCGTTGCTCTGCAATCGGCTGTTGTCGAGATTAAGCCTGCCGGTTCCAGATCCGAAATTCAATGATTTGACATGAAGACTTTTGAGTTCAAACCCGCCGAGGACGGACGGATTATCAAAAGCTCCCGTCAGAGATCCGGAAGCATTCACAATTCCTTGCACCGGCATGTTCTTCTCCCGAATCGTTGAAAAGCTTCCCAGTGGGAATCCATCCAGGCGAACGGCAAGACTCAATTGGCGGCTCCCGAAATCGATTTGGCCTTCTGCGCTCAGGCGTGCATGATCGCGTACGACCTCGCCCCGAATCAGCCGAAGACGCTGATTTTCCATTTGGGCTCGAATGCTCAGTCGATCAAAAGGCTCTCGTTCGAAAGGTTTCCCATAATAACTGCCCTGTTCAACCGATATCTGTCCGGCTCCTCCCCATACCCCACGGGTGTAATGAACAATTCCATTTCCGTTCAGAGCGCCTGAAACCTTAGGATCAATCCCAAAATCTTTGAGTGAAGCAAGAGCGATATTCCGCGCAACTCCCTGAAATTTGAAATCTGAAATCTGTTCTCCCTCCAGGAGTTCGATATCCACCTGGCCTTCAATCGTCTGGGATCCTTGGCGAAACACCATCGATTGAAGGTTCAAATCGGGAGAGTTGAAATGAACCTGAGCGGAAAAGGAATCCCATTTAAAGGATCGCCAACTACCGTTTTTGATTTGTACGCTTCCATTATATTGAACATCCGTCGATGATTTTATCCCGACATCTCCCTGAAAATCGTAGCTGCCGCCCATCGCGAGCAGCTCGGGGCGCTTCTTGATATATTCTGCGATGGGGGGAGAAAATCCGGCGACCAGACTGAGCGGTTCCGCAAGACGCGTGGTATGCAGCCGGACCTTAAAAAATGAATCCTGTCCGCCGGATGTTTGCACCGTTGTATCGGGAGACTGCAAGTTGGCCGACGAAATCTCCACTGTTCCCGACTCAAAATAGATGAACCGCAGATTGCCGTCAAGCAGGGTGCTTTTCCCCGGGCCGGATGAATTCTGCGACAAACCATGAAGCCGGACATCACAGTCCACTTTCAACTCTTTGCCGCCATACCAGATGATCAGGGTGGTTGCATCCGCGGCATTTTCAAAATCGATCAGAGGTAAATTTAAAAAACGTCCCGCATCGATTAACGAAACACCCTTGGTCTGCACTTTCAAACTATTAGGTTCTTTGTTGGCGCTTTTAAGCTGGACATCGCCATTGAGTTGAAACGATCCCTTGCCGATTTTACCGGAAACCTCAAGATTCATGACATCCTGCCGGATTTCATAACGGCCCGCCAGATGATCGTAAGCCATCCGGCGATAGAATCCAGTTTGAGACGAGAACTTTCCTTTTGAATAAACGCCGTCACGATCATAGCGTACGTCCGCCACAACGCCGATACTGCCCCGGCCTTCGTCAAGCGATGGGCTGGCGAGTATCAGATCTTTGGCGTCCATCGTCCCGGCGGCATGGATCAAAAGCGCAGGAGAATTCCAATTCTCCATTGAACCGCTTCCGGTCAAGAGCGTTGAGTCATGACGGAATTTAAAATACTCAATGGCAATCCGGCTCAGCGAAAGATCCGCATCCAATTCCAAATCGTGCACTATATCGCGTTGTTCCCAAAACAGGCGGCTTTGAGAATATCCTAAATGGATTTTGTAGCTGGGGAGCTTCTGTGAATAGCGAATCTCGCAATTCAGATCGCGATAATAAAGATTAAAGGGAGCGCGGCGCTCGTTGACTTTGAACAAACCGTCCAGAACGGCGACTTTTGAAGCCTCCAGCCTGAGAGATACTTTCAGTGTTTTCAGAATTCCCTCAGGATTCCATGAAGATTCAGACTGGGCGGATTCCGTGGACAGCAGTTCCACTTCAGGACGAAGCACTTCCAGTTCAGCCAAACGAGTCCGAAAATGCCAGAAAGAGGAAATACTCAATCTTGCCCTGATTTTATCGACGCTAATACGGACCAGACCGGAAGCAGCTTTTTTAGGAGTCAGCGCCAACTTCCCAATTTCGATTCTTCCGCGGAAAATATCGATAGCGGAATGCTCCATCTTGCATTCCAGGCCTGTCGCTTCCTCGATTTTGGAAATAATCCTGACGCGCGCAAATTCCTGAAAACTATCGGTGCGGCAGTAAAAGAACACAACTGCCGTACAGACAAAAAATAAAGCGGCTATTAGGGCCGACGCTCTCCGGACTATCTTCACCACCACTACTCCCTACGCATGGGAATCAGCGATCCTCCCATTCCAATAGGATCCGCGATTTTTCATTATCAAAGCGCTCAATACGTGAATTGCGCCTTATAGCGGCAATCCATTGATCATAAGCTTCGGTGATCTTAGTCTCCTTCAGGATCGCTTCTATCGAAATAGAGACTTCCGGCAGCGGCGGCAGTGCGCCGTTTTTGTTCTCCATCTGAGGTTTGAATACGTTTTCATAATACGATTTTATTTCTTCCTGCGTCACATTCACGAAAGGACGAAAACGAAAATCGACAAACCGAAGCATGGACGAGGACAGCCGCAAATAGGATATCAGTTCCGATTCCTGCAATCCGCATTTCTGCAAAAAAGCCGCAAGGCCGCCTTGGGCTGCATAGCTTTCACGAAGCGACTGCAGGCGTGATTGTATTTCGTTCTCGTCCTCTCCGGCCATGCCGAAATTTTTCAATTCCTGTCGCAAAAGTTCGAAATCAATAAGCCGGCTTAACTCCAAAGTCTCTGAATCGGAAGCGGTTTTGGATCCGGCGATCAGGATTGACTTCAAGCTGCGCGCAACATCCCTATCCCCTTCCGTTATTACTTTCCCATTTACAGAAGCGAGCAAACGATCAATTCCCTCTCCGAGGGCGACCGTGGATGCAAAAACGAAAAGTACGAATCCCAATGCCCCATGTAAAAGCATCTTTTTAAAGCCTTCGAGTCGTTGAGTCGTTGAGTCGTTTTCCGGATTCATGTTCTTCGCCTTCTAGAAAGGAGGCCCGATGGTTATAAAAAGATTCCCTCGATCGAAACCCCTCTTTCGAAGATCGTCCGGCAAGTTCAGGTTGTAACCGTAATCAGCTCTTAAGGGTCCAAATGGGGTTTTAATGCGCAGACCCAGACCGCCGGTATGACTGAAATCGGTAAAATGAACGCCGCTAATATTGCTGAAAACGTTTCCGGTATCATAAAAACCCGCCAGATGAAGAAAACGAAATAGCGGAACCCGGATTTCCAGGGAGCCAGTGACCAGCGCATTGCCGCCGATAGGTTTATAGGTTTCAGGATCCAACGGTCCGGCGAAATCCGTTTCAAAGCCTCGCAGACTTGATGCGCCGCCGGAGAAAAATCGCTCACTGATAGGCAGATATAAATCGCCTCCAAAGGGATGCGCAGATCCAATCCTAATAGAACCCGCCATCAAAAGAGATTTAGGAAGCCTGTGATAGTAGCTGTTCTGCGAAAAAAAAGAAAAATAATCGTTGTTGCCCAGCAACTTGGTTGTAACCCCTAAATCCGTCGAAGAAAAGAAACCTTTGGTCGGATCCAGGTAGTCGTCTCGCGTATCGCTTATCCAAGCGACAGAAAAGGTGGAAAGATTGCGAGGACTGTCGTCCCGATCCAATTCCGTACTCTTCACCTGCAAATTGGAAAGACGCACATTCTTAAAATTATAACGGAACATGCCCCAAGCATGCGCATTGAATGGACGGCTGAACTGATAAGACAAATTGAAACGCCGGCTGTCGAAACTGACGTCCCTCCGCTGAAGAATGGAGAATGTGAAAAAAGAATCCACCTGAAGAGGGCGAAATTGCGGTTGCCGAAGATTGAAAAGCGCCTGTTGCTCGATGCTGCTTCCCCGCAACCGGAAATCTGCGCGTTGGCCCATGCCAAAAAAATTGAGATCTGAAAATTCGAGCGTGCCCCGCACTTTCTCTCTTTCCTGGTAGCCAAAACCATATCTCAACGTATAACGCCTCGATTCTTCGAGCCGAATCACAACATCCTGATAGGGCGCAACGCTTTCAGGATTCTGTGGCGCGACTCGGACTTGATCGAATACGCCAAGGCTGTACAGGGCTTGCTGAGTTTGCAGCAGCTTGCTCAGGCTGAGCGGTTGATTGGATTTTAGTTTAATTCTTTTGTCGATTACCGAGCTGCGCGTCCGTTCATTCCCGAGAATAAAAATTCGATCCACTAGGGTCTGAGTCCCTTCCTGGATCTGGAACTCCACAGGGTACGAGCTCGTATCATCCGGGGTTCCGGTTCGAACCAGAACCTGCGCCTGTAAATATCCAATATCATTATAAGTGAAAATTAAAGACTGCCGGTCCTGCTCAGCCAGGGATGGAGAATAGGGCGCACCGGAAGAAAGCTTCATTTTAAGCATCAGATCTTCAACATTCAGAGCAGAATTGCCATAAATATTCAACGACTTGATTCTTGAAATCCGGCCTTCTTCGCAAACATAAGTAACGCCAAGCTTCCTGCCGTTTTCGAAAAGCTCAATAAGTGGAATTACCTTAGCTTCCAAATATCCGCGTGATCGATAAAGAGCTTTCAGCGAATCTACATCCGCCTCCAGGTTCGCCACGCTGTAGGCTGCGCTCTGCGAAAATGCGCCGGGTTGAATTTTTATGGACGCCAGCATCTCCTGATCCGTAAAAGCGTGATTGCCTTGGAAGCTCAGACGCGCTACGACAAATTTGTGGCTGGGAACGATCTCATAGTGCACCACGCGCACTCCCGAATTATCCATGGATTCGTTTATCGATACTTCGGCCTGAGGATATCCCCTCTCCTCCAGATAATCTTTAAGGTTATTCAATCCCTCTTCCAGTATGTCCGGACTGACCCCTTCTCCGCTTAGTACAGGAAGCAACCTGGGAAGCTGCTCTCTATCAATATTAAATCCCTGGACATCAACTCTCACTTTGCCGAAATTGGCGATATTGATTTTTAATGCGATTCCTCCACTCCCGGGTTCAAAGACTTCCGTGATCTGTGGGATTGCGGAGAGATAGCCTTTTTTGATGAAATACTTCCTTATATTTTCGATACGGTTATTCAACCGGCTGCGATCGTACTGCTTCCCTTTTTTGTACCCGAACTTATCCAGCACCGCATTGGATTCCGGGAAAGGCGCCCCCGTGACCTCAATAGAACGAATAACGGCGAGCCTTCCTGTCTCTACTTCAAAAACAGTGTTGACCTGTCGAGCCCTTTCATCCCAGATCAGCCGCGGTTTTACTTTGGCAAAATAAAATCCCCTTTCGTTGAACAGCTTGAGAACCGCTAAACGGGCGTCTTCCAATTTATCGGCTGTGAAATGCTGGCCAATGGGCAACGACACCCATTCCCATAGCGAACGCCCTTTTAGATTAAAATTCCCCTCTGTCGTAAATTTATTGAAATAATAATTGTGAACAAGATTGAACCGAAGATTCACGCCCTCGCGTTCGTGAAAAGCTTCCACTTCGACCTGGGCAAAACGGCCCGTTTCATATAGAAACTGTATGGCTTCCTTCAATCCAGTACGGGTGAGGACAGTCCCAGGCTTGATTCCGAGATAAGGATCGATCTGGGAACGAGTCACAGGCGGGTCCGCCTTAAATTCAATGATTTTGATGGCTTTGCCGAAGAACGCCGATTGAGAATTCGACAACTCTTCTGCGCTTCCGGATAGGGCAGCTAGAATAAATCCAACGAAAAAATAAATTTCAGCCATCCGGACTGCGCGGATTAGAAGCATATTGATAAGCTGGACATCTATGCGATGGCGGCAAATTTTAGGAATTTTAACGACCGTCTATGTTTACGGCCACGTGGATGTGCACCCGCACGTCCAAAAAAACTATACATTAAATCGAAAAAGAATGACGTCGCCTTCCTGAACTCGATATTCTTTCCCCTCGAGGCGAAAAACTCCTTTGGTTTTGGCTGCCTGAAAGGAGCCCAGCTCAACCATATCTTCAAAAGAAACGACTTCCGCCTTGATAAATCCCTTTTCGATATCTGTATGAATTACGCCCGCCGCTTGCATTGCAGTCGTGTTGCATGGAATAGTCCAAGCTCTCACTTCCGGCTCGCCCGCCGTATAAAAAGAAAAGACTCCCAACAAATCGTAAGATTTTTGAATGATGCGATCGAGCGCCTTGCCGGTGATGCCAAGATCTTCCATGAATAACCTGGCGTCTTCCAAAGGCAAAGCTGCAATTTCGGATTCAATCTTGCCGCAGACAGCCGTGATCCCGACATTGGGCATCGCCGCTTGTTTCTGCAACCCAAACTCCTCAACAACACGCTCAATCTTTCCGGCGTCCTGATCGCCTACATTGATCACCAGTAAAATCGGTTTCGCCGAAAGAAAAGTGAAACCTCGAATCCGCTTATCTTCTTCGGGCGTCAGGTCCAGATTTCGCAACGGCTGCTCATTTTCCAGCGCTGCTTTGAATCGCAGAAGGACTTGATTCTCCAGCTCAAGGTCCGGCAATTTCATCTTCTTCAAATCTTTGGCAAGCCGCTCCAATCTCTTTTCGACGATCGCCAGATCAGAAAAGATCATTTCCAGTTCAAAAAGCCCTATATCGCGAAGAGGATCCACGCTCCCCTCGATATGCGGAAGATTGGGATCCTCCCATGCGCGAACGACATGAAGCAGCGTGTCCACGTTTTTCAAACTGCTCAGGTATGACGTCATCTCCTTGGCTTGGCCTTCCAGCGCAGCTTTACCTTCGCCACGGGACAGCCCGGGCAGATCTACGTATTCCACCGTCGCATAGGTGGTCTTTTTCGGTTTTATTATTTCAGCAAGACGATCCACACGGGAATCGGGAACCGGAGCGACCCCAATATGCGCTTCCCTGCCTTTGCCCCATGATGAGGCATCTACATGCCCTTCCGTCAATAAATTGAATATTGTTGTTTTTCCAACCTGCGGCAGCCCAACAATCCCGATTTTCATAGTCCATCCTCAATTGCAAAGTCTGTTATGTTACCACAGGCAGCCACAGGCTATAGACACTCAAATCCTTAACATTTCAAAAACTAGAATTCAGGAGCCAAAAGCTATCGGGATCGAAAACCGATCCTTCGAACCCCGATTTCGATTCCCGACCACGATTCCCGACCACGATTCCGACGATTTGGGGCGAAAGAAGCTTCTTTTTGAGAGATCCGGAGAACATTTCAGCAATTAAATAAACAATTTAACTATTTGCTTGACATATAGATGCCGATAGTTTTATTGTTTAGTGGTCAAAGGTGGTCCAATGTGGTTCATGAGGCCAACCTGATGCGCTTTCCTCTGAATTGTTATTTCATAAATTCGATAAACTGCAAAGCGAGAGTTTGATATGCTTTGGGGCAGGTATTCAGCAAAAATAGATGAAAAGTCTCGCCTGAGACTGCCTGCCAAGTTCCGTCGCGATCTGCCTGAGACTGAGGACAATACCTATTACGTGACCAGCGATGATGGAAAATGCGCTCAAATTTATCCCATACCTGTCTGGGAAAGGGTTGCCAAAAAACTCCAGGAACCCCCAAGAATGGACCCTGCCAAATTAAAATTGGAGCGATTTACCAGCTATTACGGACTCCTTACGCAAATGGATCCCCAAGGCCGAATCCTAATACCATCGTCGCTCCGAGATGATGCTCAGATTTTGGGAGACGTCATTGTCATTGGAAAGAGCGATCACCTCGAAGTATGGAACGACGAAGTATTTCGAAAGAGCTTGAAGGATGAACCACTCACGGTAGAAGAGCGCGAGAGGCTGGCAGCGCAGGGATTCTAAAACAGGAATTGGGACTGAATAAAATGAGAGCGACAGCCCGGATAAATAGGATAGAGAAGCCAATGAATCCCGATTCTGAGCATATTCCAGTCTTAGCAAAGGAAACGTTCGAGTTCCTTGCGTGCAAGCCCGGGGGGACTTATGTGGATTGCACTGTTGGTCTGGGAGGTCACTCTCAAGCCATTCTGGAAAAAATTCAACCGGGCGGTTTGCTGATCGGGATCGATCGAGACAAAGAATCGCTTGAAAAAGCTCAAGCTCGTTTGAAGCCTTTTTGCGAAAGCTGCCGCTTGTTCCATGACAATTTTAAAAACCTGCCCCTGATACTGAATAATCTAGTCAATTCGGTTGATGGGATTCTTCTGGACTTGGGGGTGTCTTCTTATCAGCTTCTTACGCCGGAACGTGGTTTCAGCTTCCAATCCGACGTCATGTTGGATATGCGGATGGACAGAACGCAACAATGGACCGCAGCCGATCTGGTCAACAATATGCCGGAAAGCGAATTGGCGAACATCATCTTTAATTATGGAGAGGAACGCTTTTCGCGGCGTATCGCCGCAGCCATAATACGGGAACGCCAGCAAGCGCCCATTACCCGCTGCTCCCAATTGGCGGCGATCGTCAGCCGTGCGTTCAAAATCCGCGGCCATCGGGCTATCCATCCTGCGACCCGCACGTTTCAGGCCTTGCGCATCGCGGTAAATGAAGAACTTAAGGGATTGGACGAGTTCCTGCTGGAAGCGTTCAGCTTCTTGAAACCGGGCGGGAGAATGGCCGTCATAGCATTCCACTCCCTGGAAGATCGAATCGTTAAGAGAGCGTTCCGCAAGTTGGCCGGCCAATGCATCTGTGAGGCTCCGCCGGAGTTGTGTGTTTGTCCGAGAGAGGAAGCCGCTCGTTTGCTGACTTCCCGTCCTATAACTCCGGGCCCTGAAGAATTAGCTGTCAATGCGCGCTCCCGCAGCGCTCGACTGCGGGCAGTGGAACGAAAATAGCATATTGCATTTATGAGTGGATTGCCATTTGCTGGAGATTCAAAATGACGGACTGGGCCGAGGGAATTGAAACGCGCAACTACGGCATTAAATGCGTAATTGACGCTCGTGTAATGTCCGATCTCGTACGGACCATCATCTGCTTGGGAATGGTCGCAGGATCTCTCTTGTTCTATTCATGGGTCCGCAACCAGATCATCAGCACGGGATATGAGAATCAGAAACTTTTTGAAACAGAAACATCCCTTCTGAAAATTCAAAATAAACTTATTGTAGAGGAAGAAACCCTCAGCAATCCCGAACGCATTGACATGATCGCCCGCAATTATCTGGGAATGGTCCCCTTGAATCCCAATCAGTTGATTCTGCCGCAAGGCCGGAATTCCGAAACCGGCGTCACGGACAAACTGGCGCTTGCCAATCCGGAATCAAGCGATCTGAAGAAGACAGCCGCAAAACGGCCGGGCGACTACGCGAATTAATCGATTTGATTTACGGAAAACGCTTATGAAATCCGGACCGGGATTTCCGACACAATTCACAATCCGGCAAAGCTTATGGCAGACCGCGAAGGAGGGTTGAAATCTATAAGAATAATTGTGGTGATCCTGGGGATTTCCCTATGGAGCATCTGTATATTAGTTCGCCTCGTGCAACTGCAGGTTCTTGAACACGATTCATTCAAACAGCTGGCCCTTCAGAAACAACAAGTTACCCGATCCATTCTGGCGCCCCGCGGCGTAATTTACGACAGTCACATGGACGAAATCGCCACAAGCGTATATGTCAGCACTGTTGTGGCCGAACCACGCAAAATAAAAAACAAACCGGCCGTCGCCCGGCGCCTGGCTCAAATACTCAACCTGGATCTACATCAGTTGGAATCCAGAATGAACGATCCAGCGCGACAGGCTTTCATGATCGTTAAACGAAAAATAGCTCCTGACGCAGAAAAGCATATCGAATCGCTGAATTTGGATGGAATCTACTTCATGGAAGAGAGCATGCGCGCCTATCCGAACCGAGAACTCGCGTCACAAACGCTTGGGTTCGTAAATATGAATGGGGATGGCGCATCCGGGGTCGAATTGCAGTACGACAGAGAATTAAAGGGGAAAGAGGGAGTTTTTTCCTTTGATGTTGATGCACGACGACGTTCGTTCCAAGTCAATGTGGAAAAACCGCCCATCCAGGGGCATTCCCTTGTGCTCAGCATTGATAAATCGATCCAGTATGTCGCGGACAGAGAACTCGCCTCCGGGGTGGAAAAATCAAACGCCCGCGGCGGCGTCGCCATTGTCATGGAATCCGAGACGGGCAGGATTCTCGCCCTTTCCAACTATCCCTCATTTAATTGCAACACCTACAATGAATATGACGCCAGTTATTGGCGCAACAAAGCAGTTTCCGATATGTTCGAACCCGGATCGACTTTCAAAGTGGTGGTGGCCACGGCTGCTCTGGAAGCCGGTCTCACCCGGCGGGATGAAATGATTGACTGCCAGATGGGTACGATCACAATAGGGAGGCATCCATTTCACGATCATAAAGGCTATGGTCTTCTTAGTTTTAGCCAGGTGCTTGAATTCTCATCCAACGTAGGCGCAATCAAGCTCGGTTTACGGCTGGGGCCGCAGAAGCTTTATGAGGCGCTGCTCAATTTTGGATTTGGATTAAAAACCGGCGTGGATCTGCCCGGAGAAATCATAGGGCTCGTACGCGATTGGCGTCATTGGTCTGGACTGTCGATCGGCGCAATCTCGTTCGGACAGGAAGTCGGGGTGACCTCGATGCAGATCCTGACCGCCATTAATGCGATTGCGAATGGAGGCTATCGAGTGCGCCCTTCGATCGTGGATCGAGTGATCGACGAAAAAGGAGACCTGGTCAGCGTACGGACCCCGGAACGCATCCGGATTATGAGTCCTGAATCCGCTTCGGCCGTTTCCAATGCCTTTGAGGGGGTGGTTCTCCGTGGGACAGCACGTCGAGCGGCGCTCGAAGGCTACAGGGCCGCAGGCAAAACAGGCACAGCCCAGAAAATTGTAAACAAACGATATTCTCCAAATAAATATGTCGCCTCTTTTATTGGTTTCGCACCGCTGCCGTTGCCGCGCATAACCATCCTGGTTCAAATCGATGAACCCCAGGGAGCTCATTACGGAGGGGAAATTTGCGCGCCCGTATTCCAAGCCATAGCGCAGGAAAGTCTGCTGCAGCTTCATGTCCCTCCGGACAAGGATTTGTTGTCGCCCAAAGACTCGCCCAAATTGGTCCGATCGCCGTCTAAAAACAAAGAAGAAGCGCCCCTCCAGATTCCCACGGCGCCGGCCCCAAAATACCAAATAGCGGAATCGCCGGATACGATCACGACGCCGGTGGAACAAGAGCTTGTCACCTTGCCCGATTTTCATGGACTCTCCAAAAGAACCGTTTTGAACCGTTGTCTCGATCTGGGCATTCGACTTCAGTCGAGCGGATCGGGCATGGCAGTCTTTCAGTCTCCTTTACCGGGAACGAAAATACCGATAGGAGCCGCATGCAACGTTACTTTTGCGAAGGGCCATGTGAAGCTGAGTTCAAATGCTGCAATCCAAAAAGTAAATTATTCACAGCCGGCCCGGCCCTAAAGAAGGTGCGATGCTTTTAAGCGAACTGCTCAAACCGATATCAGGGGTTCACCGGAGCGGAAAGTCCGATGTCGAGGTGCGCGGAATTGCCTATGATTCACGGCAGGTGCAGGAAGGGGATCTCTTCGTCGCGATCAAGGGGGAGAAAACCGATGGCGCGCGTTTTATAGATCAGGCCATCCGGCTGGGCGCTGCGGCAGTTGCATCGGAGAGCTTCCCGGAATTCAAGCCGACGCTTGCCTGTTTAACGATTCCGGATGCGAGAAAATTTCTAGCTGAGGCGGCCGGAGTTTTTTATCACGACCCATCTGCAAAATTAAAATTGGTTGGCATCACAGGCACGAACGGAAAAACCACAACCTCCTATCTGATGAACGCTCTTTTTAAACATGCGGCTATCCCTTCCTGCCTCATAGGAACGATCGGGATGAAAATCGGAGATCGTGATTTCCCAAGCAAGCATACAACTCCGGAAGCCTCCGATATTATGAAGTTCCTGAGCCTGGCGTTGACGGAGGGGTGCACGCATGGCGCTATGGAAGTGTCTTCCCATTCTTTGGCTTTGAAACGCGTTTTCGGCGCAAAATTTGCGGTCGGCGTATTCATGAACCTCACGCAGGATCACCTCGATTATCACAAAGACATGGAAAACTATTTTCAAGCCAAGGGACTGCTCTTCTCCCACGAAAACGACAACCGGATTGAATCGGCTGTAATCAACATGGATGATTCTTATGGGGAGCGGCTGGCGCATCAAGCGGCCGGATCTGTAATGCGTTTTGGATTTAACCGTTCAGCGGAAATTCATGTAGTGGAATTTCAAAGCCAGGCAGACGGATCAGAACTGACGCTCGCAACCCCCGCGGGAGAGATCGACTTTCGGCTGCAGTTAATCGGGCGGCCCAATGCCTACAATATCATGGCTGCTACAGGAGCTGCGCTCTGCCTGGGAATGAATCCGAACCAAATTCGCCAAGGGATTGAATCCTTGAAAGGAGTGCCGGGCAGATTGGAGCTTGTCCACATGGGGCAGGATTATTCCGTCATCGTCGATTACGCCCATTCGCCGGATGCTCTGGAAAATCTATTGAAAATCGTTGCTCAGTTGCCGCATTCCCGGATCATCACGGTTTTTGGATGCGGCGGCGACAGAGATAGGACCAAGCGCCCTATTATGGGAGAAATCGCCACGACCTTGAGCGATTTCGTATTGGCAACTTCGGACAATCCAAGGTCCGAAGATCCTTTGGAAATATTAAAGGAAATTGAGCCCGGTTTACGCTGCGGATCCGCTTCTTACAAAATAACACCGGACCGCAGAGAGGCCATTGAAACAGCAATTGATTTAGCAATCCAAGGTGATATTTTGGTAATCGCGGGCAAAGGCCATGAGGATTATCAGATTATAGGAAACAGCGTCCTCCCATTTGACGATCGGCAGGTTGCGGGAGAATTGATTCGAAAACGAATGACGCAGGGGCGTAAATAAATGGATGAAAGGATTCAGAAGCCAGGAGACAGGAGCCCGAATAAGTGATCATGATTTCTGCAGTGGATGTGGTATCCGGAACAGGCGGGACTTTAACGAAAGGCCCAAGGAATGCTCTGTTCCATACGGCATCCATTGACACCCGCAGTCTGCAGCCGGGAGATGTTTTTTTTGCAATCCGCGGTCCGAACCTGGATGGGCATCGCTTTATTTCTGACGCGCTGGCCAAAGGAGCCCTGGGCGTCGTAGCGGCTCAAGACTATCAATATCCGGGAGAGTTTCCCGAAGATCGCGTTCTCATCCACGTAGTCGAGACGCATAAGGCTCTTAAGGATTTGGCCGCCTGGATAAGGCGGCGCTGGTCCGGCGCGCTGGTTGCAATCACTGGAAGCATGGGAAAAACAACCACACGAAAGTTCATGACTCAAGTCATGCAGAGCCGGCTCCACGTGTATCAAACGCCGGGCAACTATAACAACCTGTATGGCCTCCCCCTCGCTCTATTCGGCCTCGAGCCCGAACATGACATGGGAATTTTTGAAATGGGAATGAGCGCTCCGGGAGAGATCGCGGAGATGTGCCGGATTGCGGCGCCGGGAATTGGAGTGATCACAAACGTCGCCCCCGTTCATCTCGCCTTTTTTAATTCTCTTGAAGAAATCGCCAAAGCAAAGGGCGAATTGGCTGAGGCTCTTCCCGCCCAGGGAACGCTTATTTACAACATGGATGATCCGCTCGTAACTCGAATCGCCGCCGGATTCGCCGGCCGAAAAATTTCCTATGGAAATTCCGAAAAAGCGGATGTTCGAGCGGACCGCATAGGGCTTGTCAGTTTGAATGAAACTTGTTTCCGGCTGTCATGCTCCGGCGTCAACTGCGACGCGACTATTCCGCTTCCCGGCGCTCATTTCGTTATGAATGCGCTTCCGGCGGTTGCGCTGGCAATTCAGTACAGGATCCCGCTGGATCGGATCCTTGAGAGCCTTCGCAGTTTGAAACAAGCCTCCATGCGCGGCCAAATCCTCCGGTTCAAAGAAGGATTTGCCGTTATCGATGATTCGTATAATTCCAATCCGCAAGCTTTGATGAATATGATCGAGACTATAGCCCAAATGCCGGAGTTCACACGACGCATTCTGGTTGCAGGAGAGATGCTCGAATTGGGAAGCGATTCCAATTCCCTGCACTCCCGGTGCGGCGCATTTGCCGCAAAGAACGGATTGGATTTTGTTATCGGGATTCAAGGAGCGGCTCAGCATATCGTTCGCGCTGCGGTGCAGGCGGGCTTGCCGGAATCCCGGGCCCATTTTTTCCCGGACGCCGGAGCAGCGACAGAATTTATCAATGCTGAAATGCGCTCAGGCGACCTGGCGCTTGTCAAGGGATCACGCGGAGTGCACACTGAAAAAATAATTCAGTCCTTGCGTTCGCATTTCAAGACTATGGAAACAGGGCAATGAACTATCAGGGAAAAACAGCGCTGATTGTAGGGGCGGCAAGAAGCGGATTGGCGACCGCTCGCTTCCTGCTCCATCACGGCGCCCGTGTAATCCTGACCGATAAGAAAAACCGGAATCAGTTGGAAGCCGCGATCCATCCTTTGCTTGAGATCGCACGTCATTCAGGCGAACTGGTTCTGGAAGTGGACGGGCATCGGAAGGATAGCTTTAAAACCTGCGATTTCGTCGTAGTCAGCCCCGGCGTCCCTTTGGCCTTGCCCGAATTTGAAATAAGCCGAAAAGCGGGAGTTCCGATTCTTGCGGAAGTCGAATTCGCCTCCCGCCATTTAAAAGGAAGAATTATAGGGATCACCGGCTCAAATGGAAAAACAACCACTACGGCGCTGGTTGGCGAGCTGCTGACCGGCGCTGGCCTCAAAGGATATGTGGCAGGCAATATAGGAGCGCCCCTGATCGGCTTTGCCGCCGACTCTACGGCTGAAGACATTTATTCGGTTGAGCTCTCGAGTTTTCAACTCGAAGGGATTCATGAATTTCGACCGTTTGTCGGTTCGATTCTCAACCTCACCCCGGATCACCTGGACCGCTATCCCGGATTTGAGCAATACATCGAAGCGAAACAGCGCATTTTCATGAATCAAACGGAAGCTGATTTTGCCGTCTTGAACGCCGACGATTTCAGGACAGATTCCATGGCAAACACTGTCGCTTCAAAATCCGTATTGTTCAGCCGGCATAAAATTCTGCAACGCGGCGCTTTTGTACGCAACGATCATGTTGTTTACCGCGATGATGAGAGCGAAACAGAGCTGTTCCCTGTAAGCGCGGTCGGGCTAAAAGGAGCGCACAACCTCGAGAACGTGCTTGCAGCCTGCGCGATGGCCATTCTTGCCGGCGCATCCGCTCAAACTCTTGAAAAAAGCGTCAGAGAATTCAAAGGGGTCGAACACCGGATTGAATGGGTTTCCGATATTCATGGCGTCCATTATTATAACGACTCTAAAGCAACGAATGTGGACGCCACAATCAAATCGCTTGAAGCTTTTCCAGGCAATATTCTTCTGATCGCAGGAGGTCGGGACAAAGCCGGCGATTTTACCTCTTTAAAGCAGCTGGTTCGCCGGCGAGTGAAGCATCTGGTTTTAATAGGCGAAGCTGCGGGAAAGATCGGGGAAGCGCTTTCCGACAGTGCGGAAACGAGCAACGCCCGAACGATGCAGGAAGCGGTTTTGATCTGTTCGCGACTCGCGAAGCCTGGAGATATCGTATTGCTTGCGCCGGCTTGTGCGAGTTTTGACATGTTTGACAATTATGAACATCGCGGACGCACCTTTAAGGAAGCGGTTCGCGCCTTATAGAGCTCCCAGTTCAGAGTTCACCGTTCCAACTGGGAACGGTGAACTCTGAACTGGGAGCTGAGAACTTTTTTATGGCGTATAAAACAAGCAGCGACAAACTCCTTTTTTTTACCGCCGGGATTCTTACAATCTTCGGGCTGGTAATGGTCTATAGCGCTTCTTCCGTCGTAGCCTCGACGCAGCACGGCATGTCTTCTTATTTCTTTTTACGTCAATTGGTGTATGCCCTTATCGGTTTCATATCCATGATTTTCCTGATGAACGTAGACTATCATGTCCTGCAAAGGCCAAAAGTAATCGCCCTGATGCTTTGCGTTTGCGCTGTGGTTCTTGCTTTCGTGCTGACACAGCCGAAGTTAAATGGAGCGCACCGATGGCTGCGCTATTCTTTTATTTCTTTCCAGCCTTCCGAGGTCGCTAAATTAATTGTTCTGGTGTTCATCGCAGCCTTTCTCCATAAATACGAGAACGAAATCAACCGCCCGGTCCAAAGGCTGCTCCCATTCGGATTGACTATCGGATTATTTGCCGGCCTGATTGCAATCGAACCGGATTTGGGACAGGCTCTCTGCATCTGTATGATTACGGCCATCCTGCTGTTTATTGCCGGCCTGACATGGCATTATTTTGCAGGCATAGCCTTGCTGGCGATTCCGGCATTTTACTTTTTTGTTGTCAATGTGCCTTTCCGGTGGGAACGCATTAAAGCGTTTTTGAATCCGTTTCAGGACCCGCTGGGTTCGGGCTGGCAGATATCGCAATCGCTTACGGCAGTAGGAAGCGGCGGCCTTGGAGGACTGGGGCTTGGAGCCAGCAAACAAAAGCTGTTTTTTCTTCCGGAAGCGAGCAGCGATTTTATTTTTGCCGTGATCGGTGAAGAGCTCGGCTTGTGGGGAACTTGCCTGGTGGCTCTCGCATTTTTGTTCTTTTTCTATCGCGGCATAGGAATAGTCCTGAGGTCTCCTGATCGCTTCGGCTTTTATCTCGGACTTGGCATCACGCTCATGGTCGTGCTGCAGGCGTTCATCAATATCTCGATGGTGCTTGCCATGATGCCGACCAAAGGAATCGCCCTCCCCTTCATAAGCCAGGGAGGGAGTTCTCTTTTACTCAACCTGCTTGCAACAGGAGTTTTGTTGAACCTATCCAATCACAGGCTGGCTGAGGCTGCGGAATAGCTATGTTCAGAAAAATCCAGAAGCTGCATTTTGTAGGGATCGGGGGCATCGGGATGAGCGGCATTGCCGAACTCCTGCTTAACCTGGGATACCAGGTTTCAGGATCGGACATGCGATTGAGCCCTGTCACCGAACGGTTGGCGGCGCTCGGAGGGAAAATCAACGTTGGACATTCCGCGGCGAATGTCCAAGGCTCCGATGTTGTCATCATCTCTTCAGCGGTGCATTCCGACAATGCCGAAGTAATCGAAGCCAAAAGGCTGCAAATTCCCGTCATTCCAAGAGCGGAGATGCTCGCAGAGCTCATGCGTTTGAAATACGGGATTGCGGTGGCGGGTTCCCACGGCAAAACAACCACCACTTCCATAATCGCGACCGTCCTTGTCCATGGGGGATTTGATCCCACAGCTGTCATTGGCGGCAGATTGAACGCCTTTGGAAGCAACGCGAAGCTCGGCAAAGGTGATTTCCTGGTCGCCGAAGCGGATGAGAGCGACGGATCATTTCTGAAACTCAGCCCTGCGATCGCGGTGGTCACCAATATCGATAGAGAGCATTTGGATCACTATGCGGGCTTAAACGAAATTCAGACGGCGTTCGCAGCCTTTGCAAACAAAGTCCCGTTCTACGGAGCGGCAATCCTGTGCCTCGATGACCCAAACGTTCAGGCGATCATTCCTCAAATCGAGCGTCGGATTGTGACTTACGGAACCAGCAATCAAGCCGATCTCATCGGCTCGCATATAGAATTTCATGGATTCGGCGCTTCATTTCAGGTGCGGCATAAAGGCAATCCGCTCGGAACTGTAAACCTACGCATTCCCGGAAAGCATGGAGTCTTGAACTCTCTTGCCGCAATAGCCACTGGATTGGAATTGGAAATTCCGTTTGAAAAAATCGCCTCCGCCCTGGCTTCTTTTCAAAACGCCGATCGCAGGTTTCAGATAAAGGGATCAAAGGACGACGTCCTGGTCGTGGACGATTATGGCCATCACCCGACCGAAATCGCAGCAACTTTAAGCGCGGCCCGCAATGCCTCAGACCGTCGAATCGTAACGGTGTTTCAGCCGCACCGGCATACGAGGACAAAGGCTCTGGAAGAAGACTTTGCGCGAGCATTTAACAACGCCGATGTTCTCTTGGTTTTGCCCATTTATGCGGCAGGCGAAGCGCCCATCCCCGGAACATCGGCAGAGCGGCTGGTCGAACTGATCAAAAAATACGGGCACCGCAATGTCATCTACGCGTCCGATTTTTCAGCAGTCAGAACAATTTTGAAAAACAAACTTAGGGGTGGCGATTTATTAATCACTCTCGGAGCAGGGGACGTCTGGAAAGTCGGCGAAGAGTTTCTACATGAATGACGAGTTACGAATGACGAATGACGAATTAAAACATACCTTATGCTTAACGGAGCAACCTGATTCGAGGAGTTTGTTTCAATTCGTCATTCGTAATTCGGCGAAGAGTTTCTACATGAATGACGAGTTACGAATGACGAATGACGAATTAA